>JBGPHT010000068.1:0-36893 GCA_041484525.1 Bryobacteraceae bacterium | reverse complement strand
CAGGACCTCCATGACCGAGTCCATCGGGGCGCGTACCGCGCTCAACCGTCGAGGAGAACATACATACCCAAAGCCGACGGCCGGCAACGGCCGTTAGGGATCGCCGCGCTGGAGGACAAGGTCGTTCAACAGGCCGTGGTGTCCATCCGTGGCCCAGACTGCCTTCCAGCGAACTCCCCCCTCATCGTATACACTAGAAGTTTCAAGGAAATCTCGATGCAGAATGCGTTGTTAACGAAATTCATAAGCAAGAACCTGCGGAGCGACATCCCCACGTTCCGCCCCGGCGATACCATCCGGGTCCACGTCAAGATTAAGGAAGGCGACAAGGAACGGCTTCAGGCATTCGAAGGCACGGTCATCGCCCGCAATAACACCGGAATGGGTGAGAGCATCACGGTGCGCAAGGTCAGTTTCGGCCAGGGAGTGGAGCGCATTTTTCCGGTGAACGCCCGCGTCATCGACCACATCGACGTGGTTCGCACTGGGCGCGTCCGCCGCGCCAAGCTGTATTATCTGCGCGGCCTCAAGGGCAAGGCTGCCCGGCTTCGCGAACGAGTCTAGCCGCTGGGTTTCCCAATGCGGCCCGAGTCGGCGGGGGGCAAATTCCGGTGCGAAGCGACGCTGGAGCGCGAATTGCATGCGCGCGGATTCCACGCCGTTGCAGGCGTGGATGAGGTCGGCCGCGGAGCCCTGTTCGGCCCCGTGGTAGCGGCCGCCGTGATCCTTTCCCCCGACCGTCCGGTGCGCGGTCTCAACGACAGTAAGATGCTTGAGCCGGAGCGCCGCGAGGTGCTGGCGGAACGAATCCGCGAGCGCGCGGTTGCTTGGGCAGTAGCAGCGATCGATGCCGCGACTATCGACGACATCAACATCTATCAGGCTTCGCGCAAAGCTATGCGGGTGGCGGTGACGCGGCTCCATCCGGCGCCCGACTTTCTGCTGACCGACGCCATGCCTCTCGAACTTCCCCTGCCGCAGCGTCCCCTCATCAAGGGTGACGCCCGCTGCCACGCCATCGCCGCGGCGTCCATCGTCGCCAAGGTGTATCGCGACGCCTGCATGCGGGTCTGGGACGAAGTGTTCCCGCAATACGGCCTCGCGTCGCACAAAGGATATTCGACGCCGGAGCACCAGAAGGCGATCGAACAGTACGGCCTCACGCCGCTGCACCGCCGCAGTTTCGAGCCGGTGCGCGTGTGCTCGCTCTTCCCCATGGATTACGATCTCCAGATGGAGCTATTCGAAACGGTGGGCGCTGCATGATGCCGATGGAACCGCCGCCGCCGCAGCAGGCCGAAGGCATTCCCGGTCCGATAGCCATCGAGAAGCCCATCTACCGCTGGTATCACAAAATGTCGGCGGTGCTGTTCATCACGTTCTGCCTGGAAATCGGCCTCTTCCTCCTCATCTTCCCTTGGACCGAATACTGGGACGGCAATTACTTCTCCGCCCTCATGCCGGAATGGCACCAGTATTGGACGAACATGTATTTCCGCGGCGCCATCAGTGGATTGGGCGCGGTGAATCTGTACATTTCGCTGGCGGAAATTTTCCGCTTGCGCCGCTTCGCCAGGCGCTAGTGCCGCGGTTCCTGCTGCTGGTCGTCGCCTTCATCATCTACGGTTCTTTGTATCCCTGGAATTTCCGGTGGCTGCCCGGCGCTCATCCCGTCCATATCCTGATGCACTCGTGGCCCCGCCAATTCACTCGCTTCGAACTACGCGACGCCGCGGAAAATGTGTTGCTCTACATGCCGCTCGGTTGGGCGGCGTTCCTCACGCTGGCACGGCGCCGTTCACGATGGGTAGCAGCCGTAGCCGCCGTGGCCGGAGGGATCGTTCTCTCCACCTCGATTGAACTTCTCCAGGTCTACGTTCCGATCCGCGCCACTAATCTGGCCGATGTGGCCGCCAACGCAGCCGGCACTCTGGTAGGCGTAGCCGTTGCGTTGCTCGTTCCCTTCAAACTGGAACGCGCCGCAGCGCGCCAGGCCGGCCGCGACCGCTGGTCCGCAATCTTCCTGCTCGCCTGCTGGATCGGGTATCAGCTTTTTCCGTTCTTCCCGGTGCTCAGCCGGAGTCGCGTGGAGGCGGAGTTCCGCTACCTGCTGCATCCCGCCGTGTTTTCCGCAGCCGGCGTTTGGATAGGCGCCGCCGCCTGGTTCGCGCTGGCGCTGACGATTCGCGAACTGCAATGGGGAGAGATTGCGCCGTACCTCGCGCCGTTGGTCCTCCTCGTGATGCGTCTCTTCATTCCGGAGCGCGCCCCGCAACCCGCGGACTTCCTGGCCGTCGCCGCGTTCCTGCCGATCTGGGCCCTCCTCCCCGACCGCTTGCGATCACGCTCCGGATTGTTCCTGATGCTCTCCGCCATCGCGCTCGCGGAGCTTTCGCCATTTCAGTTCGCGCCCAACCCCGAACCGTTTTCGTGGATTCCCTTGAGTGCGTCCCTGCAAGCCGACGGAGGACCCGCCGTGCGCGTGCTGTTCCAAAAGGCATTTCAATACGGTTCCGCACTGTGGCTGCTCTCGCTCGCGGGCGCCTCCTACTGGATCGCTGGACCGATTCTGGCGGCCGCGCTTTTCATACTGGAGATGCTGCAGCGCAAACTACTCGGCCGCCATCCTGAGATCACAGACTCGCTGCTGACGCTGGCTCTGGCATTCCTCTTGAAGCGGTTGAGCGACTCTCGCCGGTCGCGGCGCTAGGATAGGAAGAGGAGCATTTTAATGCGACTAGCCCTCTTCGCCCTCCTGGTTCCCGCACTCAGCGCCGCCGAAATTCCACAAGGCAGCCATCTGCTGATGCGCCTGGTGAATTCGCTCGACACCCGCACCGCCCGCGTGGGCGACTACGTGTACCTGAAGACCGCATCGCCGATCGTATCCAACGGGCAGATCGTCGTCCCCGTCGATTGCTACGCGCAAGGCGTCGTCACGCACGCGAAACGGAGCGGGCGCGTTTCCGGACGTGCGGAACTCGCCGTCCGCATCGAGAGTCTCACATTTCCCAGCGGGAAGACTATCGAGATCTCGCCAATTCCGAAATCGGTCGATTCGGATGGCACCGAGCAGAAGGTGGAGCGGAAAGAGGGCGGCATCCAGCAGGGCGGCAGTAAGGACGCGGACGCCGCGCGCATCGCCACCATGGGTGGAGCCGGTGCGGCGATCGGCGGCTTGGCTGACAGGAGTTGGAAGGGCGCGGGCATCGGAGCGGGCGCCGGAAGTGCCGTGGGACTCGCCACGGTCCTGCTCACGCGCGGCCGCGAAGTGACCCTGCGAGCAGGTTCAACTCTGGATGTGGTTTTCGACCACGCAGTGCCTGTCGATTAGAAAAAAGAGCGGCCGGCCTAAGGAGGGATGTTACACCGAGGAGAAGGCCGGTCGCTTGAGTGTCTCTTTGCGCGTTAGACGACCTTGTTCATGCTAGTCCAAATTCCGGCGATCCCGCGACTATCTTTTGGCCAGCTAGTACAAAAGCCAGATTTTGTATGAAATCACGTGGCAAAACCGCGGAGTCTCGTCCGGCTTCCGCATCGCTCAAACCCCTTCTGCTGGCCCTCTCCGCGACTCTGCTTCTCGGACTCTTCTCGCCGCCGGTGGTCGACTCCGACTTCTGGTGGCACCTTAAGACTGGCCAGTACATTACCCAGCGGCACACGCTGCCCGTCCCCGATCCCTTCGCCTTCACGACTGCCGGCGCGGGCACAGCTTATGCGGGCGAAGAGCTCACGCGCCATTTCAACCTCACCCACGAATGGCTCGCGCAGGTGCTGCTCTATGGTGCATACAACGCTGCCGGATTCGCCGGCGTGGTGCTCTTGCGCGCCGGTCTACTGACCGCATTCTGTGCCGTCGTAGGGCTGATCGTCTGGCGGCGCACCGGCGGTTTCCTTCGCAGTGTGGGGGCAGCGCTCGCAGCCGCCGCCGTCGCCGTGGATTTCGCGCTCGATCGTCCCTATCTGATCACGTTCCTTCTGCTGGCTCTGACCGCGGCGATTCTGGAATACCGCCGCTGGCTTTGGGCATTGCCCGCGATCTTTGTGATCTGGGCCAACTGCCACGGCGGATTCTTCCTCGGCTGGATCGTGGTGGGCGCCTACTCGGCTGAAGCACTGTGGCGGCGGACGCCCGACTGCCGCAAGGTGCTCCTCGCGAGCGCCGCCGCGGTGCTCGCCTCCGGTCTCAATCCGAGCGGGTTTCGCATTCTCGAAATCCTGCTCTCTTACCGCCGCAGTTTTCTGCAATCTACGCTCCTCGAGTGGAGTCCCGCCCGTCTGTGGCCGCCGAGCGCATTCTCGGTGTTGCTGATCGCAGCCGCCGCCGTGCTTGTCTACTCCGCAAAACGTGTGCGCCTGGTGGACTGGCTGCTCTACGCCGCCTTCGCCGCCGCGGCCATGACGGCGTACCGCAACATCGTGCTGGTCGGATTCTGGGCGCCGATTCCGATCGCTTCCTATTTGCCTTGGAACCGCCGCGTCCCCACGCTTGCCCAGTGGGCCGCGGCGGCGCTGCTCCTCGTGGCTGTGGGTACGGGAATTGCACGAGGCTGCTTCTTCCAGTTCCACACCGAGGAATGGAAGTGGCCCTCCGGCGCGGCCGATTTTCTCCAGGCGCACCACGTTACACAGCCGATTTTCAACAGCTACGAGTACGGCGGCTACTTGATGTGGCGATTGTGGCCGCAGCAGCGTACCTTCATCGACGGGCGCGCGCTCAGCGAATCCGTATTCAACGATTACGCGCGCATCCTGTACAACCACGACGAAACTGGCGGCAAGAGCGCCGCTCAACTGCTGGACCAGTACGGCGTCGACGTGATCGTGATGAATGGTTTCGAATACGTGACCGGCAACGCCTACATGCTGGCGCCAGCCCTGGCCGACCCGCAGCAGACCACTTGGAAACTGGTCTACGCCGACCCGCAGTCGATGGTCTTCATGCGCACGCTCCCACCGGGAGTGCAACCCCTACCGTCCTTGCGCGTGCTGGATGCGCTCGAGGCCGGCTGCAATCTGCACCTCGAGCGCGAGCCGCAGTACCCACGCTGCGCACGAGCGTTGGGGCAGATGTTTTCGAAGATAGGCAACTTCCCTCGCGCGCGCCGATGGCTCGCCACTTACCTCGACCATCCGCACGATCCGGATCCGCAGGCGGAAGAAGCATACCGCAAGTTGGTGGGGCAAGCCCCAGGGCCTGCGGCCAGCCCCCCGGCTGGCCTGCTCGGGCGCAGACGAAGTGGCGTGGCAGGCAGGCCGGGAGGGCCTGCCCCACTAACGCTTCTCGAATTTCACGTCAGCCAGCAGCCATGTATCCGGGTCGAGGACCACGGCCGCAGGTTCCGCGTCCGCCGCAATCTCAAAGTGCTGCTGCGTCTGCGCCAGCTCGACACGCTCCTTCTTCCCGCCCACACCGATCTCAATCGGCAGCCGGAACGGCGCACCGCTCTGCGTCTGCGCCAGATCGATTTCCACTTTCTTCGTCGCCGGATTGTACTTCCACCCGCCCTCGATCGAAGGCGACCCGGCGCGGTATAGCCACTGCTCGAAAAACCACTCAAGGTCGGTGCGCGAAACCTCCTCCATCACCTTCCGCAGGTCTTCGGTCGAGGCGTTGCTGTCCCGGAACCGCCGGTAATACTCGCGCATCCCGGCCCGGAATTTCTCCGTCCCCACCTGGCCGCGCAGCAGGTGCAGCGTCCATCCGACTTTTTGATACACGATCCCGTTGGGCGCGCGCCCGTTTGCGATCTCAGGGAGATTGTCGTGGATCACCGCCCTCCCGGGCGTGCGCTTTTCAGCAGCGAGGATGGTCCCCCGGCTTCGCTTCAGACCGGCCACGAAGGCGTCGCGGCCCTCGTAGTATTCGGCGCACAGCATCGCGAAGTACGTGGCGAAACCTTCGCTCAGCCACGCATCGTCCCAGTCCTTTTCCGTCACCGAATCCCCAAACCATTGATGCGAGACTTCGTGCGCCACCAGGCCGAAGGCCGGGCGGTTGCTCACCGAGCGCTCGCCGTAGAAGATTTCGCTCGCGTGCTCCATGCCGCCGCCCATGCCCGCCGCCTGCACGTCCGCCAGTTTCTCGTGGGATAAGGGCCCACGTGGTCGCTGTAAAACTCGATCGCCTGCCGCGTGGGCGTCTCGAACGTGATGATGCCGTTGTCGCGATCCTGATGGAACACCCACGTCTGCAGCGGCACGCCGGCCGCCGTACCGAAGTGCCGCGACGCGAATTGCGCCACCCCGATATTATTCAGCCACGACGCGATCGGCACCGATTGTTTCCAGTGCGTGATCCGGCGGCCGTCGCCCGTATCGATCTCTTCCTGCAGCAGGCCGTTCGCTACTACCTGATATTTAGCAGGCGCGGTGATGAGGAACTCGCTCGTCGCCTTGTCGTACGGGTGGTCGATCATCGGCAGCCACTGCCGCGCCATCACCGGCCAGTTCACGCTGAAAAAACAGCGCTCGCCAAACCTGTTCTTGACGACCTTCAGGCCGTTGCCCGGCACTCCGTGGTACTTCACCGTGTCACCAGGAGGCGATCGGCCGCGTGCGAGTACTGAAGCACCGCGCCATCGCCCGTTACCTCCGTGACCGCCATGCCCTTCCCTTCCTTAAGAGAGGTCAGGTCGAGTGCGAACTCCTTCACGCCCTTTTTGACAAACCGCAGCGCCACTGTAGCTTCGCCGCTGATTTCATCCGTGTCGTCGCTCAACGTCGCGCGCAGGATGTAGTGTTGCGCGTCGATCCCGGTCTGGCGCGGGTAGTTGTCCGCCAACACCAGCGGGACGTACAAAATCAGGCACGCAAGAGAGCGCATCGGACCTACTATACTTCAGGATTGACGCCCACCTTCAAATTGAGCGCGGTACAGGTACTGGGCCTGGCTTGCCTGGGCGTGGCGATCGGCGGATGGCTGAAACGCCGCATCCCGCTGCTCGACCGGCTGAACATTCCGGTCTCGATCGCAGGCGGGATGGTGTACGCGACGATCGCGCTGGCGCTACACGATCGCGTCGTCAATCTCGAAGCCGACACGGTCGTGCGCGATCTGCTCATGGTCGCATTTATGACCACCATCGGCCTCAGCGCGCGCTGGCGCCTGGTGCGCGAGGGCGGAGTGCGTATGCTCTGGCTTCTCGGCGTCGCCACATTCGGCGTAGTGCTGCAGAACCTGGTCGGGATGGGCGTGGCGAGGTTGCTCGGCCTGGATGCACGCCTGGGGATTCTGGCCGGCTCGGTGGCTCTCGCGGGCGGCCCCGCAACTTCGCTGGCCTTCGGCCCGACCTTCGAAAAAATGGGCGTGGCCGGCGCCACCACTGTCGCCTTCGCATCCGCCACCTTTGGGATCGCGGCGGCCGGGTTGCTCGGCGGATACATCGGAGGGTGGTTGATCCGCCGCCACAAGCTGAAGCCCGCCGCCACAATGGAAAGCACCGCGCGCGCGTCTGAGGTGCAGGCCGGTTCACCCATCTCGACGGTGGTCATGATCGGCATCTCGATGGGGCTCGGCAGCCTGGTGAGCGCCGGCTTCGAACACCTCGGACTCATCCTGCCGGTCTACATCGGAGCCATGATCGTGGCGGCGGTGATTCGAAACCTGGACATCGTACCGCTCTCGCAACCTGACATCGATACAGCCGGACGCATCGCGCTGTACCTGTTCATCGTCATGGCGCTGCTCACGCTGCGGCTCTGGGAACTGGCGCACCTGGCGCTGCCGATGCTGGTGATTCTCGCCGCCGAGGTCGCTCTCTGCTGGCTGATGTGCGTGACGATATCGTTCTGGGCGATGGGCCGCGATTACGAATCGGCCGTCACCGCCTCGGGCTTCTGCGGATTTATGCTGGGGATCACCGCCAACGCGGTCGCCTGCATGGAGGAACTGGTCGAGAAGTACGGCCCCGCACCGCGCGCGTTTCTGGTGGTGCCGGTGGTGGGCGCGTTTCTGATCGACTTCACCAATTCGCTGATCATCACCGCGATGGCCAACGTATTTCGGTGACAGGCTACACAACCTCGAAATTCGCCAGATGGCACCTGTGCTAGTTCAACGCTTTGCGGCGAATTTCGAGGTTGTGTAGCCTGTCACCGAAATAGCTCATCGATCTGCGCCGCCGCCAGTTTCGCCACCTCAGCCGCATCGTCGAGCGGCACCACGGTCACTCCATCGCGATCCGCCACGATCACGTCCCCCGGACGCCGCCGCAGGCAACGATCCCGCCGACTTCGCCTGCGCCGTCCTTATTACATCCGTTCGGAGAGAGCCCGCGCGCATAGACCGGCAACTGCATCGCCTCGATCGCGTCCGCATCGCGCACGGTCCCATCCACAATCACCGCGCGCACTCCGATCTTCACCGCGCTGGTCGCCAGCAACTCGCCGAATCCCGAGTTCACAACGTTGCCCTGGGTATTCATCACCACGATGTCGCCCGAGTGGCACCACACCGTCAGTGCCGCCCCGATGGTGCGTGGCGATCGCCAGATGGGGCGCATGCCCGCGTCCATTCCGCCGAGGCGCAACATCGAGTCCGCCACCTGCGCGCTGGAGGCCGTTCCAAATGCAGCCAGCAGTTCCGCGCCGGGCCGACGCCATGATGGGTGTACGCGAAATCCTGGTCTACCGGGCATGGCCGATCTCCTGTAGCGTCTTCCCCAGATGTTCCAGGTCGATCATGACGTCCTCCGCGGTGAAGGCGCCCATGGTGCCGATGCGAATCACTTTGCCATCCAGCTTGTTGCGCGAACCCGCGATCACCGTCCCGTGCCGCTCATACATGTGGCGGACGATCTCGCGGCCCCGCTCCGTTTCAAGGCAGACGACCGTGCTCGAATTGCCCTGCCCGAACTCCGTCAGTCCGAGCGCCGCGCAGCCGGCGCGCAGCGCATCCGAGAGCCGCCGATGCCGTTCCAGCACCTTGGACAGCCCCTCTTCGTGAATCATCTCGAGCGCCTCCCGCAACCCGGCCATCAACGCGACGGGAGTCGTGAATGGCGTCTCCGTCTTCTCCACCGAAGCCATGGCTTTGCGAAAGTCCCAGTAGAAACGCGGCACGCGGTCGTCGCGGCCGGCCACCTCCCATGCCTTGGGACTCATGCTCACCAGCCCCACGCCCGGTGGATTCATTAGCGCTTTTTGCGATGCGGACACTACGATGTCCACGCCCCACTCGTCCTGCAGCATCTCCATGCCGCCGAGACCGCTGACGGAATCGACCACCAATAATTCCGGCCGTCCGCGCAGCACCGCGCCGATTCCCGCCAGATCCGCCACCACGCCGGTGGAACTTTCGTTGTGGACACCACCACCGCGCGGTACTCGGCGGCGTCCAAGCGGCGCGCGATCCCGGCGGGATCGACGCCGCACCCCCACGGGATCTCGACGGTATCCACGTGCGCGCCCAACGCACGGGCGATCGCGGCGAACCGCTCGCCGAATTGTCCGTGAGTGGGAATCAGCAGCCGCTCGCCCGGCGCCAGAATGTTTACCAGCGCGGCTTCCATCATGCCGGTTCCGGAACTGGTAAAGAACAGCACGCGGTTGCGCGTCCCGAGGATCGGCTGCAGCAGTTCTTCCGAGCGCCGGAGGATCTCGCGGAACTCGGGGCCGCGGTGGCTCAGCATGGGGCGCGCGATCGCCTGGCGCACGCGCTCCGGCACGGCCGTCGGTCCCGGCAACCGCAATCGGTACGGTTGGGTCATAGTCGAAAGTCACCATGGCGGCGGAAGTAGGGCACCAGGCCGCCCGCCTGTATGATCTCGAGCGCGATTCCGGTCGGCATGGCCGCGGCGATCTTGTCGCCCGTGGTTTCGTTGCGGACCGCGTCGTCCAGGATCGCGATGCCGTCGCCCTCGCGAATCGCGTTGGTGTCGCAGATGACGGGCAGCAGTCCGTTGTTCACGGCATTCCGGTAGTACGTGCGCGAGAAACTGCGGGCCAGCACCGCGCGAATTCCGGCACCCAGAACCGCGGTAACCGCCACCTCCATCGCCGACCCGCAGCCGAAATTCTTCCCGGTGACGATCAAATCGTCCGCCCGCACCGACGCCGCAAAGGCAGGGTCGATTTCCTCGAACAGGTACCGCCGCAGCACTTCGGGGTCGAGGCTCTCGCGCTTGCGCCGGGAAGTGATGATGTAGTCGGTGTTGATGTCGTCGCCGAAGACGCGCGCGCGGCCAGCGATCACACAACCTCCCGCGGATCGGCGATCGCGCCGCGCACCGCCGCCGCCGCGCAGGCCGCCGGCGAAGCCAGATAGATGGTGGCGCTGCCGTTGCCCATGCGGCCCTTGAAGTTGCGGTTGGCCGTCGAGATGACGTTCACGCCGTCACCCGGAATCGCGCCGCACGTGCCGCAGCAGGAGCCGCAGCCCGGCGTCTGCACCACCGCGCCCATGGCGATGAAATCGGCCAGCGTACCGTCGCGCGCCAACTCTTCAAGCACCGCGCGCGAAGCCGGCGTCACCACCAACTGCACACCGCGCGCCGGACCGCCGCCCGCCTTCAGAACATCGCGCGCCTGGCGAAAATCGCGAACGCGCCCGCCGGTGCAGGTCCCCAGGTAGACCATCTGGACCGCCGTGCCCGCAGCTTCTGCGATCGCGACCGAGCGGTCCGCCTGGTGCGGCAGCGCCACCTGCGGCGCCAGTTCATCCACGGCGATCGCGATCTCGCGTACGTAATGGGCGTCGGCGTCCGGCTCGACACCGCTGAACGGTCCGGGAGCGCGCCCGCGCAGATATTCGAGAGTCCGGTCGTCGGCCGGGAAGATGCCGTTCTTCGCACCCATCTCCACGGTGAGGTTGCTGAGCACGAGGCGGTCTTCGAGATCGAGATCCGCCAGACCAGACCCGGCGAACTCGAGCGCCTGGTAAGTTGCGCCATCGGCGCCCAACCGCCCGGCGAGCGCCAGCGCAATGTCTTTGGGATAGACGCCCGCGGCCAGCCTGCCAGTCAGCGTGACGCGAATCGATTCCGGCACACGCAGCCAGATGCGCCCGCCAATCAGGATCGCCGCCAGGTCCGACGAACCGATTCCCGTCGCAAAAGCATTCAGCGCGCCGTACGTCACCGCATGGCTGTCCGCGCCCACCACGAGTTGACCCGGCAGCGCGCGGCCGCGCTCGACCACTAACTGATGGCCGATGCCTTCGCCGACGTCCCAAAGCTCGACCCCATGTTCCGCCGCGAACTCGCGCATTCGCTGGTGAAGTTGCGCCGTATGGCGGCTGGGGGCGGGTGCATAGTGATCGAGCGCGAAGACAATGCGGCGGGCATCGAAGACGCCCGTTCCGCCCATCGCCTGGAAGTAATCGAGCGCCATCGGGACGGAGCCGTCGGTGCCGAGCGCGGCATCGACACGGCACACGACGACATCGCCCGCACGGGCATACCGTCCCGAACTGGCGGAAAGAATTTTCTCGCTGATGGTCTTGCCGGCCATCCGTTGCCCTTCAGCATAGCAACGGATGCCGGGCGAAACGCACTGAGAATCAGGAACAAGCGTGCATGTGCACAGGCCTGCGAGCCGATGCGTCATCCAGCAAGTCGCGCAACTCCGCCAGCCTGCGACGCAAACGCGCCAGCGATGTGTGGTTGAGACCGCTCACGGTAGGAATCCACAACAACGCTTCCTCGTACGCTTTCTCCGCGTGTGCGCGAGTCTCTTCCAAAGTCGACCAACTGTCGCGGGGATCCATCTCGACGAGTTGCAGCGCGAATCCGAGCCCCGCATCCAACCGCTTGTTGATCAAGGCGACAAGCTGGCGATCGGTTTTCGCTCGCAGCTCCGCAAACTTCGACAGTTCCAACCGGTGTTGCATGAGATCCGTACCTGCTCTTCCTGGCATTTTCTTGTCTGCTACTAATTAGACGATTGAACCGGCCATTCCGACTGCTAAAAAAGACGAAGTTTCCGGGAGTCAAGTTTCATTTACCCATTTGTGGGTACCGATTCTTTTGATGTATCGCTAACGGCAGTGAAAGACGCAAACTCCGCCAACATAAACAGCGCGCGCTGTTTCCCGGCCGAAGAAATACGGCAACTCGCGATAATCGTCGCAATCATGTATGACGAAATCGGCCAGTTTGCCCGGTTCCAGCGAACCGATGTCAGCGCCGCGACGCAGACTGTACGCAGCGTTGACAGTAGCGGACACGATGGCTTCCGCCGGCGCCATTTTCATCTGCGTGCAGGCCAACGAGAGCACCATCGGCATGGATGCCGTGGGCGACGATCCGGGGTTGAAATCGGTCGCCAGTACCACGGGGAGGCCCGTCGCCATCATCCGCCGCGCGTCGGGATAGCGCTTCAATCCCAGGTTATAGACCGATGCCGGCAGCAGGACAGGCTGCACGTTTGCGGCCCTTAGGGCATCGAACCCACTTTGATCGGTGGTCTCCAGATGGTCGGCCGTGGCCGCTCCCATTTCAGCCGCGAGTAGCACCGCCGGACCGCCGTCGAACTGGTCGGCATGAATGCGGATGCCGAGTCCCAACTCCCGGGCCGCCTGCAGCACAGCGCGCGCTTGTGGAACGGGAAAGACGTTGGGCTCACAGAATACGTCGCAGTATTCGGCCAGGCGATCGGCGGCGACCAGCGGCAGCATTTCATGAATCACGAGGTCCACGTACGCATCGATGCGGCCGCGATATTCGTCCGGAACTTCGTGCGCGCCGAGGAAAGTAGGAACGTACCGCACCCGCCCGTCGTGCGCCAGTTGCCGGATCACACGCAGGATCTTCAGCTCTGCCTCCACCGAAAGTCCGTACCCCGATTTCGCCTCGATGGTGGTGGTCCCCGCCCGCAGAAACCATTCCTGATACCGGCGCGCCGCCGCCAGCAGATCCGCTTCGCTCGCCGCGCGCGTGCGCCGCACCGTCGAACGGATGCCGCCGCCCTTAGACGCGATCTCCGCGTACGTCGCGCCCTCGGCGCGCATCTCGTACTCGTCGGCGCGGGTGCCCGCGAAAACCGGGTGCGTGTGCGCATCCACGAATCCGGGAAGCACGATGCGGCCGCCGGCATCCACCACTACGGCATCGGGCGAAAGCGCCCGTTCGATATCGGCGCGCGGCCCCGTCCGGACAATGCGGCCCTCGCGAATCAGCATCGCGCCGTCCTCGACGATCGCCAATTCGCGCATCTCCGCGCCGCTGCGGGCACGCGCCGGGCCGGCCAACGTCACCAGTTGCCGGCAGTTCGAGACGGCAAGTTCGGTGGGTGGCATAGTAAGTGTAGGCACGAGACTAACACATGGAGTGGACCAGCAGCACCGGCCGGAAAATCGTCCTTCAGGAGGGTGACATCACACGCGTCCCCGTGGACGCCATCGTGAACGCAGCCAATTCCGCACTGGCCGGAGGCGGCGGTGTGGATGGCGCCATCCACCGCGCCGGCGGTCCCGAAATCATGCGCGAGCTCGACGCGATCCGCGCGCGGACCGGCGGATGTCCGACGGGGAGCGCCGTCGCGACCACGGCGAGACGGCTCCCGGCACAGTTCGTCTTCCACGCGGTCGGCCCTGTATACCGCGACGGCCGCCACGGGGAGCCGGAGTTACTCGCCGGCTGCTACCGGACTTGCCTCGCGTTGGCCGACGAGCGCAGCGCCGGCGCCATCAGCTTCCCCGCGATCAGCACCGGTGTCTACGGCTATCCGCTCGATGCGGCCGCTGAAATCGCGGTGCGCGAAGTTGCAGCGCATCTGGAAAAACCCGAGAGCGCGATCCAGCAGGTCATCTTCGTGTTGTTCGGCCGCACTGCGTACGATGCTTACGTGCGAATTCTGCAAAAACTCTGATAGGCGGATCGCAAAGAAGCTTATCGATGTCCATCTGTGTGTATCTGTGGCCCAAGTCTTTGCCATTTAGTTACGCAAGCGCAGGATGAACCAGACCATGCCGAATACCAGCAGGCCGCCTGCGAAGACCGGCACCGGACGGAGCGCGCGCACACGGCTCACGAACGAGAGCACCACGGCAAGCAGCGCAATCGCGAGCACCTCTGCCACGCCAGCGCCGAGCAGCACGTAACCGGGCGCATAGCCGGTGTTCTGCACGAACAGGTGAAAGTACAGGCCGTGAAATATGCCGAGCGCGCCCGCCACCAGCCAGCGCGCGCCGGCCTTCGGCAGCAGCAGAATCTCGACCGCGAAATACGCCACGGTCAGCGCCGCCGCGGCTTCGACGAAGCGGGGCGTGGGTTGCCATGCGGTGCGCGGCACGATCCACAAGCTCGCCACCTGGCCCGCCAGGAACATCGCCGTCAGTGCGACCAACTCGCGACGGCTGCGCGCCCCGAGCGCCAGCGCCGCCAAGAACAGAACCTGCACCAGCCCGCCGAGAGCGCGCGCGAATCCGGCGGCCGATTGCGTGACTGCCGTCTCGATCGCGGTCGGCGGGCGGAACCGCAGCATCTGCCGCGTGAAGGATAAATCGAAGACCGCCTGATCGTGCTTCCCGCTCATTTCGGCGCGCAGCAGGTGCACGTGGTTCGGCACCGTGATGGCCGCCAGCGTGCACTCCACGTCCACCTGCTCGACCGGGGCGGAGAATTCGTAATCCGCCTGGCAGACGTAGACGTCGCGCGCGCTATCGGCGCTGCAACTCTTCGAGATCAGCCTGGCGTTCGAGAATCGCACGCGATCGAGCAGCGCCCGCTCCGGCGCAGCCACGTGCGCGACTTCGAATAGCGGCATGCGCAGCTCGTAATGTGCCCGGACGCCATCCACCGTCAGGTCGCCCGAGCTCATGCTCACTACGTGCGCGCCTGCGGTCCAAACGGCGAGCAACAGCCAGAGCGGACGCGTCATGGCCGGACCGTGCTGCCGGGACTGAGCTCGACGCCGGACCGCGCCCTGCGAATCCGAAGGTACAGAATGCGAACCATCGCCAGCACCGGTACGGAGAGGAAGGCGCCCGGAATGCCCGCCACCTCGGCGCCGGCGAACACTCCAAAGAGCAGCGCCAGTGGATGCAGTTCCACGCCCTGCCCCATCAGGTACGGCGACAATACGTAGTCCTGTACCACGCGGTACGCCACCAGGAAGATGACGATGGCGGCGATCGGGGCGCCCGACACGCCGCCCACAATCAGGATCAGAATTCCCGCCGAGAGCGGTCCCAGCGTAGGGATGAACTCCAGCATGCCGCCGATCGCGGCGAGCAAGATCGCATAGGGCACACCCATGATCGAAAACGCGATGCTGTACGAGGTGAAGGTGGCGAGCGAGAGCAGGAGCAGGGCGCGCATGTAGTGTGCCAGCAGCAGGTGGAGGTCGGCCAGCACTTCATCCAGCAGCGCGCGGCGGGGGCCGTCCTCCACCGTCTCGAGGATGTGCTGCCGCATGAGCCGTCCATCCTTGAGAAAGAAGAATCCCAGGATCGGAATGATCACCACGTAGATCAAGTCGCTGGCGACGGTGATGAACTTGAGGCCGGCCTGCGGCAGCGCGGAGAGCACATCGCCGGATCGCGACAGCACCTGCGCGCGCACCTTGTCGATAATCTGCTGCTTGATGGAATTGACGGTGGCGGAAGCCTCGGGGATGGGCTTCTCCCAGCTCGCGATCATTTCCGGAAATTTCTTGCTGAGCGCGTTGGCCTGATCCACTACCTGCGATCCGATCTTCACTGTCAGCAGCACCACGATGCCGACGAAGATCACGTACGCCAGCGCCAGCGCCGGGGTGCGCGTGCGTGTGCGGCTGACCGGCAGAAACCGATCGAAGAGGTTGACCAGCGGCGAAAGCATGTAGCCGAACAGCAGCGCCAGGACGAAAATGAAGAGCGTCGAGCGGACCAGGTAGACGAGATAGAGGAGCAGCACGACCAGTGCCGCGGTCCACGTACAGCGCGCTGCGCGACGATCGAAGCCGAGCATGACAGTGCCAATTCTAACCCGCGGCCGGGACGGGCTGCTCGGGGAGCTTTTCGATTCGTACCTTCGCGATGCGGTTGCGTTCCATCTCGATCACCGTGTACCGGCGGCCGCCGAACTCGATGGATTCGCCGGCGTGCGGTATCTCGCCCAGCCGGTACAACAGGAATCCGGCCAGGGTCTCGAAGCCGCCTTCCGCCGGGAGCTCGATGCCGAACTCGCTTTCCAATTCGCGGATCCGTGTGGTTCCGTCCAATTCCACGTCGTCGGTTTCCGCCATGGGGCGCTCGACCTTCTCGTCGTGCTCGTCTTCGATGCGGCCCACCACCTGTTCGAGCACGTCCTCCACCGTCAGCATTCCGGCGATGGTGCCGAACTCATCCACCACCATTGCCATGTGCGATTTACCCTGGCGGAATTCGTCCAGCATCTGCGAGAGCGGCTTGGTTTCGGGCACCACAATGTGGGGGCGCAGCAGCCGCGCGACGCGGAAGGAGCGGCTCGGGCGTCCCGAGCGGATGGCGCGCCGCCGCTCCTCCCAGACCGGAAGCAGGTCCTTATAATGCAGGATGCCGATGATCTTTTCAGGGCTGCCCTCGTAGACCGGCAGCCGCGAGTGGCCCTCCTCGAGCATCGTGTGCAGCACTTGGTCGAGCGTGGCATCAGAAGGGATGGAGACGATGTCGTTGCGCGGCACCATGATTTCGCGAACCGAAATATTGCCCAGATCGAGGACGCGGTGAATCATGTCCTCCTGTTCTTCCGGCAGATATCCCAGCCCGCGGCTGGAACTCACGATCAGCTTCAACTCTTCCGCCGAATGGCCGCCGCCGTGGGCCGCACCTTTGGTAAACGCCTTGGTCAGCGCTCCGGCCGATCGCTCGACCACGATCGCGAACGGGATCGAGACGCGGTAGAAGACCAGCAACGCCGGCGCCACTAGCGCCGCCAGCCGATCGGCCTTGGCAATCGCCAGATTCTTGGGCACCACTTCGCCGATCACTACATGGAAATAGCTGATCAGCAGAAACGAAAGTAGAAGGCACAGGCCATGCAGGAACTTTTCCGTACCCGGCGTCGTAATGGGATGAAAGGCGGCGATCAGTATTTGATAGAGCGTGTCTTCGCCCGCCCAGCCCAGGCCGAGGCTCGCCAGCGTGACACCCACTTGCGTCACCGAGAGTAGCCGCCCCGGATTCGAAAGAAGGTTAAGAGCTGCCTGCGCTCCCACGTGTCCCTCCTCCGCCATTTGTCGCAGGCGCGAATGGCGCACCGAGAGCAGCGCCACTTCAGCACCAGCGAAGAAGGCGTTGACAGCGATGAGCAGGCCGACAAGCAGAAGGCGGATGGGAAAGTACGTCACTGCGTCAGAAATAATTCTAGCGGAGATGATCTAACATCTGCGCGCGAGCAACGTCTAAGAAGGTAACCAACTAACTCCGTTACGTAGGTGGGCGCTCTCCAAATACCCCCGGAGGGCGCCCGCATTTGATTCTCCCGATTCTATATCAAGAATTTCCCGCATGCCAAGCGCCCATTTTCGGGGCCCGTTCCAGTTTCGAACAATTTACCTGCCGCTTTACCGGCCCGGTTAACGGAGGAATTCCCTTGGGGGTCCCCGGAAACCGGCGTACCGCTATCATGAGGATTAACACTTTCGATGACCTCCACCTCTCTCGCTCGGGTCTTAAAGATTGTAAATATTGCGATCGCCGTCGTCGCCGTCGCCGCACTGGGTATCGTTTATTGGTACGTCTGGAGGCCGTTGCCCCAGCGGTCGGGGACGATTGATGCACCGCTTAACGGTCCGGCTTCCGTATCGTTCGACACATTGGGTGTTCCGCACATCCAGGCGAGCAGCGTCGATGACGCGCTGTTCATCCAGGGATACGTAACCGCGCAGGACCGCCTGTGGCAGATGGACGCACTACGCCGTTATTCCGCCGGAACGCTGGCCGAGATTCTCGGCCCGGTTGGTCTCGATTCGGACAAGGAATCGCGCCGGCTGCGTTTGAGCCGGATCGCCGAAGACGCGTACCAGCGGCTGCCGCCCGCGGATCGCGCGGCTTTCGCAGCTTATTCGCGCGGCGTGAACTGGTTCATCTCGACGCGCCTCCGCAACCTGCCGCTCGAGTTTTCGCTGCTCAAATATGAGCCGCGGCCGTGGAGCGTGCTGGATTGCGTCCTGCTCTGCCTCCACATGTTCCGCAACCTCACCACCTCGTGGCGCGACGAAATCATTAAGCGCGACATGCTGGCGGAGGGCGAGCACGACAAGGTGGAATTTCTCTTTCCGATACGCTCCGGCTACGATCCCGCACCCGGCTCGAATGCCTGGGCGATCGCAGGCAGCCGCACCGCATCGGGAAAGCCACTGCTCTCGAACGACATGCATCTCGAGTACTCGCTGCCCGGCATCTGGTACATGGCGCACCTCGAGGCGCCCGGATTGGACGTCTCGGGCGTGACTCTCCCCGGCACGCCTGGCGTGATCGCGGGGCACAACCAGCGGATCGCGTGGGGCCTCGCCAACCTTCAGTTCGACGTGCAGGATCTGTACATCGAGAAGTTCGACGACCGCACGGGCCGCTATCTATATAAAGGACAGGTCGAGCAGGCGCACGTGGAACGCGAGATCATCCGGGTTAAGGGGCAGGCGCCGGTGGAAATGCTGGTGTGGGTGACGCGCCACGGGCCGCTGTTCGTTTCCGAAGGCAACTCCCGGATGGCGCTGCGCTGGGCCGCCGCCGAACCCGGCGCCATCCAGTACCCCGTGCTGGAGATTGATCGCGCCGCCAACTGGCAGCAATTCACCACCGCGATCTCGCGCTGGCCGGGACCAGGCAGCAATTTCGTGTACGCCGACGTGGATGGCAATATCGCTTATCACGCCGCCGGCCGGCTTCCGAAGCGCGTTGGGTACCGCGGCGATTTGCCGGTCGATGGCTCGTCAGGCGACTACGACTGGGACGGCTTCATCCCATTCGAGGAACTCCCGTCGACTTTCAATCCGGCGAGCGGCATCGTGGCGAGTTCCAATCAGGACACGTTTCCGCCGGGCTTTCCCCACCCGGTTAACGGCAATTTCGCAGCGCCGTACCGCGCCATCCAAGTCCGCGCTTTGCTGAATGCGCGCAACGGCTGGCGCGCGGAGGATCAGCTCACCGTACAGAAGGACGTATACTCCGGCTTCAGCAAATTCCTGGCCGGCCAGGTCGTCACGGCGTATGCCAATCGGCACGGTCACAATCCGGGGCTCGAAAGCGCAGTCGGTTTTCTGCGCGACTGGAACGGCCAGATGGACAAGGATCTGGCGGCGCCGTTCATCATCACCTTGATCTATCAGCACGTGCGCAGCACGATCGCGGAACGCGCCGCTCCCGGAAAGGGAGCTGTTTATGAGTTCCCGATGGCGCCGGCGGTGATCGAGCGCCTGCTACGCGAGCGTCCCGCCGGCTGGTTCCAGAGCTACGACGAGATTCTTCTCCGCGCGCTGGCCGATGGTGTGGAGGAAGGGACCCGCATGCAAGGCCGCGATATCCAACACTGGAAATACGGCACGTATCTGCGGATCTCGATTAACCATCCGGTGATTCATCAGATCCCGCTGGTCGGGAGATATTTCGATGTCGGTCCGGTGGCGATGAGCGGATCGAGCACGACGGTGAAGCAGACCACGCAGCGCCTGGGCCCTTCAATGCGGCTGAACGCGGACCTGGGCGATTGGGAAAAATCGCTGCTTAACATTACGATCGGGCAATCGGGGCAGATTTTATCCAGCCATTATCGCGACCAATGGCCTGCCTACTATGAAGCCCGCAGCTTCCCGATGCAGTTCGGCAAGGTGGATGCGAAGTCGACGTTGACGTTCCGGGCGAAGTGATTTTTGCGGGACTCCCGCAAGAAAACGCCCTTTAGCGTCGTGGAATCAGTAAAAGTTTGCGGGAGTCCCGCAAACACCGCGCTCGCCGCCACAGGAACAGAGCGCCGAGACCAGCGCCGAACAGTAAGCCGCTGGCCGGTTCGGGAACGGCGTCCAGCACCTGGATGGAGCCATTCGAATAAAACAACGATGTGTCCCAGCCGCTGCTGTCGATTAATCGTCCGACCCCAAAATGCCGCCCAGCACGTCGAGGCCGTGGTGCTCGTCGCCGCCGTGCCGGAACGGCGCCAGTTCGCGGCGGAGCTTCTGCAGCGTCATGCTCTGGATCACCACGTGGCCTGGTCCGGTAAGCGTCGCGAGGAATAATCCCTCGCCGCCGAAGAGCGCCGTCTTGATGCCGCCCACCATTTGGATGTCGTAGTCCACCGTCTCGTCGAAGGTCACGATGCAGCCCGTGTCGACCTGTATCACTTGTCCCGGCGCCAGATCGAACTGCACGAAATCGCCGCCCGCGTGGATGAAGACGGCGCCCGGTCCGGTGAACTTTTCGAGGATGAATCCTTCCCCGCCAAAGAAGCCCGCGCCGAGTTTCTTCACCAGCGCGATATTGAATTGCACTGTCGGCTGCGCGAATAGGAACGCATCGCGCTGCGCCAGGATCGAGCGTCCCGCCGGCAGGTCGAATACTTGAATGCGGCCGGGATAGTTGCCCGCGAAGCCGACCTCGCCGGCGCCATTGGCTCGGAAGTACGTCAGAAAAAGCGACTCGCCGGTGACGGTTCGGCGCAGTGCGCCCATTAGCTTCTCGCCCAGCGTGGCGCCGCTCATGCGCGTGTCCCAATCCACGTTGGGGGTCTTGTAGACCATCTTGCCGGCCTCGGCGTAAACCTCCTGCCCCGGCTTGAGGCGAACCCGCGCGACCTGGAGGTTGTCGCCCTGAATGGTGTAATCGAGCGGGTCCACCGCCGGTTGCGCCGCCGCAGCCGCGCCCCCCATCGGCGTCCCGCATCCACTACAAGAACGCATGCCCTCGGCAATGCCGGAACCACAATTCGTACAAAAGGCCATGCTGGATTTTATCGCACAGGCTTCATGGGACAATGGAACGAAATATCCTTCATGCGGCGGTCTGGGGCGCTCTCGGTCATCTTTCTCTCGGTGCTCGCGCAAGGCGTGGCGCGCCACGGGGGCTCGTTTTGCGGGACCACGACGGAAACCGCCAATGAGACCCTATTCGTTCACCGCCAGGCGGTGCGCGCACGGGCGGCACGCGGACTTCAGGCGCGAACTGCACCTTCGCTCAGCCGCGACATCGGCAACATCGCCGTCATCGAGGATACCGATGGCGTAGTCGCGCGCGTGAACCAGTTCAACCTGGATGGCTACACGCTGCGCTTCACGCCCAATGGCGCCCGCTACGCCTATTCCGTTACCAGTGGCGGCTATGATTCCGCCGCTGCCACTGCCGGCACGCCGCTTGCTGCGCTCGACGACGACGATTCGCGTCTCATGCCGCTGCCGTTTGCTTTTCCGTTTTTCGGCGCCACGTACAGTCAGGTGTTCGTCAACTCCGATGGCAACCTGACGTTCACGTCGGGAGACAACGCCAGCACCGACCGGTCGCTCGGCCGCGCCACTGCCGGTCCGCCGCGGATCTTTCCGCTCTTCGACGACCTCGATCCCGCGCAAACCGCCGGCGGTGTCCGTCTGCTCGCCGATTCCACGCACGCCGTCGTGAGCTGGGCAGCGGTCCCGGAATATGCGTCCGCCGGCATCGGCAAGCCGCAGACGTTTCAGGTACGGCTGTACAACGATGGCCGCATCGAGTTCAGCTATTCCGGGATCAGCGCCGGCAACGCCGTCGTGGGGATCTCGCCTGGAGCCGCGAAAGGTTCCACCACGCTCGTTTCGTTCCGCAATGACCCGAGCGGGAATTACACGGCCGCCGTCGCGGAGCGCTTCGGCGATTCGCTGGTGGTCGATTCCGTTACCGCGGCGCAAAAGTTCTATCAGACGCACGACGATGCGTACGACTACCTGATCGTCTTTAACAACATGCGAATCAACGCCCCCGGCAACGGCGTAATCGCGCTTACCAACATCGTCCGCAGCACCGGCGCCGGGTACGGATTGGAGCCGCGCGATGTCGGACTGGAGTATGGCTCCGCCTCGCGCCTGCAAGCGGTGATCGATGGCGGACCGTTGAATCAGTACCCCAAGGATCCCAATGCTCTCGTGCCGGCGCGGGCGCCCCAGGGCGACACACCTCTCAGTATTCTCGGCCACGAAACCGGCCACCTGTTTCTCGTATTCACCAGTGTGACCGACCCCAACGACCCTTCGGTACATCCGATGTTGGGTTACGGCAACGTGCATTGGAGCTTCGTGTTCGATTCCGAAGCCTCGTTCCTCGAAGGCGAGAAGATTGTGGATCGCGGCTCGACGGCATCTCCGCAGTTCCTGACGACCGACACCGTCCAGCACTATTCACCCCTCGACCAGTACCTGATGGGCTTCGCCCCGGCGAAGAATGTAGACCCGACCTTCTACGTGGCCGGCGTGCCGTCGTACCTTCCCACCATGCATCCGCAGCGCAACTACGCGTTCGACGGAACGCGTCGAAACGTCAGCGTAGACGATGTGATTCAGGCGTCGGGCCGGCGCACGCCGGACTACACGGTGGCGCAGCGGCGGTTCCGCTTCGGCTTCATCATGGTGGTGGCGCAGGGGACGCAGCCCTCAGCCGACGACCTGGCCCAGGTGGATGCTTACCGCCAACAGTTCGAACCGTTTTTCACCAACGCCGCGTCGAACAGCGCGTTCGCGGATACCACACTCCGCAAGGGCCTGAAGCTCTCGCTCTACCCCAACGCCGGAGTGGCGTTGAACACCACCAGCACCGCGACCGTCGCCGTGCAAAGCCCGCTGGGAGTGGACCTCACGGTGAAGTTTCAGACGCCGAACGGTTTCGCGAAATTCCCGGACTCCGTCAAGATTCCCGCCGGCGAAACCAGCGCCACGTTTACTTATCTGGGCATCCAGGAAGGCGTCGAGGAGATGCAGGCTTCCATCGACCCGAGTTATGAGACCGCCTACGCGCGGCTGCAGGTGGCAGGCAAATCGCTGCTGAAACTGGTGCCAATTTCGGGAGACCATCAGGTTGCGGCGGGCTCCGCCGAACTGCCGGACCCCATCGTGGTGCGGCTGACCGACGCCAACAACCTGCCCTATCGCGGCGCGCGCATCGTCGCCACCGCATCGACGGGTGGGATCGTGAATCCGCCGTTCTCCGCCACTGATGCTAACGGGCAAGTCAGTTTCCGCTGGACGCCCGGCGGCGGCAGGACGGCACAGTTGCTGATTTCGGCCGACTCCGTCCCCGGCGTGAACCTTACGTTGAACGCCGGCAGCACGCTGCCCGTCGCCGGCGCCGTGGTCAATGCGGCGACATTCGCCGAGGGACTGGCGGCGGGCTCGATCCAGACAGTGTCGGGCGTGAATCTCGCGGGAGGCCAGTCCGCCACGGCATCGTTGCCGTGGCCCACCACCGGACTGGCCGGCGCGCGCGTGCTGCTCAACACCACGTCGCTGCCCTTGCTCTTCGTGAGCGACACCCAAATCAACTTCTACGTGCCGCAGGACACGCCGCTCGGATCTGCGACGCTCACCGTGATGACGCCATCCGGTACGCCGGCGACGGCCGCGGTGAATGTGATCGCGCTCGCCCCCGGCATCTTCCCGGGAGCGGTGGTGCGCGCCGGCACCATCGACCGCGCCGATCTGGTTCCGGTCCGGGCCGGAGACTATCTCGAGATTTACTGTACCGGCCTCGGCTCCACGCGCGACGTGGCCGGACTGCAGCGGACCACCGTAGCGCCTGTGGTTTTCATCGGCTCCACTCCGGTCACCCCCATCTTCAGCGGACTCGCGCCGGGATACGTCGGGCTCTACCAGGTCGACGTGCAGGTTCCCGCGGGGCTCGTGCCCGGCATCCAGACGTTGCTGATGTCGATCAATCTGGCGCACAGCAACCAAGTTCCGATTAAGGTGCAATGATGTTCTCCTGGCTCTTTTCCGACCCGCTTCCGATTGGCGTCGCGGCGCCCGATTTCTCGCTGCCGGACGATTCCGGACAGATCGTAACGCTCTCCAAATTTCGCGGTAAGCAAGTGGTGCTGGTGTTCTATCCGGGCGACGACACACCTGGCTGCACCAAACAGCTCTGCCAGTTTCGCGACAACTGGGGCGAGGTGGCCGCACGCGGCGTCGAGGTGTTCGGCGTGAACCCGCAGGGAACCGCCAGCCACGGAAAATTCCGCCAGAAGTTTCATTTCCCGTTCCCGCTGCTCATCGATAAAGGGCAGAAAGTGTGCGCGCTGTATCACACCAACGGACTGATCGTGAAGCGCACGGTCTACCGCATCGGCCCGGACGGCATCATCCGGTTCAGCCGCCGCGGCATGCCCAGCCCCATGGAAGTCATTTCGGCATGAAGCTGCCGCGCGTCTACCCCATCCTCGATTCCGAATCGCTGGAGCAGCGCGGCATCGCGCCCGAAGTTGCAGCCGCGGCTTTTCTCGAAGGCGGTGCGGGGATTCTGCAGCTTCGCCACAAAGGCCACTGGAGCCGAGATATTTTCGAAACGGCGCGCCGGATCGCACGCCTCTGCCGCGAAGCCGGAGCCACGTTCGTGATCGACGATCGTGCCGATTTCGCCATGCTGCTCGAGGCCGGCCTGCACGTCGGACAGGACGATCTGCCGCCGCGCGACGCCCGCCGTCTCATGGGCTCAGACGCGCCGATCGGTTTCTCCAGCCACAACTCCGCCCAGCTCTGCGCCGCAGGAGGCGAGCCGGTGGACTACGTGGCGCTGGGGCCGATCTTCGCGACTGCATCCAAGCGGAACCCCGATCCCGTGGTCGGCGTCGAGGAGGTCCGCCGATGCCGCACGCTAGTCGAGAAGCCGCTGGTGGCCATCGGCGGCATCACCCAGGAGAATGCAGTCGAGGTGCTGCGCGCGGGCGCCGACTCGCTGGCGGTCATCGGCGGTCTGCTGCCCGCCAACGCCACCGCCAGGGCGCTCCGGGAGCGGATGGAAGAATGGCAGCGGCTCGTGCAAGCCTCCGCGTAGACGTATCGATAGGCACTCCGCGAGTGCAACTTTATCTGACGATGGCCACAGCGACCGGTGCGAGTGTGCTATCTTTTCGTTCTAATTCATCTGCCGGAGAAATGGGGGCAACGCATGAGTCTATTTGCGACAAAATCGCTGGACTTACTGATGAAGGAGGCGCAGGAGTCGGGCGCGCACAGCTTGAAGCGGACGCTGGGACCGTTTCAACTTACGGCGCTCGGAGTGGGCGCCATCATCGGCGCCGGCATTTTTGTCCTGTCGGGACTGGGTGCGCACTACGCCGGGCCGGGGTTGATGCTGTCGTTTGTGTTGTCCGGTCTGGGCTGCGCTTTCGCCGGTCTCTGCTACGCCGAATTCGCCGCCATGATCCCGCTCGCGGGCAGTGCTTACACGTACGCCTACGCGACGTTGGGAGAACTCCTCGCGTGGATTATCGGTTGGGATCTGACGCTCGAGTACGCGATGGGCGCGAGCACCGTTTCGTCTGGCTGGTCGAACCACTTCAT
The DNA here is from genome assembly GCA_041484525.1 of Bryobacteraceae bacterium. Taxonomy (GTDB): domain Bacteria; phylum Acidobacteriota; class Terriglobia; order Bryobacterales; family Bryobacteraceae; genus JBGPHT01. The sequence goes on along the minus strand of JBGPHT010000068.1, from coordinate 11,483 downwards.
CGAACTGCTGAAGATATTCAACATTGAGATGCCCCGCTGGCTGGCATACGACCACTGGACCGCTCTCAAGATGGCGGAGAATGACGTGGCGCGGCAGATGGTGCACGCCGCTGACCCGAGCCTTGTGCCCGGCACGCAGGGGTTTCTCACCCGGCTCACTGAGGTGCTGGCAACGCCCACACCAGAACTCGTGCACCAAGCCAGGGAGTTACTGAGCGCGCCTACCATCTTCGGTGTTGAAATCGGCTTCAACCTGCCGGCATTCATCATCGCCCTGGTGATCACCGCGATCCTGGTGATCGGCATCAAAGAGAGCGCGCGCTTCAACGCCACCATCGTGGTGATCAAGCTATCGGTGGTGCTGTTCGTGATTGCCATGGGAATCCGGTATGTGAATTCGGCCAACTGGGGACACGACTGGAGCTCGTTCGCTCCCTACGGATTTTCCGGCATAGGCGCGGGCGCGGCGTACATCTTCTTTGCGTATATCGGATTCGACGCGGTATCGACTACCGCGCAGGAGGCCAAGAACCCGCAGAGGGATTTGCCGATCGGCATCATCATATCTCTGCTGCTATGTACGGCCCTCTACATTCTCGTGGCCGGAGTGCTCACCGGAATGGTGCCGTGGCGGGACATCAATATCGAAGCGCCGATCGCGCGCGCGTTTATGGACCGCGGACTCACTACGGCGTCGCACGTGATTACGATCGGCGCGCTGTGCGGCCTTACGAGCGTCATGCTCGTCATGCTGCTGGGCCAGACGCGCGTGCTCTATTCGATGGCCAATGACGGTCTGCTGCCCAAGAAATTCTTCGCCGAGATCCACCCCAAATTCAGGACGCCCTGGAAAAACACTATCCTCGTGGGGACGCTGGCGGCCATCGTGGGCAGCGTAACGCCGATCGACGATATCGGGAAAATGGTGAATATCGGGACGCTGCTGGCGTTCGTGATCGTGTGTGTCGCGATCATGATTCTGCGGCGGACGAACCCCGGACAGGCGCGGCCATTTCGCACCCCGTGGGTGCCGGTGGTGCCGATTTTGGGCGTCCTCTTCAACGGCTACATGATGTACAAGCTGGGGTGGCTCAACTGGGCGCGCCTGATCGTCTGGCTATTAATTGGCTTGGTGGTGTACTTCAGCTACGGCAGGCATCACAGCCGTCTCGCGTTGGAAACGGCCCGCGGCCGGACCGGGAAATAGTCTTGTTTTGGGAAACGATATGAGCCTCTTCGCAACCAAGTCCCTTGACCGCATTCTGAAGGAATCGGAAAGCGGTAAACACCAACTGGTGAGGACGCTGGGACCGTTCAACCTGGTGGCGCTCGGCATCGGAGCCATCATCGGCGCCGGGCTGTTCTCGCTGACGGGAATCGCCGCCGCCGAACATGCCGGCCCGGCGGTGGTGCTTTCCTTCGTGGTCGCAGCCATCGGCTGTGCGTTCGCCGGGATGTGTTACAGCGAATTCTCCACCATGATTCCGATCGCGGGCAGCGCCTATACCTACGCTTACGCGACGATGGGCGAGCTGCTGGCATGGATCATCGGGTGGGACCTGGTGATCGAGTATGCCATCGGGGCCGCCACCGTATCGGTGAGCTGGTCCAGTTACGTGACGAAGCTGTTGCACCGCTTCGCCATCGAACTGCCGAGCGATTTGACCCACTGCCCTTGGGACCCGCAGCCCGGCCTCATCAATCTTCCCGCCGTATTCATTATCGTCGCCATCTCGTGCCTGCTGATCATCGGGATCTCGGAATCGGCGCGGGTGAACGCGGTCATCGTGGTGGTCAAGGTGGCCATCGTCATCGTGGTCATCTGCGTGGGCTACTCGTACATCAAACCGGAGAATTACGTGCCGTTCATTCCGCCCAACACGGGCGTCATGGGCGAATTCGGCTGGAGCGGCATCATGCGCGGAGCGGGTGTGATCTTCTTCGCCTACATCGGGTTCGACGCGGTTTCGACGGCCGCACAGGAGGCCAAAAAGCCGCAGCGCGACATGCCGATCGGAATCATCGGATCGCTGATGGTGTGCACGGTCCTGTATATCCTGTTCGCACGCGTCCTGACCGGCATGGTGCCGTATACCACGTTCAAAGGCGACGCCGCCCCAGTGGGCACGGTGATCTCTCTGTTCCCCTCGGCGACGCTACAAACGGTGATCTATATTGGGATCATCGCGGGATACAGTTCCGTGATTCTGGTGATGCTGCTGGGCCAGTCGCGCGTGTTCTACTCCATGTCGCGCGACGGGCTGCTGCCCTCGGTATTCTCGTACATCCATCCGAAGTTCCACACGCCGTCCCGGTCCAACCTGATCGTCATGCTTTTCTCCGCGGGCCTGGCCGGCTTTGTGCCGATTTCGAACCTCAGCCACTTCACCAGCATCGGAACCCTGCTGGCATTCGTGATTGTGTGTATCGGCATCCTCGTCATGCGGCGGACGAATCCGAGCGCGCCACGGCCTTACCGGACTCCCTGGGTGCCGTTGGTACCGATTCTCGGCGTGCTGACCTGCTTCGGCATGATGGCGTTTCTCGACATGATGACCTGGCTTCGCCTGGGCGCATGGCTGGCGATCGGCCTCGCGATCTATTTCCTGTACGGCCGGCACCACAGCCATTTGCGGCAGCCTGTGGCGCCATCCAAGCGTTAGCGTTTGCGCACCAGTCTCCATACCATGAGCCTGCTGCTGAGCAGTGTGCTCTGGACCGCGCTGGCGCAACAGCCGCAGAACCCCTCCCCGATGGTGGAGCATACGCGGGCGCATCCGCGTCTGAAAGAGGAGACTCCGCCCGGCCGTCGCGAGAAGCTCGAAACCGGGACGCTGTTTTTGCCCGCGGGGATGAAGGCGGCCAGCGGCGTACTGTTCTTCTTCCATGGCGGCACGTGGCTGCCCGAAGCCGCCGCGGCGCGCGACAAGGTGGCCGTGGTGAGTGCGCAGCTTGGCTCCGGCTCCGGTGTTTATGCGCGCGCGTTTGAAGATCCGAAGCGCTTTCCCGCGCTATTGGCGGAGGCCGAATCCAAGGCCGGCGTCCGCTTCGGCCGCGTCATGCTGGGCGGATGGAGCGCCGGTTGCGGCGCGCTGCGTCAGATCCTGAAAGATCCGCAATCCTATGCGCGGGTGGACGCCGTGCTCTGCATCGACGGCATCCACACGGACTACGCCGAAGGCCGCCCCGGCCCCCTCGAATCCAAGCTATCGGCGGGCAGTCTCGATATCTGGGTGCAGTTGGCGCGCGACGCGGTCGCGGGCCGCAAGCGGGCCATCGTCACGCACTCGGAGATCTTCCCCGGCACCTTCGCCAGTACCACCGAGACGGCCGACTACCTGGCTGCACAGCTCGGGCTCGCCGGGCGGCCCGCATTAAAGTGGGGTCCCACTGGTCTGCAGCAACTCAGTGAAATTCGCGCCGGGAAATTTCTGCTCATCGGTTACGCAGGCAACTCGGCGCCCGACCACGTGGACCAGTTGCACTCGCTGCCCGTGTTCCTCAACTGGCTGCGACGGCCGTAACCACCAGTTCCCTGGCCCGAGAGCGAAAGCGCGTCACCGTCCAAAGCTGGGGATTGGCGCGACTATTCGGCCCTGCGGCGTGTGCGGGGCTAGCGGCAGGCTTCGTGGCGGCGCGGTCCCCCCCGGCGTAAGGTTGGCCCGCGGCGCCATGTATAATTCAGCCATGACCAATGGATGATGCCGCCCTCCAGCCCGGCGTGCGCCTGGGCCCGTACGTGATCGTCGGCGAAATCGGCGCCGGCGGTATGGGGCGCGTTTATAAAGCGCGCGACACACGGCTCGATCGCACGGTCGCCATCAAGACCTCGTCCACCAGTTTCTCCGATCGCTTTCAGCGGGAGGCGCGCGCCATTGCGGCGCTCAACCATCCCCACATCTGCACCATCCACGACATCGGAGAAGCCGACGGCATCCCCTACCTTGCCACCGAGCTGCTCGAAGGCGAGCCGCTCAACCGGCGTATCCACGGCCGCCCATTGCCGCCGGCCGAGGCCATCCAGTTCGCCGTCCAAATCGCTGAGGGACTCGCGGCGGCGCATGCCAAGGGCATCGTGCACCGGGACATCAAACCGGCCAACATTTTTGTTACATCCGACGGGCGCGTCAAGCTGCTGGATTTCGGACTGGCGATGTACGCGCCTGCCAGCGAAGCCACGGACCTGACCCGAACCGCCCTGACGGAGCCCGGGACGGCGGTCGGCACCATCGCCTACATGTCGCCGGAGCAGGCGCGCGCTGAAGCGCTCGATGCCCGCAGCGATCTGTTTTCGTTCGGCGCCGTTCTCTACGAGATGGTCACGGGCGTTCGGGCGTTCCCCGGCGAGAGCGTGGCCAGCATCTTCGACGCCATTCTGCACCAGTCGCCCCCGCCGCCGTCTACCCTGGCGCCCGGCACCCCAGCCGAGATGGAGCGGATCATCTGCAAGGCGCTCGAACGGGATCGTGCCCTGCGCTATCAGAGCGCCCTCGAGATGGGCGCCGGCCTGAAGCGCCTCCAGCGCGATTCGACCGGCGGCGCCGCTGCCGCTGCACCCTCTCCCGCGCGGCGTTCGCTGCCATTGTGGACCGCGTCCATCGCGGCGGCCATCGTGCTGGCGGCAATCCTCTGGTTGACGGGCGTGCTTCCGCGCCGTACTGCCGTGACCGGTCGCGTCGGCTCCATCGCGGTGCTGCCGCTCGCCAACATGTCGCCCGGCGGCGGCGAAGAGTACTTCAGCGACGGCATGACCGAGGAGCTCATCGGAACCATTTCCAAGATCAGCGCCTGGCGCGTGACCTCACGCACCTCCATCATGCAGTACAAGGGCGGCCACAAGACGCTTCCCGCGATCGCCAAAGAGCTAGGTGTCGATGCCGTCATTGAGGGCACGGTGCAGCGCGCCGGCAATCGCGTGCGCATCACCGCCCGCCTGATAGATGCGAAGACCGAGCGCCTCCTCTGGTCCGATTCCTACGACCGCGATGTCAGCGATGTGCTCAACCTGGAGGCGGATGTCGCCCGGGCGATCGCAGACGGGGTCAAAATCGCCGTGACGCCCGCGGAGCAACAGACTCTGGCAACTCGCAAACAGATCGACCCGGAGGTCTTCCAGTTGTATCTGAAGGGCCGGGCGCTGGTGGTTGGCCAGCCCTCGGAACCGAAGATCCTCCAGGCCATCGGCTACTTCGACCAGGCTCTCGCCAAAGATCCGGGGTATGCTGCCGCCCACGCCGGTCTGGCCAAAGCCTGGGCTAATATGACGCCTTCCTACCGCGCCCCCAAAGAGGTCATGCCGAAAGCGCGTGCCGCGGCGATGAAGGCAATCGAGCTGGATGAAAAGCTCTCGGAAGCCCACACCGAGCTCGCCGACGTGCTGCTGCGCTTCGACTGGAACTGGGAGGGCGCCGAGAAGGAGTTGAAGCGGGCGCTCGAATTGAATCCCAGCAGCGCCGACGCCCACGACATGTACGGCAATTACCTGTCCGCGCTGGAACGGCACAAGGAGGCCATCGAACAGGGCCTGATCGCGCGCCAGTTGGATCCCCTCTCGCTGATGATCGGCTTCGACGTTATGGGCAACTACGTCAACGCGCGCCAGTACGATATCGCGATCGAGGAGGGCCGCCGGTACATCGCCGCGCACCCGGACTTCTCCGCCGCCTACGTCACAGTGGGGATGGCCTACGTGATGAAGGGCGATCCGAAGGCCGGGCTGCCGATGCTGCAGAAGGCGTACGAGCTCGATCCCATTCCTACCGTCATGCATTTCCTCGGCATGGCCCACGCCGCTGCAGGCAACCGGGCCGAGGCCCTCAAACTGGCAGCCGCCTTGGACAACGCCTCGAAGACGCGCTACATCTGCGCGTATGAGGTCGCCGAGCTTCACCTGTCGTTGGGCGAAACCGACAAGGCGTTCGAATGGATGCGCCGAGGCGTGGCGGAGCAGTGCGACTGCATGATGTGGCTCCGCGCCGAGCCGTGGATCGACCCCATGCGGACCGATCCGCGATACCTCGAGCTGATGAAGCGGGTCGGCTTTCCGAAGTGAGCCGCTTAGTCCGCCATGCTAGGATAAATACTTGTCAGGTCTCGGGCTCCGTGCAACGGACGGCTGCAAACCCCGCCAGGTCCGGAAGGAAGCAACGGTAGTGGTGCGGTTCGTGTGCCGCGGATTACCCGGGGCCTGGCAGATCGTCCGTATCCAGTCGGATCGCCCGCCCCATGTACCAGGTCATCGCCCGTAAATACCGGCCGCAAACCTTTCACGACGTGGTCAACCAGGAGCACGTCAAGACCACACTCGAGAACGCCATCGCGCAGAAGCGCATCGCCCACGGATACATTTTTTCGGGCCAGCGCGGGACCGGAAAAACTACCATCGCACGCATCCTGGCGCGCTGCCTGAACTGCATCCAGGGTCCCACTTCCACGCCGTGCGGCGTGTGCGCGAGCTGCCTCGAGATCACCGCGGGCGGCACGCCGGACGTCATCGAAATCGACGCCGCCTCCAATCGCGGCATCAATGAAATGCGCGAACTGCGCGAGAATGTGCGCTACCAGCCGGTGCGCGACCGCTACAAAGTCTTCATCGTCGACGAAGCCCACCAGATCACCAGCGAGGCGTTCAACGCGCTTTTGAAAACCATCGAGGAACCGCCGCCTTGGGTGGTCTTCGTGCTCTGCACCACGGAGGCGCACAAGATTCCGGCCACCATCGCGTCGCGCTGCCAGCACTTCAGTTTTCGCTCGGTGGATTTCGAGGACCTGATGGCGCGCATGGCGTGGATCTGCGGCCAGGAAGGCATCGAAGCGGACTCCGAAGCGTTGGCCGTGCTGGCGCAGGCGGGCGAGGGCAGCGTGCGCGATTCGCTTTCGGCGCTCGACCAGGCGATCGCGTGCTGCGGCGCCAAGCTGGATGTCGCCGAAGTGCGGGCGCTGCTAGGCGCGTTCTCACTCGAATCGCTGGAGAAGATCACGCAGGCGCTCGAGGCGGGCGATTCGCGCCGCATGCTCGAAGTGGTGGACGAACTCGAGCGTAACGGGCAAAACCTCCAGCACTTCGCGCGTGAACTGGCGCGCTACTTCCGCAACCTGCTGGTGGCGCGGATCGCGGGCGCCGAGACCCGGCTGATCGCGGCATCGGCAGCGCAGCGCGCACGGCTGGTCGAGATCGCGTCCAAGTTTTCCGAAGAGGACGTCACGCGCTACCTGCAACTCACGCTCGATCTGTTCAAGGATTTGCAAGTTTCGCTGCAGCCGCGCTTCCATCTGGAAATCGGCCTGGTGCGGTTGGTGCAAGCCAGCCGGCTACTGCCCATCGAAGAAGCGCTGGCGCAGTTGGGAGCGGCAGGCGATTCAAAGGGCGTTCAGCCTGCGCGGTCCGCGCCGCCGGCAGTGAAGCCGGCTCCGCCTGCGCCACCGCCCCCGCCGCCGCGCGTTGGGCCTTCGCCGTTCGAACTCGACCGCGCCAAGAAGGCCGGCACGCGCCCGGAGCCGCAGTCTTCCGGGGCCAACGCGCTGGCGCCCGAATCCGCCCCCGAGCCCATGGCCGCGGGCGACCCGCGGCAGGGCCTGCACGCGCACCTGGCCGGGAAGGAACTGACTCATCTCGCCGACGCCGTGGAGAATTCGCGCATCACGATTTCGGGCTCCGACCTGAACGTGGTCACTTCGAAATCCTACGCGCTTTACTTCAAGGATCGCGGTCTCGAAGCCGCCGTGCGTGAAGTCTTCGGCCGTGCGCTGCGCATCGTTGTCGTCCATGATGAACCGGGCGGCACCGCCGGGCCTTCACTCGCGCCGCCAGTCGCCGCCCAGGCAGATGAAGCCGCCGACCGCGCGCTGGCGAACCCGGAAGTCAAACGTTTCCGCGAAGTGTTCGGCGGCGAAGTCCGCAAGGTTCGAAACCTCAAGGAGTAGCAAGGAGCAGCCACGTGAAACTACCCGGCAATATGCAGAATATGATGCGCCAGGCGCAGCAGATGCAGGAGAAACTCCAGCAGGAGATCGCGCTGATCAAGGTCGACGCGACCGCCGGCGGAGGGATGGTGACAGTCCAGATGGACGGCCAAAAGAACCTGCTCTCCTGCAAGATCGACCCCGAGGTGGCGGGGGACGTCGAGATGTTGCAGGACATGATCGTGGCCGCCGCCAGCGAGGCCATCAAAAAGGTGGACGACCAGATCAAGCAGAAGATGGGCGGCATGCTCGGCGGCATGGGCCTTCCCCCTGGTCTGTTTTAAGCGATGCCCGATTTCGCCGAACCGCTCGCCCGCCTGATCAACGAATTCAAGCACCTCCCGGGGATCGGGCAGAAATCCGCGCAGCGTCTCGCGTTTTACGTGTTGCGCGCGGGACGCGAGAATGCCGAACGTCTGGCGCAGGCGATTCTCGACGTCAAGGACAAGCTGGGCCTCTGCCGCATCTGCAACAACATCAGCGACGGCGATCTATGCGTATTCTGCCGCGACTCCAACCGCGATTCCCACATCGTCTGCGTGGTGGAGGAGCCGCACAGCATCGTCGGCATCGAGACCACGCGACAGTTCGAGGGCCGCTACCACGTATTGCACGGCTCGCTTTCCCCGCTGCGCGGTATCGGACCGGAGTCGCTCAAGATCAAGGGTCTGGTGGAACGCATCGGCCAAGGCGAAATTCAGGAAGTGATCGTCGCCACTAATCCCACGGTCGAAGGCGAAGCCACTGCGGTATATTTGGCGCGGCTGTTAAAGCCGCTCGGCGTCAAGGTGACGCGTATCGCGATGGGAATCCCAGTGGGCAGCGATCTCGAGTTCGCCGACGAAGTGACAATCTCGAAGGCCATGGAAGGCCGCCGGGAAATGTAAGCTGAGGCGCCATTTCCGGAACTTCGCGCTGTCTCGCATCGAGGACGGCGACCCAAAAGTCGCCATCACTCCCGATGGCGATGACTAGACCCTGGCACCTTCTCGCGAGCGCAACGGACCAACCTCGCTGACTATAAGGTCGCCGGGAGGGAACAGCCTCACGCAAACAACCGAAGGATGAAGCGCTCCTCCTCTTCGAGAAGCTCGGGCTCTGTGCCGTTGTGCATCCTCATCCCCGGAATGATTTTGCGTGGAACACCCATACCCATGTGCTCCAGATATCTATAGTCGCGCATCACGTCTTTAATGAGTTGATTCCTGGCCGACCGGCAGCCTATTCGCATCCGCTCCGGTGTAATGCCATTGTGGAGCCGGCCGGGCGACACAATTTCCAGGCGATTGCTATAAACGACAAGCTCAACGTCTGTTCCGGACAGAAGATAGTCGCGGTGAATGAGCGCATTCACAATCGCCTCGCGCAACACTTCGGGCGGGTAAGCAGGCTTTTCAATTCTTCTGCCCTCTTCAAGCGCGGCAGTGACTGGAGTGTTTCGCCGCACGAAATCCAAAGCCTGTTCGACGAGTCCGTTTTCCACAAGCACCCCGCCGTTCGCCAATAACGGAGCCATCGGCCCGCGGAGCGCCGCGCGGTCGCGCGCCGCATAGTCCTTCTGCGTTCCGGGAAAGGCCGCGGCGTCAATGCCAGCCTGCGGAAGGAATCGGTTTGGCGTATTGCCAAACAGAAGCATTCCACCTACGGTCACGCCTTCCTCGATCATGATTTCAGTATTCACCAGCAAGGTTTGCCAAGCCGCCTCGTCTTCGTCGGGAGGCACCGTCTGCTGACGAACGCGGTCGAAGTAGTCCCGAAGCCGCCGGCGGTCGAGGTCGTTGAGCGTCGCCCCTGACACAGGCCGTAATTCAGCGCGGATCATACCGCGTTGCTGGAAAAGCCGGCCAAGCTCCTCCGGACTCGGCTCCCTGCTTTGCGTTCCGACGCGGATGTAATAGGTGTTGCGGTTGTGGTGCCACACGCTATGAACATCGTAGCCGGGCGTCACACGGACAATGGCGACGTCCTTTCCGGGCTCCACATTGCGGACAACTTCAAAGAATGGAATTATCCCGGGCCTTATCTTGTCGCGGCAGGTAGTCATCACCCATTCTTCGAGATCAGGCCTCGTCAGCCCAGATATGCTTTGGTCGTCCTCGACGCCCAGAAGCACCAAACCGCCGCTCAGATTCGAAAAGGCGCCTAGTTCTTTCGCGAGGTCATGGTTCTGCAACACGTCACGCTTGAACTCGACCCCGGAGTTTTCCCCATTCGTAATAATGTCCAGGAGTTCGGTATGTCTCATTATGCTCAGAATCCGTACTTGGAGCGCCGCATTTCAAAAGCGTCCTTTCCGCCTTCAAGAATCTCTTCCACCAGCTCGCGCACAGGCTTGGAGTCGATTGATCCCATGTGCTCGGGCGAAATCTTGGCGTGACCTTCCTTGCCTTCGCCCGATGCCGCCAATCCGAGGATCAGTTCCGCATCGCCAAGAACGGGAATGTTCGCATTGTGGGTTGAAAATAGGAATTGCCGGCGCCGTTTTTCCTGTCGCATGATCGGCACCACGCCCTCGGTAATAAAGCGGTTATCCAGGTCGTCCTCCGGCTGATCGACAATAAGGGGAGCTTCGGACTCCAGCAACAGAAGCAGCAGCACGGCCGTTGCTTTCTGCCCCGTCGAGAGGGCTTCAAGCGTCTGCCACGTGGGAGGCTCGCTCTCCGGGGCCGTATTCAGTTCGATTTTCGTCGTTGCGGGTAGGTCAAGCTCCTCGATTCTCATAAATAAGTCGAGGTCCGCCTGGGCAATCCGCTCCGCCGACCCGGCCGGCAATGCGTAGCGCTGCATGAGCGCCTCTTTCCCTTCCCGGCAACGCTGCGCGAAGTCGAGCAGGGACAGTTGCTCCATGGACTGCAATCGCTCCAAGGCAGCTTTCAGGTTTCCGCCGACTTCCGCCAGCAACTTGGCAAGCGGCTCACGATTGCCGGCCATCGCTACTTCCACGCGGACCCGGTCCCTGAGTTTGCGCGAAACCTTCTTCGCCGCGCTTTGGATCTCGCGGTATTCGCTCGCCTTGATATCTTCCCATTCTGAAAGCAGCTTGCGCCGTTGCGCCTCGTGAGCGGTCAGATCACGTTTGAGCGCCTCTTTTTTTTCCCGTAGCGGGCGAAGCTCTTCAATTTGTTTTCGGAGACGGATAAACTCGGCACCGTCGATCTTCGATTTCTGAAGCTCCCGTAGGAGCTTCTCATACGTCTCTTCGATGACCTTGCGCTTTTGGTCCCACCGACCTCTTACATTGGCAACCGCGCTGTCCGTTTCTGCCAGCGCCTTGGCGAACTGATCGGCGACCCCCTTCACCTTCGTGCTGAGCTTCACCAGAATCGTTCCGATCTCGGCAAGGATGGCCGCATTAAGAAGCCCCTCCAAGGCCTTGGGAGGGTAAGAATATACTTGACTCATCGAGCCCACTCCTGTATAGTTGGTTCATGGCAAGCGAACCAACCACTCTCATCGAAGCGGTCGTCTACTTCAAGGACCCCGACAATTGCCTGAACTTCTTGGCCGCGCACCGCTGGTCT
>JBGPHT010000067.1:0-36960 GCA_041484525.1 Bryobacteraceae bacterium | reverse complement strand
GTCCGGCTGGGTGGGCATTCCGAATTATAAATGCCTTCTTTCCCATAGTCAAACAAAATCGTCTATTTATGTTTTTGGTCGGAAGAGACCGCTGTTTCGACGGGCCTGTGTCTACGAAAATAAGGGACAAGCTCTAGGTAACATTCGCCCTGTCTTCAGCGCCTTGACGTTGTTACTCCATGGCTGCTAACCGCTTTCTCCATAATCTCGGGCGCACTTTGGCCACCTGTATCGCCGTGACGGGGCTGCTGGCTTCGGAACACCACGGAATCGTCAAGTCCAACGGACTGCCGGTCCCTGGCGCCACTGTCACGGCGATGTTGGGGGACAAAAAAGTCGTCACCACCACCGACGAACAGGGCTTCTACTCCTTCCCGGAGTTGGCCGATGGCACTTGGGCGATGGAAGTCGAGATGATCGGCTTTGGCAAGGTCAAACGCGAGATCGGTATCCTTAATATGTCGGGTGCGCCCGGACCGGAGTGGGATCTCAAGCTGCAATCGCTGGCGGACATGTCCAAGCCTCCAGAGCCCGCTAAGCCGGCGCCCGCTCCCGCCACGGTTACGGTGGCTCCTCCCCCAACGAACGCAGCGGCCGCACCCACTCCGGATAAGCCGGCAACTCCAACCGCTCCCCCCGATGCCAAGCCTTCGATTGTGGCCGCGACGCAAGCGGCGAACCAACGCGCCAACCAGCGGGGCAATCAGGCGGCGAATGGCGGACGTGGCGGCCGTAATGCGCAGGGCGGCGGACGCGGCCAGACGAACGGCAGCGGATTCCAGCGCGTGGACGTGAACGCTTCGGGCGACGCCGGCGCGACCGCGGATGCGGGCAACAACGACTTCGGTTCGGCCGATCTCAACCAGGCTTCGAACGATGCGCTGGTAGTCAACGGCAGCATCAGCCGCGGGCTCGATATGCCACAGCAGAACGACTGGTTCGGCGGTCCGGGCGGACGCGGTTTCCCCGGCGGGGACGGAATGGGCGGTCCCGGCATGGGTATCAACGGCATGGGGAATAACGGCGACGGCGCCCCGACCGGCGACAATCCCAATCTCGGAGCCGGACCGGGCGGCGGTCGCGGCATGGGCGGACCCGGTGGTGGACCCGGCGGTCGCGGTGGACCCGGCGGCTTTGGCGGTGGCTTTGGCGCCGGACCCGGCGGACGCGGCGGTCCTGGTGGACGCGGGGGCGGACGCGGCGGCCCAGGCGGTCGCGGCGGCGGCGATCCGCGCGCGGGATGGCAGGGACGGCCCAACACCATGGCCTTCGGCAACGGCCGCAGGAACCCGCGCATGCGCTACAACGGCAACGCGGCCTTCACCCTCGACAACTCGGTTTGGGACGCTCGCCAATATTCTCTGAACGGGCAGGACACGCCCAAGGCGTCCTACGCCAAAGCGCGCGCCAACGTCACTTTCGGCGGTCCCCTGAAAATCCCCAAGCTGCTCAGCGGCGAAAAGGGGATGTTCACCATCAACTATTCGCTGCAGCGCACGCGCAACGCGACCACCTCGACTACGACCACGCTGCCTTCGGCGCTCGAGCGCATCGGCGATTTCTCGCAGTCGCTCAACGCGCAGGGTACGCCCGTCACGATTTACGATCCGACAACCGGGCTGCCAATTCCGGGCAACAGGATTCCCGGCAACCAGCTCAGCCCGATCGCGCTCGGCCTGCTGAAGTATTACCCGACGCCGAACGCGCCCGGCAATCGATACAACTACCAGGTGGCGCTCACCAGCGTGCAGAACAGCGACAACCTCAATACGCGCCTGAACTACACGCTCACCAAGAAGGACCGCATCAACGGGGGCGTGGGCTACCAGGGCAGCAACAGCTCAGCGCCCAACATCTTCTCGTTCCTGGACGGCGCCTCCGGCCGCGGCATCAATGCCAACGTGGCCTGGTCGCACAATTTCACCACGCGCGTGATCTCCAACCTGCGGTACAACTTCAGCCGCAACCGCAGCCAGGCGCTGCCGTTCTTCGCGTTTCAGCAAGACGTAGCGGCCCAACTGGGCATTCTCGGCACCTCGACGGAACCGCGCAACTGGGGTCCGCCGACTCTGAGTTTCCAGAATTATTCCGGTCTCTCGGACGGCAACGCGTCGCTCAATCGCAGCCAGACCAGCGGCATCGGCGAAAGCGTCATCTGGATCCGCGGCACCCACAACTTCACCTTCGGCGCCGACTACCGGCGGCAGCAGATCAACCGCCTCTCCGATCCCAACGGCCGCGGCACGTTCGGCTTCACCGGCCTGGCTACCGCCGCGCCCGACGGCTCGACCGGCAGCGGCTTCGACCTGGCGGATTTTCTGCTCGGCCGTGCCGACACCACGGCGGCGCGCTTCGGAAACTCCAGCCTCTACTTCCGCACCCACACCATGGACGCCTACGTGAACGACGACTGGCGCCTCAGCCAGAAGCTCACGCTCAACGTCGGCCTCCGGTGGGATTACACCTCCCCCATCAGCGAGCTGTTCAACCACATGACCAACCTGGAGGTGGCGCCCGGCTACACCGCCATCGCGCAGGTGCTGGCGGGCAATTCCGGGCAGTACTCGGGCGGCCTCCCCACATCGCTGGTGCGGCCCGACCGGAATAACATCTCGCCGCGTATCAGCTTCGCATTCCGTCCGAGCTCGAAAAAGTCGCTCGTGATTCGCGGCGGTTATGGGACGTATTACAACACCTCGGCTTACACCGCCATCGCCAACAACCTGGCGCAGCAGCCGCCTTTCGCGCAGAGCTTCAACCTGGGCGCGACATTGGCGAATCCTCTGCTCCTCAGCACCGGCCTGATCCCGCCTCCGAACCAGCTCACGAATACGTACGGCATCGACCCCAACTACGTGATCGGCTATGCGCAGATGTGGCAGCTCGCCATTCAGCGCAACCTCGGTTCGTCGCTGGTCGGCACCATTACGTATAACGGCACCAAGGGCACCCACATGGATCAGACGCTGATCCCGAACTCGCTGCCGCCGGGTTCGAAACTGGTACAGCCCGGGCCGACGAATTTCGTTTACGAGCAGTCCAACGGCAACTCGATCTACCACGGACTTTCGGCGCAATTGATGCGGCGCTTCCGTAGCGGCATTTCGGCCAACGCGAATTACACCTTCGCCAAAGCCATCGACAACGCCACGCAGGCGCAGAACTATTTGGATTTCGCCGCCGAGCGCGCGCGCTCCGCCGGCGTCCGCACCCACACCTTAAACGCCAGTTGGCAGTACAGCACCGGCACGGGCCGCACTGGCGGTACGCTGGTGAACGGCTGGAAGGGCGCGGCGCTGAAAGACTGGAACTTCCAGAACTCGATCGTGGTTTCGACCGGCCCGCCGATGACAGTGACGGCGGGCGGCGCACGCTCCACTCTGACCGGCACCGGCATCAACGGCGTGCTGCGCGCCAACGCCACCGGCCTGCCGCTCTATGATGCGCCCGCGGGACAGCCGTTCAACCTCGCCGCCTTCGCTGCACCGGCAGCGGGTCAGTATGGCAACGCCGGCCGCAACGTGCTGACGGGGCCGATGACGTTCTCGCTCAACGCCTCGCTCGGCCGCGTCATCCGCCTAGGCGAGCGGCGCAGCGCCGACCTGCGGTTCGAGGCCACCAACGCGCTCAACCATTTCACGTATACGCGTTACAACACGGTGTTCGGCACTACCCAGTTCGGACTGCCCACGGGCGTCAACAGTCCGCGAAGCATGACCGCCAACCTGAGGTTCCGATTCTGATGCGATCTATCGTTGCCACCGTTCTCGTGCCGCTGCTGCTGGCTTCCGCGCAGCAGACCACGCCCACTCAGACGCCACCGGCGCAGAGCGACCAGCCCAAGGGCGGGGTCAAATTCGAGAGCACGGTTCAGTTGGTGGTGGTCGACACCTACGTGAAGGACAAGGACGGCAAGCCAATCCCCAACCTGAAGGCGTCGGACTTCACCATCACCGAGGACGGTAAGCCGCAACAGCTCCGGTTCACCGAATACCAGCAGCTCGAAGAGACCGTGCTGCCGGAGCCCGAGTTGAAGCCGCGTCCCGAAAAGAGGGACGAGCCCGCCGCCGCGCCCGCTGCCCCGGTGGTGAAGCTGCCGGTGGCCAACCAGATCGCCCCCGCTAAGCCCGGCGAGATCAAGTACAAGGATCGCCGCCTGCTGGTGATGTTCTTCGACATGAGCTCGATGCCCATCCAGGACCAGGTGCGGGCGCAATCCGCCGCCACCAAATTCCTCAAGAGCAGCATGCAGCAGGCGGACCTGATGGCGGTCATGACCAACACCAACGACCTGAAGGTGCTGCAGGATTTCACGGACGATCGCGACCTTCTCCAGAAGACGATCAAGGGCCTGACGGTGGGCGAGGGCAGCGACCTGGCGGTGGATGGCTCGACCGGCGCCGACAACGAAGAAGACTCGGGCGCCGCATTCACGGCCGACGATACCGAGTTCAATATTTTCAACACCGACCGCAAACTGGCCGCGCTGGAATCGGCTTCGAAGATGCTGGCGTCGCTGCCGGAGAAGAAGGCGCTGGTCTACTTCTCGAGCGGCGTAAGCAAGACGGGCATGGATAATGAAGCGCAGTTGCGCGCCACCACCAACGCGGCCATCCGCTCGAACGTGTCGATCTACACGATCGACGCGCGCGGCCTGGTCGCCTCGGCCCCGTTGGGCGACGCCACCAAGGGATCGCCGGGCGGCGCGGGCATGCTCAACGGCAGTTCTGCGCGATCGCAGCAGAGCCAGTTCCAGGGCCAGCAGGAGACGCTGTACACGCTGGCCGCCGATACCGGCGGCAAGGCGCTGCTCGACAACAACGATCTCGCGCTCGGCATCCAGCAGGCGCAGAAGGACATTTCGAGCTACTACATCCTGGGCTACTACAGCACCAACGCGGCGCTCGACGGCCACTTCCGCAAGATCAAAGTCACGCTCAACAACAACCTGTCGGCGAAGCTCGACTACCGTCCCGGATATTACGCCAACAAGCAGTTCAAGCAATTCAATTCGTCCGACCGCGAGCGCCAGCTCCAGGAAGCCCTGATGCTGGGCGATCCGGTGACCGATCTTTCGATCGCTCTCGAGCCGGATTATTTTCGATTGGCGCGCGACCGCTACTACGTGCCAGTGACGCTGAAGATCCCAGGCAGCGACATTGAACTGGCGCGCCACGGCGGCGCCGACAGCACGCGCCTCGATTTCATCGGCCAGGTGAAAGACGCCAAGGGCAACCTGGTGGGCACGGTGCGCGACGACCTTACCGTCAAGCTGAAGGGCGAAACCGCCAGCCAGTTGTCCAAGACCACGCTGGCTTACGATACGGGCTTCACCTTGCCGCCCGGGATGTACAACATCAAGGTGCTGGCGCGAGAGAACGAGACCGGCAAGATGGGAACGTTCGAAACCAAGTTTCTGGTGCCGGACCTGACCGCCGAACTGAAGCGCCTGCCCATCAGCTCCGTGGTGCTGAGCAACCAGCGCGAGAAACTGGGTGACGCACTCGCCACCGCTGAGAAGGACAAGAGGCTGCTGAACTCGAGTCCGCTGGTGCAGGACGGCCAGAAACTGGTGCCGAGCGTGACGCGCGTCTTCCGCAAGAACCAGGATCTGTACGTCTACCTCGAGGCCTACCAGCCGACGGCCGACACCACGCAGCCCATCGTGGCCACCGTGAGTTTCTACCGCGGCAAGGTGAAGGCATTCGAGACTGCGCCCTTACAGATCACGGAAGGATTGAACCTGAAATCGAAAGCGCTGCCCGTAAGGTTCAGCGTCCCGCTGGCGAAGCTGCAACCCGGCCGGTACACCTGCCAGGTCAGCGTGCTCGACCCCGGCGCACAGAAGTTCGCCTTCTGGCGCGCGCCGATGGTGCTGCTGCCGTAGGTTTGGTGACGTGTATCCATCGGGCTTCACCGCGTCTTTTCCGCACCAAGCTTCTCCTCGCGCGATGCCGCGTCCCGGACAGCGGTGAGAATATCGAGCGCTTCGTGATCTGGCAGATACCGAAAGAGCCCTGAGCCCCATTTCGGCGGACCGTTCTGCCGATGGAAGTGCCAAAACCGCGGCGCGTTGTCGAGATCATGGAGCCTGATCCGGGAAGATGGCACGCTCGTCACCATGAACCCCCATTCCGGATTGGCTTCCTTCGCGGGCTCGGCTATCTCGAAGCATCCGATGACGACGCGTTCATTTTCGGCAACACCGTAGCGCTTACTCGTGAAGAATGCGAGATTGCCGGGCTCGACGTGCCTGATCGGAATCGGATCTCCGATTCGCTCGCCGTTATGGTAAGTGCCGCCTCCAAACACCCACTGCTCGAAGATCGCCGCGTCGTAGCAAGGAATCTGGTCAGGCGTGCCTTCGTTGTTCTCATTGATGAGTATCCGGCGACAGGGATTCTCTTCCTGGCTGCACCATACCTTCTTCTCTCTGTTAATGTTGACAATTCGTCCGCTGGCATCGCACGGCGATGTAAACGGTCCCTCCTTGCCGTACACCCAGGTAACCTTGAACGGCGAGGTGATGCTTCATGCCTTCCTCCAATCAAACGGCCTGCCCATAAGGCGCCGGCGCTGTTCTCTGATCGTGTGTTGAATAATGATAACCGTTCTCTGACACATGTTACAGTTATTGAGTATCCGATCCACTTAAGTTTTCTTCTTCTTTCAGGAGCCCCCCATGCAAGACGCCGACCGGCGACCGGCAAGACCATAGCCTCGCGTGTCGTAGAGGTTGACGGCGTCAAACTGCACTACCTCACCGCCGGCAGCGGTGCGCCCTTGATCCTGCTGCACGGCTACGCCGAGACCTCGCTCATGTGGAGGCCGATCATGCCTCTGCTGGCGGAACGATTCACGGTGATCGCGCCCGACCTTCCCGGCATCGGGGACTCGGAAATTCCCGCCAGCGGTCTCGACATGAAGACGGCCGCCATCCGCATGCACGCGCTCGCCCGTTCGCTCGGCGTCGAGAAAGCCAGGGTCGTCGGGCACGACATCGGCCTCATGGTCGCCTACGCCTATGCCGCTCAGTTCCCGAGCGAAGTCGAAAAACTCGTGGTCATGGACGCATTCCTGCCGGGCGTGGATCTCTGGGAAGCAGTCTACAACAATCCCGGCATCTGGCATTTCCGCTTCAACGGTCCGACTCCCGAGGAACTGGTTCAGGGCCGCGAGCGCATCTACTTCGAGCACTTCTGGAACAACTTCGC
This sequence comes from Bryobacteraceae bacterium, assembly GCA_041484525.1. Classification (GTDB taxonomy): domain Bacteria; phylum Acidobacteriota; class Terriglobia; order Bryobacterales; family Bryobacteraceae; genus JBGPHT01. The sequence goes on along the minus strand of JBGPHT010000067.1, from coordinate 29,746 downwards.
CGCCGACAAGACGCGATCGATTCCCGAGGCGGATCGAATCGCCTACGCCGCGGCATACGCACGGCCGGGACGCATGCGCGCGGGCTGGGCGTACTTCGTTTCGTTCATCCAGGCAGCCACGGATTTCGCTCAACTCGCCCGGACCAAATTGACCATGCCGGTTCTCGCGATCGGCGGCGAGAAGTCATTGGGGGACGTGCTCGGGCAACAGATGAAACTGGTCGCTTCCGACGTCACCATCGTCGTGCTCAAAGACACCGGACATTGGGTGCTCGAGGAACGTCCCAAAGAAACAACCGACGCGCTGGTGAAGTTTCTCTGAAGCGCGCCGACTGAGTTTGACTCCGCCCTCGAAAAAGCGATACATTGGCCCCCAAGAAGAGTGAGCACTTCGACGGGATCCATCCAAAAGAAATTCACCGGCGCGCTCGACGATCTCGTCACGCAAGTGAAAGGGGACCGCTCGATCCTGGCCGCCATCCTCTGCGGCAGCATGTCGCACGATACCGTCTGGGAGAAGTCCGACATCGACCTGGTGCTGATCACCATCGACGATAAGAAGGTGGAGACGGCGGGCCTGGCGCTCTACGCGGACGGCGTGAACGTGCATGCATTCCTGATGCCGCGGGCGCATTTCCGCAAGACGGTGGAAGGCGCCGTCCGCAACTCGTTCCAACATTCCCTGCTGGCCAAGGGGCGGCTGCTCTACACGCATGACGAGACCATCGCCGCGCTCTGCGACCGGCTGCACGAGATCGGCGAGCGCGACACCCAGGTGCAGCTCCTCGCCGCAGCGACGCACGCGCTCGCACCCATCGACAAGGCCCGCAAATGGTTCGTCACGCGCGGCGACCTCGACTACACCGCACTTTGGATTCTCTACGCAGCCACGCCGCTGGCGCGGATCGAGGTGATGGGCGCGCGCCAACTGGCGGATCGCGAAGTGATCCCGCAAGCGATGAAGCTGAATCCGGCGTTTTTCAAGACGATCTACTCCGACATCCTCAACGCCAAGAAGACGCGGAAAAGCGTGCAGGGGGCGCTGGACGCGATCGACAGCTACCTGGCCGAGCGGGCGGCAACGCTGTTCCGGCCGGTGCTCGATCACCTGCGCGAAGTCGGCGAAGCGCGCTCGTCAACCGAGATCGAGGCCCATTTCAAACGCAACTTCGACATCGAGGGCGTAACCGCGGCGTGCGAGTACCTGTCCGACCGGGGGCTCATCGGCAAGGTCTCGACGCCCGTGCAACTCACGAAAAGGAGCAACGTGCTGGTGCAGGAACTGGCGTTCGTCGACATGGGGGAAGCGCCGGATGGCTTCTAGGTCCGTCAGGGCGGCGGCGCGCACCAGCATCGCGGTGCAGGGCGCGCGCGTGCACAACCTCAAGAACATTTCGGTCGAGATCCCGCGCGACAAGCTCATCGTGGTCACCGGACTCTCGGGCTCGGGCAAATCCAGCCTCGCGTTCGACACCATCTACGCCGAGGGGCAGCGGCGCTACATGGAATCGCTCTCGACGTACGCCAAGCGGTTCGTCGCCCAGATCGCGAAGCCCGACGTCGACTTCGTGTACGGCCTGTCTCCCGTGATCTCGATCGAGCAGAAGACCATCGCCAACAACCCGCGGTCCACCGTCGGCACCATGACCGACATCGCCAGCTACCTCAACCTGCTCTACGCCACCATCGGCCAACCGCATTGCCCGCGCACCGGCGAGCCGACACCCAGCCGGACGGCCAGCCAGATCCTCGAGGCCATCCTGGCATTGCCGCAAGGCGCGGAGATCGAGATGCGCGCGCCGGTGTTCAAGCAATACGGCGAGGAGCTGGACTTCGTCCTGACCGAGGTGCGGAAGAAGGGCTGCCGGCGCCTGATCATCGACGGTAAGGCGGTGGATATCTCGGCTGAGGTCGAGCTCGACGAATCCAAGGTCAAGGACATGGACGCGGTGGTGGACCGGTTCGTGGTCGGCCGCAAGCACGAAAAGGCGATCAAGGCAGGCATCGCGAGCACGCTGCTGGTGGGCGACGGGCTACTCCAGATCGAGATCGTCAAAGGCGCGACGAAGGCGGAAGCGGAGCGGTTCTACCGCGGGCTGTGCAGCAAGACGCATCACTTCGTCTACGGCGACATCCAGCCCGAGTATTTCATGTTCAACAATCCCGAGAGCGCCTGCCGCACCTGCGGGGGCCTCGGGGTCCACAAGCTGACGCACCCGGAACTGCTCGTCCCCGATCCGCGGCGCAGCATTCTGGGCGGCTGTTTCGTGCGCGAGGCGTTCAAGTACAACCCCGACACCTGGGACGGCCGCGTGATGTACAGCCTTTCGAAAACCCTCGGATTCTCGCTCGAGATACCCTGGCAGGATCTGCCGGCGAAGGTGCACGAGACGATCCTCAACGGCCTCGACGGCAGGAAAATCGTAATGCGCGTGCCGCCCGAAGCCAAGGTCAAGCGCGAGGACGGGGAAGGCAAGGAGGTCGGCTTCGGCGGAATCGCGCGGCGCATCGAGCGCCATTACCGCCGGTACCGGCAGCGCGGCGAAGCCAGCTCCGGGATGGAGGCGTGGCTCGATAAGGTGATGGTGGAGCACACCTGCCCCGACTGCAAAGGGGCGCGCGTCCGCGCCACGAGACTGCTGTTCACCGTCGAGGGTAAGACCGTCCACGACGTCGGCCAGCTACACTTCGACAAGTTGCACGCATTTCTCGGCACCGTCAAACCGGCGGGCCGGGGCGCCGATGCCGGCAGGCAGGTGCTGGGCGAGGTGCGCGGCCGGGTCGAGCTGCTGCTCGGAATCGGGCTCGATTATCTGAATTTCAATCGCCGCTCGGGCACGCTGTCGGGGGGCGAATCGCAGCGCATCAGGCTCTCCACGCAGATCGGCTCCGGGCTGATGGGAATGCTCTACGTGCTCGACGAGCCGAGCATCGGCCTGCACCCCAAGGACAACGTGAAGATGATCGCGACGCTCGAGAGCCTGCGCGATATCGGCAACACGGTGATCGTGGTCGAGCACGACGAGGACACCATACGGGCCGCCGACCACATCGTCGAGATGGGCCCCGGGCCGGGCGTCCACGGCGGCAAGGTAGTGGTGCAGGGGACCCTCGACGATGTGCTGAAATGCAAGGCGTCGCCGACGGGACAGTACCTCTCGGGCAAGCGGGCGATCGAGACGCCGCAGCGTCGGCGCAAAGGCAACGGCAAGACGCTCAAGGTGCGCGGGGCGCGCGAGAACAACCTCAAGGGAGTGGACGTGACCTTCCCGCTGGGCATGCTGGTGGCGATCACCGGCGCCTCGGGCTCGGGCAAGAGCACGCTCATCAACGAGATTCTCTACAAGGCGCTGTGGAAGCGGCTGGTGGACACGCGCACGCTGCCCGGCGAGCACGATGGCGTCGATGGCATCGAGCATGTGCACAAGGTGGTCAGCATCGACCAGGCGCCGATCGGCCGCAACAGCCGGTCGAACCCCGCCACGTACATCGGTTTCTACGACAGCATTCGCGACCTGTTCACGCAGGCGCCGCTGTCGGTCGAGCGCGGCTACAAGGCCGGACGGTTCAGCTTCAACGTCAAGGGCGGCCGCTGCGAGGAGTGCCAGGGGGAGGGCGTGATCACCACGCAGCTCTACTTCATGCCCGACGTGGAGGTGACTTGCGGCGCGTGCAAGGGCGCGCGCTTCAACAGCGAGACGCTGGATGTGACGCTGCGCGGAAAGACCATCGACGACATACTCAACATGTCGGTAGAGGAAGGCGTCGGGTTTTTCAAAGGCGAACCTGCCGTGGGCAAGAAGATCGAGGTGCTGAGCGATCTGGGGCTGGGATACCTGACGCTGGGGCAATCGGCGACGACACTCTCGGGCGGCGAAGCGCAGCGCATCAAGATCGCGACCGAGCTAAGCAAACTGCAGCGGTCGAAGCACACGGTCTACATCCTGGACGAGCCGACGACGGGGCTACATCTGGCGGACGTCGAGCGGCTGCTGGAATCTTTGAATCGGCTGGTCGACGCGGGACACACGGTGCTGCTGATCGAGCACCACCTGGATGTGATCAAGACCGCCGATCACGTGATCGACCTGGGCCCCGAGGGCGGGCACGCCGGCGGCGAAGTAGTTGTGACGGGCACGCCCGAAGTAATCGCCGCCTGCAAGGCATCGCACACGGGACGATTCTTGAAGGCGCACTTGCGAGGGTAGGAGAACAGGGCGGCAAGGGCAGTCGGTCGGGCGAAGGAGACGACGTCGCCGGAAAGCCTCGTGGATTTTGCGCAAAGAGTGGTCTGCGTCCAAAACAATGCGGGTTATTTGGGAGCCCTTGTAGGGCAAACCATCGATATTGTAGTCTGCCAGCCTAGCCGACCGCCCCTACTGAATCGACGCAGACGACAAGAACCAATCGTCCGCCTCGCAGGACGTTATGTCGTACTATAGGGGCTTGGCGGGAAAGGGCGGATGCGCCGTACGGTCTTGCCGCACCATAACGATTTCAGTTGCCTCAATAAATCTACATCCTATGATGCTCACAAAGGTCGCCAAGCGCGCGGAAATCGGGCTATATAAGTGAAACCGACTGTCGACTCTGCGATTGCTACGTTCGGAGCCAAATCGAAGGAAAAGTTGGCGAACCCGGCGGCAACTGGACAACCGGAGGACCAGCTCCGCGCGCCGTTCGAGCACTTGCTTGTGGACTTGGCGGAGCTTTCCAATCTACCCAAAGCAGCAGTCACTGCCGTGGGCGAAAGCTCCGTCAGTGATTTGAAAACGCGCCCAGACTACGCGGTTATCGTTCGCAACGCGCTAGTAGGATTCGTCGAACTTAAAGCTCCCGGCAAGGGGGCCGATCCACGGAAGTTCAAAGACCCGCATGATAAGGCGCAGTGGGATAAACTCCGCTCTCTGCCAAATCTAATCTACACAGACGGAAACGCGTTTAGCCTTTGGCAGAACGGCGAATTGGTTGGTTCGGTGCTCAATCTCATCGGAGACATCGAATCTTCGGGCAACAAACTTCAAGCGCCAGCGGGCCTTTTGAGTCTCTTCGAGAGCTTCCTGCATTGGGAGCCGGTCCCTCCGCGTAGCGCCAAAGATTTGGCTCACACTACTGCGCGCCTCTGTCGATTATTGCGCGACGAAGTGGCAGAACAGCTAGCGCAGGGAAGTGAAGCCCTCACGGCACTGGCAAAAGATTGGCGGAAACTGCTTTTTCCGGATGCCACCGACGAAAGGTTCGCTGACGGATATGCTCAGGCGGTTACGTTCGGAATGCTTATGGCCCGCGCAAAGGAAATCATCCTCGCAACCGGGCTGCAGCAAGTCGCCAGTGAACTAAGCCAGACAAGCTCGCTCATCGGCGCCGCCCTCAGACTGCTCACCGACAGTGCAGAGAACCAAGCAACACTGAAAACTTCGCTCGGTACATTGACACGTGTTCTGGATGCAGTCAATTGGTCCAAGATAAGTAAGGATAGATCCGATGCCTGGCTCTATTTTTACGAAGATTTTCTGGAAGTTTATGACAACGACTTGAGGAAGCAGACCGGCTCATATTACACACCGCCAGAAGTTGTCGGCGCGATGGTAGGGCTCGTCGATGAAGCCCTGAGGACATCCAGGTTCGGGCTGCATGCAGGGCTAGCCTCGCCCTCGGTAACGTTGGCCGATCCTGCGACAGGCACCGGGACTTTTCTACTCGGGGTGCTGCGCAGGATCGCCGACACCGTCAAGGCGGACGAAGGAGAAGGCGCTGTTAACGAAGCTATCAACGCTGCCGTGAAGCGGCTCATCGCGTTCGAGATGCAACTGGGGCCGTTCGCGGTCGCACAGTTGCGAATTCTTGCTGAAATCGTCGACCTTACGGGTGCCCCACCAAAAACACCAGTTCGGATGTTCGTAACCAATACGTTGGGAAATCCGGATGATGATGAAGGGTGGATTCCGGGTATTCTTGAACCCATTGCGAAGTCCCGCAAAGAAGCGAACAAGATAAAGCGAGAAGAGCCAATTACCGTGGTTATAGGGAACCCGCCATATAAAGTGAAATCCAAGGGACTCGGCGGTTGGATTGAGGGGGAAAGCAAGAAGGCGGAGCAAACAGCTCCCTTGGCTGATTGGATGCCCCCGCGCGAATGGGGCGCAGGAGTTCACAGCAAGCACTTGCGCAATCTCTACGTTTATTTTTGGCGCTGGGCGACGTGGAAGGTCTATGATCACGGCCCGGGAAACAAGACGGGAATAGTTTGCTATATCACCGTCGCCGGTTTTCTCAGCGGGCTGGGCTTTCAGAAGATGCGCGACTACCTCCGCAGAACCTGCGATGACATCTGGGTGATCGACTGCTCTCCTGAAGGCCATCAGCCTGAAGTTAATACTCGTATCTTTCAAGGCGTCCAACAGCCAGTTTGTATAGTGCTGGCATCGCGTTCAGCCAACAGCGACGCTAACACTCCAGCGAAGGTACAGTTTCAGACTCTACCGAGCGTTCACCGAGAAGGCAAATTCGAGGCTTTAAGCGAAATAAAACTACACAGCACAGCGTGGGTTGAATGTCCGTCCGATTGGCGTGCTCCCTTTTTGCCCGCATCGGGAGGTGCATGGGGGACCTATCCCAAAGTGGAAGATTTGTTTGTATACAATGGCGCAGGCGTGCAGGCAAAGCGCACCTGGGTCATAGCTCCAGATGCGGAATCCCTAATCCGACGTTGGCAGAAGCTAATAGAAGCACCTGTAGACCAAAAGGAGCTCCTATTTCACGCCACTCTTCGCGATGGAAAGCCAGCAGATCGGCACATCCGTTCCGTCGTTAAAGAAGCAATTCCCGGCTATCAACCGAACCTTACGCCACTCATCGATGAGCAGGGAAAATGTCTGGCACCCGTGCCGTACGGGTTCCGATCCTTTAACCGTCAGTGGATCATTCCTGACACTCGAGTCATAACCCAGCCTAACGCGGAGTTGTGGGGTTCGCGCTCCGATCAGCAAGTCTATCTCACAGCTTTCTTGGAGGAATCTCCCTCATCAGGCCCGGCGCTCACCTTCACCGGGCAGGTTCCAGACCTTCACCACTACAAGGGTTCCTTCGGCGGTCGTGCCTTTCCTCTCTGGCGCGACGCAAAGGCTACAGCGCCAAACTTACCGCCCAAGCTCCTCTCATTCCTCACTCAAAGATACGGATCTGCAGTGAGCGCCGAAGACCTCTTCGCTTACATCGCAGCAGTGGCGGCCCATCCGGCATTCACTGCACGCTTTCAGCATGATCTATCAACACCGGGGCTGCGAATCCCTCTCACAAGCGACAGGGACATCTTCGCCGAGGCGGCTGATCTTGGGCGCACTATCATATGGCTCCATACCTTTGGCGAGCGCATGACTGATCCTCAGAATGGGCGACCTGCTCAGCCTCCGCGACTCCCGACCGCAAGGATGCCCCGCGTTCCGGCGGCGGGCGCGATTCCCCAAGATCCAGTGGCGATGCCAGATTCGATAAACTACGATGCCAGCAAGAAAAGGCTGCTGGTTGGGCAAGGATACATGGAAAACGTTGAGCCTGGAATGTGGCTTTATGAAGTTTCGGGCAAGCGGGTGCTGCTACAGTGGTTCAGCTACCGAAAGGCAAATCGGGAACGTCCGATCATTGGCGATCGGCGGACTCCATCGCCGCTGGGTGGCATTCGACCCGATCACTGGCTCGCCGAATACACAACTGAGCTAATCAACGTACTCAACGTGCTGGGTTGGCTCGTCGACCTTGAGCCGACCCAGGCCAAGTTCCTGGAGAAGGTCTGTTCCGGTCCGACAATCTCGTCCGAAGAGCTACGCGTCGCGGGAGCGCTTGAAGTCGCGGCGAAGCCGAAACGCAGTGTCCAGAAGCCACTCGTGCCAAGCCTCTTTGACGTTGCAGACCTGTGAGACGGGAGAACAACCTCAAAGGAGTGGACGTTCCTGCTCGGCATGCTGGTGGGCCACGACAGCGCCGTCTCAAATCAAAACCGGCGGCGCCGATGAGGGTTCTTTCGAACTTTTCACCGGGCCGCCGGTTCGCGCCACTTCAACTGCAATCCTACGTGCAACCACCGTGCCATTCCCGGCGGTGTCCTGCTTTACTGAACTGACACACTTTTCTACGCCGCGCGGCAGGGGTTACGCGACGCGCAACGCACAAATTACACGCGCGAGTCGATCCTGCAATGAACGACTGCGTGCATGTGCTCTGACGTGCTTTCGCATTAATTGTTCCGAAACAGCCAGAGCGGCCCTGTTATACTGGCTTTTTGATGTTGCGAGTTCGCTTCGCGCCCTCTCCCACGGGCTTTCTGCACATCGGGAGCGCACGCACTTTCATTTTCAATTGGCTTTACGTGCGCCGAAATTCCGGAACCATGATTCTACGCATCGACGATACCGACGTCGAGCGCAACACCGAAGCCTCGCTCGTTTCCATTTTCGAGGGGTTGGGCTGGCTCGACCTGGGTTGGGATGAACAGTATCGCCAGTCCGAACGGCTGGCGCTGCATCAACAGATGGCCGAGGCCATTTTCCAGAAAGGCCTCGCGTACCGCGACTTCACGCCCCCGCAGACCGAGGACAGCGAAAAATCGGGCGCGCAAGGGACGTGGTTGTTCAATGCAGGAATGCGCGAGATGTCGCACGAGGAGAGCGACCGTCGCGCCGCGGCCGGCGAGCGATTCGCGCTGCGCTTTCGCGTGCCGCGCGATACGGTAGAGACCATCCGGTTCGCTGATAGTGTTTACGGCGACCAGGCCAAATCCACGGCCGACATCGAGGATTTCGCGCTGCTGCGCTCCGACGGTATGCCGACGTACCACATGGCATCCTGCGCGGATGACGCCGACCTGCGCATCAGCCACATCATCCGCGGCCAGGACCACCTCACCAACACGTTCAAGCACGTCCTGATCTTCGAAGCCGCCGGATTCAAGCCCCCGCAATTCGCGCACCTGCCGCTGCTGGTTGCGCCCGACGGCGGGAAGCTTTCGAAGCGCAAACACGGTCCGGTGGTGAGCGTCACCACGTATCGCGACGCCGGGTTTCTGCCGCACGCGTTTGTCAATTTCATCTCGCTGCTCGGCTGGTCGCCCAAGAACGACCGCGAGCAGATGACGCGCGAGGAGATGATCCAGGCCTTCTCGCTCGAAGGCATCAACCGCAGCAACGCAGTGGTGAACTTCACCGAAGAGGATCCGTTCGACCCCAAGGCGGTCTGGCTGAATGCGGAGCATATCCGCACTACGCCCGCCGCTGAGCTCGCTGAAAAACTGCTGCCGGTCGTGCGCGGCGCGAGCTTCGACATCGATCCGGCCAAGATGGCGAAAATCACGCCGCTGATTCAAGAGCGGATTCGGCTGCTGCGCGACGTGCTCACGGTGGCAGACTTCTTTCTGGTGGAGGAACTGCCGCCGTACGATACCGCCGAGTTGATCCCGCAGAAGGGCGACGCGGCCATGGCGATGCGGGCGCTCCAGAAGGGATGCGAAGTGCTAGCCGTTACTGAATTCACGCACGATGCGCTGGAGCACGCGCTGCGCGATGCGGCGGTCGCGCTCGGCATCAAGACCGGCCAGATGTTCCAACCGATCCGCGTCGCTGTGTGCGGACGCAAGAACGCGCCGCCCCTGTTCGGCACTCTGGAAGCGCTCGGCCGCGAGACCTCGCTCCAGCGGATCGGGCAGGCGATTGAGAAGTTGAAAAAACTATGAATCCGTCCAAACCAACGCCCCCGGCGGACGAAACGCCGGCTGGGCCTTCCAATTTTGTCCGCGACATCATCCTCGACGATCTGAAGACTGGTAAGTACCAGGGACGGGTGCACACGCGCTTCCCTCCGGAGCCGAACGGTTACCTGCACATCGGCCACGCCAAATCCATCCACCTGAATTTCGGGCTGGCGTCCGAGTTCGGCGGCAAGACCAACCTGCGCTTCGACGATACCAATCCTTCGAAGGAAGAGACCGAGTACGTGGACTCCATCATGGACAACGTCCGCTGGCTCGGTTTCGACTGGGAAGACCGACTCTTCTACGCCTCGGATTATTTTCAGCAGTTGTACGACTGGGCGGTCGAGCTCATCCAGGCCGGCAAGGCGTACGTGTGCGATCTCACGGCCGACCAGGTGCGCCAGTATCGCGGCACCCTCACCGAGCCCGGCAAGGAGAGCCCGTATCGCAATCGCACGGTAGAGGAGAATCTCGACCTGTTCCGGCGCATGCGCGAGGGCGAGTTCCCTGATGGATCGAGGACGCTGCGCGCCAAGATCGACATGGCGTCGAAAAATCTCAACATGCGCGATCCGGTGATGTACCGCATCCTACACGAATCGCATCACCGCACCGGCGACCAGTGGTGCATCTATCCGATGTACGACTACGCGCATGGGCAGTCGGATTCGATCGAGGGCATCACCCACTCCATCTGCACGCTCGAGTTCGAAGACCACCGGCCGCTCTACGACTGGTACATCGAGCAGTTGGGCATCTATCATCCGCAGCAGATCGAGTTCGACCGCCTCAACATTACTTACACGCTGCTGAGCAAGCGCAAACTGCTGACGCTGGTCGAGAAAGGCCACGTCCGCGGCTGGGACGATCCGCGCATGCCGACGCTCTCCGGCATCCGCCGCCGCGGCTACACGCCCGAGGCCCTCGCCAACTTCTGCGGGGCTATCGGCGTTTCGAAGACCAACGGCATTGTGGAACTGGCGCTGCTCGAACACTTCGTCCGCGAGGATTTGAACCGGCGCGCGCCGCGCATGATGGCGGTGCTGCGGCCGCTCAAAGTGGTGATCGACAACTACCCGGATGGGCAGGTGGAAGAGATGGAGGCGGTGAATAATCCCGAGGATGCTTCCGCCGGAACGCGCCGCGTTCCCTTTTCAAAAGTCCTCTACATCGAGCAGGACGATTTCCGCGAGGACCCGCCCAAGCAGTATTTCCGCCTTTCGCCCGGCCGCGAAGTGCGGCTGCGCTACGGCTACTTCATCAAGTGCACGGACGTCATCAAGAACGAAAAAGGTGACGTGGTCGAAGTGCATTGCACCTACGACCCGGCCACGCACGGTGGTAACGCGCCCGACGGGCGCAAGGTGAAGGCGACGATTCATTGGGTCTCGGCGGCGCACGCCATCGACGCCGAGGTGCGGCTGTACGAGAACCTGTTCACGCGCGAGAATCCGCAGGAGGTCGAAGAGGGCCAGGACTTCACGGCAAATCTGAATCCGCGCTCGCTCGAAGTGCTGACCGGGTGCAAGCTCGAGCCCGCGCTTGCCAACCCCGCGCATTTCAGTTTCTACCAGTTTGAGCGGCTGGGTTATTTCTGCGCGGACCTCGACTCGTCACCCGGCAAGCCCGTCTTCAACCGCACGGTGGCGCTGCGCGATACCTGGGCCAAGATCGAGAAGCGGGAAAAGGGCGGTGCGGCGTGATCGTACTGGGAATCGGCGGCATCGGCGGCGACGCGGCCGTGGCTGTTTTGAAAGATGGCGAACTGGTGGCGGCCATCGAGGAATCGAAACTCTTGCGCCGGCGCACGCACTGGGGCGGTAGCGAAGAAATTCCCGAGCACTCGATCGCCGCGTGTCTGGAACTGGCGGGCGCCAAGCCCGAGCAGGTGGATGCGGTCGCCATTGTGCGGCCAATTCCGGATACCGATTTTCACCTGAAGGTGCGAGCGCGGTTTCCCGACAGCCGCATTTCCGTGATGGACCATCACCAGGCGCACGCGGCCTCGGCTTACTTCCCTTCCCCGTTCGATGAGGCGACGGTCCTGACGCTCGACCGCGGCCGCGATTTCCGCTGCGGCTCGCGCTGGCAGGCGAGCGGGTCGCGCATGACGCTCGAGCAGGAGCAGTATGCGCCCGATTCGGTGGGCGAACTTTACGGACGCGTCACCGAGTTGCTCGGGTTCCACGCGCAGGTGGACGAGCACAAAGTGCAGTGGCTTTCGGTGGCGGGCGATGACCGATTCCAGGCGGTGTTTCTGGAAATCCTCGGCGTGACCGAGGCGGGTCCGCGGCTCGACCGCTCCTTCTTCAGCACGGAGCGGATGACGCACGGCGGCTTCGGCAAGCGGCTTTACGAGCGGCTCGGTCTGAAAGACGGCGCTGCCCTTCCGGAGGCAATGCGCGCGCACGTGGCGGCGGGCATTCAACGCGCAACCGAAGAGGCCGTGATCCAGATGGCCGGCAAGGGGCGGAATCTCTGCCTGGCGGGCGGCCTGGGGTTGAACTCGCTGCTGGTTTCGGCGCTCGAAAGGCGTTCGGGATTTGAGAATGTTTTCGTGCAGCCAGTGGCCGGCAACGCGGGCACGGCGGTGGGCGCGGTGCTCGAAGCGTGGCACGGCATCTGCCGGCAGGAGCGGCGCGTGCCGCTCGACACTATCTTTCTGGGGCCCTCTTACACGCCGCCGGAGATCAAGCAGGTGCTGGAGAATTGCAAGCTGCGGTTCCACTACCTGGTGACCGTCGAAGAGGTGATCCAGACGGCGGTGCAGCAGTTGAGCGAGAACCGCATCGTGGCCTGGATGCACGGCCGCATGGAGTTCGGCGCGCGCGCGCTGGGCAATCGCAGCATTCTGGCTTCGCCGCTGACTCCGTATTCCGCGGAAAACCTGAACCAGTTCATCAAGCACCGCGAACCGTTCCGGAAGTTCGCGGCGTCGGTGCCCGCCGAACTGTGTGAACAGTACTTCGATGTGGGCTGGAATGCGCGCTACCTATCGACGGTGGGACGGGTGAAGCCGGAGTACCGCGAACGGTTTGCCGCCGCCATTCTGGCGGGCGACCTGGTACGCGTCCACACGGTGGACCGCGCCGAGAATCCGCTCTACTGGAAGCTGCTGCACGCCGCCGGAAAGGCGACAGGCCTGCCGGTGCTGTACAACACGTCCTTCAACCTTTTCGGCGAGCCGCTGGTCTGCACGCCGCGCGATGCGGTGCGCAGCTTCTACTCATCCGGCATCGACGCCATGTTCGTGGGGCAGTTCTTTTTGCAGAAGTAAGCGCCGCGCCGAAGCTTGTTGTCCCGCTCACGGACCGTGGCGGCGCCGACATCATTGCGCCAGCAGTCCGCAGCCGAATCACCGTGGCGGTCCCGATGTAATTCTGCGCCAGCAATCCGCAGCCGATCACTTCCGACCCGTGCCGAACTGCGCACGCAGCTTGTCGGCTCGCTCGCGCACGGTGGCGGTCCCGACGTAATTCTGCGCCAGCAGGACGTACGCGTTGTACGACTCCACGGCCTTGGTGTAATTCCGCGCGGCCTCGTACGCCAGCCCCATTTCCAGATATGTCGGAGCATAGTTAGGATCGAGGCGGATGAGCTCCGCAGCCTGGCGCTCCAAATCGTTGGTGCGCCCCGCCAGCCGATTGGCGTGCAGCAGCGTCCATCGCGTCCCCACGGAACGCGGGTTGAACGAAACGGCCTTCTCGAGGTACGGCAGCGCCTTCGCTGTTTCTCCGGCGGCCAGAAGCTGCGAGGCAATCTGAAACGGCGGCAGCGCCCATTCCGGAGTCAACCGGGCAGCATTCTCGAACGCGCGCTTCGCCTCCGCGGGCCGATTGATACGCGAGAGCGCCACGCCCAGCGCGTTATAGGAGCACGCAAACCCGGGATCCTTCTGGATCGTTTTCTCGAGCGTCACCACCGCCTCGGCAAATCGTTCTTCCGCAATCAGCGAACGGCCCTGGCAGAACTGCTGGCGCACTTCGAGGCCCGCGTCGTTGGGTCGAAGCACGCGCAACTTGTCGAATGCGTCCACCGCCCGTTGGAGCATGGCGCGCTTCAACCCCGAGGAGGGCGACTGCACGTAATCGCCCACGCACGCCTGTCCCATCTCCTCGAGTGCGCCCCCGACCAGGGCCAGTGCGGCGGGACCCTCGTTCGCAGCGAACGCATGGCTTCGGTAGAACTCCCATGCGCCATCCGGATCGAGCACGCGGCCCGCTTGCACGCGCGCCTTCAATTGCGCCAGAGGTCCGGGCCGCGGCGGCGATACCGTCACCCGCGCCGCGGCTTCGGGAAGCATGATACTTCCTTCGATGGTGCTGCCGTCCGGGAAGTCCGCGCTCACCGCGTGCGGCCCCGGTCGCAAGGCCTGCACCTGGAGCGTCCCGGCCGGACGAATCCTGCCCTGAAACACGTTGTCGATGTAGATGGAGCTGCGCGCCGGGCCCGCCACGTCGAGCGAAAACAACCGCACCACGGCCGCCACGGTCCGAGCGGACAACGCCAGCGGTGTACGGGCATCGAACGTGCCGGCAACCCGCGGATGCTGCCTCGCATCAGTCAGTTCCGCAACGCGCCGCGACACATAGTCGATGGCCTCTGCGGCGCGAATCATGCCGTCGCCGTCGCCATCGGCGTCGCCGTTCAAGCCATCGAGCAACGCGCCCGTGAACACACCATGACCGCCGTTCCACGACGGATCCTCGAAGGACTGTTCGCTGGGCCGCGTTGCCAGCAGCTTCAGCAGCGAGTGGTCGCTCCGGCCAATCCGCGCCAGGGAATCCGCGGCGCGGCTCGGAATTCCGGGTGCGTAGCTCGACCATCCGAGGCGGCCCGCATGACACGCATCCGCGATCAGCACTACCTGGCCGGCCTTGATCCGGTTGCTGAGCGCAACGTCCACTTCCTGAAAAGAGAGAGCGGTGGCGTGAAGGTTTTGCGGATCGGAATCGTGCGCGACGAAATACCCGTCGTCGTGGTCGTCCAGCACGCCATGCCCGGCGAAGAAGACGTACACGATGTCGTTCGGCTGCGCCGATTGCACCAGCCAGCCATCGAGCGCCGAACGGACCTGTGCCAGCGTGGCCTGTTCGTCGGTCAGCAGACGGACGTTGGCGGCCGGCATCGCACCGCCTGGGGCACTCCGCAGGAACGCCGCAAACTCCTGCGCATCACGGTTCGCAAATTTCAATTGCGCGCCCGGCGGCAGGTACCGGTATTGCGAAACTCCCACCACCAGCGCCCATCGCGCGCCGCGATCGCCGAGAGGATTCGGCGGCTTCTCGGACTCGACCCGCAGGTCCCGCTGCTGTTGTTGCGCGAGCAGAAGCGAGCACAAGAAGAGGAGAGCAGCGCGGCGAGACATAGGCCGATCATACACCACGCTTCGGCCGAATCTGGCGCCCGTGACCGCGGTTCGGTCAAAATACGTTTTCCGGCATTGCAGCCACGTGACTTAGCGCGCGGCGTGACCGAACCGCGGTCACGGGCACTCATTCTTCCAACGTTTCCGCCCGCTGCGCCGTCCAAAACACGAAAATGGTTGGGGCTGCCCTGGCGTTGATCGAGCCGATTGCGGCGAGGACCGAATTCGTCAGCGAGGGTGAGCTGCTGGCTGCGTGCCGGCGGCGGGATCTGCGTGCGTTCGAGCATCTCTACCAGGTGCACGGCGCGCGCCTCAAGAGTGTCGCGTACCGCCTGACCGGCAATCGGCAGGACGCCGAGGACGTGGTGCAGAAAACTTTTCTGAAGCTCTACCGCGCCATCGAGGGCTTCGAGGCGCAGTCGAGCATCGGGACGTGGCTGTGCCGGATCGCGATCAACGCGTGCTACGACCTTGGGCGCCACCGGAAGCGTGAGGCCGAGCTGCCGGTCGAGCAGGAGCGCGGCGCGAAGAATCAATTGCCGCTGAAGGCGGCGCTCGACGATGCCCTCGGGCGAATCCATCCGCGCTATCGCATGGTGTTTTTGCTGTTTGAAGTGGAAGGCTTTCGGCATATGGAAATCGCTTCGATCTTGCAGATTCCCGAAGGCACGTCGAAGGCGTGGCTCTTCGAGGCCAAGAAGGAACTGAAACGGCTGCTCACGGAGACGGGACGATGATTTTCCAATGTAACGACCTGGAGCGCGCGCTGGAATTCCCGGAGTTGATGCCGGACGCGCGGGCCCACGCCGAGCGGTGCGAAAGTTGCCGGCGCCAGCTCTATTTGTGGTCGGAGATTTCGCGTGTGGCGCCGCAGCTTCATGAAGACTGGGAAAGCCCGGGGCTGTGGCCGCGGATCGAACTGGCGCTGGTGGATGCGGCGCCGCGTCCGAAACATGTGCCGGCGTGGCGCTGGACCATCGCCGTGGCCGCGGTGGCGCTGGTGGCCGTGATGCTATCGCAGCCGTGGCGAGGAAAAACGCCGGCGCCAAACGGGGAGCTGCTGACGGATCGGGCGCTGGCCGAAGTGCAGCAGGCGGAACAGGCGTACGCGCGCTCGATCAATCGGCTCAGCGCGGTGGCGCAAAAGGACCTGGAGAAATCCGCGGCGCCGGTGGCGGCGGCTTATAGGGAAAAGCTGCTGGTGCTCGATTCGGCCATCGCCGATGTGAAGGCGAATCTGGAGAGCAATCGCTACAACACGTACCTGCAAACCGAGCTTGCCTCGCTCTACAAGGACAAACAGAACACGCTCAAGGAATGGCTGGACTATGCGAAACGCAATTAGTATTTTCGTCATCTGCAGTTGCGCCGTGACGGCGGGCGCGCGCGAGGAATTGCGGCGCGATTTTCAAAAGACCGCGGCGCTGGCGGCCGGGCGCACTTTCCGGATCGAGCACTCGCTCGGCAATGTCACCATCCGCACTCACAACCGAAACGAGGTCTCGATCCACGCCACCATCCGCTGTTCGGCGAGTAACGCCGACCGGGCGAAACAATGCGCCGACCGGATTCAGATTTCGGTGCAGGAGAGCGCGTCGGGCGTGTCGGTCCGCACTGAGTACCCGCGATACGAAGGCAACAACAACATATCGTACGGCGCCGATTATGAGATCGTGATGCCGGAAAACTCTCCGCTCGAACTGCGCAACCGGTTCGGCGCGGTGGACGCGGTCGGAGTGCGCGCCGGCACCCACATCAACAACGGCAACGGCCGCGTCACCTTTGCGCAGGGAAAGGGCGCGCTGCGCATCGAGAATTCGTTCGGCGACGTGGATCTGCGGGAGAACGACGGCGATGCCACGGTGGTAAACGCGAATGGCCGGTTGTGGGCACGCAATGTCACCGGCGCGCTTTCCCTCAGCGACCGCTTCGGTGAAATCGAGGTTACCGACGTCGGCCGGAACCTGACCGTTCACAGTGCCAATGGCCGGGTGAGCGTGTCGCGTGTGGGCGGCCTCGCCATCATCACCAATTCATTCGGTGACGTCACGGTCAACGACGCCAAGGCCGACGTCAGCGTGCGCAATGAAAACGGCGGCGTGAACGTCAGCGGCGTCAGCGGCGCAGCCGAATTGCAGACGACCTTCGGCAACATCAAGTTCACGCGAATCGGGAAGACCCTGACGGCGCGCGGGTCCAATGGCAACGTGATGGGCGATACGGTGGGCGAATCCGCCACCGTCGAGACCACGTTCGGCAAGGTGGATCTGCGAGGGATCAAGGGCGGCGCCCGGGTCACCACGGGCAATACTTCGATTCAATTGGCGGGCATCTCGGGAACGGTTTATGCCAAGGCTTCGTTCGGCGGCGTGACCGTGGAAGATGCGTCCGGGCCGATCGCAGTGGAAAGCGAAAACGGATCCGTGACGGTGCGATCGAACACACCGGCTTGCCAGCCGATCTCGGTGAACGCCAGTTTCGCTCCGGTCAAGGTGACGCTGCCGCCGTCGGTAGGCTACAACCTGTCGGCCCGGACTTCGTTCGGACGTATTCACTCCAGCGTTACGACTAACGTCAGCGACATCTCGTCAGACGAGTTGACCGGCAAGATTGGTAGCGGCGGCTGCGAGCTGAGGCTGGTGAACCACAACGGCAATATCGATATCCTTAGTGCAGCCGCCCGTTAGGCCGCTGCCGATCGAGAGACGCCAGGAGAAAACTGGGCGGGATCGCGGCGGCGTATGTTGTCTACCGGAAAAGGCGCACGTTTTCTCAAGGCGGATTGCAGCGCCGTCAGCATGGTTTCCCGCCAGCCGGTTCCCGGCGAGCGCGATAGCGCCATCCTCTGTTAGAGTTTATCGAGATAATGGTATATGCATCCCTTGGACGGACGAGCCGTCTTCTCCTACTGCTGGCGATATCTGCGGGTCTGCTGGCGTCCGACGGCGGTGCTCCCCCTCCTGTTGCCGCGAAGTTCTTGGGCCTATTCGATCGATTGCGGACTGCCGAGGCGCAAGGGAAATTGGGGCACCCCCAACATATCGCGTTCGAACTTTTCGAATCGGACATTAACGATTACATTAAGTACGCACTGAAGACGGTGCCGCGGCCGGGTCTCGAGTCGGTCACCGTGAAAGTCTTTCCGCATAACTACATCTCAACGTTCGTGCTGGTCGATTTTGATGCCGTGGAGCGGTGGAGGCCGGGCACGATACCGGCACTTTTGAAGGTGGTGTTAAGCGGAAAGAAGTCAATCTGGGTGGACTGCCGATTTCAAACCACTGACAGCAAGGCCGTGTTTTCGGTTGAGAAGGCCTACTACCAGAATATTCGCTTGCCGGCGTTCCTCGTGGCGCAGATTATCAAGATCATTGCAGCCAGGCAGCCGGAGAAATACGATACGAGCAAACCGCTGACGCTGCCTTTCTGGTTGAAGCAGGTATGGACCGCCGACCACAGCATCCACGGTCAGAATTGAGCCATCAAGCCAGTCGGACGTCGACCGGGTTACCTGCGGGCCATTGCTGATACAAAGAGAAACGAAATGGCAAAGGCTCTAATCGCCGGCATCACGGGCCAGGACGGGTCTTACCTGGCAGAGTTCTTGAGCACAAAGGTCACCTTTGAGATTCCGGAGTCCACCGCAGACGTGGTCGCGACTGGGACGATCCGGCTGCTTCGAAGCGATCCGGCGAACGGGCCTCGGCTGCCGGTTTTATCAGGCGTCATCGAGTGAGATGTTCGGTAGCATCCCTCCGCCTCTGGTCGCCTGGAGCATCCCCGAATTCTTCAAAGCCCCTCACGGTCACGGCTTTGTGAAAACACATGGACGGTATCCTTATTATAGGAGGCGGGCGATGGCGCAGCGGTTAATCTCGACGGCGCGCGCGAGGTCGCCGGGCGCCACCAGCATCTGGCAGCCGCGCACGCCGGCCGAGACCGAGATCACGTCCCAGAGGTCAGCGGTTTCGTCGAGATAGAGCGGGTAGGGCTTGCGGGTTCCGACGGGCGAGACGCCGCCGCGGATGTAGCCGGTGAGCCCAAGCACTTCCTTGACCGGCACCAGGTCGACCTTCTTGTTGCCGCTGGCAGCGGCGAGCGCCTTCAGGTCGAGCTCGGAGTTGGCGGGAATCGCGGCAAGCAAAACGCCGGTGCGGTCTCCACGCGCAACCAGGGTTTTGAAAACCTGCTCGGGCGGCATGCCAATGGCGGCGGCGACGTGCGGAGCCGAGAGGTCGTTCTCGTCGACGTCGTATTCGCGCAATTGGTAAACCACGCCGGCGGCGTCCAGGATGCGTAGGGCGTTCGTCTTGGTCATCGCGGCTCGTGTTACCGATATGATAGACCGAGGGTCGATGGGATGAGGTGGAGAATCGGAGTGCGAATCGTCGCGGGGCTGCTGTCGATGGTCCCGCTATGGCCGGCCGCGGTGCCGGTGATCTCCGGCGATTCGGCGCGCGGGCAGAAGCTGTTCGAAGGCGAGCAGTGCGTCCGATGCCACAGCATTAACGGACGCGGCGGGAAGATGGGCGCCGATTTCGGACGCGTGGTGAACCGCAACTATACGCCCGCGCAGTTGGCCAGTACGATGTGGAACCACGCTCCCGTGATGTGGAGCGCCATGGAGACGGCCAAGATCGCGCATCCAAAGCTGAGCCCCGAAGATGCCGCCGACCTGTTCGCCTTCTTCTACTCGGCGCGCTTCTTCGACAAGCCCGCCGATGCCGTCCGCGGAAAGGCCGCGTTCGCCGAGAAGCACTGCGTGGACTGCCATGGCCTCACGGATTCACGCGGCGAAAATGCTCCGCCCATCGCCAAGTGGGAATCATTGGCCGATCCGATTGTGATGGTGCAGCAGATGTGGAACCACAGCAGCCACATGCAGGCGGCCTTCGCGCGGCGCAAGATCGTGTGGCAGCAACTGACCACGGAGCAACTCAACGACATGCTGGCCTACCTGCGTTCCCTGCCCGAGATCAAGCACCTGACCGGGCGGTTCTCGAATACGTCGGACCGGGGCGGTGCGCTCATCTTCGAGGCGAAGGGATGCGTGAAGTGCCACACTGGAAACCTCGCGCTCGAGGACCGGCTGCACGGAATGACCCTCACGGATATCGCGGTGGACATGTGGAACCATGCGCCGCGCATGGTCAATCCGACGCCATCCTTGACCGAAGACGAGATGCGGCAATTGCTCAGCTTCTTGTGGATGCGGCAATTCGTGCAACCTAGCGGCGATGTGGCGAAGGGACAGCGAATCTTCACCGGCCACCAATGTGCGGGATGCCACGCTGGCGGAGATCACGGCGCGCCGCAGCTTCCGGGACAGGCGCACCACTATTCAGAAGTGACGATCATTTCGGCCATTTGGAGACACGGCCCGCAGATGCTCGGCCGTATGAAGGAAGCGGGAATCGCGTGGCCGCGTTTCGGCGCCGCGCAGGAACTGGTGGATCTGTTGGCGTATCTGAATTCGGTGCAGTGAGCGGGCCGCGGCGCCTGAAAATTTTAACCGAATTTTACCTTCCCACTCGAAATTCACCTGCGTTATACTTGAGATCCCCAGAGCATAGACGATGCCTTCATACTCGGAACAACTTCTCCTCAACGTCGTCCACGACGTGCGCCAACCGCTCAGTACGATTGAATCCAGTGCCTACTATTTGAATGTGCTGTTGGGGGACACGGACCCGCGCGCCGCCGAGCAGGTCCGCATGATCCAGCGCCAGGTTAGCGATGCCGCGCGCATTCTCAGCCAGGCAGCCGCCGAACTCGGCCGCTTGCGCGCTCAGCGCACGGTCGTCGAGAATCTGGATTTGACGAAGCCGGAAACCGCCGCCGTCACGTAGTTCGGAGGCTTGATCGGGAACTGCGGCTTCTGATCCCAGAGACCGCGCGCAATGTCCTCCCAAAGCGGAACGTTGATGCCTCGATCGATCACCAAGAACGCGTCCGCCCGGTCCATGAACCGCAGACTGGATGGCTTAAAATCCTGGCAGGAAAAATCCAGCAGCATCAGGAACACGTCGGGCTGCACCAGCCCCACCACGCTGTTCGATTCCACGATCACGTTCTCGCTCTGAGCGAGGATCTTGTGCAGTGTGCCGGCCGCGCGCGCCAGTTCACCGGCCGGCGTGCGCAGCCAGAACGAGCGCTCCGCGCCGGCCGCCAGGAACCGGCCCGAATCAGTGCCGCTGGGCTCGAACTCCTCGTCCAAGGCAAACGGATGCTCCGGATCGGCGGATTCGCAGCCGCACTTTTCGCCCTCGTGCGAACACAAGCCGTGTCCATATTGAGTGATCTTGATGGCCGTCCACTTGAGGCTCCGCAGCTTGCGGATCAGCCCCGCCACCACCGAAGTCTTACCGATATTTCGCGAGTGCCCGCCCACTACCACGAGCATCAGGCTTTCCTCTCCAGCTCCGCCAGCCGCCGCTTCATCTCCGCGACGTCGCGCCGCAACTCCGGAAGACGCGCCAGGTTGGCGAGCTGTTCCAGGTGCTGTTTGAGAGGCCGCGCCGGAGTGCCCCACACGGTCTCGCCGGGGCGCACGATCTTCGAGGTCAACACGCCGCAGCCGGAGCCGAGTGTGGCGCGGGATTGGATGCGCGCCTTATCGCCGATGCCCACCTGGCCGCCGATCACCGCGTAGTCCTCCACGATCACGCCGCCCGAAAATCCAGTCTGCGCCGCCACCACCACGTGGCGTCCGATGCGGCAGTTGTGGCCCACGTGCACCATGTTATCGAGTTTCGTTCCCTCGCCGATCGAAGTGACGCCGAGCGCCGCGCGGTCCACGCACGAGTTGGCGCCGATCTCGACAAAATCGCCGATCTCGACACGCCCCACCTGCGGAAACTTGTGCCAGCGCTCGTGCTCCATGACGTACCCGAAACCGTCCGCGCCGATCACGGCCCCCGAATGCAGAATCGAGCCGCGCCCGATATCCACGTTGTCGTATACCGTGACGTTGGGATGCAGCATACAGCCTTCGCCCAGCACCACGCGCTTCCCGACCACGCATCCGGCGCCGATGCTGGTAGCGACACCGAGGCGCGTGGCATCTCCCACCACGGCGTGCGGGCCGATGTAGACCAGCGCGCCCATCTCGACATCCTTGCCGATTACGGCAGTGGGATGCACGCCCGGCTTCAACTCGGCCGTGGGATAGAAGCGGCTCATGGCGCGCGCAAATGCGAGGCGCGGCTCCGGCACGCGGATCACGGTGCGGTAACTGGGGCTCGGCCACTCCATGGGAACCAGCAGGCAGCCCGCCGCCGAGCGCTCCGCCTCCTGCGCGGCCTTGCGGCTGCCGATGAACGCAACGTCCGAGGCGCCCGCCGTTTCCACCGGCGCCACGCCGCTCAACTCCTTCTCGCCATCGCCTTCATAAGTGGCGCCGAGCCACTCGGCCAGCTCGCGAACTCGCATGCCTTATGATACAAGTTCATGCCAATCGACCCCTCGGCTACGATCGCGCCCACGGCACGTGTCGACGCCAATGCCGCGATCGGGCCGGGCGTCAGAATCGGCGAATTCTGCGTCATCGAAAGCGATGTCGCGATCGGCCCGCACTGCGTCTTCGAGCCGTACGTCTATGTCAGGCGCTGGACGACGCTCGGCGAGCGCAACGAGATTTCCGCCGGCACCGTGCTCGGCACCGACCCGCTCGACAAGAACTTCACCGGTGCGCGCAGCTACCTGCGTATCGGAAACGAAAACCAAATCCGCGAGCATTACACCATCAGCCGCGGCACGGCGCCCGAATCCGCCACGGAGATCGGCGACCACAACTACATCATGACCTCGGGGCACATCGCGCACAATTGCAGGATCGGAAACCACACTACGATCGCGAGTTGCGCGCTGCTGGCCGGCTACGTGGAACTGGAGGACCAGGCGTTCATTTCGGGGGGCGTGGTGGTGCACCAGTTTTCCAAGATCGGCCGGCTCGCCATGATCGGCGGGAACACGCGCGTGAACCGTGACGTTCCACCATTCTTTCTGTACTCCGGCTTCAACGTGGAGGCCAAGGGCCTCAACCTTGTGGGGCTGAAGCGCGCCGGGTATCAGGCATCGGATGTGCGCACTCTCAAAAAGGCGTACCAGATTCTCTATCGGTCTGGCCTCAAGCTGGAGGACGCGCTGGCGAAGATCGAGACCGAAATCCCGACACCGGAGACTCTGCACCTGGTCAACTTCATCCGGGGCAGTGAGCGGGGAATCTGCCGCGAGTGACGTTCCAAGAAGGAGATGCTTCGCAATCCGTTGCGCTAAGATCAAAGTGTGGTGACCGGTCGAACTGTACATGTCGTTCCATCGTTTCACGGGCAGTGGCAAGTCGTGGACCTGAATCGGCGCGTTCTGACCTATCCGAACAGATCAGCCGCTGTGAAGCGCGCCAAGGCCGTTGCGGAATCCAACCAACCGAGTCAAGTTGTATTATTTGACGAACAGGGGCAACTGGTCCCGATCGCTCATTACCAACTCCCCGAGTATCGACGAGACACCAATGGCGGAAGTGGGCTTATTGAGGCCGCTGTAAAGGCAACGGTCATTACGGACTTGGTCGCCGCAGGTGCGCTGGTGGCGCAGCAGCTTGTTGAAGCAGTCGACCGCGATCTCAAGAAAGAGACCGGAAAAGCGGAGACTTCAGGCAGACGAAGAAGGAGTCCTGCGCGTTGACGCGTAGGACCGCCCCCAAGCGCGCGCGGCGGCGTGCACCGGATGCGGTCTTTGTCAATTGCCCCCAGACTCTCTGGGAAGCCACGCGGGAAGGCCTCATCGTCGGCACCGTGTCGTTCATGTCCCCGGAGCAAGCCCAAGGCCGACCAGTGGACGCGCGTTCCGACATCTTCAGCTTCGGCGCCGTTCTCTATCAGATGATCTGCGGCCGCATGGCATTTTCAGGCGATTCGCAGATCGCCATCCTCCACTCCATCGTCGAGCAGGATCCCGCGCCGCTTTCCCAAGCCGCGAAAGGCGTATCGCCCGACCTTGAGAAGGTCGTCAGCCGCTGCCTGCGCAAGGACCGCGACCGCCGGTTTCAACATGCGGTCGATTTGCAGATCGCACTCGAGGAAATGCAGAGCGAAGCCACCGCCCCCGCTCGCAGACGTACGCGGTGGATTCTGCCGGTGGAGGAAGCTCTTGGAAAAGAGCTGTCCGCCGATCACCACGTTCCAGCGCATGGCGAAGATGCCGACCAGCGTCATCACGCACGCCGTGGGATACAGCACGCGGCGCGTTTTCCCGGAGAATGTCCAGAGTTGCGTGGCCGCCAGGATCGCCAGCGGCACCAGCGTTCCCAGCAAGATCTGGAGAATCACCTGCGAGCCCCACAGGCGCGTGTGCACCATGAAGTCGAGGCTGCGGAAGGATTCGTCGGCTTCGTAAGAGCGGTGGATCAAGTCAAGCATTTCGAGAGTGAAGTCGATGACGAAGGTGTAGAAGAGGTATTTGGCGATGGTATCGAGGCAAGAGCATGTCGATCTCCATCTTCTTGACCTTCATAGTTGCCATGTAGAGCACCAGCACCGCGGCGATGCCCGAGACCATGGCGGAAAAAAGAAAGACGATGGGCATCAGCGGTGTGGACCACCACGGGTTGGCTTTGATGGATCCGAAAATGAATCCGACGTAACCGTGCAGCAGGAAGGCCGACGGGATGCCGATCACGGTCACTGTGTAGCCGACGCGGTCATCGATGCGCAGCGCCTGCGGGCTCACGTTGACGGAGCCCAGCGTAAGGGCCTTGTAGATGATGCGCCGGATGCCGGTCGTGGTCCCGGCCAGGCGCACGATGTCGGCCCGGTACTCCAGCCAGACCTCCAGCAGCAGCACCACCATGAGGTACCAGAGGTAGACGAAGCCGAACATCGCCATAGCCGACGAAGTGTGCGGGGTGAGATACATTTCGAGCGACCGTTCCGGATGCCCCAGGTGGAGCTGCAAGGGCAGGGGCGCGACCAGCAGAAACGCCAGCGCCGTCAGCAGCGCCAGCCGATAAGTGGGGCGCACCGCTTCGACTTTGAAGACGCGCTCGAGCGAGGCCAGAATGAAGGCGCCCGCCACCAGACCCGTGATGTACGGGTAGAGCACGATGAGCAGGCCCCACTGCAGCTCCACCTCGTTCGGGTACATGAAACCGTCGACACCGGGAATCATCTTCGCCCTCTCATCTCACGGAACCATCCAGATTCTTGTAATAGACTTTGGCCTCGGTGGCCATGTACGGCTTGAGCACCTGCACCTTGTTATTGCGCAGGAATTCGTGGACCGGATCTTTCGGATTCTTGAAGTCGACCAGTTGGCGCGCGGCGGCGGGACAGCTTTCGCAGCAGGCCGTGGTGAGCCCCTGGGTGATGCGGTGGTAACACAGCGTGCACTTGTCGACCGTGTTCTTGTTCGGGGTGGAGGTAGCGGCAGCCGTAGGGGCACGCCTGCACGCAGTAGCGGCAGCCGAGGCAATAGGTCTCGTCCACCAGCACCACGCCATCCGGGCTGACGAAGGTCGCGCCCACGGGGCAGACCTGCACGCACGGCGAATCGGCGCAGTGGTTGCAAAGCTTGGGCACGAAGAAGGACTTCATGTAGGTCATGGGCAGGGGAGGGAAGCCCTCCATCGCGCCGTTGGGCGAATCCACGTGCGGCTGCTTGCCTTCTTCCACCTGGTAGCGCTCGACCCAGGTGCGGAAGTAACCCTCGGGGACGTTGTTCTCCTTCGAGCAGGCGCGGACGCAATTACCGCAGCCGATGCACTTGTCGATATCGATGATCATGCCCCACCAGTGCTCGGCCATCCGGTAGGCATCGCTGGCGGGAGCGGCGCCGGTGATCTGCTCGATTGTCGCGCCCACCGACGCCAGCACGAGCAGCTTGCCTCCCACGTGGAACAGGTCTCGGCGGCTGATATCCATGTTTGCTCCTTCCTTCAGAGGTGCGGATTGTGCGGCTGGTGGCACGAATTGCAGACCATGCCGCCCGAGTGCCCGGCGGTCGCCACCTGGGGGAAGCCTTTGGGCTTGGCCGCGTCCTTTTCATGGCAGGTCCGGCACAGGTTGGCGACGTCGGGGAGCTTAGGCACGTTCGCGGCGGGATCGTCGGCGTGTTTTGCCAGCGGCCCGTGGCAGGCTTCGCAGGCCACGTGGGCGTGCTTGCCGGAGCTGCGCGCGGCAGCTTCGGAATCGTGGCAGAGGGCGCAGGCGTTCTGACCGGCGAAGGCGATCGGCCGCGCCCGAACGGTATCGAGCGCACCCGCCCGGTAATGACCGTACTTTCCGAAACCCTTAGGGACGACGGCGGCGCGAATTCACCAGGAAGAGCCCAAGTGCGGCCAGTAGAACCAGGGCGGGGCGAATCAGGTGTCCCGAGTCCCGGAAAAAGCGGCTCAATGCCACCTCCTTATGTGGTATGCGATAGGCACGAAAACGACCAAACGGCCTGTTGATCTCAAAATGACTCAATACGCACGTCTAACGTAGGCAATGGTGACGATTTGTGGAGGCTCTCGACGATTGAGGTTGGGGCAAGACACGCAATGTGGGGAAAAACTGGACAGCGCGGCGCGTTATTCTCAGGGGGTGCAACCTGTGCTGAAGTCGATTCTCCGGCAAGTATGTCCGCGCTGTCGCACGGGCGCGATTTTTCGCCTGCCGCTCTGGCGAGGGCCGCTCGCGATGCACGAGCGCTGTCCGGTTTGCGGGCTGAAGTTCGAGCGCGAGCCCGGTTACTTTCTCGGCGCGCTGTATTTCAGTTACCTGCTTTCGATTCCGCCGGGACTGCTGCTCTCGCTGGCGCTATGGCGATGGACGGGGTGGCCATTCGACTGGGTGATGGCGGGTGCATTCATTGCGTACCTGCCGCTGGTGCCGGCTGTCACGCGGTGGTCGCGGGTGTGTTGGATGTATCTGGACCGGAAGTTCGATCCGGATTGATCTTGTCCTTGCGCGGCGGGTCGCCCGAGGTCTTCAGGAGCAGGGAGAAGATTTCGTTGAGCTTGTCGCTGGCTTGCTTGGAGAACATGCCCACCAGTCCCGAGACTGCCGCCACGGCGTGCGGGCTGAGATCGGCGGCGGAGGCGGCGCCCGAAAGCAGGCCGCCCCGAATCACCAGATAGAAGAACAAAGCCAATGTGGCTCCCACGAATGGCTGGACGGTGTACCACCAGGCCCAACTGGCTACCAGGGTGCGATTGCCGGCGAAGTCGGCGAATGATCGCGCGGCTTGCAGGAAGCTGCCGAGCCCGCCCAGCACCATGGCCAGCACGAGGTAGCTGAGCTCGCGCGGCATCCACACCCGGCCACCGGCGATGCGGACGAACTGCGTCTCCGCTTGTTGGAGAGCCTTGTCTCTCTCGGCGGACTCCTTGGCCGCCAGCGATTCCTGGGCCACCGCCGCGTCACGCTCGGCGGGGCCTGCGCGCAGAGCGGTGGCATGCTCTCGCGCCAGCGCCCGATCGGCCTGCGCCTTTTCTCCGCGAAGTTGGTCCAGGTTGATGGAAGGCACGGGCCATAGCAGCACGACGGCCGCGCAGATGACGGCGAACAGCGTCATCAGGACAACGCCGAAGGATGTGCGCATGGCGGCGCCCATCGGCACCGCCAAATCCTGCGCCGGGGGTGTTTCGGTTGGCATGTCGATTAGGTGTTGGGGCACAGCCGCTCGAACGTTTCGAAGCAGCTTGCAATACGCGCACTGTATTCGGCGGCGTTGGCGGGTCCGTTATAGAGCTGGGCGAAGCGCACGAAATTGCGCTGCTGCAGGGCGAGCACCTTGGGCGGGTGCGTGCTCGTTCCCTGCAGGAAATCGAAGAACGCGACGATCTGTCGCTTCTCGCTCGAGGCGAACGCGTCGAACATCTGCTCCACGGATTCGAACCCGGCTTGGGCGAAATTGGACCCCAGTATCTGCGGCCCGCCCATGCTGATGGAGAGCCGCGCGGCGGTCGCGTCGAGCGTACCGGCGAACTGGAACGCGCTCCACTCGCTCGACTGGCTTGCATGCACGGATTGAAACCGGCCGTCCGCCGCGGCACGCCATTGGTGGCCGGTCCAGGGCTTGACAGCATGGAATTGGAAGTGGGCGCGGAAGGTGTCCGGGTTGGCCCTGCCCCAGAATTCGAAGAAGTGATGGTTCTCGAAGCGGATGATCATGCGGCCGCCGGGGCCGAAGGCGCTGCCGCCCGATTCGGTGCCGAAGACCGCGACGGCGCATCCGGCGGCGAACTTCATGTGGGTGGCGAGTGCGTTCAGCACGTTGCCTGCGTGATTCCAGGTGGCGGCCACGGTGCGTTCGACGCTGGTGGCATCGGGCCCGAGGTGAATCTGCTGCGACGGTTGGGGCGCCAGTTCGATGCCGGGTAGCGGATCGGAGCCGGGGACGCCGACGAATCCGGCGGGAACGGACTGCTGCTCCTGCGCCACGAAGTGGGAGCTGACAAATCCGGACTGACCTTCCGCTTGCACCTGGAGCCAATCGCCGCCGGCGGCATCGAAGGTGACGGGTGTGCCTGCGTCGAGCACGAGCAACACCGGCTGGCCGGTGCCTGGGCCGCGGCGCAAGTTGACGCGAGTGGTGGTGGTCCCCTGCATAGGAAGCTCTCTGATATCGAGAGTAGCTGCGTGACCCATACAGAATCGCGCGGCATCGCCGCAAGCCTGTGAAATTATGGACAAAACTTTTCCGCTTAGCTTGTGACGGAGCTCGGCACGCCGAGCAGGCGAGAGATTTCGTCGTAGAGGCGCTGGTTCAACTCCATCCGGTCGGAGAGGGTGAGACCGGTGGTCGGAATCGGATCGCCGACGCGCAAAACTACGCGGCCACTTCTGATATGGATGGAGCCCATAGGCAGCAATTCCCGCATTCCGACCAGCGCCATCGGCACCACCGGGACGCCCGCCTTGATGGCGATATACGCCGCACCCTCCTTGAACTGGCGCAGGCCCTGAGGCGAGCGTCCACCCTCGGGGAAAAGCAGCACGGAGATGCCGCGCTCGCGAATCAGACGGGCGCCTTCGGTCATGCTCTTGAGCGAGGCGCGCGCGCTCGATCGGTCCACGGGCAGATGCCCCGCGCGCTTCAGGTAGGTGCCGAGGAACGGAATCTTGAACAGGCCCTTCTTGGCGAAGAAGCGGAACTGGTGTGACAGCCGGGCGAGGATGGCCGGGATATCCATGAGGCTGGCATGGTTGGAGACGAAGACGTAGTTGGCGCGCGGGTCGAGCTTTTCCATGCCCTCGGTGCGCACATGGATGAAGCTGAAGGCCAGCAGCGAGCGGGCCCAGAAGCGTGCCACGCGGTGTTGCGAGTCTCCGGTGCCGTCGAAGAATGAGACCACCAGCGCCAGCGTTTCCATGCAGACCGTGGACAGCGCGATCAGGGGCGTGGAGAAGAGCAGGGACCGGAGGAAACTCATCGTTCCGCATCAAATGATAACAGGCCGCCGATGCACGCAGAGTGCGCCGGGATAAAACCGGCATGGAATAGGGAATGAAAGAGTCCTACAGGAAAGGAGTAGCGAACCATCCTGACCCCGAGTCATGCGTGTGTCGCCGCAAGGCGGCAGGCGAAGCGTTGACAGGGGCACAGGCAGGCAGGGTATTGAGCTGCGAAATCAATCACGTTCGGGGTGCCGG
>JBGPHT010000066.1:0-37192 GCA_041484525.1 Bryobacteraceae bacterium | reverse complement strand
GCGGAATGGGCGGCGCAGCGGCAGTCCTCTAAAAAGAAACCTCGCATGTTCACGGACTACCGCGAAATGCTCAAGCAGAAGGACCTGGATCTGGTCGAAATCGCCACTCCGGATCACTGGCATGCCCTACCGATGATCGAGGCCGCCAAGGCAGGCGTCGATATGTACGTGCAGAAGCCGATCAGCGTCGACATCGTCGAAGGTCAGGCCATGCTGGCGGCTGCCCGCAAGTACAAGCGGGTGGTGCAAGTCGGCACGCAGCGCCGTAGCACACCTCATCTCATTGAAGCCCGAAATTTCGTCACGCAAGGGAAGCTGGGCACGATTGGCCTGGTGGAGATTTACTCCTACGGCGGAGGCCGGGCCAGCCAGCCGGAGCCGGCGCCCGTGCCCGAGACCCTGGACTGGGAGTTCTGGGTGGGACCGGCGCCGATGATGGCGTACAGCCCCGACATCCAGACTAATTGGCGGCAGTTCATGGAGTATGGCAACGGCACCATCGGGGACATGGGCATCCACATGTTCGACATGGTGCGCTGGTTCATGGGCCTGGGTTGGCCGAAGCGCATCTCGTCCTCGGGCGGCCTGCGGGTGCTCAAGGGCGGGAAGTCGAACATCGCGGACGCGCAGACGGCGATCTTTGAATATGACGGCCTGGACGTCGTGTGGCAGCACCGGCGCTTCGGTCCTTCGGCGGATCCGAACTACTCATGGGGCGCGACGCTTTACGGCAACCAGGGCACGCTCAAGGCCGGCGTCATGGGCTACGATTTCATCCCGTCCGCGAAAAGCGTGCAGCCGATTCACAAGGACGTCACGTACGAGCTGGAGCAGTATCCCGAGGACAAGACGGAGCCTCGCCTCGAAAAGCACGTGGCGCCGGCGATCCGCGGCCACATGAAAGACCTGCTGGCAAGCATGGCCACCCGTGGCAAGCCGGTGGCCGATATCGAGGAGGGCTTCATCTCGTCGTCGTGCTGCATTCTGGCCAACATGTCCATGCAACTAGGGCGGACACTGTCGTGGGACGCGCAGAAATTAATGATCGTCGGCGATGACGAGGCCAACCGCCTGTTGCGCCGGCCGTATCGCAAGCCGTGGGTCCACCCTGAGGTCAAGAGTGTTTAGGTGAACAGGAGATTAAATGCGTAAATTCTCGAATCCTCTCGTGTGGAGTGCAGCCGCGATTCTGATTGGCGTTGCCTGTGCCCAGACGCCGCCGGCACAGGGCCAGGCGCCTGGCGGAAGAGGCGGCCGGGGCAATGCGACCCCGGTTCCCGGCGGACGGGGCGGGCCGCCGTCGGTGGCCAGGAAGCATCTGCTCGTGATCGGCATGACGAGAGGCTTCCACCATGGCTCGACTTCGAATGGCGTAGCGACCTTTTGGAGACTCGGCAAGGACTCCGCCGTTTGGGATACCGAGATCAAGACCGACATGGAGTGGGTCACCAAGAAACCACCTTCCACCGAAGCTCACAGCCTGGATTGGTTTGATGCCGTGGTGTTCGTGAATACCACCGGCGATTGGAAACTGGACGACGAGCAGAAGCAGGCCCTTCTCTCCTTTGTGCGCGATGACGGCAAGGGACTGGTGCTGGCTCACGCCGCGCTCGACGCCAACTATGATTGGCCGGAGTACGCGGAAATGATTGGCGGCTGGTTTCAGGCGCATCCCTGGGGAACGTTCGATGCGCCGGTGATCGTGGAAGATCCGACGTTCCCCGCGGTGCGGCATTTTCCGCAGCGTCTCTTCATTCACGACGAAATGTACTCGCCGAAAAACTGGTCGCGGGACAAGGTGAACGTTCTGATGCGGCTGGACGAAACGCAACTCAACTACACGAATCCGCAGTACGGTGTGGCTAATACGCGCCCGGACAAGGACCAGGCGATTACGTGGGCGAAGATGTACGGCAAGGGGCGCGTCTTCTGGTCGAGCCTGGGACACACCAACGAGGCATGGGACAATCCTGACGTTCAGAAGATGTATCTCGAGGCCGTCAAGTGGGCGATGCATAGGACGGAGGGCAGCACGGCTTCTCACCCGAAAATAAATTGAACCCGCCGCCCATGCACAAGAACAGCGGCTACACATTCTCACTCGCAGTTTTGGTCGCTGTCAACATCTTGAACTTCTACGACCGGCACGTGCTGGGCGCGCTGACCGAACCGATTCGCAAAGAGTTTCACCTGAGTGACGCGCAGGTCGGCATGTTGGGAACGGCGTTCACGTGGCTCTACGCGCTGATCGGATTGCCGCTGGGAAGGATGGCGGACCGATGGAGCCGCCGAAAACTGCTGGCGTCCGGCATGCTGGTGTGGAGCACTCTCACCGCGATAGCGGCGCTGGCTGTCAGTTATCCCATGCTGCTGTTTTCGCGGCTCGGGTTCGCGGTAGGCGAAGCGGCGGTCGCGCCTGCCGCCACAAGCTGGATCGGCGATCTCTTCCCGGCTTCGCGGCGCTCGGGGCCGCTGGCGCTGTTCATGCTCGGCGTACCGGTGGGCGGCGCCCTCAGCTATTTCTTCAGCGGACCGGTGGCTCAAGCCTACGGCTGGCGGGCCGCGATGGTGCTGGCGGCGGCGCCCGCCATCCTTCTCATACCGGTCCTGCTGCGATTGAGGGAACCGGAGCGCGGCGCCGCGGAGTCGCATCACCAGCCCGTCGGAAGGGATTCGATCGCGACGGTACTTCGAATCCCGACGATGTGGTGGATCATTGCTTCGGGTGCGCTGCTCAACTTCAACATGTATGCCGTCGCGACGTTCCTACCGGCGTTCCTGAGCCGCATCCACAAGCTGACGCTGGCTCACTCCGGCATCGCCACGGGAATCGTGTTTGCAGCCGGAGGCGTGGCGGGAGGCCTGCTGGGGGGACGCGCCGGCGACTTCATCATCGGCCGGCGCAAGGACGGGCGGTTACTCTGTGCGGCCGTGGGGGCGGTCTGTGGTGTGCCGTTCGCGTACTTCGGGATTCTCGCCACCGGCCCCTACCTGGCCATCCTCTGGATGACGATCGCGTACGGCTCGCTTACCTCGTATTACGGTTTGGTCTACTCGGCGATCCAGGATATCGTGGCTCCCGCGATGCGCGGCACCGCGATGGCGGTCTACTTCATGGCGATGTATCTGTGCGGCGCGTCGCTTGGGCCGCTGCTGACGGGCCGGTTGAGCGACGTGCTGGCGAGGCGCGCCGCCACCGCGGGCGGATTCGCCACCGTGACCGAAGCTGCGAAGGCAATCGGACTGCAACAGGCGATGCTCGTCATTCCAGTGCTCTGCCTGCTGCTGGCGATCGTACTGTTGTGCGGGTCGCGGACCATCGCCGCAGATATGCAGAAGAGGGAAGCCGCCGAACACGCCGGCATCGCGGTTTGAACCATGGGTGCGGGTGCGGAGACCATTGCGGTCCGGGAAGGCGAAGGAGTCGCCATCGCGGCGCTGCGGGAATTTCTGCGGGACCGGATCGAGGGAGCGGCGGGAGACATCGCGATCGAGCAATTCCCCAATGGACATTCCAACCTGACATACCTGCTGAAAATCGGCGGGCGCGAGTATGTGCTGCGGCGTCCGCCATTGGGTCCAGTGGCGCCCAAGGCGCATGATATGGTCCGCGAATATCACGTGCTCCGCGCCGTCCATCCGCACTTGCCGGAGGCGCCCGAAGCGGTGGCGGTGTGTGAAGATCCCGGGGTGCTAGGAGCGCCGTTCTTCGTGATGGAGCGCCGGCGGGGAACGGTTCTGCGCGAAGAGCCGCCGCCCGAAATCTCGGCGGTGGCGGATTATCCGCGGCTGATCAGCGAGGCATTTCTGGATTGCCTGGTGAGGCTGCACGCGATCGACATTTCGACCGATGAGCTGCGCGCTTTGGGAAAACCGGACGGCTACGTGGAGCGGCAGGTGCGGGGTTGGGCGGACCGGTGGCATCGCGCCAAGACAGAGGAATTACCGGAAGTGGACCAGGTGATCCAGTGGCTGGCCGAGCGTCTCCCGGCCGCGACGGCGCCTACGCTGATTCACAACGATTACAAGCTGGACAACGTGATGCTGGCTGAGGGCGCGCCGGACCGGGTCCAAGCCGTGCTCGATTGGGAGATGGCCACCATCGGAGATCCGTTGTCGGATCTCGGCCTGACGCTGTGCTATTGGGTATGGGCGACTGCGCCCGAGTTTCGCGTGGCCGGTATCCCGGCGCTGACCGCGGGGCCCGGTTGGTACACCAGAGACGAGTTAGTGCAGGGTTATGCCGAACGCACCGGCCGCGATGTAAGTCAAATCGGTTACTACGAGGTGCTCGGCATTTTCAAACTGACGGTGATTATCCAGCAGATCTACTCGCGGTTCCATCGTGGGCAAACGCATGACGGGCGATTTCAGAATTTTGGGGATCGCGCAAGACGGCTCGCGGCGTTGGCGGCACGGCTGGCGGATGAGTATAGCTAGTGAGACACGTGTAGTGTAAGTGGAAGTAGAAAGCTACGCTGCGGGCGGCCGGGCTTTTGGGGTTGCCCCCTCGGACTTATCGCCGTGCGTGTCGGCCGCCCCGTGGATCGGAGAGCATCTTCGATGATCTAGGCCCGCTGGATGGCGGACATATCTTTGCCGATTCGATGCCGTTCCTCTGGTATCAGGTGGGACGGCGATAGCCGCTATCCGCTCACCATCCGATGTTATGGGTTCGAACCCAAGATCTCCCCGCCGGCCCTGTACCGTAGTCAGACAGCCGTGCGGGCTTTAACGGCCCTACAGGGAGTTCAGTACCACCGTAATGCAACGCTTCCTGGCCAGGAAGAAAACTGTGAAAGGAATCGCGGTGGGCAATTCCTTCTGATTCGACTGTAGCAGGTGGTATTGGAGTAATGCAGGCCTGAAAGACTGGAACTAATTGATTCTGAAGGTGCTGAAATATCTTCAGCGGTCGTGACGCATTCCCCGGACTTTGCGGGAAATCAGCGGACCGCGCCTGCCGGTATCCTCCAGCGAACGTGCCCCTGTTTATTGAATATTCGAACCACTAACTCGGCTTCCGTATCGGAAGGCCGCAAAACCGGCACGCTCTCCACATCGCGTGGGAACTTCAGCAGAAACACGTCGTAACTGTAGTCACGCGGGAATCCGGCCGCCAGCGATCGCCAGATGCCTTCGACTGGGACTTGGTGACCCACCGCCTGAAGCTCGTTCCTCCCCTTGGCGCCAAATCGGGCCAGCCAGTCGTTGGGTATGACTCCCGAGCCTTCGCGAGGATCCAATTCCACGAGAACCATCCACGATTCGGCGGATGCAACGGCCTTGATCACTTCCTCGGCCTGCGTTTCCGTATAGCCCTTAGTCAACATGAGTAGTCTGGCTGCCGCCGTTGCGACGGCAGGAGTGATCCAGGTGGCACGCAGTTTGTAGTTATAGCTTCGATCCGTGCTGGTCACGCGAAAGTCGAGGCTTCCTCCGACCTGGCCCTGGACACGCATTGAACTGACTGTAGTGCGTGCTTGTCTCTCGGTAATCGACGCGAGTGAGTGGGCATCCTGCCCAAAGGCAAGGGCGGCCGCGAACAGCAAGACTACACTGCGCATCAATCCTTCTTGAGGATGCAGACCAATTCGGAACCCGCAAACGATGTCTTGGCGACCGTCATTCCGAGCAGTCGATAGCCCGCATCGCCGGTTTCTCTGAGTTCCTTTTGCATGGTGGAGGTTCTCGATGTAGCCAGGAGTCTATATTCGATCTTCCTGGCGGCTGCGGACGCGTCTCGTTCCATGATCACGGCAACTTCGCGGCCTGCAATCCCCGACTGAAATACCGTTTGCCCCCTGTACTCAAAGCCCTCGTCGCCCAGTTGCTGCATCTCTTTTTGCATGGTGGACGTTCTTGAAGTAGCAAGCAGCTTATACGCACGTTTCTGGACGGGAGCGGTGGGATCTTTCAACATCACCACCACTACTTCCTTGCCTCCCATGGCGGTCTCTCCGCCCATCACATCGGCAAACACAAACCCGATATCTGCCGCTTCGTTCATTTCTTTCTCCATGGTTGATGTCCGGGTTGTCGCCAGAACCCGGTAGTCGTAAGTGGCTGACGCCAGTATCGACCCCATAGAACACAACAGCAGGAATCTCAAAAGAAATCGCAGTCTCATAGGTTCCTTGGCTGGCACGGTCAGGCCCGAACCAGCACCGCAGAGTGTAGCACAGGGGGGCGAACATGGCTTCGTCATATTTATGCGAAGCTCAGTAGGCGTCAGATTGGTTGGACAGGAGCGCATCCATGAATTTTGAATTCCCGGACAAGGTGAAGGATCTCCAAGAGCGGCTGACCGCCTTCATGCACGAGTACGTCTATCCGAACGAGGCGCGGTACCACGAGCACATCAACGGGGCTGGGCGATGGCAGCCGGTGGACGCGATCGAGGAGCTCAAACCGAAGGCGGCGGCGGCGGGGCTTTGGAACCTGTTTCTGCCGCAGAGTGAGTTGGGCGCGGGGCTCACGAACCTGGAGTATGCGCCGCTGTGCGAGATCATGGGGCGGTCACCGATGGCGCCGGAGGTGTTCAACTCCTCGGCGCCCGATACCGGCAATATGGAGGTGCTGGAGCGGTACGGGTCCGCGGAACTCAAGGAGCGATGGCTGAAGCCGCTGCTGGCGGGCGAGATCCGGTCTTGCTTTGCGATGACGGAGCCGAAGGTGGCGTCGTCCGATGCCACCAACATCGAAGCCCGTATTCGGCGCGAGGGCGATCAGTACGTTATTAATGGACACAAGTGGTGGACTTCGGGCGCGGGCGATCCGCGATGCAAGGTCGCGATCTTCATGGGAAAGACCGACCCTTCGGCGCCCAGGCACAAGCAGCAGTCGATGATCGTGGTCCCGATGGACGCTCCGGGAGTGACGGTGAAGCGTATGCTGACCGTTTTCGGCTACGACCATGCGCCGCACGGGCATGCGGAGATCCTCTTCGAGAACGTGCGCGTGCCGGCGGCGAATCTGTTGCTGGGCGAGGGGCGGGGTTTCGAGATCGCGCAGGGACGCCTGGGGCCGGGGCGGATTCACCACTGCATGCGGTTGATCGGCGTCGCGGAGCGCGCACTGGAGGACATGTGCCGGCGCGTGCGGTCGCGCGTGGCATTCGGCAAGACACTGGCGGAGCAGGGGACGATCCGCGCGGATATTGCGAACTCGAGAATCGAAATCGAGCAGGCGCGGCTGCTGGTGTTCAAGGCGGCGTACCTGATGGACACGGTCGGGAATAAAGCGGCGCGGGCGGAGATCGCGATGATCAAAGTGCTGGCGCCGAACCTGGCGCTGCGAGTGCTCGACCGGGCGATCCAAGCGCATGGCGGCGGAGGGATCTCGCAGGACTTCGAGTTGGCGGCGGCGTGGGCGGCGTCGAGGACTCTGCGGTTCGCGGATGGTCCGGACGAGGTGCACCGCGAGGCGATTGCGAAGTACGAGTTGGGGAAATACGGCGGATAGATTCTGTCAGGGGAGGAGACGGCCGCCATCGACCACGATGGTCTGGCCGGTGATGTAGGAGGCGCGATCGCTGGCGAGAAGCAGGGCGGTCTCGGCGATCTCGACGGGCTGGCCGAGGTGGCGGATGGGCTGCTCGGCGATGATCTGCGCGCGCTTTTCTTCGTCCTTCCAGAAATATTCGCTGAGCACGGTTTGGATGAGGCCGGGGGCGATGGCGTTCACGCGCACGCCCTTCGGGCCAAGCTCGAGGGCGTACGACTGCGTCATCATGATCAGCGCGGCCTTGGTCATGCTGTAGAGCATTCCGTGGTGCTGCGGGCGGATGCCGGCGATGGACGCAATATTAATGATGGAGCCGCGGCCGCGTTCGCACATGGCGGGGGCGACGGCCTGCATCAGGCGGAACGCGCTCTTCAGGTTTACTTCGATCATCTTGTCGAATTTGCCCTCGTCCACGGCGAGCACGGGCTCCTGGGCGATATTGGTGGCGGCGTTGTTCACCAGGATGTCGATGGCGCCGAACTCGCGGGTTGCGGTGTCGACTAACCTCTTGATGTCGTCCGCGCGACCGACGTGGCACGCCATGGGATGGATCCTGCCGGGACCGTTGGTGGTGTCGGCGGCGACCTGGTCGAGTGTCTCCTGCTTGCGGCCGCAGATCACGACAGTAGCGCCGGCGCGCGCAAAGGTCTGCGCGATGGCGCGGCCGATTCCGCGGCTTCCACCCGTTACCAAGGCAACTCTCTCGTGCAAGATTTGGTCCATGATGTTTACCGATAGGTCCGCAGGGCGGGCTCGTCCAGATGCGAAATGGCATTGAAACAATCGAGCGTAAGGCGGTCGCGGTCGAAGAGGAACTCCGTGATGGAGGTGTTGCGGACGCGCCAGTTCACGTCGAGAAAACTTCTCTCCGGGGCCTGCAGGGCGAACTGCACGCTGAGGCCGACGGGTCCGCCGGATGTGAACACGGCAACGCGGCGGCCGGTCGGTCCGGCCATCAGGCGGCGGATGGCGGATGACACGCGCTCGCGGAATACGGGCCAGGATTCGACGCCATCGACATCCGCGCGGCCCAGCCAGGCTAACATCGCGGCCTCGAACATGCGCTGAAAGTTTCGCTTCTCATCCGGACCGCCGCGAGCGCCTTCGAACTCGGCGGCCAGGGCAGCCAGGCGCGGATCGGCGGGCAGGATGCGTCCCAACACGCCGGGTGCGTCGTATTCGTTCCAGGCGCGATCGCGGGCGGTGGCGGGCCACGGTTCGCCGGCTTCGCGAAAATAATCGGCGACCACTTGCTCGGTTCGCACCTGCCGCACCAGGCAACCGGTATACACTTCGTCGAAGCGAATTCGATTGGCCAGCCAATAGCGCGCCAGCTTTGCGGCCTGCGCTTCACCGAGCGGCGACAGGACACCCGCCTCGCCTTGGAAGGGAGTGGCCTGACCGTGCCGGACGAGGGTTAGGGTGCTCAACGGAGCGAACAGTATATCAATTGACACGCATACCGGACGGCCGGTAGACTTGCGGGCGCCATGAGCGAACTCGTCAAGCTGTCCCGCGAAGGCGGCATCGCGGTCATCACTATCGACAACCCGCCGGTGAATGCGCTGAGCCCTGGGGTGTCGGAGGGGATTGCGTCCGGGGTCGCATCGGCGGTGAGCGATGGGGAGGTGGACGCGATCGTGATTATCGGCGCGGGGCGGACTTTCATCGCGGGGGCGGACATCCGCGAATTCGGCAAAGTGGTCAGCGGGGAAAAGCCGCGCGGGAGTTTGCTGCCGCTACTGCGAGCGATTGAGGACTCGCCAAAGCCGGTGGTGATGGCGATCCACGGGACGGCTTTCGGCGGCGGTCTGGAAGTGGCCATGGCTGGACACTATCGCGTGATGGCGGCATCGGCACAGGTGGGACAGCCCGAAGTGAAACTGGGAATCATTCCGGGAGCGGGAGGGACGCAGCGGCTCCCCAGGCTCGCGGGCGTCGCCAAGGCGGTCGAGATGTGCGCGTTCGGGGACCCGGTGGGCGCGCAGGAAGCGGTCGCGCTGGGGATCGCGGACCGCATGATTGAGGGCGATCTGCGGGCGGGCGCGGTGGAGTTCGCGCGGGAAGTTGCCGGCAGGCCCGCGCCTAAGACACGCGAGCGCGGCGAGAAGTTGGGAGGCGCGGCCCCGGCGATTTTTGCGGCGGCGCGCGAACAGGCGCGCAAGATCAGACGCGGGCAGACGGCTCCGCTGGCGGCGATCGATGCGGTGGAAGCGGCCACCACCCTGGGCTTCGATGAGGGATGCGCGCGGGAGGCGGAGCTGTTCAACCAGTGCCTGTTTGGGGCGCAGTCGAAGGCGCTGATCCATGCGTTCTTCGCGGAACGCGCGGTATCGAAGATTCCGGATGTGCCCAAGGATGCACCGATCTACGAAATCCGTCGCGCGGCGGTGGTGGGGGCGGGGACGATGGGCGGCGGCATCACCATGAATTACGCCAACGCGGGAATTCCGACGATCGTGAAGGAGACGAGCCAGGAGGCGCTGGATCGCGGCATGGCGACGATTCGGAAAAATTACGCGAGCTCGGTGAAGCGGGGCAAGCTGTCGCAGGCGGCGATGGACCAGCGGATGGCGCTGATCCGGCCGCAACTCACATACGACGGGTTCGAAGAGGCGGACATTATCGCGGAGGCGGTGTTCGAGGGAATGGCGCTGAAGAAGCAGGTGTTCGCTGAACTCGACGGAATTGCGAAGGCGGGGTGCATTCTAGCGTCGAACACGTCGTACCTCGATATCGACGAGATCGCGTCGGTAACTCGGCGGGCGGAGATGGTGGTGGGGCATCACTATTTCAGTCCTGCGAATATCATGCGGCTGCTCGAAATCGTGCGCGGCAAGGTGACGGACAGGGCAGTGCTGGCGACCTCGATGGCGCTGGCTAAGAGGCTCGGCAAGATCGGGGTGCTGGCTGGGAACGCGCGCGGGTTCATCGGGAACCGGATGTTGGGGCCTTATTTGCGGGAGGCGCAATTTCTGGTGGAGGAAGGGGCGCCGGTGGAAGAGGTAAACGAGGCGCTGGCGGAGTTCGGCATGGCGATGGGGCCGCTGGCGATGAGCGACCTGGCGGGGCTGGATGTGGGCTGGCGGATTCGGAAGGAGTTTCAGCATCTGGAAAAGGCGGGTGTCAGAAGGCCGCTGGTGGCGGACCAGCTTTGCGAGATGGGACGGTTCGGGCAGAAGACGGGGCGCGGTTGGTCGCTATACGACGAGAATCGGAAGCCATCGGCCGATCCGGAAACGGCGGCGCTGATTGAGAAGACTGCGAGGGCGGCGGGGATCGAGAGGCGGACGATCGCGCGGGAGGAGATGGTGGAGCGGACGATTTTTGCGCTGATTAATGAGGGGGCGAAGTTGCTGGAGGAAGGGGTGGCGCTGCGGGCGTCCGATATCGACATCGTGTA
Organism: Bryobacteraceae bacterium; assembly: GCA_041484525.1. Lineage (GTDB taxonomy): Bacteria > Acidobacteriota > Terriglobia > Bryobacterales > Bryobacteraceae > JBGPHT01. The sequence goes on along the minus strand of JBGPHT010000066.1, from coordinate 26,283 downwards.
TTTGAATGGGTATGGGTTTCCGGCTTGGCGCGGCGGTCCGATGTTCTATGCGGATACGGTGGGATTGAAGAAGGTGCTGGAGAGGGTGGAAGAGTTTGAGAGTAGGCATGGGTCTGAGTTATGGGCGCCGGCGCCGTTATTGCGGAGATTGGTGGCGAGCTGGGGACGTTTCGACGCGTGAGTTATCAGTGCGGGCGGGACGGTTCGAGGTTCGGAAGGAAGGCGGTCAGGAGGCCGATCGCGGGGAGGAAGGCGCACACGCGATAGACGAACTCGATGCTCACGGCGTCGGCTAACTGGCCGAGGATTGCGGCACCGATACCGGCTACACCGAATGCGAGGCCGAAGAAAATGCCGGAGACTAAACCGATCCGTCCAGGGACGAGTTCCTGCGCGTAGACGAGGATGGCGGAGAATGCCGATGCCAGGACCAGGCCGATGATGACGGTGAGGATGCCGGTCCAGAACAGGTTGGCGTAGGGCAGCACGAGGGTGAACGGGAGCACACCCAGGATGGAACACCAGATGACGTATTTGCGGCCGATGCGATCGCCGATGGGGCCGCCGAGAAAGGTGCCGGCGGCGACGGCTGCCAGGAAAACGAATAAGTGGATCTGCGCGCTGTGCACGGAGATGTGAAAGCGGTGGATCAGGTAGAAGGTGTAGTAACTGGTGAGGCTCGCGAGGTAAATGTACTTCGAGAAGATGAGCGCTACCAGGACGGCGAGCGCGAACTTGACGGTGCGGCGCGGCAGTCGGGAGACTGCTTCGGCGCGCACGGGCGACGCGGTCTGCGCGCGGTGCTGACGCCGGTACCACGCACTTACGCGCGTCAGGATCAGCATCGCGAGCACGGCCGCGATGGAGAACCAGGCGATACTACGCTGGCCGCGGGGCAGGACGATGAATGCCGCGAGCAGAGGTCCGAGGGCGGATCCGGCGTTGCCGCCGACGGCAAAGAAAGATTGCGCGAGGCCGTGGCGTCCGCCGGATGCAATGCGGGCCACGCGCGACGATTCCGGGTGGAAGATGGAGGATCCGACTCCGACCAGCGCCACGGCCATCAGGACCATGGGGAACGAGGGGGCGGCGGCGAGCAGCAGCGTGCCCGCGAGGCTGAATGCCATGCCGACGGGTAGCGAGAACGGAGTGGGACGCGAATCCGTGTACAGGCCGACGAGCGGCTGCAGGATCGAGGCGGTGAGTTGAAAGGTCAGCGTGATGAGACCGATCTGGCCGAAGTCGAGCTGGTAGGAATTCTTCAGGATCGGATAGACGGCGGGGATGATGGACTGCAAAATGTCGTTGAGGAAGTGGCAGACGCTGACGGCAGTCAGGATGGTGAGCGTGGTCTTCTCGACCTGACTACGCGGGGAGGTTACGGCGATAGACACGTCCCACTATTTTAGCGGGTGCGCGGCTAACGTCCTGTGAACGACGGCGCACGTTTCTCGAGGAAATGGGCGACGCCTTCCTTGAAATCTTCGCACTTGAAGCTGGCCTGCATTTCGGCGGTGGCGCTGTCGAAGGATTCACCCAGCGTCTGGAACATGGCCTCGTACACCTGGTGCTTGATGATGCGCATGGAGCGCGGGCTGACGCTGTTGGCGAGCTCGCGGGCATAGGAGGAGACGCTCTCGATGAATTGGTCCTGCGGAAAAACCTGGTTCACCAGGCCCATCGCGAGAGCTTCCTGCGCTTCGAAGATCCGGGCGGAGAGCAGCACGTCGAGTGCGCGCGCGTGCCCGATCAGGCGCGGCAGCAGCCAGGCGATGCCGTACTCGGCGATCAGGCCGCGGCGCGCGAACGCGGTTCCGAAACGCGCAGTAGTGGAGGCGAATCGCAGATCGCAGTAGAGCGCGATGACGAGGCCGAGGCCGACGGCGGGGCCGTTGATGGCGGCGATGACGGGCTTCGGAATGGCGGCGAAGTACGAGTAGCGTTTGCGAAAATCGGGCCGGGCGTCCTGGCCGTAGGCGCTATCGCCGGCGGCGGAGAGGGCGCGGCGGACGCTATCGGCGTCCGATCCCTGTTGGACGGCCTCGGTCAGGAGGCTCATGTCGGCGCCGGCGCAGAAGCCGCGGCCGGCGCCGGTGAGCACGATCACGCGGACCGAATCGTCGGCGGCTGCTTCCTTGATGGCGGCGCGAACTTCCTGCTCCATGACGCGCGTCCACGCATTGAGTTTGTCGGGACGATGGAGCGTGATGGTGGCAACGCGACCCTCGACGGCGTAAAGAATTTCCTGATTGGGCATGGAGAGATTCTACAATGTAGGGTATGTATCTTCCCCGGATCTTTTTGGGTGCTGTGGTGATGGGCGGCTTAACGGTAATCTCGTCGGCACAGGTGTTGGCTCCGATGCGGCCGCCGGCGGTACCGCTGGTGGCGCACGATCCGTATTTCAGCGTGTGGTCGGCGAGCGACCGGCTGCACGATAGCGGCACATCGCATTGGACCGGGAAGCCCAACACGCTTACGGCGGCGGTTCGCATCGATGGTAAGACGTACCGGTTGATGGGGCGGGACCGGCAAGCGTCGCCGGCGCTCGATCAGACGTCGGTGGAGGTGCTGCCGACGCGCACCGTGTATGAGTTTGCGGGCGCAGGCGTGAAAGTCGGGCTGGCATTTTTTACGCCGGCGCTGCCGGAAGATCTGGACGTCCTGTCGCGGCCGCTGACTTACATCGAGTGGAGTGCGGCTTCGACGGACGGGAAAGATCACGAGGCTGCGGTGTACTTCGATGCCGCGAGCGACCTGGTGGTGAATACGGCGGACCAGGCGGTGGGGACGGCGCGCTTCCAACTCGACGGGCAGACGGTGCTGCGCATGGGATCACGCGAGCAGGCTGTACTGGCCAAACGGGGCGACGATTTGCGCATCGATTGGGGCTACCTTTATCTGGCGGCAGATAAAGCGGATGGTAGTGCGGGCTACGTTGGGGCGCGCCTGCCGGCGCGAAATGGATTCGAAAGCTCGGGGCGGTTGCCGGCCTCCGACGATTTTTCCGAGCGGGCTGCTGGCGGGCGAGCCGGGGGTGCGGTGCTGGCGGTTAGTATCGATCTGGGGAAGGTCGGGCAGCGAGCGGTGTCGCGATATCTGATGCTGGCGTACGACGACCTCTACTCGATCGAATACTTCGAGCGCAAGGAGCGGGCGTGGTGGCGGCGCAAGGGCGCGGACGCGGCGGATTTGCTGCGCAGCGGACGGCGCGATCACGATTCGCTGGTGGAACGGTCCAAGGCGTTCGATGAAGAACTCATGGCCGACCTTCGAAAGGTGGGCGGGGAGAAGTACGCGCGGCTGGCGTCGTTGGCCTATCGGCAGACTCTGGCGGCGCACAAACTGGTAGCGGACATCGATGGCACGGCGATGTATTTTCCGAAAGAGAATTTCAGTAACGGCTGCATCGCGACGGTGGACGTGATCTATCCGAGCTCGCCATTCACGCTGCTTTTCAACCCGCGGCTGTTGCGCGCGCAGATTCAACCGATCATGGAGTACGCGCGGATGCCGCGCTGGCGCTGGCCGTTCGCGCCGCATGACCTGGGCACGTATCCGCAGGCCAACGGTCAAGTGTATGGCGGCGGCGAACGGACAGAAGAGAATCAGATGCCGGTGGAGGAGAGCGGCAACATGTTGATCATGCTGGCCGCGCTGGCGCGTGTGGAGGGCAATGCGGGCTTTGCGGATAAGTACTGGCCGGAAGTCACGAAGTGGGCGGAGTATCTGAAGGAGAAAGGTCTCGATCCGGAGAATCAGCTTTCCACGGACGACTTCGCGGGGCATCTGGCGCACAATGCCAACCTGTCGATCAAGGCGATTCTGGCGCTTGGGTCGTACGGCATGCTGGCGGAAATGACGGGGAGGAAGGAAGCGGCGGCGCAGTATCGGCAGACGGCGGAGGAGTTCGCTAAGAAGTGGGTGGAGATGGCGAGCGAGGGCGACCACTATCGGCTGGCGTTCGACAAAGCGGGCACGTGGAGTCAGAAATACAACCTGGTGTGGGACAAGATTCTGGGGCTGAATCTGTTTTCTCCGGAGGTGGCGCGCAAGGAAATGGCGTTCTACCTGGCGCATCAGAACAAGTACGGACTGCCGCTGGATAATCGGAAGGATTATACGAAGTTGGATTGGGTGGTGTGGACGGCGACGCTGGCGGATAACGCGGCGGACTTTGAAAAAATCGTGGGGCCGGCTTATCAGTTTGCCAATGAGTCGGCGAGCCGCGTGCCGCTGACGGATTGGTATGACACGGTCACGGGGAAGCAGCAAGGGTTCCAGGCGCGGTCGGTGGTGGGCGGGATTTTTGTGAAGATGTTGGCGGATCCCGCGGTGTGGAAGAAGTACGCAGGGCGCGGGATGGCGGCGGTTAATTGAGCAAAACCTGTTTGACGAATTCCTGGTCTTCGAGAATGGCGCGCATGCGTTGGCCGCCGCGGCCACCGGCGGCTCCGGGTTGCGTTTCGAATTGGCGCTTTATGGCGGGGTCGATCGATATGGCCTTGCGGAAATCGGCGAGAGCGGCGGGCTTGTCGCCGAGGGTGTAATCCATGATGCCCAGGTTCGCGTAGGCGCCGGCGGTCGGTGTGTAGTGGGCGTATCGCTCGGCGGCGGCGCGCGCTTCCTTCGTCTTGTTGTCGCGGAGGAGCTTGCTCATGCGGTCTTGGTAGACGGCCCCGAGGCTGAGGTCGAGGAGACGGCGCAGCTCGGGGATGGGACTGGGGTTGTCATCCACGTTGATATAGAGGTAGCGGTCGTTGTTGGTATTGCGGCCGCCGCCTTTGCGCACCACGATCATGGAGGCGGATTGCTTGCCGCGCGAGTCGCCGCCGGCATCGTCGCCGGCCTTGAGCGCGGCGAAGAGTTTCTCGGCGAGTTCGCCGTCGGTGCTTTCGAAGGCGCGTCCCATGGCTTCCGGCACCTGCGGTCCGACCAGGATATTTCCCTGCGCGGCCCACGTTTTTCCCTGGCGTCCGCCGGCCCAATTCGGCGCGTTGGGACCGGTGTAGGTCACGACATTACCGCGGCGGTCGATGATCGCGACTTGGCGACCGTCCTTACCTTCGAAGGTGTCTTCGGCGAGGAGCTTGTCGAGCACCTCTTTCGCGGAGAGGCCCTGGCGCAGCAGTTCGAGGCCGCGCGGGCCGTACCCCACGTTGACGTTGGCCTGCGTGGCCACGGCGCCGACGCCAGCCTCTGCCCACGGCACCACCGATCCCACGGAGAAATAGCGCGAGGCGACGGCCACGCCCCAATCGCCGTTGACCGGATCGTAACCGACGACGGAGAAGGTATTCACGTCCGCGGCGGTGAGGCGCAGCGCGGCGGCCAGTGCGGCCAGGGCGAGTTGCTTCATAAAGTCAGTTATACAGGAAAAGTTCGCCGCAGATTCGCTACCATGGCGTCTTATGTCTCGAGTAGCGGCGGGAGTGCTGATCGCGCTGCTGGTGGTGCAGAGCTTTTCCGCGTCGCTCCGGAAGTCTCCGGTGTTCGACGAGCCCGCACACATAGCGGCCGGACTTTCGTATCTCGCGACCGGCGTTTTTGCGGCCAATGCGCAGCATCCTCCGCTGCTTAAGGAACTGGCCGCGGTGTCGCTCCGAATGGCGGGCGTCGGCTGGCCGGCCGCGGGTCCACCAGGGGCGGGTATGGAATGGCCGATCGGCAACGCGATCATCGCGCAGAACGGGCCGGACCGCGTCCTCTTTTGGGCGCGGCTGCCTTTCATTCTGCTGACGGCGCTGCTCGGGTTTCTGGTTTATTGGTGGGGGCGGCAACTGGCGGGCGACCTCGCGGCGCTGGGTGCGCTCTTCCTGTTGGCGCTGGATCCGACGATCGTGGCGCACTCCTCGCTGGTCGCCACCGACGTGGGATTCGCCGCCTTCACCGTGCTCTTCCTGTATGCGTTGTGGCGGCAGTTGCAGAAGCCGGGCTGGAAGAGCGTGCTGTTCGCGGGAGTCGCATTGGGGTTGGTGCTGTGCACCAAGTTTTCCGCGGTGGCGCTCTTGCCCGTCGCTGCTATCCTGATGTTGGCGTCGGGGCGCAAGCCGGCGGATTGTGCCAAGGAATTTGCCGGCATGTGTTTGGCGGCCGCGGTGGTGATTGACGTTCTGTACTTTTCTCCGGCCGGTATCCTTCACTACGTGGAAGGCACGCGGCGCGTCAATGCCGATCACAACGCCGATTACCTGGTGTTTCTGGCGGGCGAACTGCGCCCTCGATTCACCTACTATTTTCCAGCGGTCTGGCTGTTGAAGGAACCGATCGCGGCGCTGGTGTCGGCAGCGATCGGACTGTTCGCGCTCCGCAGGCTATCGAAACTCGCGAGGCTATTTCTGATCGTTCCAGCGGCGGTCCTGTTCGCCGGCTATCTGTTCGCAGCGGATGATTTCGGGGTCCGCTACCTGATCCCTATCTTCGTGTTCGCTTATCTGATCGGGGGTGTGGGACTGGCGGCGCTTATCGGCAGCGGGGTGCGATGGAAGCGCGGACTGGCTGCCGTCCTCTGCGGCTGGATGGCGCTGGCGGCGATCGGAATCTATCCCGATCACCTCTCCTACTTCAACGAGGCGGCGTGCGTGCTGGATCGTCCCGGCTCGATCGGCCTCGATGGCGGCGCGCGCTGCGGCACGCTGTGGCTCGACGACAGCAATGTCGATTGGGGGCAGGGGTTGAAGCAGTTGAACTCCTGGCTGGATGCGAATGGGCGCGGGCGCACGGTCCGGCTGGCCTACTTCGGGACTTTTCCGGCCGCTGCCTACGGCATCCAGGCGCAGGTTGTGAATGCGGCGGCGCTGCTACAGCCGCCGGTCTCCGGACTCTACGCGGTGAGCGCGCATCTGGTCGCGCGCATGCCCGCGTTCGCCGATCGAACGCCGGGCGCGAGCGACTGGCTGCGGCGGACGGTTCCCACCGCGATCGTGGGGCACGCGTATTACATCTACGAGATTCCCGCCTATTGAAAATCGTCCGTGGTTGTGAGCCAATAGGAGATCGACCAGGAGTCAACCTATGAAGAGCCCAGTTTTATCGCTAAAGATCACGCTCGCCGCTATCGTCTTCGCGGCGGCTGCCACGGCGCAGCCGGGCAAACCGGCATTGCCCGCGCCGGCTTCGCAGGACGCGAAAATGAAATGGTTCCACGACGCCAAGTTCGGCCTCTTTATCCACTGGGGCCTCTATGCCATTCCGGCCGGCGAATGGAAGGGTCAACTGATTCCCGGTATCGGCGAGTGGATCATGAACCGCGCCAAGATTCCGGTGACCGAATACGAGAAGCTCGCGGACCAGTTCAATCCGACGAAGTTCAACGCGGAAGCGTGGGTCCAGATGGCCGAAGACGCGGGCATGAAGTACATCGTGATCACGAGCAAGCATCACGACGGCTTCGCGATGTACCGCTCGACGGTCAGCAAGTACAACATCTTCGACGCCACGCCGTTCCATCGCGATCCGCTCAAGGAATTGGCGGAAGCGGCGGCGCGGCATAACATCAAGTTCGGCTTTTACTACTCGCAGGCGCAGGACTGGCATGAGCCCTACGGCGCCGGCAATACGTGGGATTTCGGACCCGACGATAAGGCCAAGGAGGCGCATTTCGACGAGTATCTGCGCGCCAAGGCGGAGCCACAGGTGAAGGAAATCCTGAGTAACTACGGCCCGATCTGCCTAATCTGGTTCGATACGCCGCGCATGATGACGCTGGAGCGCGGGCAGCGGTTCGTGGATATCGTCAAGACGCTGCAGCCCGCCACGCTGATCGACGGCCGCCTGGGTTCGGCGGGCGACTACGTGTCGATGGGCGACAACCGGATTCCGGACAGCGTGGTCACGGGCGACTGGGAAGTGCCCGCGACGCTCAACAAGACCTGGGGCTTCAAGAAGGACGACACCGAGTGGAAGTCGCCGGAGGACCTGACGTTCAAGCTGGTGGACATCGCGAGCAAGGGCGGCAACTATCTGCTGAACGTCGGGCCGACGGCCGAGGGCGTGGTCCCGCAAGCCAGCCAGGACAACCTGCGCGCTGTGGGGCGCTGGCTCAAGGTCAACGGCGAGGCCATCTACGGGGCCGGTCCGACTCCGTTCGGGGATGAGCTCGGCACGCCCGACACCACGCGCATGGACAAGAACGGCAAGCCGGTGTTCGTGCAGGCTACCGACTGGCGCTGCACCACGAAACCGGGCAGGCTGTTCGTCACTCTGTTCAAGTGGCCCAGCGGGTCGTTCGAGGTTTCGAAAGTGAAGGGGACCGTTTCGAAGGCGTACTTGTTGGCGGATGCATCGCACAAGTCGCTGAAGGTCACGCAGAAGGCGGATCATGTTTCGGTGGCGTTGCCGGCGAATGCGCCGGGACAGATCGCGCCGGTGCTGGTGCTGGAGACGAAGTAACGCTCGCACTATTTTTCTGGCGAGGTCGACGCGCCGGCCACATCGAGCACGGCACGGATGATTGCACCCGCTGTGACATCGTTGTCCAGGAAGACGAAACGACCGCAGGAGGAGAGCCTCGCCAATCCTGGCTGGACCTGCTCGACCTGATGTCGGTTCCAGGCGGATGCGACCGAACTCTGCGCGGAAGTGGCGGCCGGAGGCTGAGCCGCAGAAGCAAGTACGACCAGCGGAACGTCGTCGAGGTTTCCCGCCGCGCGGACCTGCTGCATGCTCTCTTCCCGAGCACACAATTCGCTGCCTCGCGGGGCGGTGGGATTGTCCGAGAGAAAATCGAGCTCGGCTTGCTGCTCCGATGTCAGGCCGAAGGTTGGGGTGCTCCGCGGTTTTGGAATACGCTCGCCATCCGGATCAGACCGATCCGGGCCAAGGTCGGGTAGATGACGCAAGCCGCCCCTCGCACGCGAGGAGCGAAAGATCCGAAGTGTTTTGCCCATGGGCCTTTCGCCAATGCCTGCCACTTCGCCCGGATACATGCCGTGATAAACGCGAATATGCGAAGCTGCATCGCCCCCGCCGACGAGCACGTAGGGGGGAGGAATGGCCGCCGCGTGCAGCAGCGCGTGAAGATCCAAGGCTACCGATTGAAAGGTGCGCGGCATCGGGGCCGGATCGCTCCACCCATAGGCTGCGCGATCGTACCAGCACGCGCGGGTGAACTTCGCCGCCTCACGCTGAACCGCACTCCAACTATAGCCGGACATGTGTCCGAATGTTTCGAAGACTACAGTCGGACCGCTTTCGCCGGAACAATAGATGTTGAGCGTGCGCCCGCCGATGTCCACGGATCTACCGATTTGGTGGTAGCGGCGGCGGTCTTGATACCGGCCGATCTGTTCGAAAACAACTCCCGCGATGCACAGGGCTGACACCCCGACGGCAACTGTTTTCAGTCTTCTTGGATTAGAGAACGGCAGCATAGGTACCTCAATTCATGCCGGCGCGCGCGCGACGTTCACAAAGCCGTCGCGTACCAGCAGCGGGACGGATCGGCTCGACGAGTAGTCGGCCGCGATTGCGAGGTCGAATGCGAACCCGCGCTCGATGAGTTCCTTGCCGGAGATTGAGCCGGCGAGCATGGCTACAAGATCGTGGCGGAAACGCTCGAAGACGGCCACTGCCGTCTCCGCTTCGGGGGACCGGCGGCCGGGCAGTCGGGACAGGACGGCGCCGGCGCCGGCCAAGTCTTCGACGCAAGGGCGCAGGCTGCCATCGCTCCACTGTTCTCCGGCGGGAATGACCGCGACGGTACCACCGCGGGCCGCGACCTCTTCCGCGACGGCCTCGCAATTTCGCAGACAGGCGGTGAACGTCGTACGCGCGGGGCTGGCCAGGCTGAGCGCGCTCCCATCGGGGAACCGCCTTGGCCCCGTGCAGCCCCTCGCCGCCTCCATCTCTGGCCCCGACCCCGTGCCGCTGTCTCTCGGCGGCGTGACCGTGACGTTCGATGGCGTGGCCGCTCCGCTCACCTATGCTTCGACCGGCCAGATCAATCTCGGCGTGCCTTGGGAGGTGAAGCAAAAGACCTCCACGGTCATGCAAGTCATGCTGGATGGCAAGCTGGTCACGTCCCGTCAATTTGCCGTCGCCGCCAGCAGTCCCAGCTTGTTTGTCGATACCGGCGGGACCAGTGCCGACGGCAACGACTTTTTTCCCGCCATCGTACTCAACAGCGATGGCACGAAGAACTCCTTCGCCAACCCCGCCCAAGCCGGTTCGTGGGTCACGATGTTTCTCAACGGCGCCAGCGCCTACGCGGGTGTCGTCCCGCCGAAAACGGGCAGCATCACGGACGCCGCTCCGATTCCCATCGGTATCTCCGCCGGCGTCATGGCCGGAACCACTTCGCTCGAGACCGGACCGCTGATTCCGTGGCCCGGCGTGCTCGCCGGCCTATACCAATTGCCGGTGCGTATGCGCGAGTCGACGCAGTCGGGCACTCACGTCGAAACCTTGAGAGTCTCCGTGGATGGCGTTCCCGCCGCTCCCCTGGTCTATATCGACAAGGTGTACCAAAGCGCCGGCTTGGTGTGGGTGATTGAAGGTGTATATTCATAGGCTATGGCCGCGTCCAAACATACGCTACACCGCTTCGTTCTTTCCGCCTTCGCGCTTGCCGGTCTCTGGCTGGCCTGGTCGCAAACCCAGCCGCCCCCCGCCCAACTCGAGCTGCAGAACGTCACTGACAGCCTCTACGTGATCATCGGCAGCGGCGGCAACGTCGCCTTCATGCCGACGACTGATGGCGTGGTGGTGGTCGACGACAAGTTCGCGCAGGATGCTCCGCAGATCCTGGCGAAAGTGAAATCGGTCACCGACAAACCTATCCGCTACGTGCTCAACACCCACCAGCACGGCGACCACACCGGCGGCAACGAGGCCATGCTGGCCGCCAACGCCGAGATCATTATCCAGAAGAACGCGCGCGCCAATATGGTCACCGCCAAGCAACCGGGATTGCCCCGCATCACTTTCAGCGAAGACTCGCAGGTTTTCCTGGGCGGCAAAGAGGTGCAGGCGCACTATCTCGGCCGCGGGCACACCAACGGCGACGCCGTGATCTTCTTTCCGTCCGAGCGCGTGCTCCACACCGGCGACCTCTTCGTGAACGGCGCCCCGTACTGCGACACGGCCAACGGCGGCAGCATCAAGGAGTGGGACCAGACGGTGCGGAAAGCGCTGAAATACGATTTCGACAAAGTGATCCCCGGGCACGGTCCGGTGTCCACGCGCGCTGACCTGCAGAAGTGGGCCGAGACCGTGGCCGCCGTCCGCGACCGCGTGAAGAAAGGCTGCGCCGGCGGCCCTGCGGCCGAAGCTGTCAAACGGATCGACCTGGGCGACATCGGCCTGAAGACCGGCGGCATGTTCGACCGCGGCGTGCCCGGCATGTGCTCGGAACTGGCGCAGTAGCCGCCGCTATTGCGTCCGGCAGCAGCGCAGATCGCGCCAACCGAATGCCGCGGCTTCGGGCAGGCCGGACAGAATCTGCGCGTGGTTGAATCGCCGGGCCGGCTTCAGCTCCGGCGGCAACTCGCCGGCCCCGAGTGGCGCATCCACGGCGCCCTCGGACAGGATTCTCACCTGCGCCATCGAGATTAACGGGACTCGCATGGCACGCTCCAGCATCCACGCAAGCGTCCGATGAAAGGCGACCGGCATCGGGACGATCCAGACCGGGCGTGCGATGGCGCGGGCAACGCGATAGACCACCTCGGAAAAGTCGAGCTGCTCCGGGCCGGTCACTGCCACTGTCTGCCCGTCGAGAGCGCGGTCCAGGAGCGCGGCGCAGAGGATCCGGACCACGTCTTCCACGGCCGCCGGCGCGACCGGCCGGTCATGCCGCCCCACGGTAGCGAACAGCGGAAGCGTACGCAGGGTCCGGCTGAGGTGATCCAGCAGATGATCCCCGCGACCATAGACGATGCCGCACTTCAAAATCGCGAACGGGATGCCCGCTGCGCGCACGGTCTCTTCGGCGGCCCACTTCGACTCGTGATACGCGGACCCGCAATTCGGCCGCGCGCCGAGGAAGCTGACCATCGCGATCCGGCTGACATTCGCGGCGCGGGCGGCCCGCACCATCGCCGCCGTCCCCTCGACGTGCACGCGGGCATACGTCTGGCGGCCGAGTTCGCGGTTGATTCCGGCGCAATGCGCCACCGCGTCGCAGCCTTGGAATGCCGCGGCCAGCGCCGCCTCATCGGTGACGTCAGCCGGCGCCAGGGTCAACCGGGGCAGATGCTTCATGTGCATTTCCCGCGACCCGCGCGCGATCACCACAACTTCGTGTCCGCGGGCGACCAACTCGCGTGCCAGCGCACCGCCGATGAGTCCCGTGCCTCCCGTAATCGCGATCTTCATGCTGCCTCCTGCGGAGCCGTTACTCGAGCACTTTCCCGACAAGCGTGCCTGCGGAGCCCCAACAGTCTGCGGGGGCGCGTCGGCTCGCGGTCTTCCGTCCACGTTGTTGGGGTGGGCTCAAGATAGCCATTACTCGAGCACTTTCCCGACAGGCGTCCCAGCCGGTCCCCAGCCGGCGGCGGGCGTGATGCGCGGACGCTCGCGGCCACGCTTCCGGATCTGGCTGAAGATGTAGAGATTCACGAAGTGCATGATGCCGAGCACCAGCAGCACCACGCCGATCTTGTCGCAAAGCAGCTCAATCGCCTCCCGCATCCCGCCCGGTGTGCGTGCGGTCCCGAGAGCCAGCGCCACGTACCCGACGTCGATCAGGTAGAAGCCGGCGACGAGCAGGCGGTTGACCGAATCCGCCATCCCGGCATCGCCCTGAAACGCGTCCTCCAGAAATGCGCGGCCGTGGCGGTGCAGGATGCCGGCGGCCCAGACAGTCACGCCGAGACCGATCGCCAGATACGCGAGGTAGGTGGCCACGATGTACATAGTCCCTCCAAATTGAACATGTTCAATTTGAGAGTAGGGCAGAAAGGAGCGGCTGTCAAGAGAAAACTGAATGCGTTCAAAACGTCACGACTTCTTGCCCGCCGCGCGAAACGGATTGACTATTTCGACAGCCAGGATTTTCTGGCCGTGTTGCAGATCTTCCGTGTAGAGCCGCTTGACTCCCAAACGCGACGCAGCGACGATCGCCAGCGCATCCCAGAAGGAAATGCTCTGACTGGACGAAAGTTCGACTGCACCGCGAACCGCGCCATAGTCCAGGACCGCAATCGGCCACGATGCGAGCTGATCCAGATACCGAAGGGCCTGAACAGGCGCCAGCGGGGGCCGCACTTTGCGGGTGAGCGTGACGAACAGCTCCTGCAGTACTTGGGTGCTGGTGTGGAACATCTGCGCCTGCATCAAATCGCGCAGCAGTTGCTGAGCGATCGGTGCCCGCTTCGAATCGTCGGCGGCTAAAGCATAGACCAGGATGTTGGTGTCGACGAACGATGGAAGTAGCGAGTCAGCGCTCATGCAGGTCTTCACGCGTCCAGTTGCGCCGCCCAACCCGTACGTGCGTAGTCTGGAATATTTCCTCGAGGTTGGCCATGGCGTTGGCGCGCTGGTCTTGTTCCCGGACCAGGCGATCCAGATACTCGCGGACGAGTTGATTCACAGACGAATTCCGGTCGAGTGCCACCTTTCGCGCCGCGCGAAGAAGGTTCTCATCCAGGGTCAAGGTGAGGTTTTTCTGCACAGGACCAGTGTAGCACGGATTATGTGTCGGTTGCTTCGCGCTAATTGCCGCCCCACGCCTGCCGCAGCCGCTGCCACGTCACTTCCAATTCCTCGGGCAGCACGCGCGTTTCTCCCACCGTGGTCATGAAGTTCGTGTCCCCGGTCCAGCGCGGCAGGACGTGCAGGTGGATATGCGAAGCGATCCCCGCGCCGGCGGCCTCGCCGATGTTCATGCCGAGGTTCAATCCTCCGGGCCGGTAGATCGCGCGCAGATGCTTTTCGCTCTCGCGCGCCAGGCGGATCAATTCCACCAGCGCCTCGTCCGCCAGCGCTTCGAGCGTGGATACGTGGGCGTACGGCACCACCATGATGTGCCCGCTGGTGTAAGGGTAACGGTTGAGGATGACGAAATTGTGCGCGCCCCGGTGCACCACTAACGGCGCCCGGTCGTCTTCGGAGCGCGCGGCGGCGCAGAAGACACATTCCCCCGGCTCCCCCGCTTTCGTCATGTACTGGTAGCGCCAGGGGGTCCAGAGATAGTCCATGCTATTTCGGGACGGATCGAACTACGGGTTGGGAACCTGCTCGGGGGTGGACGCGGGGCCAGCCGGAGGCACGGGCGTGTTCGAATTGTTCACCACGTCCTTCAGTTCCTTGCTGGGTTTGAAATACGGAATCTTCTTGGCGGGCACTTCCACGCGGGCGCCGGTCTTCGGGTTGCGGCCGATGCGGGGCTGTCGCTGACGCGTGCGGAAGCTGCCGAATCCGCGGATTTCAATCTTGTCGCCCGAGCGCAGGGACTTCACGATGCTGTCGAAAATCGCCTCCACAATGACCTCGGATTCTTTCCGGGTCATTTCGACCACACGGGAGACTTCTTCAATCAGATCGGCCTTCGTCATTTCTCTCTCCTGGGTGTTCTCCGCCTGGGTGGGCCTTCGTGCCTTGGAATCCGCAGTATCTCGTGAATACAAAGAAATTGCAAGTTATTCGAGATTGCGATCCTTTAGGCTCATCACCTCTTCAATTGTGGTGGTCGCGGCCGCCGCCTGCCGTTGATAGTCCACCAGGCGGGTCTTCTCCTCATCGTCCGCCACCGCCCGCAAGCTGAGGCCGATCTTCTTCTCGGCTTCACTCATCTTGATAATCTTGAAATCAAACTCCTGCCCCACTCCCACCGGCGGCTCTTCCGCCCCGCGCCTCCCCGAATGCCCCGGCACCTCGGAGAAATGGCACAGGCCTTCGACACCTTCCGCCAGCTCGACGAAGGCGCCGAAACTGGCCAGCCGGCAAACCCGCCCATGCACCGTATCGCCCACCTGGTGGGTCTGGAAATAACTCTCCCAGGCGTCCGGCTGGAGCTGCTTGATGCCGAGCGAAAGCCGGTGCGAGGAGGAGTCTATATTGAGGATCACGGCCTGCACCACCTGCCCCTTCTTGAGGACCTCGGAGGGGTGCTTCACGCGCTTCGTCCAGGAAAGATCCGATACGTGGACCAAACCGTCGATGCCTTCTTCGATCTCGATGAAAGCGCCGAAATCCGTCATGTTCCGGACGCGCCCCTCGACCACCGACCCCACGCTGTAGCGGCTGTCGATGGTGCTCCACGGGTTCGGTTCGAGCTGCTTCAAGCCCAGCGAAATCCGCCGATCCTTGGGGTGCACCTCGAGAATCACCGCTTCCACCTGATCGCTCGGCTTCACCACTTTGGACGGATGCTTCATGCGCCGCGACCACGTCATCTCGCTGATGTGGATCAGGCCTTCCACGCCCGCCTCCAGTTCCACGAAAGCGCCGTAATCCGTCACGTTCACCACGCGTCCGATTACGCGGCCGTTCACCGGGTAGCGCTCCGTAACCGTATCCCAGGGGTCCGGCTCGAGTTGCTTGATGCCGAGCGAAACCCGCTCCTTCGAGCGATCGAACTTCAGCACCCGCACGGTGACGTCCTCGCCCACGTGCAGCAGTTCCGACGGATGGCTCACGCGGCCGTACGACATGTCGGTAACGTGCAGCAGGCCGTCGATCCCGCCCAGGTCGATGAAAGCGCCGTAGTCCGTCAGGTTCTTGACCGTTCCCGTGACCACCGCGCCCTCTTCCAGATGTTCGAGCGTGGCGCCTTTTCGGACGTTGATCTCTTCTTCCACGGCGAGCTTGCGCGAAACCACCACGTTGCCGCGCCGCCGGTTGAGCTTGATGATCTTGACCGGAATGTCCTGCCCTACCAGCGAATCCAGATTGTGGACCGGCCGCGGATCGGCCTGCGAGCCGGGCATGAACGCCTTGATTCCGACATCCACCGCGAGGCCGCCTTTGACCCGGCCCAGCACGCGCCCCGAAATGATGAGCTGCTCCTGGAAAGCCTTGTCGAGGTTGTCCCAGATGCGCAGCCGTGCGGCGCGTGTGTGCGACAGCAGCACGTAGCCCTCGGGCTGCTCGCCGCCGTGGTCGATCATCACGTCGACCGCGTCGCCGCGCTGCACGGTGACCTCTCCCGCCGCATTCTGAAACTGCTCGATCGGGACGATGCCTTCCGACTTGTATCCGAAATCGATGATGACGTCTTTGCCGGTGATGCTCAGCACGGTGCCTTGCAGCACCTCGTCGGCGGCCGGTGGGGCGAAGTGGCTGTAATCTTCGAGAAGATTCTCGTAGTTCTCGGGACCCGCCTGGTCCACTTGCCCGTTGTTGAGGTCCTCGGCCATTAAGCCTCCGCCGTTGCCTGATTCGTCGATGGCTGCGAAGTCTGGAAGCGATGCGGCAGGCTGCAAGCGAGCAGGAACAGGCGCGCTCCGGACTCCATAATTACGATTCTGGACGAGATCATGCGCCTATACCAGCAACCACTGAGAGATCAGTATGTTAGCAAATATACGCCGACTTGGGAAAGGTTGTCAACGCCCCAAAACGACTGGATGGCGCTTTTCACCTGCACCGCGCGGGCGAACGAGCCTGCGCCGTATCCCTCGAGCCCGCGAGACGTACAGAATAGAACTTGCTACGGTTCTCAAGCAGGCATACAATCAGGCTAACAAGTCCGAAATCCGCCACTTCATAACGGCATTATGCAGGGAGGTCTTGTATGTTTGACAGCCTCGCGGATCAAATCAGGGCGGATGAGAAGAAAGAAGGCACCAGCACCGAGCAGCGGGTTATCCGCTGGGCGCTGGTGACGGTCATTTCGCTCGTAGTATTCGGCGGCCTTTACTTAGGCGTCAGGTTCCTCGAATAGATCCTATTGTGGATCACTCGGCGGGTGCAATCTGCCGCATGACGGATTTCACCTTGTCGCCATAATCGGCGTTGGGATTGTACGTCGCGAGGACGGTATCCAGATCTTTGTCTTTGTAGAGGTACGAGTGGGAGAGAAAATATCCAACGTGGTGGATTCCCGCGATGGGAGTGGGAAATTCCGCGCGGCCTGAATCCCAGCCAAAGAGGTTGTTGCCGCGCGCCGCCTTGCCGCCCGTCGATTCTATAAAGGAAAGGCTGGGCAGCAGACGCCAGTCGAGATCGTTGTCGTCCGCCGCTTGCAGGAACACATCCGAATAATGTTGGGCGGGGCAATCCGTCTTCTGAAAAAACCTGCGTAGGGCCTGGGACCGGGGATCGTTGCGATAGTCGGCGGCCGGCGCCTTCTGCGCCGGTTTGGTCGATACGGTTATGGGGGCCGACACCACTCCTGCGAAAACGACGAGACTTCCAGTGAATAGTTTCATCATCCGAACCTCCTGATTTTGAAGCACTTGGGCTACCTGTGAAACGCCATGGGGAATGGCGGGCAGCCAGGGGCGGCACGGGAGCGTGGTGGCTCCCGAAGGGGCGGTTATGGAATTGACATAAGCAGCGATTATATCACTCTCGAAAGTAAGCGCGACCCGGGATCTCCCGCCTCAAGTACGGTTGTACACTGGCACTTTAGGGCTACTTCTCAGGGATTTCGCCCCCCCAAGGACCGGCGATACCCTGCCACAACTTCGGGGCCTTCCGTGGGTTATAGTGGTTACTCCGATGCCAGTCTCCCGGGCCCTCGCCGTCTGTCTGCTCAGTGCTTTACCATCGCTGGGCGCCACTTTCGGGACAGTGGTGGCGCATGCGCAGCCGCTGGCCGACCTGGCGGTGGATGAAGCCCGGCGCCGGATCTACGTAGTCAGTACCGCGTCCAACCAGGTCGAGGTCTACAGTACAACCACCACCCCCCCGCGCCAGACCAACATCATCCAGACCGAAAAGACCCCGCTCGCGGTCGCCCTCTCCCGCTCCGGCCGCTTCCTTTATGTGACCTGCTACGACGCCTCGTCGCTCAACATCATCGACCTCAATTCGGCCACCTTTTCATCCCGTTCCGTGACGCTGGCCGCCAAGCCGCAGGGGGTGGCGGTGGGCTTCGACGAGAAGGTCCTGATTTCGACTATCGGCACCGGAACCGGCGCGTCGGTGCTCATCACGTTCGACCCCAATGCCGAGGCCTCGCGCGCGCTGCAGTCCGTCATCATCGCTCCGCCTGCGCCCACTGCGCCGCAGCTTCCTCCGCCCAACGGCATCATGTACCTGGCGGGTCACAGCCGCCTGGTGGCTTCGCAGAACGGCCGCCTCATCATCGGGGTGAACGAGCAGGCGGCCACGCGCGCTGTGTTTGTGTATGACGCGGCGGCCAACACGGTGCTCGCCAGCCGGACGATCGCCGCCATCTCCCCGATCCTGGCGGTCTCGCCCGATGGCTCGAAGTTCCTATCCGGGCCGCTGCTGTTCGAGACTTCAACACTCCTCGTTTTGGCTCAGCAGAGCGCTGTCAATTCTCCGTTTGTGTTCGCCGCGGGCGTCAACTTCAATGTCCAGACGACGCAGGGCGGCGCGGTGTTTGCGCCCGATGGCTCCACGCTCCTGGCCGCCTATAACACCGTGCCTGTGCAGAGTCCGGCCGCCGCCTCGAACACCTCGCAGCTTCTGGTCAACTCACCGGACAATCTGCTCATCCAGTTGGGCCTGAAGCTTCCCGAGAACCTGGGCGGCAAGATGGCGATCACGTCGGACGGCGCCACAATTTACGCCATTTCGCAATCCGGCTTTATGGTGATCCCCATCGGCACGCTGCGCAACACTGCGACCGCGATCGCGTTGCCGGATCAGAACGTGGCGCTTCTGGCCTTCGACCAGTGCGGGGTTACAGCGTCGCAGAACACGGCCGTGGTTCCGGTGCGCAGTGTCACCGGGGCGCGCATCACGCCCACGGCTCAGGTGCTGGCGACTACTGCGACTTCCGCCACGGTTCGGATCACCTCTCGAACCTATGGCGGCGACGTCACCGCCGCCATCAGCGCGGCCGCCCAGCGGACGCTCGGCACGGCCACGCCCGATCAGATCCTGATTCAGGCGACGGAGGCGATCAACGTCATCCCCAACGTGCGCGTGTTTCAGAACAACCGAAACACGGAGCAGCGCGGCACGATTCTGCCGTTGGATACGGGCGCGACCAACAGCGGCCTGACCGACATGCTGGCCGACACCGCGCGGCAGCGGCTCTATATCGCCAACCCCGGGCTGAACCGGGTCGAAGTGTTCGACATGCAGCGGAAGCAGTTTCTGGCGCCGATCGTGGTAGGCCAACTGCCGCGCTCCCTTGCTTTCGGCCAGGACAACAATACGCTCTACGTGGCCAACAGCGGCGGCGAGAACATCAGCGTCGTGGACCTGGCCCTCGGCACCGTCAGCGGGCGCGTGCGCTTCCCGCCGATTCCGTTCAACGCGAATTTCGCGCTGATTACGCCATCCATTATCGCCTCCAGCCAGCGAGGCCCGCAGGTCCTGATGTCGGATGGCACGCTGTGGCGCATCGTGGGGGACACGCTGACGCCGCGCGTGCTCAACACCAATGTTTTCGGCACGGCGCGCAACCTGCCGGCGCCCCAGACTGTGGCCGCCACGCCTGATGGCAGCTTCGTGCTGCTGCTGGGCGGCACCGGCAGCGCCTTCCTCTATAGCGCCGCGGATGACGATTTCGTCTCGTCGCGCCAAGTGATCCCCGCGCCGATCCAGGGCTACTACGGGGCCATCGCCGCCGGCCCCAACGGCCAGTATTATCTCGCCGGCGACCAGGTGTTGAACCAGGCGCTGACCTCGATCGGGTCGAGCACGGGCACGGGAGCGGTTCCCGGAGGCGGTGGTCTTCCCACGCCCGGCGGTCCCACCACAACCGGGCGTCCGGTGTATGCGGTGGCCGCGGCCGGCGCCCAGAGTTTCGTCCGCTTCTCGGTTCCGCAGCGCGCTAACGCCGCCGCGGCCGTCACCGATTCCGGCCTGGTGGAAGTCGTCGACGCGGCCTCGCTCCGTACCACGGCGAGCGGCACCGCGCTCGAAGGCCCGCTCACGATCGTCACCGGCACGGCGCGCGTCAATGTGTCCGGCCGTATGATGGCGCTCGATCCCGCCGGCACTACGGCGTACGTCATCACCGCGTCGGGCCTGAGTATGATTCCGCTCGATAGCACGACCAGCGCCCAGACCACGCCAGTCGTACCGGCCAATGGTGTCGTCAACACGGCCAACTACCAGTCGGGCGTGGCGCCCGGCGGACTGATCTCGATCTTCGGCCGCAACCTGGCGACCAATGCCGGTGCCTCGGGGACGCCGCTCCCCACGCTGCTCGGGGGCGCCTGCGTCACGCTCAACGGCGCGCCCATCCCGCTGCTTGCCACCGCCGGCACCCAGGTCAACGCGCAGATTCCTCCCACCGTCGCCGCCGGCCGCTTTCCTCTTGTGGTGCATTCCGTCGCGAGCCAGGGCGCATCCGCGGGCGTGACGGTGACGGTGGCGAAGTACGCCCCGGCCGTCTTCGTGGATTCCGAGGGCCCAATGATCTATCACCGGGATGGCACGCGCGTGGACCGCGCCAATCCGGCCAAGCGCGATGAGCCGCTGACGATGTATGCCACCGGTCTGGGCGTGACCACGGGCGGCCGCGTCACCGCCGGCCAGCCTTCGCCATCGAGCCCCCTTGCCGTCACTGCGCCGGTGCATCTCTACTTCGGCAACCCGCTCATCAAGGAAGCCGCGATCATTGTCGATTGGAGCGGCCTGCTCCCCGGCTACATCGGCGTCTACCAGATCAACTGCCGTGTGCCGGGCGCCCATATCAAGGGCGACAATCTCCCCATCACGCTGCGCATCGGCGGCGTGGACAGCCCCACCACCGGACCCACGGCCGCGACCATCTACGTGCAGTAGCGCGGTACACTGCCCACATGGACAAGCTGGGCCAACTCTACGAGCAGTTCAAAGTGGCGGGGCATGATCTCGCCGGCAAGATCCGCGAGATTGTCCACGAAGGCAACGTGCGCCGCATCATTATCAAGGACGAGCACGGGCACACGTTCATGGAAATCCCGCTGACTGTCGCCACAGTCGGGTTCGTGCTGGCGCCCATTCTGGCCGCGGTCGGCGCCATCGCCACGGTGGTCGCGAAGTTCGACGTGGTGGTCGAGCGCAGCACGCCGGCCGCGCCTCCGCCTGCTGCCCCACCGCCCCGATCGCCGGCGAAGGATCCCCCGGATCCCGGCGACGGCGCTCCCGAGAGTACCGCCGGCGCCCGCGGGAACGATGCTTTGGGAGGCTGAATGCCGGGAGAAATTGGCTGGGCCGATCTGACCGTTCCGGACGCCGTTGCCGTCCGCGACTTCTACACGCAGGTTACTGGCTGGACCGCGAGCGAAGTCGACATGGGTGGCTACGCCGACTACCTGATGACGCCGCCGGACGCAGCCGTGCCCGTCGCCGGCATCTGTCACGCGCGCGGCGGCAACAGCGATCTCCCGCCCGTCTGGCTCATCTACATCACCGTCGCCGACATCGAGGAATCCGTCCGCCAATGCGAGGCGCGCGGCGGCAAGTTGCGGACCCCCATCAAGACTATGGGCGCGCATGGCCGCTACTGCGTGATCGAGGATCCGACGGGCGCTGCAGCCGGGCTGTTTGAGAAGGCGGGTTAGCCGTATCGCCCCCCCGGCTTCACAACCACTTCCGGCGCTGACCGGGCTGCGTTTTTTCCTGGCTCTCTGGGTCATCCTGCATCACCTCACCGGCGCCGGCATGATGCTCGAGGTGTCCGCCCGCGCGCTGCCGGACGGGCTCTACTCGCTCATCCGCGGCGGCTACCTGGCGGTCACGACGTTCTTCGTGCTTTCGGGATTCGTGCTGGCGCGCAGCTACGCCGGCACCCGATGGGATTCGCAGGGGCTCTGGCGATACGCGATCGGCCGCGTCGCGCGCGTCTACCCGGTGTACCTCCTGAGCCTGGCGGTGGTGGCCCCGTTCATCGCCGCCGATTCCGCGCCCGGGAAGCCGCTGCTGCTCGCCGTCCACGGACTGCTGCTCCAGGGTTGGCTGGGGCATCTCCCGGTGAACTGGAACACGCCCGCATGGTCGCTCTCCTGCGAGATGTTCTTCTACCTGATCTTCCCGCTGGCTGCTGTGTTACTGGTGCGCGCCAACTGGCGCGGGACGCTGGTCGCCGCGGCCGTTGCGTGCTGCCTGACGCGCGCGCTCTGGGCAGCCGGCGTGCCCGACGAAATCAAACCGCTGATCCATCTCTCGGATTTCCTGATGGGCATCGCCGCCTCGCGCGCCTATGACCTGATCCTGCTCAGAGGGAAGACGCCCGCGGGCGCCTGGCTCTACATCCCTGGTGGAGTGCTCGCCGCGGCCTTGATCGCCTGGCCGCAATTTCTGCCGCCGCGAGTGGATCTCAATACGGCGCTGCGCCCGCTGAACGCGATACTGCTGATCGGCCTGGCGCTGGGCGGCGGCGCGGCCGCGCGTCTGCTCTCGACGCCGCTCGCGGTCTATCTCGGGAAGTCGAGCTACGCGATGTACATTCTTCACGTCCCGCTGCTGTGGTGGTATGCCCGCTGGACGCGGACGTTTTCGGCGCCCGTCTACATCGGCGCTGTCATCGCGATTTCGGTGCTGGTGTACGGCCTGTTGGAAGAGCCCGCCAATCGATGGCTACGCGCTCGTCTGGCTCCCCGCCGCCGGTTCGAAGTTGCCCTTCAGTCCTAGCTCTTCGGCGCGCGCCTGCATCGCCTTCACGCAGAAATCGACGTGCTCCTCGAGTGGCACGCCCAACTCCGCGGCGCCTTCGACGATGTCCTGCCGGTTCACCGAGCGCGCGAACGCCTTGTCCTTCATCTTCTTCTTCACCGAGGCCGCGTCCACTTCGAAGACGCTGCGGCTCGGCTTCACGTAGGAGATCGCCGTGATAAATCCTGCCAGTTCGTCGCAGGCATAGAGCGTTTTCTCGAGCGGCGATACGCGCGGTACGCCGATGTGGTTGGCGTGCGAGAGAATGGCGCGCCGGATCTCTTCTTCCACGCCGCGCTCCGCCAGTATCGGCTCGCCCTTCTGCGGATGTTCGTCGAGCGTGGGATGGATCTCCCAGTCGAAGTCATGCAGCAGGGCGGTGACCGACCACTTAGGTTCGTCCTCGCCGAGCTTGCGCGCATACGCGGCCACGCACGCTTCCACGGCCAGCGCATGTTTGCGCAATCCATCCGACTTCGTGTACTCGCAAAGAATACTCCACGCCTCTTCCCGACTGAGCATGGCCCTATGATATACCGCCGTCTCCGCAGGAAACTTTCCCTCGATCCTGGTGTCTATTTCCCTGACGGCCGGCTCCGAATTCGAATGGCGGGCGACAGGCTACGCAACCCCCAAACTCTGCCGGGGGAGACGTGTGTCTATGGAGGTGGAAAGTGTTCGAACAGGCAACGATCGACTACGGTTCCGGCAAGCGCGTGTGGACTTCTTTTGCAGGCTTCACCGGCCAGTCGCTGCTGATCGCGGCTGCCGTCATCGCACCCATGATCTGGCCGCAGGTGCTGCCGCGGCCGCTCGAGACGGTCATAGGGCTCTCCGCTCCCGGTCCGCCCCCGGCCGCGCCGCCCGATGCGGGACCACGCGTGGCGCCCAGGAAATCGCAGGTCACGCCTCGACTCTGGAACAACACGCCGGTGGCGCCCAGCCACATCCCTGACACAATCAACATGGATGTGGAACCGCCCACGGTGCTGTCGAGCGGTGTGCAGGGCGGCGTGCCCGGGGGCTCGCCTGACGGCGTTCAGGGCGGCCTGCTCGATTCGATCACCGGCGCGGTGGCGCGCCTCTTTCCGCAAGTGCACCCACCCGAGCCCGCGAAAGCGCCAGCAAACGCCGCCCCCGCGCCGCCAAAGTTGGTGCCGGTGGGAGGTCGCGTGAAGATGGCGCGCGGCCTTTTCCAGCCGTCGCCGGAGTATCCCATACTCGCCAAGTCTGCGCACATTTCGGGCGCCGTGCAACTCGAAGGGATCATCGCCATCGATGGACGCATTCGCGCCCTCCGCGTCATCAGCGGCCATCCGTTATTGGTGAAGGCTGCGACTGACGCCGTCAGCCGCTGGATGTATGAACCGACGACGTTGAACGGCGAGCCCGTCGAAGTACTGGCGCCGATCACCGTGACGTTTCGGCTCAACTGACCGCCAAGAACTCGCGTCGAGATCTGCGGCTTCTGGCCGGATGCCCCAAAGCCCCAAGGTTGTCAGATTACTGTTGAATGGCGGTATGATAATTGGGAAACTATGGCGCAACGTGGGCGGGTGCAATTACGATCGAAGCCGGTTCAGTCGAAATCGGGACTTTCGCCGGGCGCGCCACCGACAACTGAGCCGCCGCTGGAGATTCCTGAATGGCTTGAGGAGGTACGTCTTACCGTTGAGCGAGAGGCCCCTATTCTGCGCACTCTCCTGGTGCGCGGCATCAATGCGGTTCTGCGATTCACAGCGCTCTCGGAAAGTGCAATAGCGAACGCGACAGCGGCGCCAACTGACCTGACTGTTTTGTTGCGAGCCTTATCGTCAACGGAGTTGCTTGATGATCTTAAGGCGGCAGAGCCCCTGGCCCCGGCTTTCATACGAGGCATAGAGGCCTCGCGCCGATTGATCGACGAGCATGGGGGCGCTCTAACCGCAGTACAGGTGGCCGGCACACTGGGCATCAGCCGGCAAATGGTTGATAAGCGGCGTCGCTCGGGTAAGCTTCTCGCGGTGTCAACCGGCCGTCACGGATACCGCTATCCCGTTTGGCAGTTCGATGAATCTGGCGTCTTATTCGGCCTTGAGGATGTGTTAAGGGTACTCGCTCCGCACGATGAGTGGATGCAGGTCGCGTTTTTTGTGAGCAAAGATCAGCGGTTGGCAAACCGAACACCAGTCGACACTCTTAAGGCCGGAGAATTGGACGCTGTTCTCGATGCCGCAGCAGTCTATGGCGAGCATGGAGCTGAGTGAACGTGAAACCCGGCAGGCTGCCCGCGCCACCCGTGGATTTTGCGGGTAGAACCGTAACAATCGTGGAGTTCGACAAGCCTATCTTTCGGAGTCACAGCTCTTCACGGCATCCGGTATTCTATGGAAAAACGGGACAATACAGATTCGACGCGCCTGATGGATCGTATGGAGTTCTGTATGCGGGGGCGGATATGTTTTGTGCGTTCATTGAGAGTCTCATCAAGAATCCGAACAGCCGCGTAGTCACAACTGCTGAACTAAAAAACAAAGCAATCGCCGAGCTTAAGGGCGAGCGAGCATTACGCCTGATAGATCTCACACAGTCTGGTGCGTTGGTGCGCATAGGGGCGGATTCCCGCCTGTTTTCAGCCGATCGTGAAGCGGCGCAGTTGTGGTCTAAGGCGTTGCATGATCACCCGGCTCTGGCGGACGGACTATTGTATCCGAGCCGACTCGACCCGGTGAGACAAGCCGTTGCGCTGTTCAAAGATCGAGCCCCGAAGCTCCGGGAATTGAGCCGGCAAACCTGGTACGCCCCTGGACCGCAGCGGCGCCTACTTGCACAGATTGCAGAGCATTACAAGATTGAACTGGTCGAGAATCACTTTGTCGCACCCCGAAAGCCAATTTCCGCTGCCGTCAGTAAGCCGGGGCGGCTTTTTTGATCGTGGAGGCTGCGAGAGCGGCTCCTCATCCAACCCCCTTTCTGGCACAGCGTTCAGTGCTAACATCGGCTATTCTCGAAGCATGACGGCCGACCGCGAGCTGATCCAGATCGTCGATGCCGCCCTTGCCGAAGCAGCGAGCCGCGCCGGTTCCTGGCTGGCCTGCCGCCCCGGCTGCTTCGATTGCTGCATCGGTCCGTTCCCCATCAGCGCGCTCGATGCCGAGCGGCTCAGCGAAGGGTTCACCGGCCTCGCATCCCACGACCCCGCACGCGCTGCCCGCGTCCGCACCCGCGCGCTCGCCTACGGGGCAGGCGAGGACGAGCCCTGTCCGGCACTCGACCCGGTAGCCGGTACCTGCGATCTTTACGACGCGCGCCCGCTCACCTGCCGCACGTTCGGACCGGCCATCCACGGCGCGGGCGGCATCGGCGTCTGCGAATTATGCTTCGTGGGCGCTACGGAAGACGAGATCGCCGCCTGTGCCGTCGAGCTCGATACCGACTCGCTCGAGGCGCCGCTGCTTGATGGGAGGAATGAAGAGACCACCGTTGCCGCGGCTTTGGTCGATGGCCCGGCGCACGTCCGCTAAACACTGCGACATAAGTAATTGCGCATGTTGTGGCGATGTGTTCTCATCGAAACATGAGACCTCTCACCATTGCAGACTCGGCTACGATCATCCTCGGATTGCAGGATGAGAT
>JBGPHT010000065.1:0-38055 GCA_041484525.1 Bryobacteraceae bacterium | reverse complement strand
GTATACTCCGAAGCCCCGCCAGTATCGGGTTTCGTGGCGGTAGGCTCGGGCTCGACGGGAAGCGAAGTCTGCCGCCACACGGATGCGGTGAAAGCAGCGCCGGTATGGGGTTTCGCAATTTTGTAACACTGTAGTACTAGCGTTCGCCTAGCCCCAGGTGTGGATTGCCACGCTGGTGATGCCGTTCGGGTTTTACGCGCTGATCCACAGTTCGTTGGCGGCTGGCGCTCGCAACAAGCATTCTCGGGCTATGACGGGCATCTAGGGTGTCGGGCACCTCACGCTGAACTAGTCAACTTTGGTATAATATCGAGGCTTATGGGATTCCGCACGCTGCCTCTCCTCCTATGGGTTCCCCTGGCACTTCCGGCGTTCGCCACCGACCCTTACTGCCCGGCCTACTCTGCCAATCAACGCACTGCTTTCCTCCAGTCGGAAGTCAGGCTGAAGGCCTTCCGCGACTTCTCCGCTGCCCGCGCCCGCAAGGGCCGCTCCGCCTACGCGTACACCCTCGCCTCCGAAGACAACCTCATCGATCGGCACATTTTCGGCAAGATGCAATCCGATGGCGTCGACTCCGCGCCCCAAGCCGGCGACACCGAATTCGTCCGTCGCGTTTATCTCGACCTTACCGGCCGCATCCCCACCGTCGATCAGGCCGTCGCCTTCCTCAACGACGACAATTCCGGGAAACGCACGGCCCTAATCGATAACTTACTCGCCTCCGACCCTTACATCGATAAATGGACGCTGTTCTTCGGCAATATCTTCCAGGTCACCAGCGGCTACTACCAGTTCATCTCCATCCAATCCCGCAACCGTTTCCACGACTATCTTCGCGATTACATCGCCGCCGACCGCTCCTGGGCCGACGTCGCGCGCGAGCTGATCACCGCCGCCGGCAACAGCTTTGAGGCCGGGCCCGCCAACTTCATCGTCCGCTCCGAGCAGCAGAGCGAGCCCATCCAGGACACCTGGGACACGGTAACCGATAGCGCCACCATCGCTTTCTTTGGCGCCAAGAGCCTCTGCATTTCCTGTCACGATGGCCGCCGTCACCTGGAACAGATCGATCTCTTCCTGGCGCCCAGGAAGCGTACCGATTTCTGGCGCATGTCCGCCTTCTTCTCCCGGACCAATATCACCCAGGTCGCGGCCGACACCAACAACCGCTCCTGGGGCTTCCTGCTCTCGGACCTGCCCAACGGCGGCTACAACTCGTGGGTGGACCCCAACAATCCCGGCCCTCGTCCGGCGCGCTACGGCGGGCCTTACAACCCGGCTTTCCTGCTCACCGGCGAAGCCCCGCAATCCGGCGCGTACCGCAAGGAGTTCGCGCGCATGCTCACCGCCAACCGCCAGTTCGCCCGCGCCGCGGTGAACTACCTTTGGGCGGCGATGTTCACCAGGGGCATCGTCGATCCGCCCGACAAGTGGGACCTCGCCCGCATCGATCCCACCAACCCGCCGCCCGCCCCCTGGACGCTTCAACCCACACATCCCGAGCTTATCGAGGCGCTCGCCACCGAGTTCATCAACAGTAACTACAGCGTGAAGCACATGGTGCGTCTCATGGCGACGTCCCGTGCCTACCAGCTCTCGAGCCAATACCCAGGCACGTGGATCCCTGCCTACGAGCCATATTTCGCGCGCCATATCTCACGCCGTCTGCAAGCCGAAGAGGTGTACGACGCCGTCGCGCAGGCCACCATGACGGTCACCCCCATGAACCTCGAGGGCTACGCCGCGCCCGTCTATTACGCCACCCAGCTTCCCGACACCACTGAGCCGCGCAACGACGGGACCATCTTCAACTTCCTCGCCAACTTCGGCCGCGGCGACTGGTGGAACAACCCGCGCAATTCTTCCAGCACCATCGTGCAGGCGCTGTTTATGATGAACGATTTCTCGGTCAACTTCCGCGACTTCACCAACCGCTCCACGCGCACTGCCTGGATACTCAGCCAGAGCATGAACGATACCGATGCGGTCAACAACCTCTATCTCGCGGCGCTGAGCCGCTATCCGACCGCGGATGAGATGGCGATCCTTAAGCAGGCCCGCACTGGATCGCGCGACCAGTGGCTGGCCGATATCCAGTGGGCGCTCCTCAACAAACTTGATTTCCTGTTCAACCACTAAAGCCATGGCGCAACACTTCTGCAATCATCCCGAGCACCACATCTCGCGACGCAAGCTCCTGTTCGGCGCTGCCCAGGCCGGAGCCTTCCTCGCGATGGCTCCCAAGGGCGAGGCGCAAAGCCCCAGCCCCGGCGTGAATCCCCGCGGCACCGCCAAGGCCTGCATCTTTATCACGATGTCGGGCGCGCCCAGCCACGTCGATACGTGGGACCCCAAGGACGGCCCGTGGAATCCGCCCGACGCCAGGCTGCAACAGTACTCGGGCGGCGTGGTGCTTTCGAAAACGCTCTTCCCCACCTTTTCGCAGCTCACCAACGACCTGCTGATGGTCCGCTCGGTCACGAGCTGGGAGCTGGCCCACGACCGCGGCCAGTTCTACACGCAGACGGCGCACCCGAGTAACCCGGCCTTCATTGCCGAGAGCCCGCATATCGGCGCCGTGGTCTCTTACGAACTCGGCAAGACCGGACCACTGCCTCCCTTTCTCGCGCTCAACGTCAGCTCGCAATTCCAGGGCGCGAAATTTCTCGGCGGATTCAACGAGCCGCTGATCGCACCTGTGCAGGCCACCGGCCTTTCCACCCTCCAGCATCCCTACTACGGCAACAACAGCCAGGCCCGATTCAACCAGAAGTACGACATGCTGCGCAAACTGGACGCGCCCCTCATCACTTCGCCGTACAGTGACGAAATGGCCGCCCACGCCACCTTCTACGATTCCGCCAAACAGTTGATGTACGACGCACGCGTCGCCAGCGTCTTCCAGTTCACCGCCGATGAGAGCGGCCGGTATGGCGACACTGCCTTCGGCCGCGCCTGCATCGTTGCGCGCAACGCCGTTCAATCCAAGCTCGGCATCGCCTTCGTCAACGTGGTTTACGACGGCTGGGACACTCACGTGGGCATGTTCGATCACGGTTACACGCCCAATATGTACACGCTGTGCACCACGCTGGATCGCGGAGTCGGCAACCTCATCAACGATCTCAAGGCCACCGGCGACCTCGACTCCACCGTGATCGTCATGCTGGGCGAGTTCGGCCGCACGCCGGGCGCGCTCAACCCCCAGGGCGGCCGCGATCACTGGAAGGACGCGATGAGCATCGCGATGGCCGGCGGCGGCGTCAAAGGCGGCCGCGCCATCGGCGCCACCTCCCCAGCCGGCGACGAAATCATCGACCCCGGCTGGAGCGGCAATCGCGGCATCTTCATCGAGGACATCGCGTGCACCATCTACTCCGCCCTCGGCATCGATTGGACCCGCCGCATCGCCAACACCCCCTCCGGCCGCGTCTTCGAATACGTCGGCCAGGCCGGCTCCGGCCTCTATAACTCAGTGGACGAGGTGTTCGGATGAGGCGCTCCCGCCTATCCCTTTTCTTCCTTACCGCGCTGTCCGCCCTCGCCCAGTCCCGGGCCTCCGCCGTCTTCATCGACGGCACATCGTCCCAGGTCCTCATACACAGCTCCGTCAACCTGACCGCCACCGCCTACGACAACAACGGCGCGCCCATCCCATCCGCCCAGTTCACCTGGACTGTCTCCGACCGCTCCGTCTTCACCGTCGATTCCAAAGGTGTCGTACAGGCGATCGGCATCGGCTGGGCCGACATCACCGGCGCCACCGCCGGCGCGAGCGGGAATATCCGCCTTCAATCCGTCCCCAGCAACATCATCGTCAAGCCCGCCAACCAGACCATCACCGCCGGCGATTCCCTCCAATATTCCGCCGACGTACTCGACGTCAACGGCGACCCGGTCCCCAACGTCAGCCTCCAGTGGCGCGCCTACGGACCCAACGCCGGCCAGGACAACGTGATCTCGGTGGACGGGGATGGCTTGGTCACGACCTCCGGATGGGGCACTTTCTACGTCGAAGCGTACTTCAACTACACCGTCGGCGGCGGCCCCTTTCTGCAGCGCTTCTACGGCAACACCACGCTGACCTGTGTGCCGCGCAAGAGCTTCCAGGCGAAAAGACTGCTCGACGGCACCCCCGTCCGCCAGTCCTTCGAGCTCCGCCCGCGCCGCGGAGCCATGAGCGTGAACGACTCGGGCCAGATCGCTTACGTAGGATTCCTCGAAGGCCTCACCACCGCCGCCCTCTTGTGGAACGGGTCGGGCTTCAACACCATCGCGGTCGCAGGCACGCCGGGCGAACTCGCCGGCACCAACCTGCAGGAGCTCGACACGATGGCCATCAACAACAAAGGCGAAGTTGCCGCCCGCTGCGTCGTCGTGCCGTACCGCAATTGCCTGCTCTTCGCCGGATCGGATGGATTGCCGCACACCCTGTTCTTCGATGGCTCGGCGTCCGGTGGCGTCAACAACCTGCGCAACTTTTTTACTACGCGCTTCAGCCTCAACGACAGCAGCACCATCGTCTTCCGCGCCGATTATTGGAACTTCGCCAGCACCGTCACCCAGAACGGTCTGTTCACCACCGATCCTTCCGGCGCCGCGACCCTCGTGGTGCCTGCCGGCACAAAGCTCCCCGGCCTGGCGGCTCCCTACACCTTCACCAATGATTTCGGAATCGCCAACGATGGCTCCGTCCTCTTCTCCGCCACCAACGGCAGCTCGACCGCGCTCTTCCGCCTCGGCCCCGATTATTCGATTGCGCGCGCGATCGGCACCGGCGACCAGTTGAACGGCAGCGCCGTCACGTCTATTGCCAGCGTGGCAGTCGGCAAGAACGGGCACTACGCCGTCATGGCGTACAACGGCGTGCAAAACCTGCTGCTCTTCGCGGGCGACCCGGCCAAATTCCGCCAGTTGCGCATCGACAGCTACAGCGCCCTCTTCGCGGTCAGCGGCAAGGGCGAAGTGGTCGTGTGGTGCAGCCTTGCCCCCGCCGGCTACGGCGTGTATCGCTGGGACGGCGCCAAAACCCGCACCGTCGCCCTCTACGGATTTCCCTCGCCCATCGGCGACCCCTACACCCAGTTCGACAGCGCCGGCATCACCGCCGCGGGCGACGTCATCCTCCAGGCACGTACCGCCAACGACCTCCTTCTTATGGTCAACGCCGGCGCCGGTATGGGCGCGCCGTCTTCGGTGATCTTCCGCTCCGGGGCGCGCGTCAACGTCCCCGCCGGCCCTTCGTTCTACAATCTCGTCCTGAACGGCCACACCGGCAACCCGATGATCAAGACCGGCTTGTTCGTGGCTAACATCCTCGAAGTCGCCGACGGCATGCTGGTCGCGCGCCTGGTCAGCGGCGACCGCACGCCTGACGGTTGGTTCTTCGAAGGCCAGGACGTCCGGCGTAATGGCGATGGCGACCTACTCGTCTCCACCGACCAGAGTCTCTCCCAGATCGGAGTGAAGGCCACGCTGCTCGCCCACTTCCCGCAGCGCACCGCCAACGGCAACCTTTACGCCCCTTACCAAGTCGCTGGTAACACTGCGGGGACTGTGGTTGGCACCGGTGGGACCAGCTTCGGCGTCCAATACCTCTCGCTGATTCAAAACGGAACCATCAACACCTTGGCCTGGCTCGGCGTCAACGGCTCGTTCAAGACCGCCGCGCCCGGAGGCGGCAACTTCGCCGGTTCCTCCGACCTTGGCGTCACCGACGACGGCGTCGTCTATGCCTACCTGCGCGTCAACGGCGGCTCCGATGGCCTCTTCACGTGGACCGGCTCCGCCTGGAACCCGCTGCTGCGCATCGGCGATAAGTACGATGGCTTCACCGTAACCAGCATCGGCTCCATCCGGGTCGGCGGCAAGGCACTCTACGCCTACGTCAACAGCGGACTCCAGCACATCGCCCGCTACCAGGGCGGCCAGTGGACCGACGCGATCAGCTACGGCGATACCATCCCCGCCGGCGGCCCTGTCACCGGCATCGGCGCGTTCGACGTGAACCGCAACGGAGTGATCGCCGCCCAGATCTACGGCAACGGCAGCGTCCAGTACCTGATAGCGCTCGACGGCAACGGCATGCGCATTGCCGTCGACAACAATCACGTCCTGGACAACCGCGAAGTGCTCGCCAACATCTTCCAGATCACGATTCACGACGATGGCCGCATATTCGCCACCGCAATCAACTCGCAGGAATTGATGGTGCTCTATGAGTTCGATCCGATTCAGTAAAGTCGTCACCATCGCCGCGCTGGCCGCCGGCTGCCTCGGAGCGCAGACCGTCTTCGTCAGCGTGCAGGCCCCCTCGTCCAAAATCCTGGTCAATGCGACCGCGCAGGTGGGCGCCGCCATCACCGCCATCGATGGTACTCCGCTCGATCCCGGCAGCCTCACCTGGACATCCTCCGATTCCAAAATCGCGAGCGTCTCCGCCAGCGGGCTCGTGACCGGTGTTGCCGTCGGTGACGCGCAGATCGGCGTCACCGACGGCAACACCGGCGCAGCGGCGTGGACCTTGATGCACATCGTACCCGCATCGCTGTCGCTACAGGTCAGTGCCTCCGCCTTCGCCGCGGGCGACACCGCCCAGCTCTCCGCCTCCGCCCTCGACGTCGCCGGCAAGACGATCCCCGGCCTGCGCTTCCAATACCGCTCCGGCCAAACCTCCGTCGCCACGGTCTCCTCCGAAGGCACCGTCACCGGCGTCTCCGAAGGCTTCGTCACCATTCAGGCCGCCATCGCGGGCGTCGCCAACGACCCCGCCCTCGTCGCGACCACCCGGGTCCGCGTTCTCCCCAAACCGCGCTACAAGATCCGCAAGATCATCTCCACTTCCACGGCATCGCCTACCACGATTGCGGCAGTAACTTCGATAAGCGCCACCAGCCCGGCCGCCATCGGCGCAATCGTCACGCTGGCTAACGGCGGGCAGGCGGCGATCCTGATCGAGGGGGCGAAAACCAAAGTCATCGCGGTCGCGGGCCAGCCGCTCGCCGCTACTGGACGCCTCGTCCTCCGCATCGACGGCATCTCCACTAACTCCCGCGGCGACGTCGCCCTCCTCATCGAATACCCGGCGCAATGGTGCAACGCCAGCGTGTTCCTCTTTCCCCACGGCCAACCCGAAATCGAGCTGGGCGCAGCCAGTTGCTACGGCGCGCTCGCTCCGCACAGCCTGGCCGAAGACGGCCGCGTCCTCTTCCGCGTTAACGATCAGATCTGGTCAGCGTCCGCCTCGTCCCCGCCCACAATGCTCTTCTCGCTCGCCACCCAGCCCGCCCTCAAGGACCCTCTGCGTAGTATCAACAGTTTCACTGCGGGGGGCGGGGCCTTCATCATCGGCGCGACGCTGAATTCCAACGCCAACGTCTACTTCTGGTCGGACGGCACCGCCTTCACGCAGATCTACCGCCCGGGCGACCCGGTCCGCGGCATCCAGAGCTTCAACATGGATATTCCCGTCGGCACTTCTACCGGCGTCTTCTACGCACGGGCCAACGGCAGCGGGTATGAGGCCCTGGTTCAATTAGGCGCCTCCGGGCTCAAGACGCTCCTTGTCACCGGCGACGACATCGCCAGCGGCAAGCTCGGCTGGATACATAACCTCATCGACGCCAGTACGGGGGGCGTTCTGTTCTCCGGCGACTTTAACGTTCCCGGCAACTATCACACTGCCGCCGGTCTCTGGAAGAACAACGTGACCACCGAGTCCGCTCCGCTCGATGGCGCGGGCGCGATCGTCTCGGGCGCGATGCCTTCGGACGGCGTCCCACTGGTCTCCGCAGTACTGAAGACCGATGCCAAAATCCCCGGACTGCGCGCGCTACCCGCGCAGGACAGCCCGCGCATGATTCTCGAGGCCGGCTCGAGCTTCCCCCAACCGGCGCCCGCCGGCATCGATTGGCACTATGCGTCGCGCGGCGGCAGCGCTACTGTGCTGCCCACCCGCGGCGCCGGCGAGTCCGTGGTCGCGGTGGATAGCGCCGTACACACGCTCGCCGCGATCGGAGCGCCGCTGCCCAACGGTAAGGTCGCCACCTGGATCGGCGCCGCTATTTCCAACACTGCGGGCGATCTCGTCTTCACCGCCGGCTATTCCACCGGCTCGGCGCTATTCCGCTATCGGGGCGGCCAAGTGGAAACTCTGCAGGACAGCGGAGCCGTCGGCCTCACCGGGCTCAGTTCCGTATCCTGGTTCAACAGCGGCCGCGGCCGCTATCTCGCCATGAACAATCGCGGCGACACAGTCCACGTCAGCCAGTTTTACAACGGCACGATGCCCCAGATCGTGCTGATCGCGTCCGGCGGTCCGAAGCTGGTGGCGGCGCTGAACAGCGCCTCCCCGAGCGGCGTCTTCTACAGCAGCTTCAACACCACCGCAGTCGATGAGAACGGCCGCGTGCTCTTCATCGCCAACACCATGGACGGCAAAACCGCCGTCTACTTCTGGGATGGCAACACGGTGCAGCGCGCGATCGGAGTGGGCGATCAGACACCCTCCGGCACCGTCAATGAAGTTTCCAATATCGCGGGCGGCGGCCAGGGCTTCGTCATCATGCTGGCCTTGGACAACTATCGCGCCCGCGAGTTGCGATATTTCGACGGCCACATGCGCACTCTCGAATCCAGCGACACCAGCCTGCTCGACGGCTCCGGGCTGAATTATTTCTGGATGAACGAGACCACGCTCTCCGCCAACGGCGACGCCCATTATCAGGTGCAGACCCAGGACGGCGGCGCTGGCGTCTACGCGCGCCGGGCCGACGGCTCGGTGGCCGTCGTGGCGCGCTCCAGCGACCCGCTCCCCGGAGGAGAGGTGCTCATCTTTCCTCTGACCGTCAGCTCTTCTGCCTCCGGAGAAGTCTGGTTCACCGGCTACACTTGGAACAACGGCGTCGAATCCCTTGGCCTCTATTTGGCGACGCCCCAGTAGCGCGGTCCTCCTGGGCTAGACAGGCCAGGCGCGGAGTCGCACCGGAGAAGGCGCACCCCGGAGAAGGCGCTCCCAATCCGGCCCGAACTTTGCTGGAGCAAGCCGGTCACTCAAAAGATGAGGAATTGAAAACTGAGCCTGCGGTCACGTAGGTACCTGGAACTGCGTCCATCTTGCGGAATATGACCCTTACTTCTTCAGGCAGGTTCTGGGCGTCCACCCGGCTGAGGAAGTCTTTAGTCACCGGGCCGATTGCGAAGCTTATGGCCACGAAGTTCCACACTTTGTCGGGAGGTTCTCCTGCTTTTCGCTTCAGGGTGAGGTGTGCGAGTTCCTTGTTCGCCCGGTCGCGCGCATCCTTGAGAATAATCGGCAAGGCCGGGTTACCCCAATCAGGAACGTAGTTTGCTGCACTGACATCATCCGATTGCGGGCTCAGGGGCGGATAGAAGAAATCGACAAGGTTTCTGAAGTGGAGTACGCAGGCTTCGACCAGGAGATTGCGGTTGAATCCGTCATCTGGGGTTCTGGGGGGTCGAGTTGAAACAGAATGTCGCGGGCGGTCACGAACATCTTGGCCTCGTAGAACAGATGCTCTTTGGCGAAACCGAGAAAGTCAATTGGAGGCTGTGCCATAGCATGTATTGTCCCATTGTCTCTGGCCATCCCACGCCAGACACCTCCGCAATCGCGCAGATTTGACTCGGGACGCTGCCGTAGAGATGCTGATCTGTGGAAACCGCTTCGGGTGACGAGTCCAAGCGGGTCTGGTTGCGGTTTTTGGGACCAATTGGGACCAAACTCGCGGTCTTGGGTATTCGTAAGTGTTTGAAAAAGTGGTGGCCAGGGACGGAATCGAACCGCCGACGCCGGCCTTTTCAGGGCCGCGCTCTACCAGCTGAGCTACCTGGCCAAAGTGGAAATCTCAGTTTAGCAATCCGTCTACACTTTCTGCAATGCAGCCAGTTCTTCGCCGGTCGCGCTCTCGACATCGGCGTGCAGGCTGTTGCCGTGCGCGTCCATCGTCACGATGGCCGCGAAGTTCTTCACGCGGATGTGCCACATCGCTTCCGGTATGCCGAACTCCATCAGGTGGACGCCCAGCACCTCCTCCACCGTGCGCGCGTAATACTGCGCGGCGCCGCCGATCCCGTTCAGATACACGGCGCCGAATTCTTTCAGCGCGGCCAGCGTCTTCGCGCCCATCCCGCCTTTGCCGATTACGGCGCGCACCCCGTAACGTCCGATCACGTCGGCCTGGTAGGGCTCTTCCCGAATACTGGTGGTAGGGCCGGCGGCCTTCACGGTCCAGCGATCGCCCTCCTTGAGCATCACGGGACCGCAATGATACAGCGCGGCGCCATGCAGATCCACCGGCGGCGGATTCTTCATCAGGTAGGCATGCACGTTGTCGCGGCCGGTGAACATTTCGCCCGAGATCAGCACCACGTCGCCGACCTTGAGCGCGCGCATCTGCGCTTCGGTGAGAGGCGGAGTCAGCATCACTTCGCGGCCGGTGAGCGGGAACCCTTCGCCGCGCGCCATCCGCTCCACGGGACGGGAGGGATCGCGATATAGCCATTTCGCGATCGCGCCGGTCGTCGCATCCAGGCGCACTCCGAGACGGCGAAACGCCCAGCAGTCGTAGGCCACCGAGACGAAGAAGCTGGCCGGCAGACGGTTCGCCGCCGCGATCTTGCAGCCGATCAGCGAGGCCTTGCCGCCGAATCCCATCGCGCCTACGCCGAGCCGGTTGGCCTCCTCCATGATCTCCGCCTCGAGCTTCGCCAGCGTGGGGTTCGGATTCACATCATCCAGCGTCCGCAGCAACTGCCGCTTCGCCAGTTCGTACCCGTGCGAGCGGTCGCTGCCGATGCACACGCCGAGCGCCCCGGGCGCACATCCCTGCCCCTGCGCCTGCCAGACGGCGTGCAGCAGACACTTGCGTACGCCTTCCAGGTTGCGGTCGGCGCGGCCCAGGTGGTCCAGGTCGCACGGCACCGAATACTGGATATTTTTGTTCTCGCAGCCGCCGCCCTTGAGGATGAGCTTGACTTCGATTTCGTCTTCTTCCCACTGCTCGAAGTGGATTACGGGCGTCTCTTCGCCCAGATTGTCGCCGCTGTTTTTGCCGGTGATCGAATCCACCGAGTTGGGCCGCAGCTTGCCGCGCCGCGTGGCTTCCGCCACCGCCTCCTGGATCGCCTTGCGGATCTTGATCTGGTTGACGCCGACCGGCGTGTGCACGAAGAACGTCGGCATGCCCGTGTCCTGGCAAATGGCGCCGATATCATCGACGGCCATGTCGACATTCGAGAGGATGATGTCGAGCGCCTGCGAGGACTGCGTCCCCGGAGTCTCGCTCGCGGCCGCGAGCGACATCGCCTGGCGCACATCAGGCGGGAGATTGGTGGACGTCTGCGTGATGAGTTCCAACAGACTGCCGGTTAGAAATTCCATGAAGGTATCCGAGAAACCTCCATTGTACTGGAGCGCGGCTAATCCAGTTTCAAACGTACGTCGGCCTGCATGCCGGGCTTGATAGCTGGCGTGTTGCTGTTGAACTCGACGATCACGTCCGTCCCCTTGATCTCTTTGACCTCGGCCGGAATCCCGTTGCTCTGCAGGTCGAGGACCAGCACCATCGCAGGCTGGCCGGGGTGGATGCGCTTCAGCACCGGCGGCTCGGGCTGGAGCGCGATTTCGAGCGCGAAGGTGTCGGTGGCGATCTGGAACATGCCGTCGCCGGCCTCCTGCGCCGGCTGCCCGACGTCGCCCTTGCGCCCCACCACCAGGCCGGCCACAGGCGAGCGAACTTCGGCAGCCTGGAACGCGCCCTCGGCATCTTCGAGCTGCTGCGATTTGTCTTGCACCGCTTTCCTCGCCGCCGTGACTTCCAACATCGCGGCGCGCACCTGGTCCGCGGCGGCGTGCGCCGCCTTGCCCATGATGTCGGCCTCTTTGAGCGCGGCCTCGTAGTCCTGCCTGGCTTTTTCGAAGACCAGGCGCGGCGTGGCGCCGTGGGCGTTCAGCGTGCTCTGGCGGTCGTAGACTTGCTGCACGCGGTCGAGATCCATGCGGCTGCGCTCGGCCGTAGCGTCGGCGCGCGATTGCTCCAGGCGGGCATTGTTCGAGACCTGTTCAGCGCGGGCCACCTGCTGCTGCGCACGCTCGAGCGCGTTGGCGGCGGCCTCGCGCGTGCCTTCGAGGCCGGCCGAGCCGATACGCGCGAGGGTCTGGCCCTCGAACACTTCTTCCCCCACATCTACCAGAAGCGCGTCGATGTTGCCGCTGATGGTGGAGCCGACGTTGGTGACGTGCTGGGGGCGGATCTTGCCGGACAAGGTGATCTCATTCTGCACCGGCAGCACTGCCGCACCCGCAGGCCGCAGTGGCGGAGGAGGCTCGCGATGCCGCAGCGAGAGAGCGCCGATTCCGATGCCTGCGCCGACCGCCGCCACCGAGATCAGGACCCACTTGCCGCGCATGTTCTGATGATAGCCGCTAGCGGTTGTACTTCGGCGTGATGCCCTTGAGGCGGTCCCACATCGCGTCCACGGCCTTGACGGCCTCCTCGGGCAGCGGGCCGCGACCGAACGCGTCCAGGTTCTGCTGCAACTGCTCCGGCTTGGATGCCCCCAGGATCACCACGTCCGTGGCGGTGTGCTCGAGCAGCCAGTTGAGCGCGATGTCGATCGCCGAACGGCCGCTCTGCTGCGCGATCCGGTTCAACTCATCCACTGCGTCGAAGTACGCGGGGTGCCAGTATCGATCCAGGTAGAGTTGGTTTTTATCGAAGCGCGTCCCCGCCTCCGGCCGCTCGCGAGGCTGCTTGCCGGTGAGCAAACCGCCGGCCAGCGGGTTATAGATGGCCGTCGAAACCCCGAAGCGTTTGCACATCGCCAGATACTCCTGCTCGATGCCGCGCGCCAGCAGGTTGTACATGGGCTGCGAAATATACGGCGGCCGGTAGCCGTTCTTCTCGCTGATCCAAAACATCTCCGTCACCTGCCAACTGGCGTAGTTGGAACTGGCCGGGTACCGCACTTTGCCGGCGCGCACCAGGCGGTCCATCGCCTCCAGGCTCTCTTCAATCGGCACCGAACGATCGGGGACGTGCAGGTAGTAGAGGTCGAGATAGTCGGTCTGGAGGCGCGCCAGGCTGGAGTCGACGGCCTTCAGGATGGCGCCGCGCGAGTGGCCGGTCTCATCCGGAGCTGCCTTCATCTCGAACCCAACCTTGCTGGCGAGGACGATTTTGTCGCGCCGGCCTTTGAGCGCGTTCCCGAGCACGGTCTCGGCCACGCCCTGGTTGTAAACGTTGGCTGTGTCGAAAAAGTTGATGCCGCCATCGATGCAGATGTCCACCATGCGGGTGCTGGTGGCCTGGTCGGCCTGCGTGCCGAACGGCATGGTGCCGAAGGCGGCGCGGGAAACGGTGAGATCGGTGTGAGCCAGCTTGCGAGTTTCCATGGAACCGATAGTTTATCGTAGGGAGATGAAACTCTGGCTCCTCTTCCTCGCCCTTCCCGCGCTGGCGCAGGATCGCACGGCCGTCCAGCAGTGGGTGGCGGTGCATCAGAAGCAGATCATTGGCGAGTTCACCGAGTTGCTCTCGATCCCGGATGTCGGCACCGACCGCGTCAACATCCGCCGGAATGCGGAGTACATCCGCCGGATGCTGGATCGCCACGGGCTGAAGGCCGAGTTGCTCGAGACCGCCGGCAATCCGCTGGTCTATGCGGAGCGCAACGTGCCGGGCGCGACGCGCACTACGCTTTTCTACATCCACTACGACGGCCAGCCGGTGGATGCCGCGCGCTGGAAACAGGAGAGCCCGTTCAAGCCGGTGATGCGCGATGGACGCATGGAGGATGGCGGCAAGCTGGTGCCCGGCTTCACGGCGCGCGATCGCTTCCCCGACGACTGGCGTATCTACGCGCGTTCCGCATCCGACGATAAGGCGCCGATCGTGGCTCTCTGCGCGGCGCTCGACGCCATCGGCGGAAAGACCAAGAGCAACGTGCACGTGGTGATCGACGGCGAAGAGGAGATGGGATCGCCGAGCCTGGTGGCGGCGATCGGGCGCTACCGCGACAAACTGCGGGCGGACTTGCTGATGATCCTCGACGGCCCGGTGCATCCTAACGGCCGCCCTACTCTCAGTTTCGGCGGACGCGGGATCGTCGCGCTGGAGCTGACGGTCTACGGGCCGAAGATGGCGCTGCACAGCGGCCACTATGGCAACTGGGTTCCGAACCCCGGGATGCGGCTGGCGCAACTGCTGGCCTCGACGAAGGACGAGCAGGGCCGCACCATCATCGCCGGCTTCTATTCCGACGTGCCGCCACTGACGGCCGAACAGCGCCGCGTGCTGAAATCGGTGCCCGACGACGAACCGGCGCTGCTGAAACTATTCGGCGTGGCGCGGCCGGATGCCGTGGGTGAGTCGCTCCAGGAAGCGCTGCAATACCCGAGCTTCAACATCCGCGGCATACGTAGCGGCTATGTCGAGGAGCCGCGCACGATCATCCCGGCGGACGCGAGCGCCGCGATCGACATGCGGCTGGTGAAGGAGACTCCGCCTGACCGGATGATCGAGCGCGTGCGCGCCCACATCCGCAAGCAGGGCTACTATGTCACCGACAGTGAGCCCGACGATGCGACTCGCATGAAGTACCCGAAGCTGGCTCGATTGCGCGTGCCGGAGGCGCCGATGGAGGCGTATCGCACCGAGCCCGAATCGTCCGCGGGCGTGGCCGTGACACGCGCGCTGACGGCGATGTGGGGCGCCGAGCCGGTGCGCATACGGACCATGGGCGGCACGGTGCCGATTGCGCCGTTCATCCGCGAGCTGGGGCTGCCCGCCGTAGGATCGCCCATCGTGAACTTCGACAACAACCAGCACAGCGACA
The DNA here is from genome assembly GCA_041484525.1 of Bryobacteraceae bacterium. Lineage (GTDB taxonomy): Bacteria > Acidobacteriota > Terriglobia > Bryobacterales > Bryobacteraceae > JBGPHT01. The sequence goes on along the minus strand of JBGPHT010000065.1, from coordinate 23,196 downwards.
ATGAGAATCTGCGGCTGGGTCATTTGTGGCAGGGCATCGTGACGCTCGCGGCGTTGCTGTAGGGTGGTGTCCTACTCGATGACGCGGAACGAAAAAACTTTCCCGGCGCGGCCCGAGGTACCGGTCCCATCGGCTGACGCGGGCGGCAGGAGGGCGTAGTTACCCGAGCTGATGTTCGGAAGTTCGATCTCCCAGGTGCGCGGGGCGATCTTCTTGCCCTCGAATGGAACCTGATCGTGAGTGGCTCCGGAGGAAGAATGCAGGACGCCGCCGGTCACGGTACAAAACTCCCGGCCGTCCTTCGCGTCACGCAGCAACAGCAACTGGTATTCGGTGATCGCCGTACCCTCGGGTGTGTAGACGAGCAAGGTGACCGGCGTCTTCAATTGCGTCGGGCTGTTCTCGCCATTGACGTGGCCGTTCACATCGCCTTTGACGATTCCCGCGGTGCCGATGGTCTTGAGCACGCCGCCGGTCTTGAAGGTGACGATTTCGGGAGGCAGTTCGGCCCAGGCGCCGGCCTTTTTGAAGTAAACACCGATTTCGGTGACTGGTCCGGGTGACGTTGGTGCAGCGGGGGCGGTTGGTGGAGCGGGCGCCGCGGCGGGTGCGGGCGCGGGCGTGGGCGCCGCCGGTGCAGCGGCCGAAACAACCGCCGCCGGGTCGAGCATGACCTTGATGACGTTGTCGCCGACGCCGGCTTTTTTCAGTTGCACCATCTCCTGCGCCGTCAGGTCGAACGCGACCTTGTCCTTGCGCAGCTTGGCGATGATGAGGTCTTCGGGAAGGCCTCCCTGCACCATTTCGAGCACATCCGAAACTTGAATTTTGGGAGGCGCCGCATCTTGTGCGAAGGCCAGCGCGGTAGCAAGAAACCCGGCTACCACAGGCACTAACAGCAACTTCATAGGATTCACTCTACCGAAGTCTCACGGTGTTTGCTGGCTCGCTTTTCGGCTGATCCGCAGGATGCGGATGGGCGGAGTCAGCCGCTGGGCGTTGGACGGCTGCATCTGCATCTTGCGCACCACGTCCATGCCTTTGGTGACACGGCCGAAAGCGGCGAAGCCCTGTCCATCGGGGTTGCGCTTGCCGCCGAAATCGAGCGAGGGCTGGTCTCCGACGCAGATGGAAAAGTCCGAGGTCGCGGTATCCGGACCGTTGCGCGCCATCGACAGGCTGCCGTCTTTATGCGACAGACCCGTCACTGAGGTGCGCTCGAGCGGGATGGGTGGGAAGCCCTCGGTGCCGGGCGCGCGGCCACCCTGGACGACTTCGATCTTGACCGTGTTGTCGGGCTGGTTGTCGGGTTTGACAGTGCGATAGAAGCGCCCTCCGTCAAACCGGCCGGCATCGACGTACTTCAGAAAGTTTGCGCCCGTGACGGGAGCGTGAACCGTATCGATCTCGGCTTCGATGGCGCCGAACTCCGTCTCGATGACGATGGGGACGGGTCCGGATTGAGAGAATGCCGCAAGGGCGAATACCAGGAGCAGCGGGAATCGCATTCGCTCCTTATCTTATGTCAGACAGGACGATTCTCTATTGACTGGGCATTTTACATAATTTAAGATAGCTCAACGTTGTATGAGTGATACCGAGAGAGCGGCATCGTTCGCTATTGGCAAGGCGAAAGAGCGTGGGGCCAAGGAGGTCAGTCCCAACGATCTGCTCCTCGGATGCCTGCTTACGCGCTCGCAATTCGGCGTGTTCGAACTGGGTCCGTGGACGCTCGACCTCGAGACCATCGGTATCGACTGGCTGCAGCACCCGGTAAGGAGCGACGCCAAGGTCGCCTATTCCGAGGCGGCGGTCGAGATCTTCGACCGGGCGGCGCGGATTGCCAAGGCCGAGGGAGCCGCCATGATCGGCGTCGATCATCTGCTGGCTGCGTTCGCCGCCGAGAGCACGGGACTCATGGGGGAACTGAAACGAAATTACGGAATCACCAGTACAACCTGGCGCGCCGCGGTGGCGCGGCTCTCGGCGGGGCAGTCCGGAAAAAACGGTGACGCATCCGCTGCGTCTGGGCCGGTGGGTCGGGGCCTCCGGGAGTATCTGACGCCGGAGCAGGCGGCCGAAACCCTCGGAGTCCATGTGCAGACGCTGCGCGCCTACGTGCGGTCGGGGAAGCTCCCGGCGCTGCGACTGGCGGGCGAGCGGGCAATTCGGATTCGCCGGTCGGATTTGGAACAGGTGCTGGAGCCTGTCCAGCCGGAGAGTGACAATCTGCATAGGTTAAGCGGAAAGAGAGGAGATTGACGATGGCCTGTTTTGTGGTGAAACGTGACCTGCCCGGCCTTACGCGGGAAGCGTTGCAGAGCGCCGGCATGCGAGTGAAGAGCTGCTGTGCCGAGATGACACAAGAAGGAGAAGCGGTGCGGTGGATGCGCAGTTTCTATCTTCCGGAGCTGGCGCAGACTCACTGTTACTTCGAGGCGGCCAACCGGGCGGCGGTCGAGGAAGCGAATCAGCGCGCGCGAATTCCGTTCACGCTGATCGCCGAAGTCCTGGAGATGACGCCCGAGTCGGTCTGAAAGTTTCCCATGGCAGTAGACAAGCTACATCCATTGATGTAGACTGTCTACTTCCATGGGAACGAGTAAACCAGAGCGCTATCAGAATCGAATCGAACTCCTGCAGGGCACGCTGGACATGTTGATTCTCCAGACGCTGCGATGGGGAACGCAGCACGGCTACGGTATCAGCCAGGCGATCCGCAGCGGTTCGGGCGAAGTTCTGCAGGTGGAGACCGGGTCTCTTTATCCGGCGCTGCATCGGCTGGAGAAGCAGGGCTGGGTGAAATCGGAGTGGAAGCAGTCCGAGAACAACCAGCGGGCGAAGTATTACAGCCTGACGGCGGCGGGCAGGAAGCACCTCACCACCGCGCAGGCCCGCTGGAACCAGATGAGCGCCGCGATCGCCGGCCTGATGGCGCCGGGGAAGAGCGAGGCGTAGACAGATGGGCATCTGGAAGCGATTTTTCGGGCGGCGGCGGGATGAGGATCTGGACGAAGAGATCGGCGGGCATCTGCGGATGGCCGCGCGGGAGCGGATTGAGCGCGGCGAAGATCCACGCCAGGCGGATCGGAACGCGCGGCGGCAATTCGGGAACGAACTGCTGATTCGGGAAGTGACTCGCGACATGTGGGGGTGGGCGGCCCTCGATCGTTTGGCGCAGGATCTGCGATATGCGTTCCGCCAGATCGCGCGCAGCCCGGGGTTCGCGACGGTCGCTGTACTCACGCTGGCATTGGGCCTGGGCGCCACCACGGCGATGTTTTCGATCGTCAACGGCGTCTTGCTGCAACCGCTGAAATTCCGCGATTCCAGCCGCCTTTTCGTCGTCGAGAACGTTCCACCTGCCGGTTCTACTCTGACCCGCCATCTCCCCGTGAACGCCCGGCACTTTCATGAGTGGCGGACGCATTGCCGGTCGTGCGAAGAAGTGTCGCTGTTCCAGGGGGCAGACTTGACGCTGGTGGGCGCGGGTGAACCGGTGCGGCTTCCGGCTCTCCAGGTATCATTCAATTTCTTCCGGACACTCGGAGTGCAGCCGGCCATCGGGCGCGACTTCGTTGTCGAGGAAGAGGGCAATTTCGACAAGGTGATCCTCACCGACGCCCTGTGGCATAGCCGGTTCGCGGGCGACCGATCGATTGTCGGCCGCACCATTCAGATCGCCGGCGAAGCGCACACGGTGGTCGGGATCATGCCGCCCGGCCTGCATCTTCCAAGCGGCGAACAGTGGGGTGCGTTCGTGGGGCCGCCTGCGGAGCCGCTCATCTTTCGGCCTTTGATGTTTGCCCCTGTTCGGCAGGACCCGTCCGGCAGCCTCAACTATTCGTCGGTGATCCGGCTGAGACCGGGGGTGCGGCCGGAACCGGCGACCGCCGAGCTCAACGCTCTGCTGGCGGACTTTGTGCGCCAGTACCAGATCGAAACCAGAATTGCGCTGACTCCGCTGCAGCGGCAGGTGACGAGGAGCGAGCGTGGTCCGCTCCTGCTCCTGTTGGGTGTGGTTGGGGCAGTGCTGCTGATCGTGTGCGTGAACGTCGGCAACCTGATGCTGGTGAGGACTGCGAGCCGCTATCGCGAGGCCGGCGTTCGTATGGCGCTCGGAGCCAGCCGTGCCCGGCTGTTCGGACTGGTTCTGCTCGAAGCCCTGATGCTGTCCGCGATCGGCGGCGTCGCGGGCTTGGGGTTGGCGCACGCGGGACTCAAGCTCTTCCTGGCCGAAGCGCCGGTGGCCGTGCCGCGCCTCGAAGAAATCGGCATGGACTGGCGTGTGCTGGCGTTCGCCGCACTGGCGACGGCGTTCTCCACCATCCTCTGCGGTCTGTTTCCCGCGTGGCGGCTGGCACGGATCGAGCCGCAGGAATCCTTGAAGGCGGGATCCGTCACGGCGACCGAGGGCGGCCGCAAACTCCGCTTGCGCGAGGTGCTGGTGAGCCTCGAAGTCGCGCTGAGCACCGTGCTCTTGATCGTCAGCGGCTTACTGATTCTCAGTTTCGTCCGCCTGATGCATGTGGACAAAGGATTCGAAGTGGCGCAGGTGATCACGCAGGATGTCTCCTTCCTGAATCCGAAATACGCGCGTGGCGTGAGACGCGGCTTCCTGGAGGAAATGGTGGCGAAGTTGGCCCGGATACCCGGCGTGCAGGCGGTTGGCGCCGTGAGCCAACTTCCGCTTCAGGGCGACGAATGGGTCAGCGGTCTGCGGGATCCGGACCGGCCGCTGCGCCCCGGAGAATCGGCGACTGCCAATTTCCGATTCGTGACTCCGGATTACCGGAGGGCCATGGGCATCCCGCTCAAGCAGGGACGGTTTCTGGAAGACTCCGATCAGAATCGCCCGATCGCCGTAGTCAGCCAGCGGGCGGCGCGATCCCTCTGGCCCAACCAGAATCCGATTGGCAAGCATGTGCGCGGCGCGGGACCATCCAAGCCGTCGCTCGAAGTGGTCGGAGTGGTGGGCGAGGTGCGGGGCAGGCTGGAACAGGATCCCCCGATGATGGTTTACGAGCATTTCTGGCGGATGCAGCCGATTGCTATGTCGTTTGTGCTTCGCACGCAGGCCGGCCCCGCGCCGGTAGCAGCCGCGGTGCGCTCCCTGCTGTCGTCCGCCGACCCCGAGATGGCAATCTCACGGTCGCGGACGATGGAGCAGATTGTGGAAGAATCGCTGGCGTCGCGAAAGTTCGAAACGTACCTGGCGGTGGCGTTTGCCGCGGCGGCGCTGGTGCTGGCCTCGCTCGGCATCTACGGCGTGATCTCGTTCGCAGTGGCGCGACGGACACCGGAGATGGGAATCCGGATTGCGCTGGGCGCTCCCGGCTCGCAGTTGATGGCGATGGTAGTGCGGCAGGGCATGGCTCCGGTGGTCCTCGGACTGGCCGCAGGCCTGGCCGGCGCGGTCGTGGTGAGCCGGCTGATTCGGAGCCAATTGTACGAGGTGGCGCCGAACGATCCGCTGACGATGGCGTGCGTGTCGATTCTGCTGCCGGGCGTCGCGTTGTGCGCCTGCTGGATTCCGGCGCGGCGGGCGACGAGGATCGATCCGCTCAAGGCGCTGCGATTCGAGTAGACGACTTGTGCAGTTTGAACGCTACCGAATTAGGACGGGTCTTGCTATTAGCGAGCTTTCGGGAATTCTCCGCCAAATGGTACCGTTCCTCCGTAATTCTAGGCTCTTCAAAATCTACGACGACGAATCCCGCCGCCTTGAAGGCTTTCCAGTAGCCGGATAGAGGCCGATGAAACCAGATGAACTCCGAAGTGAAATGTGCCCAGGGAGGATCGACGCATTTCCTCCGTTCAAAATAGGAAAAGCTCCAACGGTAATCGATCTTTCCGTCGCTCGAAATCGTGGCACCGCCTGGCGGGAAACAGGGGTGGGAGAACACCAGTATGGCGATTCCCTCGTTTCGAAGAATGCGGCTGAGGGCGTGCATGGTGCCCTCTGGATCGGGCGCATCCATGAGCACGTAGTTTGCGACCACGAGGTCAAATTGGGCATCGCTGACGGTACGAAGCTCGACACAGGAATCGACGCGGAGGTCGATGTCGGGAAACTGCGCACGGGCGATCGCGATCATGCGCTCGGAGACATCGATGCCAGTGACAAGGGCGCCGCGATCGGTGAGTTGCTTCGACAGGTATCCTGTTCCACAACCTGCGTCGAGGACTTTCAGCCCGCGGACGTCGCCGGCGAATGCCCATAGCACGGGGTCGGAATTCAGGATGCGATTGCTGTCGCCGGCGGTGCCGACCTGAATGTGCCAGTCGTCGGCCACGCGATTCCAGAAATCCCGGGTTTCCTCGGTCTCGCGGTTGTCCATAGGTCATACTATCGCGGCGGCACCGAACCCGGCGGCAGATAGTACAGCAGCAGCGAGCCCACTCTCTCCTTCGGTTGCACATACGTGAACCAGGGGTGGAGATTGGCGTAGCGGTGCTCCAGACCGAACTCGCCGGTCTTCCAGAAAGTGGGACTCACGGCGGTCCAGCCTGCAGTGGGTTCGATGGGGTTGATCGGCTTCGAAGGCGGAAGGCCGGGCCACACGCGCAGCAGATCGTCAGTCAGGTTCATCGTGGTGAACATGACTTGGGTGGCGCCCAGTTCGCGCAGGCGGCGGCCCAGGCGGATCGTGTCCTGGCCCCAATCGAGGTCGGAATCGACCAGCACGTTTTCGGGTTCGCGGTCGAAGAACTCATTCATGTAGGCGAGATATTCGGGGTGTTTGACCGCACCCGCTATCGCCATCCAGAGGACCAGAGCCAGGGCGGCGAAACCGGGCCAGCCGCGGCGTGACCGCACCAGCTCGCGGATGCCGAGCGCGGCCACGATCGAGAATCCGATGTAGACGGGAAGAATGTGGCGGACGCCGTAGTTTACGGGGCTCGTCATGGCGGGCGCCAGGATGCCGAGCGACAATGCCAGCGGCGGCAGGTAGTTGGCTTCGCGCCATCGGCGCAGGCAGACGAAGGCGCCGAATGCGAGCAGCAGCAGGAAGCCGATCGGCGTCTTGATAACGAGCACCATCGGGAAGAAGTACCAGAAGCCGGTCTGGCTGAGGCGGCCGAAGAGGTAGCCGCCGCCTTCGCCGGCATTGTGGCGCATGGCGCGGCGGACGCCGTCGAACAGCTCGGGCGCGGGGACACGGTCGAAGGAGAAGAGATAGACGGCCCAGATCGCGATGGCGCCGGTGAGGACGGCAACGGCGAAGGGCACGGCGCGTTCCTTAGCGAGAGCCATCAGGCGGCTGGCCGGCGGGCGCTGCGACATTATATATGCGGCCAGCGCGAACCCGGCCGCCACCGGAAAGAATCCGAGCGCTGTGAATTTGGAGAGCACCGCCGCGGCCGTGGCAGCGCCGAGGAGCACGCTGTGGCGAATGGTGGGGCGTTCCGCCCAGATGAGGAGAGCCAGGAAGGCGAGGCCGAGGCACGCCGTAAGCGCCATGTCGGTGGTGGCGAGGCCGCCGTGCGCCAGGATGGGCGGCAGCAGCGTGAACAGCGCGGTCGCGGTGACGGCGACGGTCGGGCTGAAATAGCGGCGGCCCCACCAGAACACGACCAGCGACGCCAGCACGAAGAACGGCAGGATTCCGGCGCGAGCCTTGGACAGCGTGCCGCCGGGGTCGCCCGATTGGTAGAGCAGCGCCACGCCTTCGACCGACATGTTTGGCTTGCCGATAGTTCGGGCGCCGGCCAGGAACGGGACGATCGCGGTCATCACGCGCGCCAGCGGCGGGTGCTGCGGCTCGTATCGATACACGTGATGCGACAGGTACTCCATGCCGCAGGCGAGGTGCGCGGGTTCATCGTACGTCAGGCCGGTATCGGAATAGGAGGCGGCGATCCGGATCGCGCCGGCCCCGATGAACAACAGCGCCACGGCAATCGGGTAGCGCTCGATCAGGCGCGCGATGCGGAGTAGCGGGGCGGGGCCGGCCTCGATTCGGGGAGCGGGAGCTGGCCGTGCAGGCTGCCGCTCGACTTTCTTCCTGGACAAGTCTTTACCGATTGGAGGCCTCGAGTGGAATCACTTCGACGCGCTGCGGCTGGCCCATCGGCGTGAACGTGCCGTTGGCGAGTTTTCCGAGTGCGACCGTGTAGGTGCCGGGCTTCACCAGCGCTCCCTGGCGGAAACCGCCGCGTCCGCCGAACCCGCCGCTGCGTCCTCCACGACCTCCTCGGCCGCCACCAGCGGCGGCGTCTGGAGTTGGTTGGTCCGGATTCTCCACGCCTTCGGCTGCCTGCGTAGGGCCGCCACGCCCGCGGCCGGCCTGCCCTTCTGGCGCGGGAGGCGGCGTCTCACGCAGGTCCCAAGGCGAGCGATGCACTCCGGCGCGGCCGGATACGTCGATCTGCCGGACCATCTTGCCGCCGGCGTCGCTCACCTGGATGACCATCTTCTGATTCGCATCGTTAGTAGTCTCCTGCCGCAGGTAATAAGTCAGGAGCGCACCGAACGGTGCGTTGGGCGAGGCCACGTTGTCGCCCTGCGCGCGGTAGTAGCCGATCTCGTCGTAGACGCGCGCCTTGCGGCCCACGGCGAAGAGCGTCCCTTCCTGATCGAGCGCCTGCGGAGTCAACTGCCGCAGCGGAGCGTAATCGTCGAACACGAAGAAGCCGCGGCCGAACGAAGCGGCGACCAGGTCGCTCTCCCGCTTCTGGATATCGAGATCGCGGATCGGAATCGTGGGCATCCCGCTCCTGATCCGCACCCAATGGCCGCCGCCATCGATTGTAAACGACATGCCGTACTCGGTCCCCACGAAAAGCAGGTTGGGATTCACATGATCCTGCACGATGGTCCAGGCGGGGTCGCGGTCGGGCAGGTCGCCCGAGATCGAGGTCCACGAGCGGCCGAGGTCGGTGCTCTTCAGCGCGTACGGCTTGAAGTTGCCGCGATGAAAATCGTTGAAGGTCACGAACACCGTGTTGGCGTCGTGCGGGGAGGGCAGGATGCCGGTGACATAAGTCATCTCAGGCACGCCCGGGAATCGGTCGATCTTGCGCCACGTTTCGCCGCCGTCGGACGAGATCTGCACCAGGCCGTCATCCGTGCCGACGAACAGCAGGCCTTCCTTCACGGGAGACTCGGCCACCGCGGTGCCGGTGCCGAACTGGTCGGTGAACGCGTTCTTCCACACCGCGTCATCACCCCACAATTTGCCCATGACGGGGATGGTGTCGCGGTTGATATTGCGCGACAGGTCGGGGCTGATCAGCTTCCAGGTGTTGCCGCGGTCCTCCGAGCGCATCAGGCGGTTGCCCGCGATGTAGAGGCGCGTGTGCGAATGCGGGCTGACGATGAACGGGATGTCCCAGCGCGAGCGCAGCGACGCGGTCTCTTCCGGAGTGAGGCGCGGGCGGATGGGAGTGCTCTGGCCGGTCTTCAGGTCCAGCCGCACGCAGTTGATGTTCTGCGAGCAGGAGTACATGATGTCCGGATCGTCGTAATCGCCGCGCGACTGAAATCCGTCGCCGCCGCCGGTGTTGAGCCAGTCGCTGGTGCGGATGCCGGCGCGGTTCGTGGTGCCGGTGGGGACGCCCTGCGAACCGTTGTCCTGCGTGCCGCCGAAGATGTGATAGAACGGCGCCGAATTGTTCACCGAGGCGCGGTAGAACTGCGTCACCGGAAGATTGTTGAAGTGACGCCAGGAGCGGCCACGATCGTAGGACTCGTAGAGGCCGCCGTCATTGCCGGCCAGCAGGTGATTGGGATCGGTCGCATCGAACGTGAGCGAGTGGTTATCGGAGTGAACCTGCCAGCCGGCGACGGGGACGGTCTTGCCGCCGTCCTCGGTCACGTGGATCTGCATGTCCATGGTGTACAGGCGGTCGAACTGGAACGGGTCGGCGTAGATCTCGCCGTAGTATTCCGGGTCCTGCACGACGTAGTCGCTCATCTTGGTCCAGTGCGCGCCCGCATCTTCGGAGCGGTAGAAACCGGTGAGCTTGTTCTTCTGGTTGGTGGTGATGGTGGCGTAGATTACGTCCGGCTTCTGGGGTGAGATGGCGAGGGCGATGCGGCCCTTGTCGACATCCGGGATGCCTTCGGTGAGCTTGGTCCAGTGGACGCCGCCATCGGTGGTTTTGAAAATGGCGGAGTCCGGCCCGCCGGCGACGATGATGCTGGTATTGCGGCGGCGCTGGTAGGCGGCCGCGTACATCACGTCGGGGTTGCGCGGGTCGACAGCCAGATCGGTGACACCGGTGTTCTCGGTAATCTGCAGGATGGGCTTCCAGGTCTGGCCGCCGTCGCTGGTTTTGTAGAGGCCGCGGTCGCCGCCCGGCGAGAACAGCGGACCCTGCGCGGCCACGAGCACGACGTTCGAATCGCGCGGGTCCACCCGGATCTTGGCGATGTGCTCGGAGTTGACGAGGCCCATTCGCTTCCAGGTTTTGCCAGCGTCGATGCTCTTGTAGATGCCGTCGCCGTAGCCGATAGCGCGCTGCGCCTGATTTTCTCCGGTGCCCAGCCACACGGTGTCGGGCCTCTTGGGATCGACCGTAACGCAGCCGAGCGAGTAGGAGCCGCCGTCATCGAAGATGGGCTGGAAGGTGAGGCCGCGGTTGGTGGTCTTCCAGAGGCCGCCCGACGCGGTCGCCACATACCAGACGCTGCCGTTGCGTGGGTCGACGGCGACGTCCTGAATGCGGCCCGAGCTGAAGGTGCCGGTGATGTTGCGGACCGCGAGGTCCTTGATCAGGTCGGCGGTTAATCGCGGCGCGGAGCCCTGCTGGGCCAGAATCAGGGTGAACGAAAGCGCGGCTAGGGTGAGCGCGGAAAAAGCTTTCCGATGCATATCGCTGAAGTTCTCAGTATATTTCAATTTTGCGACTCGGCCTCGACGCCGCCGGTGTGGGTGACGGTGGCGGCGGCCGCGTCCACGGCTACGTTCAAAGCCACTACGGCGGCCATTCGCGTACCATAGCGCTATGCACGTTTCGCGCCGCCAATGGCTGGGCATTTCTACCGCGTGGATGGCCGGGTGCGCAGCCCGGCGGAATGCGACGGCTCCCATCGCGCGAGCCAGGCTGGCGCGGGTTCTGGTGGCGCCGGATCGAGTGATTCGCACCATCGTAGGGTTGCGGCCTTTTCGTCCGTCGGGATTTGTGGTGCGCGGCGAGAAGCTCGACTCGAAGACTGTAATTCACAATTACGGCCATGGCGGCGCGGGGATCACGCTCTCCTGGGGCACGGCGCAACTCGCGGTGGAAGAGGCGGCAAAGTTGGAGACGCGCGACGCCGCGGTGATCGGCTGCGGTGTGGTTGGCATTTCGACGGCGCGGTTGCTGCAGCAGCGCGGCTACGCCGTCACCATCTACGCCAAGGCGATGCCGCCCGACACTACGTCGAACGTTGCCGGCGGCCTGTGGGACCCGGTCACCGTCTACGACCATGCGCGCCTCACCCCTGAGTTCCGGCGGCAGTTCGGCGAGGCCGGGCGGTTTGCGTTCCGCCGCTACCAGTCGCTTACCGGAGAGCAGTATGGTGTGCGCTGGCTGCCGCTGTACCGGCTCTCGCAAGACAACCCGCGCCAGATGGCGCCGCCTGAGAGTCCCTACAGCGAGATTGACCCGCTCTATCCCGAGCAGAAACAGTTGGAGCCGGCCGAGAATCCGTTCGACGTGCCGCACGCGTACCGCTGCGATTCGATGCTCATCGAGCCGGCAATTTACCTCAACGCGCTGCTACGCGATTTCTTCACGGCCGGTGGCAAGGTGGAGGTACGGGAGTTCTCCGACACGCGGCAGTTGTTGACGCTCCGCCAGCCGCTGCTGTTCAACTGCACCGGCCTGGGCGCGCGGGCGCTCTTCGGCGATGAGGAACTGATCCCGATTCGCGGCCAGCTCTCGTTCCTGCTGCCGCAGCCGGAGGTCGAATACATGACGATTGGCCCCGGCGACATCTATATGTTTCCGCGGCGGGACGGAATCCTGTTGGGTGGCACCCATGATCGGGGAGAGTGGAGTACGGACGTGGACGCGGCGGCGAAGGAGCGGGTGCTGCGGGAGAACGGGGCGTTGTTCGCGGGAATGCGGGGTTAACCCGATACCTTGACAAAAGCATCCGTTTAACTTAGTATAGTAATCGTCTGAGCGCTTCTGCCCACCCTGCAGATAGCCTGAACTAAGTCAGGTTATCGCACCCCTCCTCTTAGCCAACCGTCAACCGGGAGGTTTCCATGTTTTCTCGCAGCGTCTCCACGCTCCTGACAGATCAATCAGTCCTTTGGATGATCGTGGCCTGCGTGTGCACGTTGGTCACCGAACTGACCAGCCGAAGGAATCGTCCGCTTATCCCGGTGCCCGCAACCAGAATGCCCTGGGGTATCGGGTCGACGGAATACAGCTATTAGCCGTGGATACGCCGATCACAGCGGGCAGCATTCTGATTCAGGACGGCACGCTCGTGCCCGATTCCGTGCACTTGGTCAGCACGCCCTATTCGCCAAGCTGGACTTCCGTCACCAATCTGGATCGCGCCCACCTGGAGGGAGAACTCCGCACCGCCGGTTGGACATTCTTCTTCATGGCTGGCCAGATCACGGCCACCGCTTTCGGTTTCGACAAGGAAAAGCGGCTGCGCACGGCGGTGAAGCGCGCCATCGGAGACGCGCGGTCGCAGAACTGCAACTGCGTGGAAATTACCGGCGTCGAGACGAAGTCGTTCCTGGGCCTGCCGTACGTCAGCGTCACGGCTCAATCGCGGCACATCCAATTGGGCAACCAGTTTCGCAGCCATTGACGCATTCGATATGCAGACAACCCCGATCATGGACGAAACGGCGGCTCGACTAGCGGAGAAGCCGTTGACCGGCACTGTGAATCAGATCGAATTGGGCGAGCAACTCAGGGCGAAGGTGGGCGCGGAGTTCGACCGCGTCGCCAATGCACTCGAGAGCAAGGCCCTGCAGCAGGCCGAGCCAGACGGGCTCGCCACTCGCGCCATGATTGCGATAGTCTCGGAACAGCGCGCCCAGGTAATGGCGAACGACCGGGCCGGCTATTTCATTCGGGAGTGGCAGGACCTGGACGGCCGCGTCCGGCAAATGCTTGCCGCGGACTCGCGGTATCAGGCCATCAAGGCCGCCCGTATCACAACTCAAATTTCAACTGGAGATCCAACAGCATGAACATTCGACCACTCTATGACCGCATCGTAGTGAAGCGGATTGACGAGAAAGAAACCCGGCGCAGCGGCATCATCATTCCGGATTCGGCGCAGGAAAAACCGCAGGAAGCCGAAGTCGTCGCCATCGGAAAGGGCAAGCTGATTGACGGCGTGCTGTTTCCCCTGGAAGTCAAAGTAGGCAACCGCATCCTGTTCGGCAAGTATTCCGGCAACGAGATCCAACTGGACGGGCAGGAGTATCTGGTTATGCGCGAGGATGACGTTCTCGGCGTAATGGAACCGGAAGAAGCCAAGGCTGTCAAGAAGGCCAGTTAATCCAAATCAACGGAAGCGAGTCATCACATGGCAAAACAAATCATCTATAGCGAGAACTGCCGGCAGGCGATTCTGCGCGGCGTGAATCAATTGGCGGATGCCGTAAAGGTAACGCTGGGCCCCAAGGGCCGGAACGTCGTAATCGAGAAGAAGTTCGGCGGACCGAGCATCACCAAAGACGGCGTGACGGTCGCCAAAGAGATCGACCTGAAGGATCCGCTCGAAAACCTGGGCGCCCAACTGGTGCGCGAAGTGGCGTCGAAGACGTCGGATGTTGCCGGGGACGGCACCACGACGGCCACGATCCTGGCGCAGTCGATCTACCGCGAGGGCGTGCGGGCGCTGGCGTCGGGCGCGAACCCGATGGCGATCAAGCGCGGCATCGATAAGGCTGTGGAAGCGGTCGTCGAAGAGGTCAAACGGCTCTCGACGGCAATCTCGGGCGACATGATCGCGCAGGTCGGGACCATCTCCGCCAATGGCGACGCCGCCATCGGCAATGTGATCGCGGATGCGATGAAGAAGGTCGGCAAGGATGGCGTGATCACGGTCGAAGAATCGAAGACCATGGTTACCGAGCTGGTGACGGTCGAGGGGATGCAGTTCGACCGCGGGTACCTTTCGCCCTACTTCGTGACGGATGCCGAGCGCATGGAGTGCGTGCTCGAAGATCCGTACATCCTGATCCACGAGAAAAAGATCAGCAGCATGAAAGACATCCTGCCGATCCTCGAGCAGATCGCGCGCGCCGGCAAGCCGCTGCTGATCGTCTCCGAGGACCTGGAAGGCGAAGCCCTGGCGACGCTGGTGGTCAACAAGCTGCGCGGAACGCTGAACGCCTGCGCCGTCAAAGCGCCGGGCTTCGGCGACCGCCGGAAGGCGATGCTGGAAGACATCTCGGTGCTGACCGGCGGCAAGGCGCTGGCGGAAGAGACCGGCATCAAGTTGGAATCCGTGACTCTGGGCGACCTCGGCCGCGCCAAGCGTGTCACAGTGGACAAGGAAAACACGACCATCATCGATGGCGCGGGCGACGCGAAGGATATCGCGGGCCGCATCAAGCAGCTCCGCGCGCAAATCGAAGAGACCACTTCGGACTACGATCGCGAGAAGCTGCAGGAGCGGATGGCGAAGCTGGTGGGCGGCGTGGCCGTGATCAAGGTCGGTGCCGCGACTGAGATGGAAATGAAAGAGAAAAAGGCGCGGGTCGAGGATGCGTTGAATGCAACGCGCGCCGCGGTGGAAGAAGGCATCGTACCCGGCGGAGGCGTGGCTCTTCTTCGGGCGGCTGTGGTGCTGAAGAAGTTGAAGCTGGACGGCGACGAGCAGATGGGCGTCACCATTCTGCGGCGCGCGTGCGAGGAGCCGCTGCGGCAAATCGTGCAGAACGCCGGCAGTGAGGGCGCAGTTGTGGTGGAGAAGGTCCGCAGCAGCAAGGACACGGAGTACGGCTTCAACGCCGCTACCGGCGAGTTCGAGAATCTGGTCAAGGCCGGCGTCATCGATCCGACGAAGGTCACACGCACGGCCCTGCAGAATGCTGCCTCGATTGCTTCCCTCATGCTGACCACGGAAGCCATCGTTTGCGAGGCCCCTGCCGAAGAAACGGCCTGATCCGGAAATCGCGTGTGCCGCGCGTTACCCGCGGCACACTAAGGAGTGTGCAGGTGCCGGCCCTACATCGTTCGCGTACTCTCCCCGATGCTTCCATCGGCCCGCCCGCGGAGTCATGGACGGACCGCGTGCTGTTGTGGGTCTACCCCAACCGTGGATGGGGAAATGCGCGGCCGAAGGCTGTTCAAAAGCCGCTGGCCGATCGCGCGAAAGAACCCGGGTCCGGTGCCTGCAGGCCGGGGAGTGTCCGGACCGGAGAGGCCGCATAATGCCTTTTGAAAACCATGGCAACCGTGCCTTCACACTGACCTCGGTCGACCGGAATGCGCCGGCGGCATCGGGCGTTTACGGACTTTCGAATGCGCACCACTGGATCTACGTCGGAGAGACCGGGAACATTCAAGCCGAATTGTTCCGGCATCTCCGGCACGGGAGCGAGTTCCTGAAGGAGCAGAATCCGTCGGGATTTGC
Organism: Bryobacteraceae bacterium; assembly: GCA_041484525.1. GTDB lineage: Bacteria > Acidobacteriota > Terriglobia > Bryobacterales > Bryobacteraceae > JBGPHT01. The sequence continues at coordinate 7,643 of JBGPHT010000065.1, read as the reverse complement.
CTTTGAGGTGTGCTCCGCGGAACACCGGATGGAACGCCACAATCGGTTGCTCTTCGAACTGGAACCGATCGGCAACCTGCGCGGCGGGCAACTCATGAACTCACCTTCGCCGGAAGAATAAGAAGCTCCGGACCGCGTCGCGGCTAACTGAGAAGCGCGACTGCGGGCAGAGCTACTTCCTCTTTGCGAGCCGTACGGAACTCGTACTTCGTAATGGCGAGGGCGGTTCCGGCCTGGCTGCTGCGCAGGACGCGGCCCCGTATACACAGTTGCAGGGGACAAACTCCGTTCAACAGATACGGCCACCGGAGAGAGATATCGATCGTCTCGCCCGGGACGAACTGGCCGTCGCATCGGAATAGCAGGCCGGCGCTCCCGATGTTAGACAATTCCCCATGCCCGCGTTCGCCGGACGTCACCGTGTATTGGACCTTCAGCAGAATGGAAAAGCGATGCTGCGCACGCCGGTCATTGTGGGTTAGCGGAGTCATGGCACACGAATAGGGAGGTCGTCTTGCCGGGTTACTGGGAGTGTTATCAGAGGTGCAATCTGAGGGTACGGGGCCTCCTGAAGGGGGCCCCGAATTTGGGAAGGGCTACTGCCGGTCTAAAGCCTACCAGCGCTTTTGACCGTAGCCGCCGCCGCCACCGCCACTCGACCGCTCGGTCTTGGGACGGGCTTCATTGACATTCAACGCTCGACCATCGAGAGATGTCCCGTTTAGAGCCGCGATCGCTTTCTCGCCCTCGCCATCGTTGCTCATTTCGACGAATCCAAAGCCGCGAGGCTGCCCCGAATCACGATCGGTGACAATGTTGACGCGGCCAACAGTGCCGTGAGTTTCAAAAAGGGTACGGACGGAATCTTCCGTCGCTCCAAAACTGAGGTTCCCCACAAAAATGTTCTTCATCCGGTTAAAGTCCTCTGCTGATTTGAAGACGGCTAATTTTGGAGGTGGACGAATTTAGCAAAGCGGCTAGACAGGTCGGCCTTGAATTGGCAGGAGCCTCAAATCCGCACTTAGTCTAGCACAGGCTCGCGTATGCTACAATATAAATAAGTTTCCCATTTATTTACTCCCCTGCAAAGGTATTACCCCCGACGCCTGATCGGCTCGGGCCATAAAGTGCCGTCCGGCGCGCCCATTTAGAGGAAGTGTGCTGATGAATACTAAACGTAGAGTGACCCAACCTTTTGACGCGAAGCACGTGGACTCGCGCACCCGTGAGAAGTTTGCGGCGGGTGAACTGTTGATGGTCGTCGATGGCCCGGAAGGTCCGGCCAATTCGACGTTCACCAGAATTAATGGTCTCCGGCCCCGGCGCGGCGTCGAATGCCACTACATTATTGAATCCGCTGAGTTGAACGAAAAGACCGAAGCAGCCAAGTAATGGGCGCGTGCCCGGCATTCCCGCCTTACCAAACGAACCCGGACACGACGACTTACTGAGGACGATCGCATGATCGAAGGCGCAAAGGTCGGAAAGATCGCATTTCTCGGCGACTATCTGCCGCGTAAGTGCGGCATCGCGACTTTTACTTCCGACTTGCTTACGGCAGTCGCCGCCGAGCACCCTGCGAGCGAGTGCATCTCGGTGTCGGTGAACGATACTAAGGCCGGCTATGACTATCCGGATGTAGTTCGTTTTGAAATCGACGAGCAGGATCTGTCCTCGTATTTGCGCGCCGCCGACTTCCTCAATATCAACAACGTCGACATCGTCTGCCTGCAGCACGAATTCGGAATATTTGGCGGACCGGCCGGCAGCCACATCCTGGCGCTGCTGCGCGAGCTGCGCATGCCGATCGTGGTGACGCTCCACACGGTACTGCGCGAGCCCAGGGCCGACCAGCGCCTGGTGATGCAGGAGCTGATCGCGCTCTCGACGCGCCTAGTAGTGATGTCGGCGCGCGGACGGCAGATGCTGCAAGAGATTTACCGCGCTCCGCCCACCAAGATCGACCTGATCCAGCATGGCATTCCCGACATCCCCTTCGTCGACCCGAACGATCTCAAGGAAGAGTTCGGCGTCGAAGGGCGGATCGTGTTGTTCACCTTCGGGCTGCTCTCTCCGAACAAGGGCATCGAGCACGTGCTGAATGCCCTGCCCAAGATTGCGGCCGAGTTTCCCAACGTGGTGTACATGGTGGTGGGGGCGACCCACCCGAACGAACTGCGGGAGCAGGGCGAAGCGTACCGCGTGAGCCTCGAAATCCTGGCCGCCAAAAACAAGGTCGAGAAGAACGTCATCTTCTACAACAGCTTTGTGGATCTCGACACCTTGAAGGATTTCATCGGCGCAGCCGACCTCTACATTACGCCGTATCTCAATGAAGCCCAGAGCACGTCGGGCACACTCGCGTACACTTTCGGCTCCGGCAAGCCGGTAATCTCGACGCCCTACTGGCACGCCAGCGAGCTACTCGCTAACGGACAAGGCGTGCTGGTTCCCTTCGGCGACGCCCAGGCCATCGCCACCGAAGTGAACGCTTTACTGCACGACGATTCCCGCCGGCGCAGCATGCGGGAAACCGCATATGCACTGGGCCGCGAGATGGTTTGGAGCAATGTAGCAAAACTCTACATGCGGTCGTTCGAGCTCTCGCGACTGCAGGCGTTGTCGTCCTTGCGGAAATCGCTTTCCACGAAGACACTCGACCGGAAGCCGCGTGAAACGCCCGAGCTGAAGCTGGAACATCTCCTGCGCATGACCGATTCCACCGGGATCTTTCAACATGCCATCTTCAGCGTGCCGAACTTCTCCGAGGGATACTGCACGGACGATAACGCGCGCGCCTTTATCCTGACGGTGCTGCTCGATGATCTGGGAGAAGACCCGGAGCTGATACGAACACTCGCCACCACGTACGCAGCCTTTCTATTCCACGCGTTCGACGCCAAGGCGGGACGGTTCCACAACCACCTGGGCTTCGATCGCCATTGGCTGGACGTGCAAGGTTCGGAGGACTGCCATGCCAGGGCGCTGTGGGCGCTAGGGGTGGGAGTGGGAGGCTCGTCGTACCGTAGTTTTCAGGTCATGGCCGGCCAGCTCTTTGCGCAGGCGCTGCCGGTGGTGACGGAGTTTACGTCGCCGCGGGCTTGGGCTTTCAGCCTGATCGGCATGCACGAGTACCTGCGCCGGTTGAGCGGCGACAGCTTCGTGAACCAGACCCGTGAAGCACTCACGGCGCGCCTGATGGATTTGTACGACCGGTCCGCCAAGCCCGATTGGCCGTGGTTCGAGGAAGAGTTGAGCTACGACAATGCGAAGCTCGCGCACGCCCTGATTCTCTCCGGGCGCGCTACCGGGCAAAAAGCCGTCTTCGATCGAGGCATCGAGACTCTACGGTGGCTGGTGCAGTTGCAGACCTCTGAAAACGGCCACTTTCGGCCTATCGGCAGCAATGGATTCTTCCGGCGCGGCGGCGCGCGCGCCAACTTCGATCAGCAACCGGTCGAGGCCCAGGCCATGATGTCGGCCTGCCTGGAGGCGTACCGGTCGACATCCGACACGTGGTGGTACGAGCAGGCGCAGCGCGCGTTCGATTGGTTCATCGGCTGGAACGATCTCGGATTGGAACTGTACTCTCCGAGGACGGGCGGTTGTCTCGACGGACTGCATGTCGATCGGGTCAATCGGAATCAGGGAGCGGAATCCACACTGGCATTCCTGCTCTCGCTGGCGGAGCTGCGGCTGACGCAAAATATTGTGACTAACTTTAGAGCACCGATTGTAATCGAGACTTGATGCCGGTTTCACCTTGCTTCTCCAGGCTGCCAGGCGCATGACCACTCAATCGATTCACATCACCCGCACGGCGATAGCTTTGCGGCCGGACCAGTCGCGAGTACTGTTGCGGCCATTCACTCCCGGCGATGCCCGGCGAGCCGAGAGGATTGTGGCGCGGGTTCTTTCGATCCCGGAAAGCCAGGTTGTCCCGCTGCTGGACGACGTGCTGGCCGAGTTCTCCAGGCGGCACCAGAACATCTGCGAGGTGTTTCGGGAGCGGTTCGAACAGGTGAACGCGCTACTGTCGATGGATGGGGAGTTGTCCGTCGAGAGAAAGCTGCTGATCGGCTCCTATTTCCTTTCCGAGTTTTCACTCGAATCAGCCGCGCTCTTCAATCCATCGATTGTTCCGCACCCGGACCAGTCGGGCGTGTCTCCCCTGGGATTGCGTTTCGTCCTGAGCCTGCGCGCCACCGGTGAGGGACACATCTCGTCCATCACTTTTCGTGAGGGCATCATCCGCCCCGATGGCCGGGTCGAGGTGATGACGCCGGCGGGCTGTCTCACCGAGCCCCACCAAATCCCCAACCCGCTCTATGAAAGGGCGCTCTTCGAGCGGAAGCTTTTCGAACTCGGCCTGGCCAATGATTTCACCCGCCGAACGATGGGCAGGCTCGGGGAATCGTTCGACCTGACGGAGCTTCGCCGTGAGGTAGCCGAAGAATTGCGGCAGCCCTCGGAATCGCATGCAGCCAGGGAGCACCAGAATACAGCCGAGGCCATCCGGATACTCGCGGAATCCAACTACGAGGTCCAATTCAGAGCCGAGCAGCAACTATCCGAGCGCATCCTGTTTCCCAGTTCGCCCTCGCAGAGCAACGGCATCGAGGATGCCCGTTTCGTCTGTTTTCGGAACGACAACGGCAGCAGCATCTACTATGCAACGTTCACCGCTTACGACGGCAGAGTCGTCATGCCGCAGTTGATGGAGACGTCGGACTTCCTGCATTTCCGGGTCATCACGCTGAACGGCCCGGCTGCGCAGAACAAGGGCATGGCGCTTTTTCCCCGGAAGATCAACGGCCTCTACGCCATGATCTCCAGGCAGGACAATGAAAACCTGTACCTGGTGTTCTCCGACAACGTGCACTTCTGGTATGAGCCGAAGCTGATTCTGGCGCCGGCCTACCCGTGGGAGATGGTGCAGATCGGAAACTGCGGATCGCCCATCGAGACGGAGGCTGGCTGGCTGGTCCTCAGCCACGGCGTTGGCCCAATGCGACAATACTGCATCGGCGCATTTCTGCTCGATCGCGACGATCCCGCTCAAGTGATCGGGCGTCTTCAAGAGCCGCTACTGCGGCCCACCCAGGACGAACGCGAGGGTTACGTGCCCAACGTCTTATATACCTGCGGCGCCCTCGTGCATGGAGGCGAGCTCATCATCCCTTATGCATACGCCGACCACGCCACCAGTTTCGCAACCGTACCGCTCGACGAAGTACTTGCCGCTATGCGCTAGCGCGATCGCACCATGAAGACCGGGAAGAGAGTGGCCATTCTGTCGCCCGTCGCATGGCGAACGCCTCCCCGCCAGTATGGCGCCTGGGAAACGGTGGCAAGCAATATTGCCGAAGGGCTGGCTGACCGCGGGTGGGACGTGACGCTGTTCGCCACTGGCGACTCCGTTACGCGCGCCCGGCTCCATGCCGTGGTCGAACGCGGTTATGAAGAGGACCGCTCCATCGATCCCAAGGTAGCCGAATACCTTCACATCCCGGAAGTGTTCGAGCACGCCGCGGAGTTCGACCTAATCCACAGTCATTATGATTTCATGGCGCTGGCTTACAGCCGGCTGGTCAAGACGCCAGTGCTAACCACGATTCACGGCTTCTCGTCTCCCCAGATCATGCCCGTCTATCGTAAGTACCGCGATGGCTATTTCGTCTCAGTTAGTAACTCGGACCGCGCTTCGGGTCTGAACTACTTAGCCACTGTGTACAACGGAATCGACGTGTCGCTCTATCCATTTCAGGCGGCTGGCGGCGGCGACCTGGTCTTCCTCGGCCGGATTCACCCGGACAAGGGAGTCCACTTGGCCATCGAAGTGGCCCGGCTCAGCAGCCGCCGCCTGATCATTGCGGGCATCATCCAGGATCAGGCCTATTTTGACGAGCAGGTCAAACCGCACCTGGATGACAAGGTCCGCTATATCGGGCCGGTGGACGTCGCAGGAAAGAATTGGTTATTTGCGCGCGCCTCCGCGCTACTGCACCTGAACACGATCCCGGAGCGGTTCGGACTGGTGTTGGCCGAAGGCAACGCGGCCGGCGTGCCGGTGATCGCCATGGACCTGGGCTCGTGCCGTGAAGTGATCGAAGACGGTAAGACGGGGTTCCTGGTTAGTAACGTCGACAAGGCGGTGCGGGTCCTGGAACGGCTTCCTGAAATCGATCGCAAGGTCTGCCGCCAACGAGTGGAACGGTGCTTCTCTATCGATGCGATGGTGCGGCAATACGAACGAGTGTACGCAACCATTCTTGAGTTGGAAGCGAAGAAGGTACTATGAAGCCGGACATCGTCAGGCGATATCGCCATAACCCGATACTTACTAAGAACGAGATTCCCTATCCCGTCGAGACCGTTCACAACGCGGCCGTGGTGAAGCACGCCAGCGAATACGTCATGTTATTCCGCTCCCACCTCCGCACCGGACGCTCAATCATAGGTCTGGCGCGCAGCCCCGACGGATTCCACTTCATCGCCGATCCTGAGCCGTTCCTGATTCCGGAGCGGGACGGCCCATTTGCGGCATACGAAGAGTTCGGCGTGGAGGATCCCCGGATAACCTGCCTCGAAGGGGAGTACATCATCACTTACAGCGCGTACTCGCGAAGCGGTGTACGAATAGCCCTGGCCAAGACGAAGGACTTTTCCCTAGTAGAGAGAGTCTCGCTCATCACGGAGGCGGACTATCGAAACGTAGTCATCTTTCCCGAGAAGTTTGGCGGGCTCTATGCGCGCCTGGACCGGCCCCATTCGGAGATCTCCCCGTGGTCCATCTGGATTTCCTACTCTCCGGACTTATGCTTCTGGGGCCAATCCGAGCTAATCATGAAGCCGGTGCCGTATCACTGGGATGAGATGAAGATCGGTCCCGGCGCCCCGCCCTTCAAAACTCCGCAGGGGTGGCTCTCGATTTATCACGGCGTCTTTCGGACCATGGATGGCGCGGTCTATCGATTGGGGGTTGCTCTACATGACCTGGAGAACCCGGCAAGGATCATCGGCGTGAGCGACTCGTGGATACTGCAGCCGGAAGATCCCTGGGAAGTGACTGGCTATGTCCACAACGTCGTGTTCACGTGCGGCGCGGTTCCGGAGCCCGATGGAACTGTGAAGATCTATTGGGGCGGCGCGGACACGGTGATGTGCGTGGGCGAGGCGAATGTCGCGGACTTGGTGGATCTGTGCCTAAATCACGGCAGGCCGGCAAAGTAAGTGCCGGGCCTATGGCGGTGGCCCAGCGCTGAGGTCATGGATGACTATTCCGCGCTCCGACAATTCCGCCAGTAACTGCGCCACCGCAGACGACATCCCCGCCTCACCGGGCACCACGACTGCCCATTCCAAGTCCTCCCGAAACTCCTTCGAACTGATGCGCCACTTCATGAGAGCAGGTGGCGTGGCCACGCCAATCTGAATCACCGACCAGTGTCGAACCAGGGCCAAGGCGGTACTTCGATCCGGCAGCGGACCGCGCACGATGAAGTGATTGTCTCCATGCACCAGAATCTCGCCTTCGCGTCGAATCATTCGCGTCCAAATTAGCTGTTGGACCGCTTTTGACACATTGAAAACGTTGGGCATAATCCAACTCTGAGCTTGGGCGTGCATCTGCGCTTCGACCC
>JBGPHT010000064.1:0-39860 GCA_041484525.1 Bryobacteraceae bacterium | reverse complement strand
TCCGAAAACCAACGGGCAAAAATGAACGAAGATACCCGTCATGCGTGCACGGACAGCGGCTGTCCTGCAATTATAGAAAGTACTTTACATTTCAGAGTATGCGTCTGGCAAAAACGCCTAATACGGGACAAGCTCTACCTAAGGCGGGTGCGAAGGAAGACTGGGGGCGCAGCGAAAAGAATTTGGAACTCTCTGGAAAGAAAGGGGAAATGTGCGGGGGCGGCCTCTGTGGGACCGCCCCACGGTCTGGCACAAAGCTCCACTGATGGTCGGGCGCCGCCATCGCGGGGACGACGCCGCGCATCACGTCATTGGCGAAGAAAAACTTGCCGTCGCCGGGCACCATCATGATCTGGACTTTATCCGACAGCTTGTCGGCGATGATTTTCTGCAACATGATGGGGCTCTCTTTCAGGACCCCGGCTTCGAGGCGCAACTTGTCGGTATCGGCCTTCGCGAGCACCTGCACGCGGTCCACATCGGCCTGGTTCATCAGCTTGCGGCGTTCCAGCTCCGCCTTGCCGTCGATCACCTTGGCCTGCGCGCGCGCTTCCGCTTCGAGGCGCGTCTGCTCGATCTGCTTCTGCTTCAGCGGCAGCGTGTACTGCATGGCGTCCGACTGCGCTTTGGCCTGCAGCACGGTCACTTGCGCCTGGGCCTCGGCGGCTTTCACCATGCGCGCTTTTTCGGCTTCGGCCTCGAGCTCAGCGGTCCGCACCTGCTTCGCCTTGACCTCGACTTCTACGCCCAGGCGCTCGTTCTCCTGCTCCTTGAGCAGCACGCCTTCGAGGCCCTTGGCGTATTCGCCGGGCAGATCGATATCGCGCAGCATCACTTCTTTGACCACGATGGCATCGGGCGAGAGCTTGCGCGTAATGGCGCCCGCGGCTTCGCGGCGGATCTGCTCGCGGCAGGAGGCGAACAGGTCGCGCACCAGATAGTTCGGCGCGATGTCGCGGAAGGCGGTGGCGACCACCGGCGGCACCAGTTCCTTCTCGATGGGTTGCGGCAGATTGGCGTGCACGTACGCCAGCCGCTGCGGATCGATGCGATAGCGGATGGCCACCGCCAGCCCGACCGATAGTCCTTCGCGGGTCTGGACCTTCAGCGGCTGCGCCGTCTTATCGCCGATGGTGGTCTGGTAGATCTGGTCGCGCGTATCGAAGAGCGCTACATACTGCACCAGCGGCAGCGTCAGGTGCAAGCCGGGGTAGAGCGTGCCGGGCAGCGTTCCCGAAATCTGGCTGACGCGGATGCCGGCCATTCCGGCGGGGACCACCTGGATGGCGAGGCCGGCCAGCAGAGGAATCAGGCTAAGCGCCGCGATGCGCGCGGGCGGCCGCCAGAGAAGCGGCGTAGATCTTTCGTAGAGACGGGCGAGGTCGCGGACCAGCATAGCGGCGGCCGCGGCCAGGAGAACGAAGCCGGTGGCTTCGAGCAGGTACTTCAGCGTAAGCATGAGAGGCTTTCCCTTCCATGCGCTTCGATGGCACGCGAAGGGCCGCGGCTTTTCCCGCTAATGACGGCGGTTTTTCGTATCAAACGCGCAAACGCGTGGATGCCCGGACACTACTTCAATGCTCATCCTACAGATTCTTCAACCGGAAGTTGCGGTACTCGACCTTCATCGGCCCACCCACGTGCACCTGCACGCCGATCAGTCCTTCCATGGTGCGCTTAGGCGTATCGTCGTCGATCACGACGGCCATCAGGTGTCCATTCAGGATGTGGGTCAACACGTTCCCGCGCGCGATCAGGTGATAGGAATTCCAGTCGCTCGTGATCGCCGCGGCCAGCTCCTTGGAGTCGCCGAAGGTGGAAAGAATGATGGGCTTCCGGCCGCCGGTCACGTGCGTCATCTGGCCGCGCACCGCCAGGAACAGGCGTCCTTTCTCTTCGTAATTCTGGCCGGTATACCGGTTCTGGCCATCGATGTCGGCCTGGTAACCGCGCATGGCGAATTTGTTTTCCGGCGTCACCGCGTCCGGCACTACCACGCTGCGATAGTTGATGCCGCTGTTGCCGCCCGGCGTGATGCGGTAGTCGGCCTTCAGCTCGAAATCCTTGGGCGAGCCGCCGCGCCAGATGATAAACGTGTTGCTCTTCAGCAGCGTCTGCGGCGTGACTTCGCCGACGAGCATGCCGTCTTCGACGCGCCAGTACTTGGGGTCGCCCTCCCATCCGTTGAGAGTTTTGCCGTCGAAGAGAGGCTTGAATCCGGGCTCGTCGCCCGAGGCCGGCTCCGGCCGGTCGCTCTGCTTGGGGACGTACGATTCGCCCGTCATCTGCTGCGCGGCGAGCGGCACGCTCGACAAGGCTCCGATAAGGGAGGCCAGAAAGGGCCTGCGTCCGGTGGTGTACATGATGGTCTTTTCATATCACAACGGGCCGGTGTTTGCAGAAATGGTGTTCAGGCTTTGGTCGTCGCTATCGGCGCGTTGGTTACGGTATGCATGAGCAGCGTGGAGTGGCAATAAATCGAATCGCACCCCAATGCCCTTTCGATCGAGACTCGAAGCTGGGGTGTTAGGGTATTGCGCGGGAGAATGGTGCGTATTACTCTGGGATCATGCGAACGATCTCAGTGAAGTTGCCTGATGAGCTCCTTGCTCAGCTCGCTAGAGAGGCCAAGGCGAGGCGGGTGACCAAATCCTCGCTTGTGAGGGAAAGTCTCGAGAAGGGTCTGTACGAGCAACCGTCGACCGGCGCAGTCTCGTGTTACGACTTGGCGCGCGACCTTGCCGGTACGGTGAAGGGCATGCCCAAAGATCTGGCCGACAATCCGAAATACATGAAAGCGTTTGGGCAGTGAAGAAAGGTCCGGGCCTTCTCGACACCGGCCCGCTTGTAAGTTTCCTCGCCTCCGGGCTGAAGCACCATTCGTGGACATGCGAACAATGGAAGTTCTTTCGCCCGCCGCTGCTGACGTGCGAAGCAGTCCTTACGGAGGCGGCCTTTCTCCTGAAGCGGGAAGGCCGCGAAGCCGATCCTCTGTTTGCCTTACTGGAGCGGGGCGTGATCCGCATTGCGCTCGACGTACAGGAAGAGCAGACGGACCTGCGGGCGCTTATGCGCCGCTATCGCAACAAGCCCATGTCGCTTGCGGATGCCTGTCTGGTTCGATTATCGGAACTAGAAACCGCCGGAGAGGTTTTTACCCTGGACTCCGATTTTCGCGTTTACCGCCGCCATGGGAACAAGGTGATCCCGGTATTAATGCCTGATTGACATTGCCGGAATTGAAGGCAAACTGGTGAGGAAATGTAAACCAGGCCGACAGTGGAGCAAACATGGGGAGTCGGGCTTCGGCAACTCTACGAGTCGGGCGTTTCCCGTCAACTTGAGCGCATGTGCTCAACTTCGGGGTGTTCGCGATCAGCCGTAGAAACTCCGATCGACAGGTGCCCTGCTGCGCGATCGGGCAAACTTATCCCGCATATCTGGTCATTCGGGGCGCCTGATTCCTCCGTCGATCAATACTCGCGCAGATTCGATGTACCGTGGGATAGCATGGGTACTGGATCCTCATGCCAAATCTCACAGTAACGATCACGAACAGCGCGAGGCTCGTCACCGGGCAGTACGTACTGGAGTGTGCCGGCCGGCCAGGGCTCGATGTCGAGGCGTTCGATACTCAGTACGTCATTGACCTAATTCGATCTCAAAGCGAACGGCATCGATTTATTTCGGATTTCGATCTGCCACCGACCCTGTCGGTTGAGACATGGAATTTCGACCTCTCGGGTCCCGCTACCGCTTGTCGGCTGCAGAACATCAACGAACTATGGTTTGAGATTGCCGGGCTGTTCTTGCGCGCTCGATTGGGATTTGCGACTTCCCGCATACTGAAGCTCTTGGAAGACGAGCACAGCGAGAATACCGACGCCGCTCAGAACGCCCGATACAATCTACACCTTGACAAGATGGAGCAGTTCGACCTTGCCGCATTCGAACTCGTACGTATCGAGGATCTTGTGGCACGCATCATCTACGAGTATTTCGGCGAGGGATTCCTTGAGAGGGTCGATCAGACGAATGAAAAGTGGGAGAAGATGGTGACGTGGGATCGCATGAAAGATGCGCTCAACAAACGCGGCAAGCCAGACAAGAATCCTCATCCAAGACTCGAAGCGATGAGCGAGCCCGACTACAAGAAGTTGATTGCGGCAGTTCGAGACTACCGTTCTGCCGATGTCCTGTCGATCATTTCATACCGGGATCGAAGAACACACAGGGTAGCGCCCACGGTCGATCACGCCGGTCTTGTCAGTACGGTGCAAACGCCCCAGAAAGGCGCCAGCGGTGAAATCGTCATGTTACTTGGTCAAACCGGTCCAGAGTTTCAGTTTGAACAACTCTACGGAGCCGCAAAGAAGACCTACTCTCACCTACTTGGGGTAGCTCAGCGCATTAACGAGATCATCCACGCTTAAAACCCGTGAACGTCCGCGCGAGAAGTCCCACTCCATGTAGCGACAGTGAAACACCACGGAGCAAAGATGCCCCTGAGCCAATCGTTGGCCATCCCGGAAGCAAACCACGTGAGCGGTTTGTCGCCAATGTTCCCATCTACTATATCGCAGGCTACTCCGTTCGAGGCGATGGTTCCGCGCCGCTAGAGGGATCGCCTCTGAGCATTTATCCGATGGGCACGATCTGGCCTGGGGTCATCGTTTCTAGCGTTCAGGATGGCATCTACCAAGGGCAGCAGGTCTTCAAGCTGATTGGTCCGAGAACGGATGGCGATGATCGAATGCTTCCGGCCAGCGAGATTCTGTTGGTGAGGTATGCCATGATCTACTGTTAGCAGGACCTCGTAGCCAGCGAGTTCGGCATCTCGCAATAGCTCGCCATTCTTCTCACCCTTTTTAAGCCAGCCCATTCCGTACTATGGGCGTCGTGGCCACGAAAGCTGTGCCGGAAATCCAGTGGTGGACACTCGTCCAGCAGAATCTTCATGCGATCCTGGCGATCAGCGACTCCTTTGCTTCTTCCAGCGCCTGGACTGCCATTTCATGTGTGACGGTGGGGAACTGCCGTAGGAACTCACCCAGAGAATGGCCGCCTTCCAGGTAGTCGATGAGATTCTTGAACGGAACGCGAGTGCCGCGGAAGCAGGGCGTACCGCTCATGACGTCCAGGCCGCTCACGATCGTTCGGTCTGCCATAGTCTCTATTTATCTTAGCGTCTGGATCCGAGTGCGAACCACTTGCGCAGCCCGCGCGATCAAGGTATGATCTCGGTAACCGAGGACAGCGCAGCCCGTGAGCAAGCCTTCCGATCTCGTTCAAGGCACCCTTGACCTTCTGATTCTGAAGATCCTGGCGTTAGAACCGCTCCACGGTTGGGCCGTCAGCCAGCGGTTGAAGCAGGTGTCGAGGGATGTTCTTCAGGTCAGCGATGGATCGCTCTACCCGGCGCTGCACAAGCTCGAGCAGTCAGGCTGGATCACGGCTGAATGGAAAACGAGCGAGCTGGGACGCCGCGCCAAGTTCTACTCGCTCACGCGCATCGGCCGGCGGCATCTGGAAAAAGAGGCCGCCAATTGGGAGCGGCTCTCTCTGGCGATCTCCCAAGTCGTCCGCCTGAAACAGGCGTGATCCGCTCGACTCGACGCCACCCAAAAAAAGGCCGCCGGAAAACCCGGCGGCCCGCGTCTGGTTTGTTACGCTTAAAGCTTAGTCGCCGAAGCTCCCGACTTCTTCCTGGACTTCCACCGGTTTCACGGCAGGTGCGGGCTGGATGCTGGCAATCTGCACCAGCTCGGGGCCGGGCTGTTCCTTCAGCACGTGTTCGCGATAGAGCTTCATCATGCGCTCGTTCTCCTGCGACTCTTTGAGCTTGGCGTCGCGGGCGCGCGTCTTCTCTTCGCCGGCGTTCTTGGCAATACCGAGGCGGTCCAGATCGTGCTGCTCTTCCATGGTCACGATGTCCTCGCGCAATACCAGCGAGTGGTCGTGACTGTTGAGCGGAACGCTCTTGCCCCCGGCGAAGATCTCGTGGCGGCCGTTCTCCTCGTACCACTTCGTGAGCGTGGCCGTCATGTGCATCTTCTCGATAATGTTGCGCCAGCCGACACCGGTGTTGTACGCGCAGAAGGAAATCTCGCCCTCCTGCGTGGCGTACGGAATGATGCACTGCTCGGTGCGGCGGAAATCGTAGTTGAACAGATCCTGGAACCACATGCCGGCGATGAACAGGAAGTTCCAGCGGTCGCGGCGGCGGTGCTCGATGTCGTCCATCGTGCGGTTCTTGCCCACGTTGCCGTAGCTCTTGCCGGTGGCGCCGAAGGTCTTGTCGAACTTCTTCAGCAGGTCGCTGAGCTTGAAGTGTGTCGGCGACATGAACGGATTGTAGTTGCGTCCCAGCGCCAGCGCCATGCCGGCCACTGAGAGCCACTTGCCGCGCGCCGCGTCGTTCACCCGCGCCACATCGCGCGCCAACTGGTCGGCATTCACGAAGGCGGTGAAGGGCACCGACTCCTTGGTTTCCTTGTCCACCATCACGGCCATACCCACGCCGCAGTTGGGGTGGCAGCCGCAGCTCAACTGGCCCCAGGTGGCTTCCGGACCGTGGCAGAGATCGCTCCAATCGGAGAACGTCGAGATGAACGAGATCGGGAACCAGTCGCGCGCGGGCTCGCCCAGGCCGGTCTGGTTCTTGACGTCATGCGCCAGGTGGGAGAGCGTGTAGCGCTGCGCGGCGCGGCGGTCGTCGGTGACGGCCTCGTCGCGGCCGGTGAAGGACACCGGCTGGAAGCTCAGGAACGGAATCTTCTTCGGGTTGTCGAGCGCGAACTGGACGATGCGCCCCACCTGCTCGTTATTGATGCCGTTGATGATCGTGATGACCGGGATAATGTCGACGCCATTCGAGTACAGATTCTCGATGGCCCGCAGTTTCACGTCGAACAGGTTGCCGACCTTGCGGTGCTGGTTGGCGGCGTTCCCGATACCGTCGAACTGCAGGTATGCGTAGCGCAGGCCGGCGTCAGCCGCTTTGCGGGCGAATTCCGGGTCCTTGGCGAACTCGATTCCGTTGGTCGCCGCCTGCACCGAGGTGTATCCCACCTCGCGCGCATAGCTGCACGCATCCAGGAAGTACGGCGAAATCGTCGGCTCGCCGCCCGAGAACTGCACCGACATCTGCCGCTTCGGTTTGATGGTGATCGAGTTGTCGAGCACCGTCTTGATGTCGTCCCAGGTCAGCTCGTGGACGAAGCCAACTTGATTCGCGTCCATGAAGCAGGGGTCGCACATCATGTTGCAGCGGTTCGTCAGATCCACCGTCAACACCGAGCCGCGTCCGTGCGTGATGGTGCTCGAGCCGTGCTTGTGCAGCGTGGAATCGTTGTGCGCGCGGATGTCGCGGCCGGGGAAAACATCTTCCAGGTGCTTGAAAAACGCCAGGTCGATGGCCATCACGTCCTCGAAGTGGCCGTGGACCGGGCAGTCTTTCACCATCAGGATCTTGCCGTCGCGCTCGATCACCTGCGCCTTGATCTCACCGGGGCGGGAGTTGTACAGAACGTCCAGGGGCGTCTCACCGTTGAGAATCTTCTCGCGGATTTCGGGTATGCACCTCGGACACAGCGAGTCGGTCTCACGCGGCCAGCCCAGGGGAGGCTTGGTTTTTTCCCAGGACTTCAGCAGCGGCTTGTCCGACCACTTCGGTGTGAATCCCGGGTTCTGGCCGATTTGATTAAGCTTGTCGAAAACCACCCAGGCCGCATTAGCGGCGTAACTGAACGCCTTCTCTGCGTACTTGATAGGCTTGTGCATTTTTGTCTGACTCCCTCCTGCTGACTCGGTCTCCCAGTCGATACTCAGTCGGAATACTGGCGACGCACCCGTCCACCTAGACAGTCGTGCAACGCTTCACCAAAGTATAGGGAAGGTTAGCGGGTGGGGGATATGGATTGCCATTAAAACGTTGAAATTATTGGTTGTACGGTACAGAACAGGGTTGAATGGGGCAATCCGAGGGTCGAACGGGGAACCGTGTAGCAGTATGAAAGGGAACGGTTTACAGCGTATATGAGTCGAAGTGCGACAGGCCGTCCCAGGAGCGGTCACCAGGAAGCTGCTCGGCCGCGGGTATCATTTGTTTTTTCAATAGGATAGTGACTGGTACTTGGGGTGCGTTGTATCGCCCATGCTCGCCGATCTGATGTACGCCGCGCGCGCGCTGCGCAAGCGGCCCGGGCTTCACCGCCGTGGCCGTGCTTACGCTGGCGCTGGGCACCGGCGCCAACACCGCCATCTTCGGGTTGGTGAACTCCGTTCTACTGAAATCGCTACCGGTGCGCGAGCCCGAGCGGCTGTTCTTCCTGCAAGATCCGACCCGCGAGAAGTCCGACGTGTTCGGGCGCGCCGACTTCGAGCAGATCCGCGCACGCAACCAGGTTTTCTCGGGCGTGTGCACGTTCACCGGCGGCGACCAGATGTGGAATGCCTCGATCGACGGCCAGTCGGAGCCGGTGCGGGCGCTCCTGGTATCGGGCGAGTATTACGACGTCGCGGGCGTCGGTGCGATTCTGGGGCGGACGCTCAGTCCGTCTGACGATCTGCCTCCGGCGGGCAGCGCGGTGGCGACGATCGGCTACGGTTTCTGGGAGAAGCGATTCGCACGCGCGCCCGGCGTCCTCGGGAAATCGGTACGTCTCAATGGCGGCAGCTTCACCATCGTGGGTGTCATGCCGCCCGAATTCTTCGGCATATGGCCGGGCCGGACGCCGGACATCACGATTCCACACCAGGCGATCGGAGTGGCCATGCCGCAGCGAACGGCGAACCGGAATCGCCTAGGCACAGTTGTGATGGGTCGTCTGCGGCCGGGAATCACGCAGGCCGCGGCGCAGGCCGGCATGCAAACGATTTACCGGCAACTGCTCGAAGAGGCGGGCGCCAAGCCGCGGGAGATCTCCGAGAGGAAACTGGCGCTGGTGCCCGCGGCGCACGGCGTCGCCGAACTGCGCCTGCAGTTTTCCAAACCGCTGCTGGCGTTGATGGTGCTGGTCGGCCTGCTGCTCGCCCTCGCCTGCGCCAATGTGGCCAACCTGGTGATGGCGCGGAACAGCGCCCGCACGCGCGAAATTGCCGTCCGACTGGCGGTAGGCGCCGGCCGGGGACAACTCATCCGCCAGTTGCTGATCGAGTCCCTGATGCTCTCCACGCTCGGCGGCATCGGCGGCGTATTGCTGGCGGTTTGGACGCGGGATCTCATGCCGGCGGTCAGCCTCGGGAGTCGTCTGCAACTTCCCATGCAGGCGCCAATCGACTTCAGCGTGCTGGCATTCACCATGGCGCTGGCGATCGTGACCGGGCTCGTCTTCGGACTCGCGCCCGCGCTACGCGCCACTCGACTCGACCTCACGCACGCGCTCAAGGGGAAGGGAACTGCCGCGGGTCGATCCGTGGGAAAGCCGCTGATGGTGGCGCAGGTGGCGCTGTCGATGCTGCTGTTGATCGGCGCGGGATTGTTCGCGCGCAGCCTGCGGAATCTGGCGTCGGTGGATGCGGGCTTCCGCCGCGACGGTGTGCTGATGTTTCGCATCGATCCCACGCTGCGCGGGTATCGCGATGCGCGCTATTACGCCCTTTTGCAAGGGGTGCTCGACGCAGTCGCGAGCGTGCCCGGCGTACGGTCGGCATCGCTTTCTGACGCAACGTTGCTCGGCGGAGGACACGCCGGCGCGTACATCCAAGTGGAAGGGCAGCCGCGGGACGAGGATCGCGAACTGCTGGTGAACTGGGTCTCGCCAGCTTTCTTCGAGACCGTGGGGATGACGATGGTAGCGGGTCGCGGTTTCACTGCCGCCGACCAGGGCGCGGCGCCGCACGTGGCCGTCATCAACCAGGCGATGGCGCGCCGCTACTTCGCGGGCCAGCAGCCGGTAGGGCGGCGCTTTCGTTGGAGCGACGATCAGCCGCCGATCGAGATCGTCGGAGTGACGCGCGATGCCAAGTACGACGACCTGCGCTCCGACGCCGCACCGACATTTTTCGTGCCGCTATTCGCCGGGGCCTGGCAGCGCGCCAAGACGGTGGAGGTATTGGCAGCGGGCGATCCCGCCGCATTGACGTCGGCGATTCGCCGCCAGGTGGCCCAGGTCGATCCCGACCTCATGCTGTTCGACGTGCGCACCCTGGCCGGTCAGGCCCGCGAGTCCATGGCGGAAGAGCGGCTGACCGCGGGACTCTCGACATTGCTCGGTGTGTTGGCGCTGGCGCTGGCGCTGGCCTGCGTCGGATTGTACGGCGTGATGGCCTTCCACACTGTGCGGCGGACGAGCGAGATCGGCGTGCGCATGGCGCTGGGAGCGCGGCCTGCCGACGTGATCCGGATGGTGCTGCGCGAGGCCGTGGGAGTGGTGGGTTTGGGGGTGGCGATCGCGGTGCCGATCGCGCTGGTGCTGGGAAGGCTCGCCGCCAGCCTGCTGTACGGCGTTTCCGCGTGGGACTTCCGGACGATCGCCATGGCAGCGGCTGTGATGTTCCTGTCGGCGATGGGTGCGGCATGGCTGCCGGCGCGCCGCGCGGCGCATGTCGATCCTCTGGTGGCGCTCGGTTATGATGGGTAAATGACAAGCGCCCTTCCCCCCGTTGCGGAGAACTCCGCTCAGGCCACGATGGACCTCGAGCGAGACTACCTGTTGCAGAATTACGCCCGCTATCCGCTGGTTCTGGCGCGCGGAAAAGGCTCGTACGTTTACGATCTGGATGGGAAGCGTTACCTCGATTTCATCACCGGCATCGGCGTGAACGCGCTGGGGCACGCGCATCCGCGGATCATGAAAGTCATCCGCCAGCAGGCCGGGCTGATGGTGCACTCTTCCAACCTTTATTACCACCCATATCAAGGTCCGCTCGCCAAGCGCCTTTGCGAGATGAGCGGATTGCAGCGCGCCTTTTTCTGCAACAGCGGCACCGAGGCTGTGGAAGGCGCTCTCAAGATGGTGCACGCGCACGGGCGCGCCATCCATCCCGAAAAGACCGAGGTCATCTCGCTTGAGAATTCGTTCCACGGGCGCACGTTCGGCGCGCTCGCCGTCACCGGGCAGGAGAAGTACCGCAGGGATTTCGAGCCGCTGATGCCCGGCGTGAAGTTCATTCCGGCGAACGACGTGGCCGCGCTCGAAAGCGCATTTAACGAGCGGACCGCCGGCATGATCATGGAACTGATTCAGGGCGAGGGCGGCATCCATCCGATGAGCCCCGAGTTCATCGGCCGCGCGCGCGCCCTCGCCGATCAGCACAACGCGCTTCTGATCGCGGACGAAACGCAGTGCGGCATCGGCCGTCCGGGAACCTACTTCGCGTATCAGCGCGCGACCCACGTCACTCTTCCGGATGTGGTGGTGGCGGCGAAGCCGGTGGCCTGCGGCATCCCGCTGGGCTTCATCCTGGCGAACGAAAAGGCCGCGGCTGCGATCAAGCCCGGCATGCACGGCACTACGTTTGGCGGCGGCCCGCTGGCCTGCCGGGTGGGGCTCGAGTTCCTCGATATCCTCGACGAGCTGCTGCCGCATATCCAACAGGTCGGCGGCTACTTCCACGTGGTGCTGAACGATCTGGCGCTTAAACATTCTTTCGTGAAGGAAGTCCGCGGCTTCGGCCTGATGCTGGGGATGGAGCTGACGATGCCGGGCAAGCAACTAGTGCTCGACGCCATGGCCGAAGGCCTGCTCATCAACTGCACGCACGATACGGTGCTGCGTTTCCTGCCGACGTACCTGGTGACGGAGAAGGAAGTGGACCAGGCCGTGAAGATCCTGGGTAAGCTGCTTGCGAAAGTGAAGTAGATTCGGGCGATTTGGCCCGCACGGTGTGCGGTTACTGAATCCCTTCAAATTTCTTGACATCAAATAGCTTGATGGCAAGGAATAAAAGAGTTCTGGTATTCGCGGGCAGTGTCCGCCAAGATTCGCTGAATTGCAAGCTGGCGCTGGCGGCGGCCGAGGCCGTGCGAAGTGCCGGTGTGGAAGTGACTTTCGCCGATCTGCGCGATTATCCGATGCCGCTTTATGACGGCGATCTGGAATCCACCGGCGGGCTGCCGGAGCGCGTCAAGGCGTTCAAAGAGCTCGTGCGGGCGCACGACGCTTTCGTCATCGCGTCGCCTGAATACAATGGTTCCTTTTCGGCGCTCCTCAAGAATACGCTCGACTGGATTTCGCGGCCCGAGCCGGGCGACCGCCTCCTCGAAGTCTTCCGCGAAAAGACTGCGGCCATCCTCAGCACGTCGCCCGGTCCGGGCGGCGGAGTGCGCGGGTTGCATCGACTGCGCGAACTGCTGGAGATGATGGGGGTCGCCGTGCTCCCGGCCCAGCTTACGGTTGCAAAGGCCTTTGAAGCCTTTGACGAATTCGGCCGCCTCGCTCGAGAGAGCGATCGCAGCACCCTCGAACAAATCGCCGCGGCTCTGGCGCAGGCGCTCCGCACCGAAGAACTCGCGCTGGCGTAAGCACGAGTAGAACTACTTTTCTGTTGACAGCCCGCGGCGTCCGGTTCCATACTTAGACTGCTTACTGAGTTAACTGAGTATGGCACGCCAGGACGCCCTGCAAGGTTCGCTTCCGCTATTGGTCCTCAAGATCCTCGCCCGCCGCGGCCCGGTTCACGGGTACGGCCTCACTGCCCACATCGAAGGCATCTCCGACGACGTCCTTCGCGTCGAGGAAGGTTCGCTCTATCCCGCCCTGCACCGCATGGAGGAGGCCGGGTGGATCAAGGCCCGCTGGGTCACGACCGGCAACAAGCGGCGCGCGCGCCTCTACGAGATCACCGCCGCCGGCCGCCGCCAGCTCGAGACCGAGGAGCAACACTGGCGCTCCGTCACTGCCGCCGTAAGTCACGTTCTGCAAAAGGCATAGGCCATGTCCCTTCTCTCCCGCCTCATCCGTACATTCCACCCCGGGCAACTCGAACGCGATCTGGATGGCGAGCAGCAGTTTCACATCGAGCAGCGCATTGCCGATCTCGTCCGCGACGGCTTCACTCCGGCTGAGGCTGCGCGCCTCGCCCGCTCGCAATTCGGCAACCGGCTTCACATTCGCGAGGAAAGCCGCGATGCCCGGCTCGTCGGCTGGTTCGAATCCATTCTGCACGACCTTCGCTTCGGCCTGCGCATGTTGCGCAAGGATCATACGATCGCGCTGGCGGCCATCGTCTCTCTCACGCTGGCCATCGGAACTTGTACCGCCGCATTCACGCTGATCGACGCGTTGATGTTCCGCCCCCTTCCGGTCCGCGACCCTTCCACACTGGTGCACCTCACGACGCCGCGGTTCGACGGACGCCCCGGCGCCGATGATAGCTTCAGCTACCCGCTGCTCGAGCAGGGGCGCATCGCCGCGCGCGGCCAGGTGGAGTTGTTCGGCCTCACGTTCGGCGGCGGTCTCAACTCCGCCGTGTTCGACACTTCGGGCGACGAAGAAAAGGTGCGCGCGCAATGGATCTCGGGCGCGGCCTTCGACACGCTCGGCATTCCGCCGGCGTTGGGACGCGTGCTCGCGCCACGCGACGACGAGCCCTCTGCCGGTTCGGCCGCGGTTCTCAGCTACAACTTTTGGATGCGGCGGTTCGGCGGCAACCCGGCGGTCCTCGGGCGCTGGTTCGCGCTCGACCGGAAGCAATATCAGGTGGTGGGCGTCGGGCCGAAAAACCTCACCGGCTTCGACCCCGGCCTGTCGGTGGACATGTGGCTTCCGCTGCCTGCCGCCGTTGACGCGCGCGCGTTGGCCGACCCTGCCGGGACCTGGCTCAAGATCTGGGGCCGGCTCGCACCTGGAGTTACCCCGCAGCGCTGCGCACAACTGTTGCTGCCGGCATTCCGCGAATTCCGCGCCGCGCTGGTACAGCGGATCCCTCCTACGTTTCTGCCGCGCGATCATGTCGCCGCCTACGTCGCGTCGCCGCTCGCGCTCGAGTCGGCCTCGACCGGCAACGCCGGCTTCATCCGCCAGGAGTTCGAGCGGTCGCTGTGGATCCTCGCTATTTTCGCGGGGCTTCTGTTGATGACCTGCTGCTCGAACGTGGCGAATCTCTTGGTGGCGCGGGCCGCGGCTCGCGAACGTGAGCTGGCGATGCGGATGGCAATGGGCGCCGGCCGCTGGAGGCTCATCCGCCAGTTGCTGATCGAGAGCAGTCTGCTCGCCGCCGCGGCCTGCCTGCTCGGGTTGGCGTTCGCGCGCTACGCTGCGCCCGTCATCGTGAATCGCCTCTCGCCCTCGAACTACCCCGCCTATCTCGATCTTCGTCTCGACTGGCGCACCATTCTATTCGTCGCGTCAATCGGCGTAGGGACCGTAATCCTGTTCGGAATCGCGCCCGCATTACGCGCCTCGGGCGTCTCCCCGCACGATGCGATCCGCGCCGGCGGGCGCCAGTCCGCGCGACTGGGTGTGTTGCAGCCTCTCTTCGCCGCGCAAGTCGGCTTCAGCTTCATGGTGCTGTTTGTGGCCGGCCTGCTGCTGCTGTCGTTCCAGAAACTGACCAGTGTAGACCTCGGATTTTCCAGTTCCGGCGTCGCCATCTACCATCTCAAATCCAAAGTCCGGCGCGATGCCGCGCAGGAGCGCCTCGCCCAAATGCAGTTGCTCGATTCACTCCGCCGCGCGCCGGGAGTGCAGGCGGCCGGCCTCACGCAGACCGCCCTGATGGCCGGCGACTTCGGTTTTGTCATGACGCCGCCGGTGCGATTTCCCGGCCGCGGACCCGAAAGGCCGTGGCCGCGATTCGTCGGCATCTCGCCCGGGTTCCTCGAAACCATGCGCGTCCGCCTGATCGAGGGCCGCGATTTCGACGCGCGCGACGCAGGTGAGAGCCCTTCCGTCCTCGTCAACCAGGCCTTCGTGCGCCGCTACTTTCCGGGCGAAAGCCCGCTCGGCAAACAGTTCGAGCGCGCCACCGACGAGGAGCATTGGCAGCCGCAGCAGATCGTCGGTGTGATCGCGAACATCAAGTACAACAACGTCCGCGAGGACGTATCGCCCACCATTTATTTCCCCATGCGCCGCGTATCCGGCATGTCGCTTGCGGTGCGGACCCCCGGCGATCCGGCCCCCATGATCCCGTCGCTGCGCCGCGAAATTCACCGCATCGATCCGGATCTCAACGTCGATAGCGCCATCCTGCAAACCACCCAGATCGACAACACGCTGCTGCATGAGCGCCTGATCGCGATGCTCGCCGCATTTTTCGGTGTGGTGGCGCTGGTGCTCGCCGGGGTAGGGCTGTACGGCGTCCTCACATATTCCGTGGCCCGCCGCACGAAAGAGATCGGCATACGCCTCGCGCTTGGCGCCCGCCCTTCCGCCACCGTGCGGCTGATCCTGCGGCAGGCCGGCGCGATGGCGGCGGTAGGCCTGGCCATCGGCGCCGCCGTAGGGATTGCGGTGTCGCGATTCGTCACCGCGTTCCTCTTCGAAGTGAAGCCGGGCGACCTGGCAACGTGGGCGCTGCCGGTGGTCCTGATGCTCCTCGCCTGCGGTGTGGCCGCTGTGCCGCCCGCCATCCGAGCGGCCCGCCTCGACCCCGTCGTGGCTCTGCGCGAAGAGTAGCAGGCTATCATAGCCTATATATGAAGTCCTTTTGGTGCGCCGTTCTGGCCGCCACCACCCTGTCCGCTCAGTCCTTTTCGGGCGGTCCCGCACTCGACCTGGCCATCCAGCAAGGTATCGAGCAGGGCCTTCTGCCGGGCGCCGTCCTCATCGTCGGTCATGAGGGACAGATCGTCTACCGCAAGGCGTACGGCAACCGCGCTCTGGTTCCGCAGCCGGAGGCGATGACGCTCGACACCATCTTCGACTGCGCGTCGCTCACCAAGGTCGTCGCCACCACGGCCTCGCTCATGAAGCTCTACGAGCAGGGCAAGTTCCGTCTCAACGACAAGGTTACGGACTACATTCCGGAATTCCAGGGCGGCAAGAGCGACATCACGATCCGCAACCTGATGACGCATTTCTCGGGACTGCAGCCCGACGTCACGCTCAAGCCGGAGTGGAGCGGCTACAACACCGGCATCCGCCTGGCGGTCACTGAGAAGCCGATGGGGCCTCCGGGCACGCGCTACGTTTACAGCGATATCAACTTCGTGCTGCTGGGCGAAATCGTGCATCGCCTGACTGGACAGATGGTGTCCGAGTACGCGCGCCAGAATATTTTCGTGCCGCTGGGAATGAAGGAGACGATGTTCCAGCCGCCGGCGTCGCTGGTGCCGCGCATCGCACCCACCGAGCGTGGGACGCCGAATGGTCCGCCGCTGCGCGGAGTGGTCCATGATCCCACGGCACGATTCATGGGCGGCATCGCGGGACACGCCGGCATGTTCTCCACCGCCGACGATCTTTCGCGCTTCGCCCGCATGATGCTGAACGGCGGCGAACTCGACGGCGTCCGAATTTTCAGCCCGCTCACCGTCCGCAAGTTCACCGAGCCGCAGAGCCCGCCCGATCAGCCGATTCTGCGCGGCCTCGGCTGGGACATCGATTCGCCGCACTCCGGCAATCGTGGCGAGCTGTTCCCCATCGGCTCTTTCGGCCACACCGGATTCACCGGCACGTCCATCTGGATGGACCCTTCGACGCAGACGTTCGTCATCCTGCTGGCCAACAGCGTGCATCCAACGCTGCGTCCGGCGCTCACGCCTTTGCGCAGTAAAGTGGCGACCATCGCGGCGGCGGCGCTCGGCATCGGTGTGCAGAACGTCACGCTCACGGGCTATAACGAGACGCTCACTTTGGCCGGCATTCACCGCGACGTCGGTCGCAATGGCGTCACCAGGAGCGGCCTCGATGTCCTGGTCGAAGAGAAGTTTCAACCTCTGCAGGGCAAGCGCATCGGCCTGATCACCAACCACACCGGCATCGACCGGCAGGGCCTTCGCAATATCGATCTCATGATCGAGGCGGGCGTCAAACCAGCAGCTCTGTTTTCCCCCGAGCACGGATTCTTGGGCAAGGAAGACCGCTCGGGAATTTCGGATAGCGTCGATCTCGCGACCGGCATCAAAGTTTACAGCCTCTACGGCGCCACTGCCGCCGACCAGCGTCCCAAACCGGAAATGCTGAACGGACTCGACGCGCTGGTCTTCGACATTCAGGACGTGGGCGCGCGATTCTACACTTATCCCGCCACCATGGCCTACGCGATGGAGGCGGCGGCGAAGGCCGGCATTCCGTTCTACGTGCTCGATCGCCCCAACCCCATTACCGGGACGCACGTGGAGGGTCCGCTGCTCGACGCATCCAACCAGTCGTTCGTGGGCTACTGGCCGGGACTGCCCGTTCGTCACGGTATGACGATCGGCGAGCTGGCACGAATGTACAACGCCGAGAACAAAATCGGCGCCACCCTCCACGTGATTCCCATGCAGGATTGGAATCGCGGCGACTGGTTCGATTCCACGAATCAGCCGTGGGTGAATCCTTCGCCCAATATGCGCAGCCTGAAGGCGGCGACGCTCTATCCCGGCGTGGCCATGCTGGAATATTCGAAAAATCTTTCCGTCGGCCGCGGCACGGATGCGCCCTTTGAGCAGGTGGGTGGTGATTTCATCGGCGGCCGCGAGTTGGCCCGATACCTGAACGGCCGGCAGATTCCCGGTGTGCGCGCGTACCCTACGAGCTTCACGCCGGCGGAATCGAACTTCAAAGGTGTGCGTATCGAAGGCGTGCGTTTCGAGATCACGAATCGCGACATGTTTGACGCTACACGTCTCGGGCTGGAACTGGGCGCGGCGCTGCAGAAGCTGTACCCCGGGAAGATCGACTTCGGTGCCAATAAGCGCCTGATCGGCAGCGACGATGTTGTGAGGCAGTTGCAGGGTGGGGAAGATCCGCGGAATATTCAACAGAGTTTTCAGGACGGGGTCGCGGAGTTTGCCAGGATTCGTGAAAAGTACTTGTTGTATAAGTGACCTGATGTCGGTGTACGATGTTCTCGCTATGAGGTCTCTCACTTTCGCCGCGCTCGTTCTCGCCGGCTCCACCGCTTTCGCCCAGGATTACGCGCTCGGTCCTGACTCCCAACCGCGGCCCGGCGTGCCGAAAGGTGCGGTGACGAAATTCACCTGGGCCAGTTCCCAGGTCTACCCCGGCACCACGCGCGATTACTGGGTCTACGTTCCCGCCCAGTACGATGCGTCCAAGCCTGCCTGCCTGATGGTCTTCCTGGATGGCGCGGGCTTCGTGAATCCCACCGGGGCGTGGCGCGTCCCCGTCGTCTTCGATAACTTGATCCAGCAGGGCGCAATGCCCGTCACCATCGGCGTCTTTATCGACCCGGGCGTGCTGCCCGCCGCGTCGCCCGACAAGCAGAGCCGCTTCAACCGCAGCTACGAATACGATGGACTCGGCGACGGCCACGCGCGTCTTCTGCTCGAAGAGATCCTGCCCGAAGTCGGCAGACAGTATAAGTTCTCGGCCAACCCCAACGACCGCGCCATCTCCGGCTCGAGCTCCGGCGGCATCGCCGCGTTCACCGCTGCCTGGGAGCGTCCCGGTTCATTCCGCCGCGTCCTCAGCTTCATCGGCAGCTTCACCAATCTGCGCGGCGGCGATCTTTATACCAACCTCATCCGCAAGATGGAGCCCAAGCCGCTCCGCGTCTTTTTGCAGGACGGCATCAACGACCTCAACCTCTATTCCGGCTCCTGGTACAACGCCAACTATGCAATGGCGATGTCGCTCGAGTACGCCGGCTACGATTACAACTATGTGGTCGGGACCGAAGGTCACAACTCGCGCCACGGCGCCGCCATTCTCCCCGACGCCCTGCGTTGGATCTGGCGCGACTATCCGCAGCCCATCGCCGCCGGCAAGGGCGGTCCCGTCGAACGCCATTTCATCACCCAGATTCTGGATCCCGAATCGGACTGGGAACTGGTCGGCGAAGGCTATCAGCAGGCAGAGGGCCCAGCGGTGGATCGCGACGGCAACCTCTATTTCTGCGATGCCGGCGCGTCCAGGATCTACAAGGTGGGCGCCGATGGCAAGCCCGTGGTTTTCAAGGACAACACCGGCGGCGCCCGAAGCCTCGTGTTCGGCGCCGATGGCCGCCTCTACGCCGCCGAACGGGCGCGCAACCGGGTGACCGCGTACGCGCCGGATGGCAAGGTTGCGGTGCTCGCGGACGGTATCGAGCCGGTCAACATCACGATCGACAGCAAAGGCCTCATCTACGTGACAGACGCAGCCAAGCATAGCGTGTGGATGATCGATCCCAAGGGCGCGCGCCGCAGCGTGGCGGAAGGCGTCTTCCAGAATCCCGTTGGCGTAGGCGCCAATCCGGATGAATCGCTGCTGGTGGTGTCCGGCCACGTGGGCCGTTCCACCTGGTCCTTCCGCGTGGAAGCCGATGGCGGCCTCTCGAACGCCGAGCCTTTCTACCACCTCGAACTCCCGGACGCGGTCGCGGGGGGCCCGCTCCGCCCGGGCGCCGACGGCATCGCCTTCGACGACCAGGGCTACCTGTACGTCGCCACGAGTCTCGGCATCCAGATCTGTGACCAGCCCGGCCGCGTCGTCGGCATCATTCGACACCCTGGCGCGGAGCGCGCGCGAAATCTGGCGTTCGGCGGCCGCGACATGCAGACCCTCTACGTGACGGCGGGCAGCCGGGTATGGAAGCGGCACATTCGGCGGAAAGGCGTCATGCCGGGACAGACGGTCAAGCTGCCGCGGCCGCAGTTGTAAAAACTATTCGTAGCGCAAGGCAACGATCGGGTCCACGCGGGCGGCACGGCGGGCCGGCAGACTGCAAGCCAGCAACGCAGCGGCGGCCGCAGTTGTGAAAGCTACTCGTAACGCAGGGCCACGATCGGATCCACGCGGGCGGCGCGGCGAGCCGGCAGGCAAGCCAGCAACGCAGCGGCGGCCACAGTTGTGAAAACTACTCGTAACGCAGGGCCACGATCGGGTCCACACGCGCGGCGCGGCGGGCCGGCAGGCTGCAAGCCAGCAAGGCAGCGGCGGCCAGAATGATGCTGACGGCCACGAAGGTCGCGGGGTCATTCGGCTTTACGTCGTAAAGCAACGTGGCGATGAGGCGGGTCAAGCCGTACGCGGCCGCGAGTCCGGCGGCGATGCCCGCGAGCGCCACCGTCATGCCCTGCCGGACCACCATGCCGACGACCTCGCTCTGACGCGCGCCAAGCGCCATGCGGACGCCGATCTCGTGGGTGCGCTGCGTCACCGCGTAGGACATGACGCCGTAGATGCCGACCAGCGCCAGCAGCACCGCGGTCCCGGCGAAGATGCCCAGCAGCAGCAGATTGAAGCGGCGCGGCGCGATGGATTCGGACAGCGCCTGGTCCATGGTCTTCATGTCGAAGACAGGCTGCGTGGGATCGATTCCGGAAATCAGTTTGCGGACGGCGGGCGCGAGGGAAATTGGATCGCCCGAGGCACGGACGGCAACGTCCACGGTGCGCAGAGATGGACTCTGGCGGTACGGGATGTAGACCTCGAGGCCGGGGTCGGCATCCAGCTTGGAGTATTTCAGATCGCCGACGACACCCACGATGGCGGCAATCGGCGGCGGCGTTCCATGGGGGATCCGGATGCGTTTGCCAATCGGATTCTCGTTTCCGAAGACGCGGCGCGCGAGCGTATCGTTGATGAGCACTACGTCGCTGGTTTCGGTGTCGGTCATCCACCGGCCTTTCAGGAGAGTCATTCCAAGAGCACGGGCGTACCCGGCGGATAGGGTGTTGTAGTTTGTCATGGGAGCCTGGCCCGGCGGAAACGGCGGCGCGTTCTCGACGTCAATCGTACCCCAAAGCGGGGGACTGGCGATCCCAACCGCCTGCACTCCGGGAACTCCCTGGATCCGTGCGAGCAACTGCTCCATGTAGGCAGTCTGTGCCTCCGGCTGGCGGTAAGCGGGTCCGGAGAGGGAAACTCTCAACGCCAGAACGTGTTCCGGCTCGAAGCCGGGCGGGTGCGCATTCAAGCGCCACAGGCTTTTCAT
Source organism: Bryobacteraceae bacterium (assembly GCA_041484525.1). Classification (GTDB taxonomy): domain Bacteria; phylum Acidobacteriota; class Terriglobia; order Bryobacterales; family Bryobacteraceae; genus JBGPHT01. The sequence goes on along the minus strand of JBGPHT010000064.1, from coordinate 18,887 downwards.
CATGAGGCCGGCGCCGGTGAGCAGCACCAGCGCGAGCGCGATCTCGGACGCCGCCAGCAGGCCGCGGCCGCGCAGAACGGCGGCGCCGGACGAGACGGTGCGCGCTGCGTCCTTCAGCACCTCGTGCAGTCTGGCTTGGGAGGACGCGAGCGCCGGACCCAATCCGAACAGAATGGCGGCCGCGACGGCGAGCGCAAAGGTGAACGCCAGCACGCGGCCGTCGATCGATGTTTCGGTGAGCCGGGGCAGGGCCAGCGGACCCAAGCGAATCAGCAGTGCGACAGCCCAACGCGCCAGCACCAGGCCTGCCACTCCGCCCAGCAACGCCAGTGCGATGCCCTCGAAGAGAAACTGGCGCAGCAGGCGCGCGCGGCCGGCGCCGACGGCGGCACGGATAGCAATCTCCTTCTGCCGCACAGTGGCGCGCGCCAGCAGCAGGTTGGCGATGTTGGCGCAGGCGATCAGCAGCACGAAAGCCACGGCTGCGAGCAGGACCAGCAACGCTCCACGCGCATTGCCGACCAGCTTCTCTCCGAGCGGGATGACGCGAAGCTGCACGACGTCGTAGAATCCCTGGGGATTCGCGCTGGCGATGCGCGCCTGGATAGTCTTGATCTCGGCGAATCCATGCTCCAGCGGGATGCCGGGCTTCAGTTTGCCGATGACGTAGAGGATCGCCATGTTGCGGCCGCGCACCTGGTTGGCCGGGGTCCAGTCACCAGGCCGGAACGCCTCGATTTCCTTCGGAGTGGTGCCTGGCAGGGCCGTCGCTGGAAATACAAAGCGGAAGCTGCGGGGAAGCACGCCGATCACGGTGACGGCCCGGCCCGCGAGTGTGACCGGCTTGCCGACGACGCTCGGATCGCGATGGAACTGGCGGTCGAACAGGGAGTCGGTCAGGACCATCACATCGCGATCGTCGGGACCGAAGAGGCGTCCCAGCGCGGGCCGCACGGCTGTGATCTTCCAAAACCCGGGTGTGGTAGCGGCGACACGCGCCTGTTGGGAACTCTCGCCGGCGAATACAGTGGCATCGCCGGAGGAGTAGGCGGTCATGCTTTCGAAGGACTGGGCCTGGGCACGCCAATCGAGGAAGTCGGGACCGGCCACGGCTTCCATCTTGAAACGCTCGTTGTAATTCGCAATCCAGACCAGGCGCTCCGGATTGGGGTATGGCACGGGGCGCAGCAGCACGGCATTTACCACGCTGAAGACAGCGGTGTTCATGCCGATGCCGAGCGCCAGCGTCAGCACCGCCACGGCGGCGAAGCCCGGATTCCGGCGCAGCGTGCGGAGGGCGTAGCGGACGTCCTGGAGAACCTGATCGAGGCGCGTCCAGGTCCACACGGCGCGCGTCTCCTCCTGGATGCGCGCCACGTTGCCGAACTTGCGCAGCGCGGCGAAGCGGGCTTCTTCAGGAGACATGCCGCGCTCGATGTTGTCGCGCGTTTCTATTTCGATGTGCTCCTGGATGTCGCGCTCGATATCGTTCTGCGCTTGACGGCGGGTCATGACTTCGCCTCCTGATCGGACGGGCGCAGGATGCGGCCGATGGCGTGCGCCAGCTTGTCCCACTTGTTGGTCTCGATGGCCAGTTGCTTGCGGCCTTTGGGAGTCAGGCGATAGAATTTGGCGCGCCGGTTGTTCTCGCTCGCGCCCTCCTCGGCGGAGATCCAGCCGCGCTTGATCAGGCGGTGCAGCGCGGGATAGAGGGACCCCTGCTCGACCTGGAGGACGTCCTCGGAATTGTGCTCGATGGCTTTGGCGATGGCGTGGCCGTGGGCGGGGCCAAGGACGAGGGTGCGGAGAATCAGGAGATCGAGCGTGCCCTGGAGGAGCTCGATGTGTTCTTCACTAGGCATTCTAGGTGAAGAATAAGGGGACTCCGGTAGAATGTCAAGGAGAAAGAGGCGGGCGGCTGGAGCGGTTGCTGAGGCGCTCCCTTACGGTCACGGCTTTGCGAAGGCGTACAGGGGCGGTGTGGGCCGCCCTATTTCGGCTGTTGCTCTTTCAGGAGCTTTTCGAATTTCTGGCGCTGCGGCTCGGTGAGGATCTGCTCCACCTTGGCCTTGCTGTCGCTCAGCACGGTGCGGTAGTACTGCCAGAAGTCGTTGAGGATGGACTGCATCTGCTCGTTCTGGGCGGGTGTCAAATCGAGTTCTTTGGTGATGCGCTCGAAGTAGGCGGCCTTGCCCTGGGGAGTGTCGAAGGCGGGCTGGCGATGCAGCAGGTTGTGCGCTCCCAGGTTCATCGCCAGGGCGCCCGCGGCGGCGCCGCACAGGAATACCAGCGACAGCACCACCGCGCACGCCACTTTAGGATCCCAGGAGGTGCGGCTGATGGGCGCCTTCAGAATGTCAGTGCTCATAGGCCGTCAGCGAAACCAGCATATTGTCCCGCGCCGGAGCGGAGTCGAACGCCGGCGATTCCTGTTGCGCCATGACGGCTTCGGGCGATGGGCCGCCGTAATCGGCCTCGCGCGAGACCAGATAGCCGCCCAACACCGCCAAGGTCAGCAGCGACGCGAACGCCAGCCGCCGTCCAAAAGCGAAATCGAGCGCGAAAAGGTTGGCAAACGAGGGGGCGGCTTTTTGCGCGCCTACCTGCTGCATGACGCGGGCGTAAAACCCGGCGGCAGGGTCGAATTCTTCTTCGGACCGCAAAGAGCCGAACAGCGCCGAAACTGACTGCATGCTGTGCAATTCCTGGCGGCACATATCACAGGTGCTCAGGTGTGCCTCGATTTTCCGCTGAGCAAGCGGTTCCAGCGCACCGGACAGATACTCTTCGAGGCTATCCATCACTACCGCGTGCATATTTTTCTTCCCTTATACAGTTGTAAACTACCACGCCTAAACCTGCCCTTCCACGGATCTTTTCGCCTTGCGGCGGCCCGTTTTCGGGGCAAAACGCCAACCAATCAAAACACTATCCGCTCAGCCTGCCACCAAGCCGGGAGCGCGGTCGAGGCGTTGCGCCGCCTTGACCAGCTTTTGCCGGGCCCGGAACAATTTCACCTTGATGGTGTTCTCGTTCATGCCGGTTTTTTCTGCCAACTCCTCCACGGAATAGCCCTCAACCTCCTTCATCATCAATAACATACGCTCCTCTGGGGAGACGCGGGTGAGAAGCTTCACGACGTAATCGCGCTGCGCCAGCGAGGTGTCGGCGGGGGTCTGCCGGTCGACGTGCGGCTCAGTATTCTCCACGCGGCGCACTTCATCCTCGCTCAAATCGCTCTCGTAGACGAGCTTTCGAACCTTCCGCTTGCGCAGGTAGTCGAAGCACTCGTTGACCGTGATCTTGTAGATCCAGGTGATCAGCGAACTGCGGAAATCGAAGTTCCTGATAGACAGGTAAACCTTCGCAAATACTTGCTGGGCAATGTCTTCCACGTCATTTCGCTGCCGGACGATGCCGTGGATGATGGAAAACACCTTGGACTGATAGCGTTCGACAATCTCGCGGAACGCCGACTCGTCGCCTGTCTGCGCCCGGCGCACCAAAGCGCCTTCCGAGGTGTTCTGGTAATCCACTCTCGATTTCGCCGCAACCCTGCTACCGAAACCCGGTATTGCCAGCGCGCCAGTCAGTGTGCCCATACACCGATTCCGACGTTTGCCCGGTGTACCCGGTTTCAACCTACATACACCTGACTACATTTTGCACGATTGCTCCGTCCGAGGGCTAGGCGCAGTATAATCCGGGCAAATGCTCAAAACTGCGACGATTCTGGCTTTGGCGCTGTGGGCCGCTCCTTCGTGGGCTGCTCGGCCGCTCGAACTCCCGGATTATTATCGGGTCGAGACTGCGGCGACGCCGGCTATTTCGCCCGACGGCAAATGGGTGGCGTTCGTACGGAACTCGATCGTCGAAGCGGAGAACCTGCGCCGTGGCGAGGTCTGGCTGAGCCCATCGGACGGCTCGTCGCCCGCCGTTCGGTTGACTAGCGTGGCATTCGGCGCCACCGCTCCCCGCTGGAATCCGGATGGAAAACTGCTCAGCTTCCGCTCGACGCGCAAAGCGCCGGGGGTCGAAGGCGACGTCTGGTTCCTGCACATGGACCGGCCGGGCGGCGAGGCGTTCCAGATTCCCGGAGTGGGTGGCGCGCCCATCTTCAGCCCCGACAACAAGTGGATCGCGTTCACCAAGAAGACGCCGCCGGCCGCCAAACCGCGGGAGCAGTCGCCGGTCGAGAAGCAGATCGAGCAGCGATTCAAAGGGCGGGCGTACGACTGGATGAACATGCGGTTCGACGGGCGCGGATACCTGCCCGACCCGCGCGACCCCGCCGCGACGCCGCCGCTCGAGTTATATATTGTGGCGCGCAACGGCGGTCCGCCCCGGCAACTCACGCATCTCGGTGTGGACGTGACAGCGGCCGTATGGCGTCCGGACAGCGAGGCGCTCGCCATCGAGGCCGACTCGCACCAGCGGGACGAATACTCCTACGAGCGAAGCGACCTGTGGGTGGTGACGCTCGACGGGCAGATCCACCGCCTCACGGATGACGGCTACCAGCACCGCATGACCGCGTGGTCGCCGGATGGGCGCACGTTGGTTTTCGGACGTGCGCAGGGTCTGAGCCAGGTGATCCAGTCGAAGCAGAACCACGGTGGCAAGATGGAACTCTGCGTGATGCCGGCCGCGGGCGGCGCGATGTCGAAGCTTGCCGGCGACTTCGACCTGATTCCCACTTCGACCGCGTGGCATGGGGACTCTATCTATATCACGGCCGCGGTTGGCGGCGACACACAACTGTTCCAGATGCCGGCGGCCGGTGGGAAGGCGCGGCAGATCACGGGAGGGAAGCGGGCGCTCGGGGGCTTCAGTTTTTCCGCGGCGTTCGACCACATGGCTTACACGGCGGGCGATTCCACGCATCCGGCGGACGTTTTCGCGGCGCGGCCGGACGGCACGGGCGAGACGCGGCTCAGCTCGTTTAACCAGTGGCTCGGCGACGTCGAGCTGAGCGCCGCCACCAACATCAAGTTTCGCAGCAAGGACGGCACCGAGATCGAAGGCTGGGTAATGCTGCCGCGCGGCGTGAAGCAGCCGTACCCGATGATCCTGGCTATTCATGGCGGGCCGCATGGCGCGTACAGCAGCGGATTCGATTACGAATTCCAGTGGCTGGCCGCTAACGGCTATGCGGTGCTCTACACCAATCCGCGCGGCTCGACGGGATACGGCGAGAAGTTCCAATGGGCCACCTGGGGCGGTTGGGGCAAGCTCGACTATGAGGACGTGATGGCGGGAGTGGACTATGCGCTCGCGCACTATCCGATCGACCCCAAGCGCCTGGGCGTGACCGGCTACTCGTACGGCGGATTTCTCACCGATTGGATCATCACGCAGACCGGTCGTTTCGCCGCGGCGGTGACGGGCGCGGGCATTTCCAACTGGCTGAGCGACTATGGCACGGCGGATATTCCGCGGACCAAGGAGTCGGAGTTCCACGGCTCGCCGTGGGAGCCTGCGGCGGCGGAGCGAATGCGCGGGCTCTCGCCGATTACATTTGCGGCGAATGTGAAGACGCCCACATTGTTCGTGCACGGCGAGTCGGATATGCGGGTGCCGATCGAAGAGGCGGAACAGATGTACACGGCGCTGAAGAAGCGGCATGTGCCGGCGAAGTTCATACGGTATCCGGGGAATTATCACGGCGGGTGGCCGCCGTGGGACATGGTGCATCGGTATTACTACGAGGTCGAGTGGTGGCGGGAGTATTTGCGATGATCGCCCATCGTTCCCTAACGGTCGCGGCTCTGTTTGCGGCCCTGGCGACGGCGGCGGATATCGAATCGCAGGTGAAGCACGGGTATGCGGATTCGAAGGGCGTCAAAATCCACTACGCGACCTTGGGGTCCGGACCGCTGGTGATCATGATCCACGGCTTTCCGGACTACTGGTACACGTGGCGCAACCAGATGCAGGGTCTGGCCGACCGGTTCCAGGTGGTGGCCATCGACCAGCGCGGTTATAACCTCAGCGACAAGCCGAAGGGCGTCGAGAATTATGACATGCGGCTGCTGGTGGGCGATGCCATCGCGGTGATCCGGCACTTCGGCAAGGAGAAGGCGATTGTCGTGGGGCACGATTGGGGCGGCGCCGTGGCGTGGTCGCTGGCGATGAACGCTCCGCAGTATGTCGAGCGGCTGATCGTCCTCAACCTGCCGCACCTGCGCGGCCTGAATCGTGAACTGGCGCACAATCCCGAGCAACAGAAGAACAGCGGGTATGCGCGCAACTTCCAGAAGGACGATTCGGAAAAGCAGCTTACTGCCGAGGGCTTGGCGCGATGGGTGCAGGATCCGGCGGCGAAGGCGAAGTACATCGAAGCCTTCCACCACTCCGACTTCACCGCCATGATGAATTACTACCGCCGCAATTATCCGCGCGAGCCGTATACAGATGACACATCGCCGGTACAAAAGGTGAAGTGTCCCGTGCTGCTGATTCACGGGTTGAAGGACACGGCGCTGCTGGCGCCTGCGCTCAATAGCACGTGGGACTATTTGGACCAGGATCTCACACTGGTGACTGTGCCCAACGCGGGTCATTTCGTACAAGCCGACGCGCCGGATTTCGTCACCAGGACGATGCGGATGTGGCTGCTGCGTTAGTGCCGTGACAGTGCACACAACGGTGTGCGAGTTGCTGCTCGCGGCTGTATGCGCCAATTGAGTTACGTTTGGAATTCGCCGTCCAGACCGCTCTCCCTTCACGTGGCTTTGGAAGTGATAGACCGGCTAGGCATGAACGCGCTGGAGGCGTTCAAGTCCGTCCCCCGCCGCGGTCTTGAGATCGGCGGGATCTTGCTCGGCCGGACTGAAAAAGTACACGACGGTTTTACCACCGTGTACATTCAGGGGTTCGAGACGGTGGAATCGGAACACCGCTCCGGGCCTTCCTACGTGCTGTCGGAATCGGATCTCGAACATCTGGACCGGACGCTTCGCAAACATCCGGACGCGGTGGGTGTGTATCGCACTCACACGCGATCCGAAACCATGCAACTGGAAGAGGATGACACGCGGCTCTTGCACCGATGCTTCAAGGGCCCGGACCGCGTCTTCTTGCTGGTGCAGCCGATGACCGGCAACGCCAGCGTGTTCGTCAACGAAGGCGGAAAGCCGGTGGCGGTCCACGAATTTCCGTTCCGGCGGAATGAACTGGTGGACTATTCCGAGCGGGCGGAACCGGCAGCCGCGGCTTTACCGGCGCCCGCAATTTCGGCGGTGGCCGCGACGGCGATTCCGGCGGCCGCCGGGCCCGCGATTCGGGCGGGGGCGACGGTGCCCACAATTCCGGCGGTGGCCAAGGCGCGCGCGATTTCGGCCGTGCCGGCGTCCGCAATTTCAGCCGCGACTGTGCCGGCAATTCCGGCCACCACGGCACCCGCGATTCCAGCCGCGATGGCGTCCGCGATTCCGGCGGCGATGGCGCCCGCGATTCCGGCCGCGACGGCGCCGCCAATCTCGCCCGCATCGAAGTTCGCGAAATTCGCAGAGCTTGCGAAACTCGCGAAGGTGGAGAAGTTGGTGGATTTTGCGAAGGTGGCGAAATTGGCGGACGCTCGCAGGCCGCCGTGGCTGAAGACCGCGGTCGCCGCTGGCTTAGGGTTCGCCGCGGGAGCGGCGGTGATGGGAATGCGTCAGGAAGTGGCGGCTCCCGTTGCGCCCGTCGCTGCGGCGGTGGCGCCGGTGCCGGAGCACGTCACGCTGCGCGTGGAACGAGAGGGTCGAGCCATCCGTCTGGAATGGGACCGGACCGCCCGCGCCATTCGCCAGGCGGCTCATGGAATTGTTTATGTCACCGATGGCAGTCGGCAGATTCATCTGGATTTAGCCCAACCGGAACTGGACTCGGGATTCGTCTCCTATTGGCCCGAGACGTCGGCCGTGACCTTCCGGCTCGAGACCTATGCGGCGGACAAGAGCACCAGCGACACGGTGCGCGTGGTCGGCGCCATCACGACGGCACCTGAGCCCGCGCCCGTCAAGGCTCCGCGGGTAAAGTCGCCGCGCGTCCAGTCGGCAGAACCGTCGAGTTCCAGGCGGAGACCGCAACCGCAACCGGTTCTTGCCAACCACGCACGGGAGGCGGATGTCAAGCCTTCCCCATTGGCGCTTCCGGGATCGGAGACGGTGATGCCCCCGCCGCCGGAATCGAGGCGAGCCCTGCTGCCCGACACGGTTCCGGCGATGGGACCCGTGGCGGCTGCACCCGAGCCGGCGCCGCATCCGGCGCGCGCGCCGGACCCGAACATCTCGGTGATAGCGGAGCCGCTGACAGGCTCGCGATTCGGCCGGGTGGTCGGTAAAATCCCGCTGCTCCGCCGGCTGCGCAAACAGAACGAGACCTTTACTCCGCCTTCGCCGTCGCATGAGGTGCGGCCCGAGCTCAACGAGGCAGACCGCCGCTCGCTGCGCCGTGCCGTGCCCGTGGATGTGAAAGTGTACGTAGCCGAATCGGGCAAGGTGAAATACGCCGAGCTGTTGAGCGACAGCAGGGGCGATCGGCGTGAACTGGCGAGTGCCGCCGTCTACGCCGCGCGCCGCTGGGACTTCGTGCCGGCGCGCCTGGGCGATGAAAACGTTCCGGGAGAAGTGATCCTGCACTTCCGGTTCGCGCCCGCCGAGTGAAGTCAGACGCTCGGCAGGTACTCGAGCGCCATGGCTTCGAACTCGTGGGGACGGACGAGCCGGAACCGGACTTCCATCGCCAGTAGCAGGGACAACTCGCGCAGCATTTCGGGCGACGGCAGCTCGGCGGTGACCACGTGGATCTGACCGATCCGGACGCGGTAGGGCAGCACCTTCCAGCGCCGTGCGGCGGCGGCGGACAGCGTGCGAGTGACGCGGCGAACGACCTCGCGCGGCCGGGGCATGCCCAGCGGAATGCCGGATTGCGAGCTCAATGCCTGGTAGAGGTCATCCTCCGAAATCCGTTGTAATTGCACCAGATGCTCGCCCAGACGAGCACCTACAGGACAGCTCTTCAGCGCCTGCTCCAACTGGTCGAGGGACAGCAGGCGCATGCGCACCAGGACCTCGCCAAGCTGCGGCCTGCCCTCGGCCGGCGCACAGAATGCGGGGAAAGCATGCTCGGTTTTGCGCCAGGCGGGGGCGCGGCGGTGGTACCTGGCAACGAAGAAATGGCGCAGCGCTTCGACGGTTGCCAGGCAGTTCACCACGTTCCCCCATACCATCCGCACAGGCACGCCGGTGGCGAACTGCCAGGAATAGAGCCGCATGCTGCACCACGTGCGAAGGCACACCTGCAGCAGGCAAGTCGCGGCGGCGGCGGCGTGGAGCGGCTTCGCCCAGGGCGCCACCGCAATCAGGTCGAGAGCCCCGGCGAACCAATATAGGTTGGCGATGGGCGCGATCAGATTTCCGATCAGGCCTTTGCGGTCGCGCCAGAACCAGTAGAGCTGGCGCCGGGGCGCGCGCCATCCATGGCGTTCCCAGCCCTGCAGCGAAATGCCGGCCACCCATCGGCTGCGCTGCCGCAGCGCGCTTCGAAAATTCCGCGGAAAGTACTCGCGCGTGGCGACGGGTGCGCCCGCGTCGAAGCGGATCGGAAGAAAAATCTGGCGGCAGCCCAGAGCGTGCAGCCGGTAGCCGGTTTCGTAGTCTTCGGTGAGGCTGGCTGGGTCGAAAACACGGCCATGCCGTTGGGCGGCGAGGCGATCCAGGGCCACGCGCAAGTAGCCGGTCCCGACACCGTTCCCCGGCAAGAACCCTCCCAGATGCTGGCGCGCGGGGATGTCTTTCGACTGGAACTCCGCGAACTCGTCGCAGTACAGGCCGTGAGTGATTTCGCCCAGGCCGGTCGAGATCGGCAGCACCGGCACCTGCACCATTTCATAGTCGCGCGAGAACCAGTTGATGAGCCGCAGCGAGTCGCGATGGACGAGATCCTCGGCGTCGTGCGTCACCACGATTTCGAAGCGCACGCCGTGGGCGGCTTCATATTCGGTCATGCGGCGATAGGTCCAGTTGAGGCAGCCGCCCTTCGAGGTGGGGCCGTCGTGCGCGCCCATGGCGAGGTGCACGCGCGGATGGCGGTTGGCGGCGTCGCGAACGGCGTTGATGGTGGGTTCGTCGTTCGGGTAGACGCCGGCGAAGATGTCGTAATCCTGATACTGGATGATCGAGAGGTTGCGATCCAGCATCTGGCGAATGACGCCGTGCTCGCGCCACAAGGGCACCAGGATGGCGATGCGGCGCTCGGGACGGGCGTCCAACTCCGCGGCTGCCGGCCAGCGGAATGGTTGACGCCGATTGAGGAGGAAAATCAGGCCGACAAAGAGGTCATCCAGGCCGCTCAATAGTATCCACGCGAGCAGGCAGACAAAGAGCACCTGGTGAGGTAGTAGAAATCGAGAGCCAAAACTCTCAGGAAAGTTGGGGAACACGACGCGCAGGTATAATGCGGGTTCCCATGCCCCTCTGGCTCAATGAAGCGGATGTCCGCGCCACCCTTTCCGTCCCCGGCCTGATCGACGTCATGGAGCAGGCGCTGGCGGCATTCTCGGCGGGACAAATCCAGCAGCCGGTGCGCAGCGTGATCGAGCTGCGCGATCGCGAGTTCTTCGCCGTGATGCCGGGGTACGCGGGCGCCCGCAATATCCTGGGAGCCAAGCTCGTAACCGTCGTCCCGAGCAATGCCGGCCGCGCCCTGCATACGCATCTGGCGGCCATCGCGCTCTTCGACAGCACGACCGGCGAGCTGCTGGCGATTGCCGATGGCCGCTACGTCACGGAGGCCCGGACGGCGGCGGTGTCCGCGGTTTCGGTGCGGCACCTGGCGCGCGCGGATGCGCCGGTGCTGGCGATCGTCGGATCCGGCGTACAGGCGCGCAGTCACGTGGAAGCACTGCGCCTGGTCCGCGATTTCCGCGAAGTGCGCGCCTGGAGCCCCACCCGCCAACACCTCGAGCGGTTCGCGGCGGAGACGGGCGCGCGCGCTGCCCGGACTGCCGAGGAAGCGGTGCGCGGAGCCGACGTCGTGCTGCTCGCGACATCCGCCGTGACGCCCACGATCGAGGACCGCTGGGTGGGCGCCGGCACCCACGTGATCGCCATCGGCGCCTGCCGGCCATCGCAGCGGGAGATCGATCCGGCGCTCGTGGCACGCGCGCGCCTGGTGGTGGATTCGGGCGAGGCCGCCTTGCGCGAATCGGGCGACGTCGTGCAAGGGATCGGCGAAGGGCGGTTCACCGAAGAGCACGCGCGCGTCGAACTGGGAGCGGTAGTGGCGGGGCGCGCGCAGGGACGCCGCAGCGAGCAGGAAGTGACGATCTTCAAGTCGCTCGGGCTCGCGATCGAAGATCTGATGGCGGCGGATCTTGCGTACCGGCGCGCGCTCGAGCAAGGCCGCGGGCTGACCGTCAGTTTGTGAGCGCACGGCGGCGATTCCGGCGGCGGGCTTGGGCAGTGTCCTAAGGTGCGTTGCTCCATTTTTCAGGTCTCCTGGCTACAATTCGGCATTGTGGGACGTCACTTGAGATCTTCTCGTGGCGCACAACCGAAAGCCTCATAATGGATTTGCGAGGGTCCGTATGGCCTAGGCCGCGCGGCTTCAGTTCCGGCGGCAGTTAGCGTTTCTGCCGAGGAAACGTATTACCTTCGGGCGATGGGAGAAGCACCGCCTATCGTTTTACAGCCGATCTGCATTCGGCCCCTCTAATCAATCCGTTCTGGAAATTACACACGGCCGTTTGGCGACTCGGGGCTGTTGTCCTTTTATTTCATAACTATAGACAAAATAGCGCAATTTTGGTATATGTCGAGTATTCATTTCTTGAGATATCGCAGGATTGTGGTATGATGTTTTCGGGACTCCCTCCTCTTGGGTGGAGAATCATGAAGTTCGCCTCGGATTCTGAACGCGACCTGATTGAGGAGTGGCTTGCCAAAATTACCGATTGGTGAACGCAAAGGGATACGAATTGAATTCGAGGCGATTCTGCGTTTCTTGCGATTTACGAGAGTTGAGTCATGGACCAGACCCCAATTCGCGTGGCTACAAGGAGATCAGAATGATGGCATTGGAGAAATAATCTTTGACTATCGCGGCGTCCCATATAGACCACTAGGTTGCTTCGGTCCCAGAGAAGATGAGTTTACTATTCTCATCGGTGCTCGGAAGGATCGAAAAAGGCGCGGGAAGGTTCAGTGGGACCCAGAGAATGCGGTAGAAACCGCCGTTAATAGAAAGGCTCTTCTTCCAGGAAGGCCGTGTTATGAATATATTCTCTAATATTACTGCTAGTCAGAAACTAAAGGACGACGTTGCTGATCCAGAGGTCAGACAGCTAATGATTGATGCTCATATTCGGCAGGGGCTGCCTCTCCAGCTTCGGGCAATGAGAGAAGATCGCGGCTGGACACAGGCCGTGCTCGCAGAAAAGCTCGGGACAACTCAAAATGCGATCTCACGCTTCGAGAGTCCGAAGGCCGCTCCGCCAACCATCCCTACGCTGAAGCGAATTGCACAAGCATTCGATGTGGCACTCATTGTCAAATTCGCGCCGTTCTCTGAGTTTATTGATTCGGTTTCGAACATGTCTGGCAAATCGGTAGCAGTTCCCTCATACGACGTGGAAGCGGAAGAAGAAGCAACCACCAACCGGGATTTGTAGCTCCGTTGGGAGTCAGGCGATCTGGCTAGCCTCTTTCCAACTCTCTCCGCCGTATCGAGTTTGCGTATGGGTGAGTATCTTTCATTCCCCAAAATCCCGACAAAGAAGCCCGTACAAGCCGGGAAGCTCGTCAGCATAGACATGTATAAGAAGGCGCAACCGTTGGGTGAATCGTTCACGGAGATGAGGGGTTGAAAATGCCGGGTGATCCAGATGTTGGTATGACTGAAGGGCCGAGAGTAGAAGCAAATATGGCGAACCCGGTGGATTTCGCCAGCATTACTCGCTTCTACGCTAACCACACACAAGTCAATGTCTCGCTGTTCGAGATCCGATTGGTTGCCAGTTTTGTTGTTGGCATCAATCCAGAGAACCACCACCTGCTCGCCCCGGAATCTCTAATATTGTCAATGTCGCCGGAACTAGCGGCTTCGGCTCACAGGCTTCTGGGTAAAGCGCTGGAAGCGTACGCGCGCGAATACGGTGAACTCCGGGCTGCTAAGCAAGCCAAACAGCCTCCATCCGTGCAAGAGAACTACGATTCCAGAGCATCTGAGATTCTCGACAAGACCTAATCTCGTCCGTCCTTTATAGTCGCGCACTGCGACTGCTTGGCCGATCGACGCACCCTTGGCTTGACCTGAAGCGGCCTTCTACATAAACTCTATAGGCAATGAGTAGATTACTTCCTCTCTTGCTCCTGGCCACTGCCGCCGCGGCCCAATCTCTGAGCGGGCTCTGGGATGCCACGGTGACGGTGAATGGTGTCGTAACCCCCTTCCGCATGGAGTTCGCGGGCGATGGCGGCGCCGTCAAAGGGTCGTTCTTCAACGGCGACCAGAAGGTCACTTCCACCTCCGGCCGGTTCGCGGAGGGCGCGCTGACGCTCGACTACGCCTACATGGACACGAAGCTCGCGGCCACCTGGAAGGACGGCGCGCTCGAAGGCCAGTACGGCCGCCCGGGACGCGAATACCCGTTCCGCGCGAGCCGCTTCGCACCGTCGAAACTCACCGGCGCCGACGTGCCGTCGATTGCCGGGCTGTGGGAGGTCGGCGTGAAGAGCCCGAAGGGCGAGTCGGCGTGGCGCTTCATCGTGCGGCAATCGGGGCCCGAAGTATCGGCCGCGATTCTGCGCGTCGATGGCGACACCGGCGCGCTCGAAGGCACGTTCCGCGATGGCAAATTCGTCCTCAGCCACTTCGATGGCGCGCGTCCGCTGGTGCTCGAAGTAACGCGCCAGACGGATGGCTCGCTCGAAATCGTCCAGAACGGCCAGAACAAAATGATGGCGATCCGTTCCGCTGAGGCGCGTGCCAAGGGCCTGCCCGAGCCCACCGATCCGTCGCGCCATACGAGCGTGAAGGACCCGACTGAACCGCTGCACTTCCGCTTCCCCGATCTGGCGGGCCATGTCGTGACCGACGCCGATCCGCAGTTCCGCGGCAAGGTTACGATCGTCTCGATCGGCGGAAGCTGGTGCCCCAACTGCCGCGACGAAGCGCCTTTCCTGGGCGAACTCTACCGCAAGTATCACAGCCGCGGCCTGGAGATCGTGCTGCTCTCCTTCGAGGAGGCCGAGCAACTGCAGAACCCGGCGCGCCTGCGCGCATTCATCAAGCAGTACGCCGTGGAATTTCCGGTGCTGCTGGCGGGTGAGACGGGCGAGTTGAACGCCAAGATGCCGCAGGCTGTGAATCTGAATGCGTGGCCGACGACTTTCTACCTCGGCCGCGACGGCCGGGTACGCAGCGTACATGCCGGTTTCGCCGCGAAGGCCAGCGGCCAATTTCACCAGCGGCTGACAGAGGACGTGACCGCGCTGGTCGAGAAACTACTGGCGGAGAAAACCCCGGCGACTAGTCTGTAAGGGTCGCCAGCCGATCCTACTTGCGCTGTGAACCGCGCGAACACAGGCCCGCGACCGTGAGTGACGGGATCAAGGCAGCGTTTTCCGCCAGCATGGTACTCGCGGCACTGCTACGCTAACGCCCGCTTCCGCCCAGGAATCGTCTGCCCACCTCTCCGTGACCATCGCGCGAGACGGTAGGCGTAAGACATCGAGAATTGCCAGATATCCGGGCGGATGCTGCAAGCTCATTTGCGTTGCGGAGTCCAAATCGGCTACGGAACAATCTGTCGAATGACGCCGTCGCCCTTGTTGAGCAGGAAAATCTTCCCCTGCGGCCCGAGATCGACCCGCAGGTCGGCGCGCGTCGCAGGAGGTTTGCCCTGCGATACATTTTTTTCCTTCATAAGCTGGAGCAACGTCTTCGTCGTGCCCTTGTCAGTGAACAGGATCCGGCGAATCGAATCCTGGCCACCCTTCGGCAGGTTGTCGGCATCGATATAGAAAAGCTCGCCGCTGGGATTATCACCGAAAATCAGTTTGTTTGTGAGTGGCCTGATCACAGTATCCCGATAAGCAAAGGCGCCGGTCACTGCGACCCCTCGCTGAAAGAGCGGATCGGTGTGGTCGAACTCGACAATGGGATAGGTAACCTCGGGGTCGCCGCGCCGGTTTGCCATGCCCACTTCACGACCGCCATACGGGAAGCTGCCTTCCCATTTGTTCCAGCCGAGGTTGGCGCCGGCCGTGACCAGGGTAACTTTCTCGACGACGTTCTGGCCGATGTCGGCCATGATCATGTTGCCGTTCTTGGAATCCCACGAGAAGCGCTGCGGATTCCGGCAGCCGAACGCGTAGATCTCGCCGAGCGTTCCAGGTTTGACGTTTTTGACGAAGGGGTTTGCCGCTGGAATGCCGTATTTTCCGTTGGCGCTGTTGGAGCCGCGCGGATCGATTCGAAAAATCTTGCCGAATGCGGATTCCAGATTCTGAGCGTGCTTGTACGGGTCGCCTCCGCTGCCGCCGTCGGCCACCCCGGCATACAGCAAGCCGTAGTCGGCGCTGCCGGGCGCCGCCAGCGGATTGAAAGCAATCAGTCCGCCGTTGTGATTCGAAAACGGCTTCGCGGCCCGGAATATCTCGCGCGGCGGGCCGCCGTCGTACGTGGCGGCCTGCGGATTCTTCGCCGTCCATTCCAGCAGCACCGTGTCATGCGTATGGCCGGCGCCGCTCGGCAGGAAGTCGGCCTTCGGCGTCATATCGGCAGTGTCGGTGTAGGTGTAGAACTTGCCGTAGCCGCGTGTGCCGCGCCGGTCGAACTGCGGATGGAAAGCCATGCTCTGGACTCCTCGTTCGTGTCCCGCGAACTGGACCTTCACGCCCCAATCCGGCGCGTTCACATCGAGATACTCCGTAACGGTTTTGCCGTCGTAGCTCACGCTATAGAGCGGGCCGCGCATGGTACTGACGAACAAGCGATGCGTGCCCGGCTCGTCGACGAGCCGCATCATGCGCGGCGCCTCGCCGCTGATGTCGGGAATCGCCGCGAACTCGACGAACTTCACGATGATGGCGCCGTCGGCCGCGGGAATCGGCTCGGGAAATGGATTGTTGGTGGACTGACCGGGCGCCGAAGACACGATCAGTATCGTTGCGGCCAGTACGTGGGTTATCCGCATGACATCAGACTCCTTCGATTTCTACGGGCTCGTGTCTATTGGGGAGGCGCATGGAAGCGGCCGAACCACGCCGCCTTGCCGACGACATGACCATCCATCGCCTTCAGCAGCTCGTCGCGCGTCGTGTTGGCCGGCAGATCCAGCTTCGTATCCAGGGCATAGAACTCGAACACGTAATGATGGATCGGCCCCGGACCGGCGCCTGGCCCAAAATAGGCCGGCGAACCGCCACGGGACGCAGTAATGCCAGGACCGTTCCGCGTCCCATCGGCCAGGTCGCCTGCCCCAAGTCCCTCCGGCAATCCCTTGGACGTCCCGGGGATATTGAACGCGGTCCAATGGAGAGTGTCGGTTGTCGTTTTGTTCGCGGAGTTTTCGATGTCATGAAAAATCACGGCGTAGGTTTGCAGACTTTCCGGGGCGGTGCCCGGATTTGTGCCCAGGTTCCAGTGGAATTCGAAAGCCGGCGACTTGTTCTCGCCGCGGGCAGCATTTTTCATCGGAACCTCCCCGCCGTCCGGCCATGCTGTAGAAGTGACCCAGAGCACCGGGCGCGGCGGGCCCCCTTTTGTTGCGGCGGGCGTCTGTGCACTCGCCACAGCAGAAAATGCCAGCGCGACGATCGCCGAAAGCAGACCTCGTTGCACGATATTCATTTCAGTTTTTCTCCTCCAGGAAAGTCTATTTCGTGGATTTGCTCATCTTGTAGCTTATACGAGATGAAGCCTCTCGCACGGTAACAGGTAGTGATGTCATTGTGTGGATACGGATCGTGAGGTTCTGGCGCTCAACATGGGACGTGCAAGCCCTCCGCTTGTCGGGGTTCCCCATGACCGCTTTTCTCTCTGTTGTGGCGACTTCTGGCGGACTATAGCGGCGCTCGCCTTCCGGAGCTTGGGCATATACCTTGATGACCTGAGCGAAGTCGCAACGGTCGCTGAGCGTGGTGCTGATCGCGGAGACGTATGGTTTAAATCCGTCGGTACCGATCTGAAAGCGCTGCGGAGCCGTTGCAGCGCGTAGGCCCTCAATGAAAGCATCCGTAGTTGCCTGGCTGCGGCGGCCCAGAGCGAAGTTGAGAACCAGCTTGCTATGGCGCTCGATGGCGACAAAGCAATAGGCGTCACCAATGCTATCGTCATCGGATTCCATTGGCAGCTTGTGCGCTTCTTTTTTGTAGACATAACCCCAAATCTCATCGCACTGCACATCAGTCACGGGCACGTTAGCGATGAGGCGTCCCATAATCCGCTCGCAATTCTCGCCAGCTAGAACCAGCATGGAGAGTACGGTCTTTGGCTCAACATCGCAAAGACGTGCTGTTGAGCGAACCGAATTGCCTTCGAGTAGGCAATGGAGAATCGAGACCACTTTCTCCTTTGGCAACCTGACGTCTGTACCAAAGGGTTTTGCCTGCGGTTCAGCGAACCGCTTGCCACATTG
Source organism: Bryobacteraceae bacterium (assembly GCA_041484525.1). GTDB lineage: Bacteria > Acidobacteriota > Terriglobia > Bryobacterales > Bryobacteraceae > JBGPHT01. The sequence goes on along the minus strand of JBGPHT010000064.1, from coordinate 1,261 downwards.
TTGGCACTTCCAACGCTGAACCTGATTTCTCCCGTAAAAGCCAGGCTTCACCAACTCCAGACGGCAGTTGTGACAAGTCATTTCGACCTTGCTTTCTTCGTGCGAAGCCGCCAAAATGACTGTGGGCGTAGAAACCCAGCCTTTGGCGAAAGCCCGAGGTTAGGCCCCACAGGTAGTTAGCGCTATCAGTGGGGCTGATTAATGTGGTATCCCTGGCCGGATTCGAACCGAGCGACCTCAAGCTTAGTAGGCAAGCGCTCTGACCATCTGAGCTACAGGGGCAAGACAGGCAAATGGCCATCGGAATCGGTTTGGCGACTGGGTTCCCGATGGCCATTTGCTTTGTGTTTCATTGTTTTACAAGAGGTCTACTTCTATCTAGCAGGACTGAGGCGCGACAACGCCATCAAAGCATGGCTGAAACCCCGGTTGCCGCAAATATAAGGGCAACAAGGGCATGAAGCAACTTCGCCCAATGTGCTGCCGTGGTCCCTTCGGGCCGAACGAATACACTATCCTTACGGGTGCCGTAGAGAAGGATCGCAAGCTGATTCCAGCCGACGCAAAGGAAAGAGCCCAAGACAATCGAAGAGCACTGATTGCCGACAGTACGAGGAGGGCGCATGAGCGACTTGCGAAAAAATCTGATAGGTGAGTTTCGGGACCCCGATTACCGATACGCTTATGCAGAGAGCTTCTTAAATACAAAGATCGCAACACAGATCAAGACTTTACGGGAACAGCGCGGCAAGAAGCAGGCAGAACTTGGGGCCGTGGTGGGGACTAAGCAGTCTGGGTTTTCCCGTTTTGAAGATGTGAATCATCCCGTCTGGAAGACCGATACGCTTTGGAAGATTGCGCGCGCGCTCGATGTGCGCGTGAATATTAGCTTTGAAACGTTCGGTAGCCTGATAGAGGATAAAGAGCACTTCAATAAAGAATCTCTGCAACGCCCAGACTTTGAACATGATCCGGCCTTCAAGAATGTCGAGTCAGAAAAGCGTAGGGAACCCGACAGAGAAACGGTGCTTGCCGCCCGTATTCCGACGCCCCCATCGGGAGAAACGACAAGGCAGGAGCCCAGCAACGTGATCCCGATAGACCAATCGATACGGTACGGCAGCTTAGGGCCTGTCAGGAAATTACTAAAACAACTTGAGGTGCTTTTGTTTTATACTCTTGGTAGTGAACCACGAGGACATTCAGCAGCGCTTCCGCTCTTTGTCGGTCTTCTTGGACGAACGGATGCGGCGTTTAGTGG
>JBGPHT010000063.1:0-39987 GCA_041484525.1 Bryobacteraceae bacterium | reverse complement strand
TCTACCGTTCCCACTGCGACAAGCGCTGGACCGCACCGATGCCCAACTCGACCTGCTGATTTACGAAGCGTTTCCGCTTCAGAAAGCCAGTTGAAAACTTGACACTTTCAGATAGAAGTCAATTACATTAGACGACTAGAATGTGAAACGCGCGCTAACCTGCGCCCGCCGCGCGTTCGTCCCGTCCGGGAAGCCGCCCGAGGCCGTTCCTGCGCCATAGGCCGTCGGCGTCAGCGTCAACACGCCCCTGGCCTCCGTATACGCCTGGTTCGTGATACTCGTGTCCACTATCGTATTGCTGATGTTGAATGCCTCGAAGTTGAGGTACAGCTTCATCCGGCTGTTCTCACCGAACGGAAGCACCTTGCTGAGACGCGCGTCGGCGCGGTAGGTCGATGGCGTGTAGAGGCTGTTCACCGGCCAGAACGGCACCCGGAAGCTGCCGCCGAACCCGTTGAGCGTGGTGTTGAACAGCATCCCGGTGACCGGCGTATCCGTGGTCCGGAGCGTGGCCGTGGTCGGCCTCCCGCTGTGCATCGTCGTGATGGCGGACAACTGCCAGTTGTTCACGACGTACTTCCAGAACGCGCCGCTGCGATGCGTGAAGGTCGGCGCGGCGATCCAGGAGAACACCAATCGCTGCCGCTGATCCAGCCGGCCGCTGCCCTTGTCGAACTTATAGTCGCCGTTATACGAGTAGTTGTTGACGTTACTGAAGAAGAGGGCATTCGTCCCGTCGTACTGCCCGTCGTCGATCTCGTGCGCCCAAGTGTACGAAACGTGCGCCGTGAAGCCGTGCGAAAAGCGCTTCCGCATCTGCAGTGCCAGCCCGCTGTAGTAACTGTTCACGCCGTTTTCGTTCTGATATACGCCGCCGTAGCGCGCGTCCGGCCGCTTGCCGATATACACCGGTGTGGTGAAGTATCCCACCTGCGTGCCCTTGTCGTCGTTGATGGTGTAAGTGAAGTTGGGTCCCAAGGGAGCCATGTTCAGATCGCGCACGGCGTAAAGCTGCACGCCCCGGCTCCAGATATAGGAGGCCGTCACGGAGATGTCGCGGCCAAATTGCCGCTCGATGGCGAGGGTTCCCTGCTCGGAGTACGGTGTGCGCAGGTTGGGGTCGGCGAACTGAATGTTCGATGCGCTCAGGCTGGCGCCGGTGGGCAGCGACGTCAGCGCGAACGGATAAACCGGACCGGCCGCGACTTGCGCCGCGTTGGTGGAGGCGAGCGAAATCGCAGTCTGGTAAATACCGTTGTTCGCGAACAGGTTGTCGATTAGCGATCCCATGAAGCGCGCGTGATACATGCCGAAGCCGGCGCGAATCACGGTCTTCTCGTCCAGGCTGTAGGCGATCCCGATGCGCGGCGCCAGGTTCCGCTTGCCCGTACTGATATGTCCCGTCTGCGGATAGTCGGGGTTCACAATCTTGGGTTGCGGAAGCTGCGCGTACTCGTAGCGCGCCCCGACCGTCACGTTCAGCTTTTCGGTGGCGCGGAACTGATCCTCGGCATAGAACGCATAGTCTCGGATGGGCGCGTCCACCACCGGGTTGCCGAAGGTCTGCGCGTACGTCTGCCAGTGCTTGCCCGTGTTGGGACCCGAGAAGTCCTGGGCAAACGCAGTCACCGTCTGGTACGTGTAGGCGCCAAACGCGTTGCTGATGAAATACGTGTAATCACTGGTGTCGGCGAAATCGGCGCCGAACTTCAGCGTGTGTTTGCCCTTGATCCAGGAGAGATTGTCGGCGAACTGGAAGCGCTGTTCGTCCGGCTGAACGCGCGGCAGGTAGTTGGCGCCGGCGCCCAGACCGGTCTGGCTCGCCACCGTCAAGGTGACCAGTCCGATGCCCGCGGGCAGCAGCCCGTTGTCGAAGGTGTCGGCCTGCCGATCGGTCGACCAGCCCCAGCGAAACTCGTTCACGACGGTGCTGTTCGGAACCGCCGTCCAACTAAGCTTGGAATTGCGCACGCGCACTGAATCGTCGCCGTTGCTGCCGATCGCCGAACCGGTGGTCGAAACAATTCCCGTCTGAATGCCGTTGGGCGATCTGAAGCGCTGATAGTTGAAGCTGCCGCTGAGGCTGTGCCGGTCCGACAAATGGTAATCCAGGCGGCCGAAGCCCAGGTCCTGGTTGCCCTCCCGCGGGATCAGCCCGAAGTAGCGCGGCAGAATCGCATTCACGGCGGCGCACTGCTGTGGGGTTGCCGGAGCGCCGCAGCCCAGAAACGTCTGGGCGTTGGGATCGATCACGCCGGCGCGGTTGATGCGCGAAACCATGGGGAAATTGCGCCGCGTGAAATCGCCATTGAAGAAATAGAACAGCTTGTCCTTGATGATCTTCCCGCCCACGCTGGCGCCCGCCTGGTGCCGTACCTCATGCGGGTTGATTGTGGCATAACGGTCGCGCGCGTTCAGCGTGCGGTTGCGAAAGAACCAGTAAGCCGTCCCATGAAAATTGTTGCTGCCGCTGCGAGTCACGGTGTTCACCACACCGCCCATGGCGCGTCCGTAGGCGGCCGAGAAGTTGGACGAGACCACCTGGAATTCCTGCACCGCGTCCTGCGAGATCTGCGACGAGATGCGGGTGCGGCCCGCGTTCTCGTTGTAGAACTGCTCCGTCGTGTCGTTGCCGTCGATGAGGAACGCATTGTGCCCGGCCACGCCGCGGAACGTCAGCAGGCCGAAAGTGCCGTCGTTCGTCACGCCCGGCGTCAGCAGCACGAACGAGTCGACGCGCCGTCCGTTGATCGGCAGCTCGTCGATCTGCTTGGTGTCGATCACGTCGGAGACGTCCGTCTTCGTACTCTGCACCAGCGGCGTGGCGGCGGTCACGTCCACCTGCGTGGTGTTGGCCGCTACCGTCAACTGGACATTCAGGTCGAGCTGCTGTCCAACCTGCAGCACGATGGCGTTCGCTTCATATCCCGCAAAGCCGGCGACGGTAACCGTGACCTTGTACCCCGGTCCCGGCACCAGCGCCGGCGCCGTGAAGCCACCGGCCGAATTGGTGGTGGCCGTGCGCAGTGTGCCCTGGGCGTCGCTCGAAATCACGACCTTGGCGTTGGGAACGGCCGACCCGGATGGATCGTGCACCACACCCGAAATGCCGGCTACGCCGCCCGCCGTCTGCGCGAACGCAGGCGCGGATACAAGCAACAAAAGTAAAGCGAGAGACTCCGTTTTCATACCCCCTCCTCGTATAGAGCGTGCCCCGTTACGTCAACTGATTGAGGAGAGTATACCTCATCACTGTGAAAATATGCTCACAGCCGTATTACGAATTGGCGACCGGGTTAGTGAGGGGTTAACGAATTCCCGCCGTTCCGCGTACCGAGTCCAGAAGCTTCCCCGGATCGTATCCCGCGCCGTCCTTGAATACGATTTTCACTTTGCGAATATCCGCGATCCGTGCTGCCGGGTTGCCGTCGATCAACACCAGGTCGGCCTGTTTCCCCGGCGCGACGCTGCCGATCCGGTCCTGCTCCCCGAGGTACTTCGCGCCATTCGAAGTCGCGATCTGGATCGCTTCCTCCGCCTTGAACCCGCCCTCCACCAGCAGTTCGATATTCCGCTGGTCGGCGAAACCGGCCAGCGCGCCGCCGTTGCCGGTGGGGTCGGCGCCCGCGATCAACAAGCCCCCGGCTTTTACGAACGCGTACTCGAACTCCAGCTCTTTTTTGAGCGCAGCGAGTGACGGCGAATCCTCGCCGCCGCGCGCCCGCGAGCGCGATCCCAGATAGCTGATGGCCGCCTCGGGTGAGACTGCGTCCAGGAATCGCTGCTCGAGTGGCGGCCGGCTGCCGTCGAACGCCTCGAACACCGCCAGCGTGGAAGTGATGGCGACGCGGTGCTTCACCAGATCGGCGATCATGTCCTGGACGGGCGCGCTTTTGATGTCGAGCCGCGCCACTTCGGTGCGCGTGCTGGTCTGCGCCGGACAGACATCCGGCTGCTTCCCGGGATGGAACTCGGGTCCACCAGCACCCCATGCTCCAGGTTGTCGATCCCGATGGCCGCGGCCTCGCGGAAGCCGATCGAGCATAGGTGCCCCGTGACCCTGATACCGTGCTTGTGCGCCGCCGTCACCGCGGCCTCCAACTCCGCCCGCGTGATGTGCATGTAGGCTTTGAACGAGGTAACGCCTTCGGCCGCCCAGTATTCCACCGTGCGGACGGCGTCCTCCGGCCCACTCAGCTCATGCATCTGCGCCCCGATGTTGCCGCCCTTCCCTTGCAGATACGGCCCCGTGATCCACAGCTTCGGCCCCGGCATGCGGCTGCTGTCGATGAGTTCTTTCACGTTGAGATCGGTGTAGGGTTCGAGCGATCCGGCAGTGCGCGCCGTCGTGACGCCGGTCGCGAGATACAGGCGAGGAAAACTGAACGCGTGCTCGTTGTACATCGGGATGCCGCCGCCCGAGGGATAGAACAGGTGCTCGTGCATTCCCACCAGCCCCGGAATCACGGTGTGGCCGGTGAGGTCCATCACCTGCGAGCCGGCCGGAGCGGGCGTGGTCGAAGCGGCGCCGACTGCCGCGATTTTTCCATGGTCGATGATCACCGTCTGGTCCTCACGCGCCGGTGAGCCAGTGCCGTCGATCGTGCGCACGTGCTGGAGGGCGATCGCGGCCGCGTCGGTACTGATGAATGGCCGCGTCCCCGGCAGAAAGCGGCTGGGCTGCGCGAGTGCGGCGGCGGCGAATAAGAGGAAGAGACGGAGCAGTTTCATCATTAGTATTGTGGAGCAAATCGAGGGGCTGCTGCTTGGGCGTTATGAGCGTCTTCCGGGGCGATTTGACGGAACGAACCCAATTTTCCCGGCACTCAGGACCCTGCCGTCCTCTGGCCTCATTGTGGCACGGTGTTCCTGGGATGGGAGCCATTTCAGGCAAGAAGACCTGATAATAGAGAAGTTATAGACTGCTTGGGGTTGGGAAGGCAAGACCTCATCTCCGAAACGTCAGCCACCTCGAAAAACAATGTCAGGGCCTCGGTCAGAACGGCACGAGCTTCAGAACTCGCCTGGTGACCGGCGGTAGAATTGAGTTGTGCAACGAGATGCGGCAGAACTGCTAAGAGACGCGCTGGCCTTACCGCCTGAGGCTCGCGCTGCGCTGATCGACTCTTTGATTAGCAGCCTCGATCATGCCGTCGACGAGGCCGCGGAAGAAGCCTGGCGGGACGAGATCTATCGGCGTCTTCAGCAGATCGATAGCGGAGCCGTTGAACTCATCCCCTGGGAGGAGGCACGCCGCCGTCTCCGGTTTCGACTTGAGCGGTGAGCCCCGCATCCGTTCGAATTCACCCTGCCGCATTGGAGGAAGCCGAAGTAGCCACGGAATGGTACCGCCTGCGTAGCGTGCGGGCTGCGGAAATGTTTGTGGATGAGCTTGACCGCGCGATCGAGCGAATTGGGCGTCACCCCGGGCAGTCTCCCGAATACGCATTCGGCACGCGCAGGATGGTGCTTCAGAGATTTCCCTACCTCGTCGTCTTTCGGGAAACCGCCGCTGGTATCGAGATCATTGCTGTGGCCCATGGACGTCGCCGCCCCGGCTATTGGCGGGATCGGGTTGAATGATGATCGGGGTTTGTTGGGTACTAAACCGGTCATGCTGCCCCGACTAGGCTTGGGCCCAGGCGATCTCAATTTCCGGATCGCGTAATATTTCGGGAGCGATTTAGTGTGCACGGTCGTTCGTTGTCCGTCTCCGCCCCACTTTCAAGCGCTTGGTGCAGTTCGACTCCAGGTCGCGGAGCTACGGTCAAGGCAAGATAGTGTTCAGCTCAACGCTGGCGTCGGTGAAGATCAACACCTCAACTTGGCAGTCGCAACTCGCCCAGAGCCCGTCGAAGTCCGCCCGGAGAATCTCACTGACACCTGCGGGTCGGAGCATGTCATACCAAGGCAAATCCCAGCGCATGGCGAGTACGCGCCTTTGTACGTCGGCGACCACGCTGGAATAGAGTTGTGGGATCGACTCCTTTGCCCTCCGGAGGATCTTCCCTCGGATCTCCGGTGCAAGAATGTCGCCAGCCTCGATATCGGTAATGGTCACCGCCTCAACCGCCCGAGCGTCACCGCCACGTTCTAGCCGAAACCGAACGACCGCGCCGCTGGCCAACGGAAGTTCGTGGTCCACGTCCGCTTCGAAGTCGAGCAAACGATCCACAATATCCCGGAGCTCCGTCTCGCTGTTCTCGTCGCGCCCGAGACTTGTTCGGGTGCTCTTGTGCAGCACAAGTGCGTGAGGATGCGCGACACCTCTCTTCAGGGCGGTGTCGTAATAGTGATCAAGCATGACCTTTTCGGCGAACCGGTGCACGCGCAGGTTTTTGACCTCGACTGCGGTCCGCTTCCCACCCAGCAAACACACGAAATCGGGGCATCTATGCCCCGGTATGGGAAGCTTTACTTCAAAATCCGAGGCACCCAGCGCGGATAGACGCAACACGGAACAAATCTCGGCGAATACATCCAGCACCTCCGCACAGAAGTCGTACTCGTTGATGTGGAGATCCGCCCGAACCTTGGCAGGAGCGTCTTGAGGGTTCAACAGGAGCGACTCGTAATCTCGTATCCAGGCGCGCCACCTATCTGCCAACGTGGAGTCCTCCTGCAAGCGCCGGACAAGCCTCGACCAGAGGACATTCCTGTTTCCCAGTTCAAAATGTAGACGCTTCGCGAAACTGTCGCCGAACAGCCACAGCAATGGATCGTTCGAAATCACGACTGATGGTATCGCGTCAAGCGCGTGTACCGCGGCCGCTTCGCCTCACCCCCCGTTGGGAGATCACGGACACGATCCGGATCGTCGGATTCCGGCCCTGGTTGCGCGTCATTCGGGAGCAAGTCCACGAGGCCGTATTACCAGCAGGCAACATGGTCACGACGACGTGCAGCGCCATCCGGGCTTCTGTGCCGGGGTTCTTTGCTCGGTTAATGATTTGCAACAGACTCAGTCTCAACAATGAACGCTACGACCGGGGCCGATCGGTCGATTCCTGAGCTGCACATGATTAGCACGGGCTTGGGGAGCTTTCTGAAAGCGATCAGTGCTTGTTCTCTGACCTCAAGAAGGGTCGCGAGCTTCTCTTGAGGCGACGAACTCTTGTAGTGAGGATCCTCGTACGGACAGGGTGCAATCTCAAAACCGGCATCGGTAAGATGATCTAGTAGGTTTTCATTTCTGAAGCCCAACTGACGGTAACATGCGAGATCTGAGTCGTGCATTAAAGACATGATGCTTCTGATGTTCTCGACCTTGACGAGGGTTATCCACTCGTCGACAAGTGGCCGCGCCTCAACGGGCAGCGTCAACCTTCCCAGCGCGTATCTTGGATGACGGCGAAGTGGGCGTACGGTGCAACCGAGCTCGTTCTGCTTGATCCAGTAAATCAGCTGGGATTCATCGCCACTCTCCAAGCGGCGGGCAATTCCCCGCATGCCATCTCGTATGGCTTCGCATCTCAACGAGACGCGTTCCTCGAAAGGGGCAACCGTCATAGCTCACATGATTGCATGTCCGCACGCCTAGAGACGACACACCGAAATCCGCCCGCGTAGCCATTCGCTGTGTAAATTGATCTGAGTCTCCGTCCGGATCGTCGCCCATCCGGAAGTTGGGATAGCGAAGTTGCTCTGCGAGCCCCGCATATCTTAGGGTTGCGATTCTGTGCGCTCGGCGACTAACATGACTTGGAGTTGGTGACTAACTATAGAAGTTCCTGTCCCACGCGTGCCGTTTCAGCACCGCCAGCGTCTCCGCCGGCAGCGGCCCCAGGTCCGACAGCGCGACATTCTCTTCCGCATGCCGCACCGACCGCATTCCCGGAATCACGCTCGACACCGCCGGGTCCGACAAACAAAACCGCAGCGCCAGATCCGCCAGGCCGTCCGGCAGACCGAGTTCCTCCCGCAGCGCGGTCACACGCTCCGCCACCTGCTTCTTGCGATCTCCGCGGAAGTAGAATTCGCGGAAGTCGCCCGGCGGGAACGTCGTGTTCTCGTCGATCTTGCCGGTGAGCGCACCCTCATCCAGGGGCACGCGCGCCAGCACTCCGACATTCTCCTTCCTACAAAGCGGGAATAAGCTCCGCTGCGGTGTCTGGTCGAAAATGTTGTAGATTACCTGCACGGTATCGATCAGGCCCGTTCGCACCAGCTCCAGCGCGGAATCGGGATCGTGATCGTTAATCGAAATCCCCACTGCCCGCACTTTACCCGAGCGTTTCAACTCGCGGAACGCGCTGCGCCAGTCGTCGGCGTCGATCCACTCCGGGTTCCAGACGTGAAGCTGCAGCAGATCGATCGCGTCCAGTTGCAGGTTGCCCAGGCTCTCGTCGGCGCAATGCAGGATGTAGTCTTGCGGGAAGACTTCGGAAATCGGAATCCCGGGCCGCGCCGGCCACAGCCGGTTTTTCGGCGGAACCTTGGTGGCGACGTAAATCTTGTGGCCGGTCTCGCGGACCACTTGTCCCACCAGCCGTTCGCTGTGCCCCTCGCCGTAAGCCAGCGCCGTGTCGATGAAGTTGAGGCCCAGTTCGATGGCGCGCCGCAATGCCCGCAGCGACTCGTCATCCTTCGCACCCAGCCACTGCTTGCCGCTGATCCCCCACGCGCCGTACCCGATTTCGCTGACGTCCCAATCCGTTCTTCCGAGCTTGCGATAGTTCACGCCACCACCTCCGTCACTGCATCGAGAGCCTTCCGGCAGGCCTCGCGGTCGACATCGTAATGGGTCACGGCACGCACTTGCCGGTCGTTGATCGCGTTCATCAGTACGCCGCGCTCGCGCAGTCGGGCGCTGACGTCGGTGGGCGCGATCCCCGTGCCGCTCACGTCGAACACGACGATGTTGGTCTGCACGCGCGCCGGATCCACGTGGATTCCCGGTGTGCGCGCCAGCCCCTCGGCCAGAAACTTCGCGTTGCAATGGTCGTCCGCGAGCCGCTTCGGCATTTCTTCCATGGCGATCCGGCACGCCGCCGCCAGCACGCCCACCTGCCGCATGCCGCCGCCCAGGCGCTTGCGATAGAGCCGCCCCTTCGCCATCAGGTCCGCCGGCCCGGCCAGGATCGATCCCGCCGGCGCACCCAGACCTTTCGACAGGCAGAACATCACGGTGTCGGCCGGCGCCGCAATCTCCCGCACCGGCAGTCCCGTGGCCGCCGCCGCGTTGAAGATGCGCGCACCGTCCAAGTGGACCTTCAGCCCGCGCTCATGCGTGCCGTCCGCGATCTCGCGAATCGTCCGCATCGGGTAGACCGTGCCGCCGTGCATGTTGTGCGTGTTCTCGATGGTCACCAGGCCGGTGGGCGCCGAGTACGGCGAGAGCGGTCGAATGGCGCGCTTCACCTGTTCCCACGAGAGAATCCCGTCGTCGGTCTGAATGGCGCGGATCACGCAGCCGGAAAACCACGCCACCATCGACAGCTCGTAATCCAGCACGTGCGCTCGCGAATCGGCGATCACTTCCTGCCCGTGCTCGGTCAATAGCTTGACGGCGATGGTATTCCCCATAGTGCCGGTTGGGACGAACAGCGCCGCTTCCTTTCCCACGATCTCGGCCGCGCGCTGCTCCAGCCGGTTGACGGTCGGGTCTTCGCCGTAAACGTCGTCGCCCACTTCGGCCTCGAGCATGGCGCGCCGCATCTCGGCGGTAGGCCTGGTCACGGTATCGCTGCGCAGGTCGATCATGTCGTGAGAAACTCCTGGAGCACTTCGTTCGAAAGCAGCACTCCGCGGTTTGTCAGCCGCAGCATCCCGCCCGCCGTTTCGAGCAGCCCTAAATCCACAAACCTGCGAATCGGCTCCTCGAACCGCCGCCACTCCTCCGCCAGCGGCCGCACACCTTCCATCAACCGCAACCCGACGAAGAATTTTTCCTCTTCGACGCAGGCCCGGTGACCCGCGTGGGGCAGGGAATTCGCCGGCCCAGCCACATACTCGGAGACCTCTTCCGCATTCGACCACCGCTCGACGCCATCGAACGAATGCGCATCCGCGCCGAATCCCACGTACGGCTCGAGTCTCCAGTATTTCAAGTTGTGCCGCGATTCGAACCCCGCGCGCGCGAAGTTGGAAATCTCGTACCGCGTAATCCCGCACGCCGCCAGCCGCTCCACTGCCATCTCATAGAACGCGGCTACCTGTTCTTCATCGGGCGTATCCGCCGCCCCATACCGGACGCCGCCGAGCAGCATCTCCTGGCCGAGCCGGCTGTCCTCATCCACCTCCAGCATGTAGACCGAAACGTGCTCGGGCGCCATCCGCTCGATCCAATCGAGCGACGTGCGCCACCCCGCCTCCGTTTGCCCCGCGAGCCCCGCGATGAGATCGATATTGATGCTCCCGATTCCCGCGTCGCGCAGAAGCTGAATCTCGGAAGCCACTACTGCCGCCGAATGCCTCCGCCCCGTCCGACGGATTTCCGCATCCACGAACGACTGCACTCCCAAGCTCACACGATTGATCCCCGCGGCCCTCCAGCCCCGAGCCTTCTCGATGGTGATCCCGCCGGGAGCGGCTTCGATTGTCGCCTCCGCCCAAGGCCGCCCCGGAATCAGTCGCAACACGGCCGCCAACTCCGCGGGGTCGAGCGAGCTCGGCGTGCCTCCGCCCAGATACACCGTGTCCGGCCGCCACGCCCAGGTGTGCGCGCACACTTCCCGCTGCAACGCTGCAAGGTAGGGCTGCTCCAACTCGCGCGGAAACACTCCCGACGCGAAGTTACAGTAGGTACACTTTTGCGCGCAGAACGGATAAGAGATGTAGACGCCGGGCACTTTTCTTCATGATAACGCGCGCTGCCGCGACACAGCTCACATCGCGATATCCTCAGAAGTTGCACACCCTCGATTTCTGGCATGCCCTGGCAGCGTTTGGCTCGGCCTTTCTCGCCGGCGCCATCAACTCGGTGGCGGGCGGTGGCACCCTGGTTTCGTTTCCGACGCTCATCTGGCTAGGTCTGAATTCCGTCACCGCCAACGCCACCAGCACCGTCGCCATCTGGCCGGGGACGGTGGGCAGTGTCTGGGGATATCGCCGCGAGTTGCGCGATGCCGAGCCGCGATTCCGCTGGCTGATCGTGCCGAGTCTTGTAGGTGGAATCAGCGGCGCCCTGCTGCTGCGCTGGACCCCCGCCTCCACTTTCGATCGCCTTGTGCCGTTCCTCATCCTCTTCGCCACCTTACTATTCATTGCGCAGGAGCCAGTCCAGCGGAAACTGAAGACGGCTCAACCCGGCGTGCGCCACTCCGGCTCCTGGCTGGCCGGAGCGATGCTGTTCCAACTCGGGGTCGGCATCTACGGTGGTTACTTCGGCGCCGGCATCGGGATCCTGATGCTCGCCGCCCTCAGCATCCTGGGGCTGAAAGACATCCACGAGATGAACAGCCTCAAGGTGGTGTTCGGCGGCAGCGTCAACGGCATCGCGGCGGCCTATTTCATTTGGGCCGGGATGGTCTACTGGCCGTACGTTCTGATCATGGCCATCGGCGCCATTGCCGGTGGCTGGGGAGGCGCCGGAGTCGCCCGCCGCGTGGGACGCACTGCCGTCCGGTGGATCGTGATCGGCATCGGGTTTGGAATGGCGATCTCATTGTTCGTTCGCAAGTAGTTCAAGAAAGTTGGTAACTTTCGCTCCGCTCGAGCGTATTGATTGACAAGGAACCAGCATGCTGAACCGGATACGCTATGCCGTCCGCAGTCTGTCCAAAGCCCCTCTCTTGAGCCTGGTCGTGGTGCTGTCGCTCGGGCTGGGCATCGGCGCCAATACCGCCATCTTCTCACTGCTTCACCAGATGATCCTCAGCTCGCTCCCCATCCCGCATCCCGAGCAACTGGTGCTTTTGACCTCACCGGCCAACACGAAAGGCGGGCGCAACTCCTCCAACAGCGCCGGTCCGATCGATTACATTTTCAGTTACCGGATGTTCCGTGAGATCGAGAAGCGGCCCGAGGGTCTGGCCGGCCTCGCGGCCTTCCGCCGCCTCGGCGCCAACCTGGCGTACGGCAATCAGACGATCTCGGCCAAGGTGGTCGTGGCCTCAGGCGGGTACTTTCCCCTGCTGGGCGTGCAGCCTCTCATGGGCCGCACTATCGGGCCCGAAGACGATCTGCAGAATGGCGGAAATCCCGTCGCCGTGCTTGGCTACGGCTATTGGCACGACCGCCTGCGTGGCGAGCCCGGGACCCTCAATCAGCCCATCAAGGTCAACGGCCAGATCTTCACCATCGTCGGAGTGACGCCGCCGGGCTTCACCGGCACCACTCTCGGCGACGAGCCGGCGGCCTACGTGCCGCTCTCCTTCAAGCCGCAAATAACGCCCAACTGGGATGGCACCCAGCGCTGGGACGATTCCTGGCTATACCTCGTCGGCCGGCTCAAACCCGGCGGGTCGATGGCGCAGGCGCAGGCCGGCATCAACAGCGTTTTCAGCGGGCTGGTCGAGTTTCGGAAGGTCATAGAAACCCTTGGATGGCACAACCTGGGTGACAATCAACCGGCGAAAAGCCTTTCCCTGATTGAGCTGCGCGATATAGGCTGCGGCGACCCGCTTCTGGTCCTCATTCACATAGAAGATTGCTGACCGGTATTGCGTACCTTCATCCGGCCCCTGGCGGTTCAATTCCGTGGGATCGTGTGCGACGGAGAAGAACACGCGGAGAAGTTGTCCATAGGTGATCTGGGCGGGGTCGAAAGTGATTTGGACCGATTCGGCATGACCGGTACGGCCTGAGCTTACAGTTTCGTAGTCAGCCGTCGCGGCCGGTCCACCGGCATACCCCGAGACGACTTTCGTGACTCCCTTGACGTGCTTGAACACCGCATCCACACCCCAGAAGCACCCGCCGGCGAATACCGCCGTCTGCTGACCTGTCGCGCTCGCCGGCAAGTCGAGCTCAGGCGCCGGAACCGGTAGCGTAGCCCCACGCAAGAGCGCGCCACCCAGAGACAAGATCAGCATGAATCGCCGCGTAAGATACATCATAAACACCTCGTTACGCCACTCAGCTATCGGCCGGCTGGCTTCTCCTCATAGAACTTCCAGCTAGTCTTGTAATCCCGTGTCAGCGGCTGCTTAGTCAGACTCGCCCGAATCATCTCTACGGGAATCCGATTTTCGCGAAGTACCGCGTCGTGGAATTGGCGATTCGTCATCTTGCCCGAATCCACCAGGTCCTTGTGCAGGGCGTGGAGTTGCATGCCACCCAAAAGGTAGGCAGCCTGATAGAGAGGTCCGTAGTTGCCGGCGAACGAACGGCGGACCTCACCAGCGGCATTCTCCCGCTCGAATCCGACCCGCTCCACCAGGAAGTTGATGCATTCGTCCGGGCTCATCTTGCCCAGATGGAAACTCAACGAGAAGATGATCCGCGCGCAGCGGTGCATATGCCAGAACAGGGCGCCCACGCGGTCCTCCGGCGTCTTCTGGAATTTCAGGTCCCACATCAGCAGCTCCCAATAGAGCGCCCATCCCTCGGTAATGAATGGCGTGCCCCCCACCACCGGCCGGTACGGCTTGTAGCGCGCCGCCATAAAGCCCTGCAGGTGATGGCCCGGGATCAGCTCGTGGAAAACCGTAGCCCGCGACATCGGTGTGTTGTTACCCCGCATGCTCATCAGCTTCTGTTCGAAGGTCATGGCGTCGGTCGGAAAGGAAACGCTGATCACCTCGCCGCCGGTGAAGAACGGATTCACCATTTGCCGCTCGGGCGTCATCATCTCCATCCGCCAGGTGTCGCGCGCCAGTTGCGGGATGTTGATGAGATCGTGGTCGTCCAGGAACTTGATAGCTTCGTTGGCCAGGTCGCGGATCACGTCGGGCTGCTTGCCCGGCTCCACGTGCATGGTCTTGATCTTCTCGAGCGCGCGCTTCCAATCGTCGCCGAAGCCCATCTCGCGTGAGGCGCGCTTCATCTCGTTTTCGCACCACACGAATTCCTTCTCGGCGATCGCGATCAGTTCCTCCGGGGTGTACGGAATCATCTCGTAGGCCAATTCGTTCATCAGGCCGTCGTGCCCGATGGGATTGCCGATGATGTCGTCGGTCTCTCCCGCCCGTGCGCCGGCAGTGCCGACGACTGCTCCGCCACCGACTGCCTGCCCTCCCCGGCCGCCGCGACCACCGCCTCCTCCGCCGCGTCCCCCGGGCGCCGCCGCCGCTGCCGAGTCCCCCGAGCCAGTCCGGAGTCCGGCGACCCGCTCGCGCAGATACGTGATGTAAGTCTGGAGCGACGCGTCGGCCCGTTGATACGCCTCCGCATTCCACCAGCCGAACACCGGATCGTAACCGTTATAGAAGGTGAACCAACTGCGCAGTGTATTCCGCAGGGCGTTGACATTGGCCGCGGCGCGGTTGGCGACGATCCTTCGGTTCCGCGTCGCTTCCGGACTGGTATCGTTGCGCATCGCCGCGTCGATCGTCCGCCGCGCGTCCTCGATCTGCCGCGGCAGGGCCGTGAGCGTCTCGGCTGACCGTTCCGCGTTCACCGGCTCCATTCTGCGGCGCGTCTCCTCCATCTGAATGATGGTCTGCGAGAACGGAGCGTAAGACGCCGTCTGCGCATCGGACTGCGCATCCAGTTCCAGCCGGCGCAACTCGTGAGCCAACAGATTCCGGAGCAGGATGTACTCGACCTTCCCGTCCTGGCTCATCGCATCGAAGTTCAGCTTCGACAGGCGGCCCTGCCAGTCGATGTAGAACTGCCTAACCCTCGCCGCTCGTACCGGCGAGCCTTCGACGTTGAAGGTGCGGAGAATATTGCCGCGGTCCGCGGCGAATCCTTCGATGAGCGGCCGCATCTCGCTACTAGAGAAGTCGAACGCCGAAGCCTCGGCAGGTGCGAGGCCCGGAGTGGATCTTCCCGCTGGCGCCTGGAACGCGCGCATCCGTCCTCCGGAAAATCCAAGCGCAAGGGCCAGAAACAACAGCCAGGATGTGAATCGTCTCATCGTGCGTGATTGTACCTTGATGGCGCGAAGTCCGTCCATGGATAGTAGAGCGCAATTCCCCATCGATCCGATAGAATAAAAAACCATATGCTCACTCGCCGGCACTTCATCGCTGCGTCCGCTGCCGCCGCTGGAAACCTGTTCGCGGCCCCGAAAGATTCCAAGACGCCTTCCCCCGAACTCGAGAAGCTGGGCGATGTGGCGCTGCGCGAGGCCAGGAAGCTCAAGGCCACGTATGGCGACATCCGCATCATCCGCCTGCGCGACCAACGCATCGGCCTGCGGCTTGCTCCCGAGCGCGGAACCAGCCGCACCCTGGCCGTGCCGAACGTGTCCGAGGATTCGAGCTTCGGGTTTGGCGTGCGCATGATCGTGAACGGCGCCTGGGGCTTTGCGTCTTCGCCCGTCGTGAACGCGGAGGAGATCGCCCGCGTCACCGGCGAGGCGGTCGTCATCGCCAAAGCGAATGCCACTATCCAGCCGAAACCCGTGGTCCTCGCGGCCGTCAAAGCCTATCGCGACCGCTGGGAGACGCCGCATGAAAAAGATCCGTTCGCGATTCCCATGGCCGAGAAGCTGGACCTTCTGCGGCGCGCCGCCGAGGAGGTCAAGAAGAACACGCGAGTTTTCAGCGGTGCCGCGACCCTGAGTCTTCGCAGCGAGGACAAGTACTTCGCGTCCACGGAAGGCTCATCCATCCAGCAACTCATCCTGCAGATTTATGGCAACGTGAACGCCAGCGCCGTGGATCGCGAGAGCGGCATATCTCGCAGCCGCAGTTACGCCCCCACGCAGGCTTCGGCGGGATGGGAGTACGTGCCGGAAATGAATCTCGAGGAGAATGCGCAGCGCATCCGCGAGGAAGTTCTCGAGCACCTCAGCGCCCCCGCGGTCAGGCCCGGAAAGAAAGATCTGATCCTGATGCCCAGCCATCTGTGCCTGACGATTCACGAAAGCGTGGCGCATCCGGCGGAGCTCGATCGCGCCTTGGGTTACGAAGCCAACTACGCCGGCACCAGCTACATCACGCTCGACAAGGTCGGCAAGCGCATCGCGAGCGAGCACGTCACCATCATGGGCGATCGCACGTCGCCGCGCGCCCTTGGCACCACCGGGTACGACGACGATGGCGTCAAGGCCACCCAGTTCACCATCATCGACCGCGGCATTTTCCGCAACTATCAGACCACCCGGGAACAGGCGTCCCTGATGGGCGACAAGGAATCGCACGGCTGTTGCCAGGCCGACTCCTGGGCGACGGTCCCGTTCCAGCGCATGCCCAACGTGTGGCTGAAGGCGGGGCCGCGCGACACCACGCTCGACAGCCTGATTTCGGGAATCGACGACGGCGTGCTGATCGACGGCACCGGCAATTATTCCATCGATCAACAGCGCTACAACTTCCAGTTCGGCGGCGACGCGTTTTGGGAAATCAAGGGCGGCAAGAAGCGCGGCATGATTTCGCGCGTCGCCTATCAGGGACGCACTCCCGATTTCTGGCAGGCGTGCGACGGCACGGCAGGGACGGCCTACTGGCGCCAGTTCGGCCTCACCGGAGACGCCAAGGGCGAGCCCACGCAGATCAACTCGATCAGCCACGGCTGTTCGCCGACGCGGTTCCGCCAGGTCAACGTTCTGCTTACGGACTAATCCAAATGTTCACACGCGACGAATCACAGAAGCTCGCTCAGAAGGTACTTGGGTTCTCGACTTTCCCGGAATGCCAGGTGACCATCACCGCCTCCGAGCAGGCCTACACACGGTTCGCCAACAACGGCATCACCACCGCATCGCTGAATCTCCGGCACAACGTCGCCATCTCCGTGACGCGCGACGCCCGCACCGGCGACATGGGGGTGAACGACCTCGACGACGTGTCCCTGCGGGCCGCCGTGAAGAAGGCGGAAGAGCTCGCCGCCATCGCGCCGCCCAATCCCGAGAAGCTTCCACCCGTCGGTCCGCAGAAATTTCCCGCCACTAACGACTTCGATGAGCGCACCGCCTTCGCCCGCGCGCCCGAGATGATTCCGCACGTCAAGACTGTCATCGACGCCGCACTCAAGCAGAGACAAGTCGCGGCCGGCCTCATCGAAAGGTCGCACCGGATCACCGCCATCGCCAACAAGGCGGGCCTGTTCGGCTATCACAATTCGAGCGACTCGCAGATGACCACCACGGTGCGCATGCCGGATGGCTCCAGCTCCGGTTGGGCCGGCCAGCCGTCGATGCGCCTTTCCGAGATCGACAGCGCGCGCCTCGCCGCCACCGCCATCGAGAAGTGCGTCCGCTGGAAGAATCCGCAGCGGCTCGAACCCGGCAACTACACCGTGGTGCTGGAGCCCACCGCCGCTGGCGATCTGGTGCGCCTCATCGCCGGCGCCTTCTCCGCGCGTAACGTGGAAGAAGGCCGCAACTTCCTGAGCAAGCGCGGCGGCGGTACCCTGCTGGGCGAAAAAGTCTTTCCCGATTTTGTAACGCTACGCTCCGATCCGTTCGATCCCCGGCAGCCCTCCTCGCCGTGGACCGGCGACTTACTCCCCACCAGCGCCATCACCTGGATCGACAAAGGTGTCGTCGCGAATCTCGCCTACGATCGATATTGGGCCGCGAAAACCGGTAAGCAGCCGACGCCCGGCGGAGGTGGTGGCGGCCGCGGCGGCGGCGGTGGCGGTTTCGGATTCGGGGGCGCCGGCAGTCTTATCATGGAAGGCGGCGATGCGACGCTCGACGACCTGATCGCGTCAATGGATCGCGGGCTTCTCATCACTCACTTCTGGTACATTCGCGGCGTCAATCCGCAGACGCTGCAGCAGACCGGCTTGACGCGCGATGGCGTGTTCCTGATCGAGAAGGGTAAAATCACCACCCCGGTGATGAACTTCCGCTTCCTCGAAAGCCCCGTGCGGCTGCTCAAAAATACCAAGCGGCTGGGCCCAGCGATGCGCGTCCGCGGTCTCGAGGGCGGCATGATGATCGCCCCCGCGCTGGTAGCTACAGATTTTCCTCTCCCGTCGGTTTCGGACGCGATTTAGGTGGATTATGCTCCCGATTTTCTTTGCGACATATGGTGCAGTATTTGCCGCCGAGATCGTCGGCGACAAACTGCTTTACACGACTGGTGTGCTGGCCACGCGTTATCGCACCGTGCCCATTCTGTGCGGCATGGCAGTAGCTTTCATGGCCAAGATGGGAGTGGCCGTGCTGGTGGGTAAAGCGATTTCGAAGCTACCGCCGTTGGCCGTGGCGGCCGTCACCACCATCAACTTCTTCGCTATCGCCTACGCCCTTTGGCGGAAGCCGGATAAGCGGGAGTCGAAGAAAGAGTATCCCGCCTCGCGCGCGGCGCTGGTGTCGTTCGCCGCCATCTTCTTTTCGGAATGGGGAGACGTCGGACAGATCACCGCGGCCACGATGGCGGCGCGGTTCGGCGCTCCGTTGCTGGTCTGGGCCGGCGCCGTGGCCGCCATGGTAACCAAGGGCGCGCTGGCCGCGTCGATCGGCGCCGGAGTCCGCGAATGGATTCAGGAACACTTCGCTCCCAAGACCATCCGGTATGCTGCCGTGGGCCTGCTGCTGGTGCTTGGGATGCTCTCGGTTGGGGAAGTCCTGATAGAAGATCGTAGCGTTCCGGGTATCCTACTTGGCATCGGTAACTAGATTCACGGAGTACGGAATGTGACCGCCACGCCACAGGAACGGTCTTACGCTCTCCGCTTCATCGTCTGTCTCGGAGTAGTCAGTCTGTTCGCCGACATGACCTATGAGGGCGCGTATAGCATAGTCGGCCCGTTCTTGAAGGACCTCGGCGCGAACGCCTTCGAGGTAGGCATCATCTCCGGTCTTGGTGAGATGATCGGCGCCAGCCTCCGATATTTTTCGGGCCGCTTGATCGATCGCACGCGCGCCTACTGGGGCTTTGCCATTTTTGGATATGTCCTGAACCTGGTGGTGGTCCCGGCCATGGCTTTTGCCGGCAGTTGGCAAGCCGCGGCATTGCTGGTAGTCGCGGAGCGCACCGGCAAGAGCCTCCGTGGACCCGCGCGCGACGTCCTGCTTTCCGAGGCCACCAGCAAGATCGGCCATGGCTGGGGATTCGGAGTGCACGCCGCCATGGACCAGACCGGCGCCATGATCGGTCCCTTGCTGATGGCGATGGCTGTGGCGCAATACCAGCACTTCGGTCCCGCGTTTCTGCGCCTGGGAATCCCTGCGGCCGGCGCGCTGATCGCATTGCTGGTGGCGCGTCTGCTGTATCCGCAGGCCGGTACGCGTGCGCCGCGCCAATCCGAACAGCAGACGCTTCCCCACATCTATTGGATGTACGTCGGCGCGGCAGCCCTGCTGGCCTGCGGCTTCGTGGACTTCCCCCTGCTCGCCTTCCATTTCCAGAAAACGCAGGTCGTAAAACCGGCCGTGATCCCTTTACTGTATGCCGGCGCGATGGGCGTCAATGGCCTGACCGCGCTCATCTTCGGACGCCTCTTTGATCGCTTCGGAATCGTGGTGTTGTCGCTAGGCCTGCTGGTGTCGTTGGCCGCTTTACCGCTGGGCTTTCTCGGCGGTGAAGCGGGAGCCATCGCCAGCATGGCCTGCTGGGCCACGGGATTGGGCGCGCAAGATGCCTGCCTTCGTTCCGGTATCGCGCAGGTGGTTTCGATGAACAAGCGCGGCACCGCGTTCGGCGCATTCAACGGAGTCTACGGCATCGCCTGGTTCCTAGGCAGCGCCGTTATGGGCTGGCTCTACGGCCTATCGTTGCCGGTCCTGGTGATCTTCGGGATGGCGATGCAATTCGCCGCTGCCGCGTTCTTCTTCCGCCTGCGCAACCCGCTCGCCGAATCGCCTCAGTAAATCGTCACTCCGCCTTCGGCAGTGCGCTCGACACAAACTCCGCAAAATCCTTCTTCAACTTCGCATGCGAATCGCTGTCGATGTACAGCATGTGCCCCGCCTGGTAGTAATCCCACGTAATCCTCTTATGCATCTCCGGATGCAGACCCATGTGATTGAACGTGTGCTCCACCGCGTAGTATGGCGTCGCCAGGTCGAAGTAACCCGCGGCAATCATGACCTTCATATAGGGGTTCTTCGTCATGGCATTCCGCAGCATGCTGGTCGTGTCGCCGAAGCCGTTCTGCACCCCGTAGTCCCAGGGCTGGACGCCGCCGCTGGGGTAGTAATACATGTCCGTCTTCCACGCCAACTCGGACCGCAGGTAGTTAGTCAGGATTGCCGTAAACGGCGGCGTGATCAGCGTACTCGACGGATCGCCCTCCCCAGTCTCTCCCACGTTCAGCGGCGCCGGCGAGGTCAGCCGACCGTCGTACCGCCCAATGGATAGCTGCCGGTCGCGCAGTAACTGCCGCGTGAAATGCTGTACGTCGAACCGGAGGTTAGTCTCGTCCAGATAGTGCGCGTCGAGGCCGGTGTACCGCACCAACTTGTCGATCGTCATCTTGCGGTCGGCTGCCGAGAGTTGATCGCCCTTCGAGAGCGCGGCGGCGTATTCGCCCGTGGCAAAGCCCTCCGCCTCTTTCAGGAACGATTTCAGATCCTTGCGCTGCAGGTCCGCCGCGACCTTCTTGTGATACCAGGCGTCGGCTGCATAAGTCGGCAGCTCGAGCTCGTAGACCAGGTCGTCGCTGCGGCTCCAGATAGTTTCCAGGTTCAGCGTCGTTCCGATCAGCACCACGCCGTTGAACGCGATGCCCCTGTCGATCAGGTAGCCCGCCAGGCCGGCCGCGCGGAAGGTTCCATAACTCTCACCCGCGATGAACAGCGGCGACAGCTCGCGGTTGTTCCGCACGACGTACATCCGCATGAACTCGCCCACCGATTGGATGTCGCCCTGCACGCCGTTCATGCGTCGCGCCACTTCTACCGTCTTGGCGCGGCTGTAACCCGTGCCCACCGGATCGATGAACACCAGGTCCGTCTGGTCGAGCCACGTGTCCTGGTTGTCTTTCATCTGATAGGGTGGCTGCGGCATGCCGCCGTTGGGCTGTAGCTTGGGACTGCGCGGCCCCATCCCGCCCATGTGCACCCACATCGATGCCGAGCCCGGCCCGCCGTTGAAGCAGAACGTCACTGGCCGTTTGGAAGCATCGCTGCCGTCGAGCGTGTACGCCATATAAAAGATGTGCGCTTCGGTTTCGCCGGCGGCGTCCTTGAGCGGCATCTGCGCCACCGTCGCCGTGTAGTTGAGAGTCTTGCCATCGACGTTGATGGTGTGCTTGGTGACCACCGGCGTCTCATCTACTTCCCCTCCCACGGCGGGCCCCGGACCGGCTACACCTCCGCGGCCGCGACCGCCTTGTGTCGCTGGCGTCTGGGGAGCTGTCTGCTGGGCCGCCCGGCCCTGTGCCTGCGCCGTCCGTGGCTGTGCTACGAGCAGCGATAGTAAGAGAAGAGGAGCAATCGATCGCATTCGTCAATCATACTCAGAACGTGACCCGCAATGCCAATTGTGCCGACCTCGGATCGCCTACCGCGTTGATCTGCCGGAAGGTCGCCGATGGATTGGTGGGGTACGTTCCGGCGCCGAAGTTCCCGTTCAGCGTCACGCCGTTGACACGGTTCGTCAGATTGAATCCTTCCACCATTCCCTCGAGCCGCAGGCGCTCCGTGACCCGAAAGTTACGGCTGAGCCGCGCATTCAGGTTGAAAAAATCGAAACCTGTTCCGGCATTGCGGCCGACGAACGCTCCGTTCACCGTCGGCCGCGCGGTGGTGCCCTGCACCGTGGTAGTGCCCGCCGAAATGTTGAACGGCAGCGCCGAGTAATATTGCAGCATGCCGCTCAACTCAAAGCCGTGACTGATCCGTTCCCACGACGTCTTGGCCCCTGCCATCGAAGTATGGATGCTGCCGTGGAACACGAGGCGGTGCCGCTGGTCGTCATCCGACCGTCCGTAGTCCTGCCAGATGTTGTACGGATCGATAGGTGAGCTGAAGAAGAATTCGCCTACATTGTCCAGCGCCTTCGAATACGAGTACGAAATGCGATAGGAACCCCACCGCACAGGCCTTTGCACAAATGAGATGTGCAAGGCGTTGTAACTCGAATCCGCCATCGAAGAGTAACGGCTATTGTTCGCGTAGTTCGGATTGGGGCGGCATCCGTTGTTACTCCCCGCGGCTACACACGTAGGCACATTCTGATTCACCGAGACGATCAGGTGCAGCCCGCGCAAGTGCTGGAAGCCGGCGCTCAAGGTGCTGTGTCCGGCAAGCTGGTGCTCGATCTCGAAGCTCCCCTGCTCCGAATAGGCATTCTGCATCCCTCGATCCATGGTCGTGAGATTCACCGGCGCCAGCGACTGCACCGCGCTGCTCAATATGTTCGGAAACACCGGCGCTCCCGTTTGCGTGGGAGAAAAACTCACGCTGATCTGGCTCAGGTTGTTGAGATCGGTTGTGTTTTTCGCCGAGAGCAGCGCATTGGCGAGCGCGCGAAGCGGTACGCGGTCGTAGAATAGCCCGAACCCGCCGCGGACCACGGTGCGCCTGGATTGGAACGGCGACCAGGCGAAACCCAGTCGCGGCGACACATTGTTCTTGTCCGTGGAAATCGTTTCCAGAAATTGCAGATCGTAGCGCAACCCCGCGTTCAGAGTCAGGCGCGGACTGACCTTCCACTCATCCTGCGCGTAGAAGCCGACGTTGGGATTGGTCTGGGAAACCACCGATGTACCGAAGGTCTGAGTAAAGCCAGTGTTGTTGTTATAGACCCCCGTCAGGAAGTTGGCCATCGAGGAAAAAGAGTAGCTGCCGCGATTGGATCGCGGATAGGTGATCTTGGAATCGTTATACAGGAAGTCCATGCCCACGCGGAAGGCGTGCGCCCCCGCTTGGTGCGAGAGGTTGTCCACGACTTCGTAGAGATTGTTGAGGCGCCCTGTGGGTGATCCGGATAGCGTACCGAAAGTCGCCACGCCCGAGATGCTGACCGCTGGTCCGGCGGAGTCTGTGGGCGCCGCCGCGAGGCCGCTGTGCGTGAACTGTCCCCGCGTTTCATTCACCGTCCGCGGCGAGAGCGTCGCGACGTTGCTGGCGGCGATGGTCTGATCGGTGTTGTCCAGTCCTGCCGAAGCGCTGGGCGCGTTCAACGCGCCGGCGCCGCGCGAGTTGTGGCTGTGGACGTCGTAGAGACTATAGCGCACGCTGAACTGATCCCTCGCGCTGAACTGGTGATCCGTCTTGCCCAGCAGGTTGATGTTGTGAACCGGATTGGGGTAGAGGCCGGCCGCAATCCGCGGGCCTTGAAAGCCGGAGGCCGCAAGCCGCGCGTTGATGGTAGCCACGTCGGCGGGCGCGATAGTAACCAGCCCGGATTGGTTCAGCACGCGCTGCTCGAAGTTGGCGAAATAGAAAGCCCGGTCGCGCTGGATGGGCCCGTCCAAGCTGGCGCCGTATTGCGACTGCGTCAACGGAAGTACGGTGCGCGAGAGTGGGTTGGCCGCGTTGAAGCGCTGGTTGCGAAAGTAACCGTATAGGTCGCCGTGCATCGAGTTAGTGCCGCTCTTCGTGACCATGTTGAGATAGCCGCCGAGCGCGCGCCCAAACTCAGCCTGCCCTCCTGACGTGACTACCTGAAATTCCTGCACTACGTCCATGCCGTAGAAGATGCCGCTGAGGCCGGCAGCATCGTCATTAGCGGAAAGACCGTCCACGATGAAGTTGTTCGAGAAGTTGCGCTGGCTGCCGACCGAGATGCCTTGCCCCGGAACGGCGGATGTCTCGGCGAAAAGCTGATTACTCGCCGTGTTCGTTGGTGACACGCCCGGCACAAGCAGCGCCAGGTCCAGGAAATTGCGTCCGTTGAGCGGCAGGCTCCGGATCTCGGTTTGCGACACCGTGCCCGCGATCTGGCTGCGCGCCCCTTCGAGCATAGCTGTCTCACCTATCACCGTGACGCTGGTCTCCTCCGACGCCACCGAGAGAGTAACAGGCAGCTCGAACGCCGACCCGATGCTGAGCGTCAGCGAGCGTTTAAGCTCCGCGAATCCTTCCTTGTGCACCGTGATCTCATAGGTCCCGATTCTCAAGTAAGGAAACCGAAAGCGTCCCTCCGAATCGGTCAACACCGTGCTGCTTAAGTTGGTGGCGCTTTGTCGCGCGACCACTTGCGCGTTGGTAACCACACCGCCCGATGGATCCGTCACCCGTCCGCTGATGCTGGCGTAGTTGACAGTCTCCTGTCCCAAAACAATGCCGGCCGTTGCTACGAATGAGATCGCAACGATAAACAAATATTTCACTGCAATGCCCTCTTTGTTCGCTACTGTCTTGTAACCCCAACGCACACTAGCGTCGGCGTTACAACGAGGTTGGCAATTACAAAGAGGTGGGAGGAGGCCGTTGACGGAGACTGTGAGAATCTACGACCGAAAGGGGGATCGATTCCGCGGCGCGCGCCCGAACCGCGACGTGAATCGCCGGCGTCCAGGGCTGGAACCGCAGCAGCACATAGCCGCCGCCCATGACACTGCCGAGTGTCGCCTGGCAGCAATCCTGCGCGCAGGATTTGGCTGAGACCGCCGGACCGCTTGTGTGCCGGTTCCCGTGGCAGCAGCACGACCCTCTAGTCTTGCAATGCGATCCGTGCGCCGTTCCCTCGAACGCTTGGGCCGCAACCGGAACCAGCGTCGAGAACGAAAGGAACAGGGCAAGCGAAACCGCCGCGCTACCGCGTAGCCAGCATCGGATTCGATTTGCGCCCAGCATCCCTTGGTAGCCGAGCGTACCACACCGGACTCCGCCCATCAAGGCGCCAATGTGTGTTGATGGATGTTAACGGCGACGGTGCTAGGATGAGAGCAAATGAAGCTGACGCTGTTGTGGCCTTTCGCCCTGCTCGCGCAGCCCGCCTTGGCGTGCAAGTGCGAAATGACGCTGCCCGCCTGCAAAGAAGTCGCGTACAGCAACGCCGTCTTCATCGGCACCGTGGAATCCGTTACGCCAACTTTTCTGAGCCGCTGGAACCTGGAGCAGCGCCCCTCCCTCAATCAGCTCACCCAGGCCAATGAGCAGTTCCTCACCGAGCGCTCCACCTCGAATCTGACCGCCCTGAAGGACACTCTTCGCAAGACTTTCCCCGACCTTCCGCCAGACGACCGGCGAAAGTTGGATGCTGCCAAGACCCACCAGGCGCTGCTCGCGCTCTTCTCCACCGTCCTCGACCACGGCAAGCATGTGCGCTTCCGCGTGCGGACAGTCTTCCGTAATGGCGATGACGACGCTGATGACGACGAGACACCCGAGACGTTCGAAGTCTGGACGCCCTTCGGCGGCTGCGGCTACGACTTCCAGCCAGGCGAGACCTATCTGGTCTACGCCAGCAACGACGAAGAGACCAACATCATGGAAACCGACAGTTGCACCCGCACTAAGCGACTGTCCGATGCCGGTCCTGACCTGGCGTATCTATTCTTCTATCACGACCGTGAGAACCCCGCGGGACGGTTGGAAGGCTTCACTACTTTCGATCCGCGCTACCAGGTGCAGCCTCACGAGGCCGACCAGATTGGTTCACCCGCGCCAGGCCTGACGATCGAGTTGAAATCCGGCAGCGGATCCCGCTACACCACGTCCGATTCATCCGGACGATTCGTCTTCGATGGGTTGGACGCCGGAGACTTCAAGGTCGCGGCCTACGCCAGCGGATTCCCCGAGTCGATCAAGTTGCTTTCCGGCCCGAAGCAGCTTCATGTGGACACCCGCGGCTGCGCCAGCCAGGTTTTGTGGATCCCCAAGCCGGCGCCGGAGTAACTACGCACTACCAGAAGTGCGTCGCCAGAATGCGCGGCGGCCCGATGTTCCCGTTCATCACTTCCGTCGCCAGCACCACCTGCAGATTCTTGCGTTCCCAGCCTTTCGGCGCCTTGCCGGCGAACTTCTCCAGATAGCGCGGCTCGGTCACGAACTCACCGGCGGCGAGCGTGCCGTCCCTGCCCATGCCCGCAACCACCACGACCATCCTCTCGGTGCGCGGATCTACGAACCGGGACACGATGGCGTAATCTTCCGTGATCTGCGAGTACTTGATATCGGGTGTATATCTCCAGTCGGCTTTAGTCGGGTTGTCGCGGTCGCGGATGACGCCGATGCGCTTCCCCTCGTCGAATTCGAAAACGTAGCGCAGTTGGTTCTCCAGGCGCATCGTCCAGGCGTTGTTGAATGCGCCGATCAGGATGACCGGTACCTTTCGCAGGTCCGTCAACGTGAGCAGGGTTCCGCGGCGGATGTCGCTTTTCTTCCCGTGCTCCCGCATCAGGCCCGTGAGCCTGGCCATAGTCAATGCGTCCGAAAACGCCACGTGATCGCTCCGCATTACGTCCTGAAACGTCGGCCCATTGTCGGGGCCTGACTGAGATCCCACAGGCTGAATCTGTTGGGGAGTCAAACGAAAGGAACCGCCTAAGCACAACATCACGGAGTCGGACGAGCCCCACACCGGTGCCCAGAATTGCTCGACCGCGCCCCGCGCGCCGCGAAGCTCGAACGTCGCAATTCCCAGGATCGCCACCATGGCCAATACTCCGGCCATGTGAAACCACTTCCTGGGAGCGACGCGCGCCGCGACCGTCACGGGCTCCGGTTCGACTGGCGTCGGCGCGGCTGCCGGCGGGCGCGCCGCGGGAAGCCGGAAATCCGGCACATAACACCCGGCAGGCACATCGATCCGGACTTCGGTTTCGTGGCCCGGCTCGTGATAATACTGTGCGATCCGCTTGCGAACTTCACATGCCGAGGTCCGCACCACCGGGTCCGCGTTGCTATCGTAGGCGGGATCCCGTCCGAAGACCTTGACTCCCAACTCGCGCTCTTTCAGGTGCCCGGCGCGGCCTTCCAGCGTCTCCTCGACAACGTATCGCAGGAGATTCGGATAGTGGCGGCTGTTTCGAAAAAGCGGACTCCCCAGCATCCGGGTAAGCTGCTCCCGGACCGCCTCGGGATGGGGTTGAATCTCGTCCGCACGCCCCAGCCCCGGTTCAGATCGTACTATCGTGGTACCACCCATGGGACGAACCTCTGGGACGGCATTCTATCACGCCGCTGGCCCGAAGTCTCGTCCTCTTTTCACCGTTAAGACCGTATTAACTCCGATTCTACGTACCGCCAATAAGCTGCTGAAAACAAGTAACAAATTCGTAACGTCTGGCCTTCCTACGGTAAAGCCCTTGCGGAATCGAAGCGGCGGGATTACCATCATCTCCCTTGATAGGGCTTCATTCGGGTACTGGGAGGTTCGCACGCGCCCGCACCGGCTATGCGAGGTCTTGGGTGCGATCGAACTCGTAAGGGTTCACCAATAGAAGGGGGGGTTCTGAGGTTATGACGCTTCGAAAGCTGGCACGGTTGATCTGTGCCTCGATTCTCTGCGCGGCCTGCCTGCTCGGTCAGACCGTTTCCAGTTCAGTTGTAGGAACCGTGCTCGATCCGTCGAGCGCAACGGTTCCGAGCGCTCAGGTCACCTTGACCGACACGGATACCGGGAGCGTCCGCTCGGCCGTGACCGACAATTCAGGGCTGTTCCGGTTTCTGAACGTATCGCCTGGGAATTTTTCCATATCCGTGAGCGTGGCGGGGTTCAAGAACCTCATACAAAGCAACGTCATGGTGGGAGCTAATGATACGCGCGACGTGGGCAGGCTCAGTCTCGCGCTCGGCAATACGTCGGAAAAGGTCTCCGTCATTGCAGAGGCGACCGCCATCCAGTTGGCGAGTTCCGAGAAATCGCAGTTGGTGGACGGAAAACAGTTGAACGACATCACGCTGAAAGGCCGCGACCTGTTCGGGTACCTGAAGCTGGTTCCGGGCGTGATCGACACCACCGCCGCGCGCGACGTGACATCGCCGAACGCGATCGCCGGCATCACCATCAACGGCAACACGTCGGCCAAGAATTTCACCGTCGATGGCATCACCGACA
The DNA here is from genome assembly GCA_041484525.1 of Bryobacteraceae bacterium. Lineage (GTDB taxonomy): Bacteria > Acidobacteriota > Terriglobia > Bryobacterales > Bryobacteraceae > JBGPHT01. The sequence continues at coordinate 12,091 of JBGPHT010000063.1, read as the reverse complement.
TGGACACAGGTTCAAACGGCACTCTGCACTACGAGCCGAACATCGACGCGATTCAGGAGTTGAAAGTATTGACGTCGAACTACCAGGCGGAGTTCGGCCGCAACTCGGGCGGCACCATCACCGTCGTCACCAAGAGCGGCTCCCAGCAGTTCCACGGCACCGCGGCCTGGAACCACCGGCATGAAGGGTTCAATGCCAATCTCTGGTCGAACAATCGGAATGGCCGCAACGCCACCACTGGGGCGCCGAACTCGCAAATATCGCCCTACCGGTTTAACGTCGAGACCTACAGCATTGGCGGTCCTGTCTTCATCCCGAAGGTCTTCAACCGTGACCGGACGAAGCTATTCTTCTTCTGGTCGCAGGAGTACACCGGCCAGTTCGTGAGCGGCGGAACGCAGAACCGCTATACGCCCACGGCTCTGGAGCGGGCAGGCGATTTCTCTGAGAGCCGCCAGAACAACGGCGCGCTGATCGTCATCAACGATCCCAACACCGGCGTTCCGTTCCCCGGGAACAAGATCCCGTCGAACCGCTTCGACACGACCGGCCTCGCGATGCTGAAGTTCTTCCCCCTGCCGAACTTCGTGGGCACCGGCACGCAAGCCAACGTCGTGAATTACTTCGAGGCCGCCAGCGCCACCCACCCGCGGCGCAACGACGTGTTGCGCGTCGACACCTATATTTCTTCCAAGCTGACCGGCTATTTCCGCTGGATCAACGATCACGACGACATGGTCGCCCTTTACCAGGGCGTGCAGTTTAGCAAGGGTACCGGTGGAACTCTGGGCGATCGGGGTATCTCTCCCATCGATCATCCGAACCCCGGCCACGGCTATTCGGGCACCGTCACCTATTCGATCTCGCCGACCGCCATCAACGAATTCACCGTCGGCAAGAGTTGGAATACGTGGTCGTACTATTCGCTCGACAACTACAAGTCGGAAGACCGCGCGCTGGTCAACAACCCGGCGACGCTGTTCCCGCTGCCTACCACCAATCTGTCGGGCGTCTCCCCCACCAACGGCTACCAGAACCTGATGCCGCAGTTCCAATTCGGTTCTCCGCCCAGCAACTCCATGAGCTATACCCGGAATTCGACCTCGGCCGGGGCTTACGAGAACTTCAATACCATCTGGACCTTCACCGACAACCTGAGCAAGGTGGTGGGCCGGCACACGCTCAAGACCGGCGTCTACGTGGAACACAACGTGAAGATCCAACCCGCCGGCGGCGGCTACGCCGGAAGCTACAACTTCGGCCCTGACTCGAATAACGGGATCAACAACACCGGTAATGGCTACGCGAACGGGCTGCTGGGGTATGTCGCCAGCTACAGCCAGCAAACCGCACGCGCCGTTTTCAATACGGTCTATTGGAACGCCGAATTCTACTTGCAGGACAATTTCCGGGTGGGAAAAAAGCTCACGTTGGATTACGGCCTGCGCTTCTACCACCAGACCCCGCAGGTGGACACCAACAATACGTTCGCCAATTTTCTGCCGACGCTCTACTCGAAGTCGGCGGTTCCGCGCATCTATGTGCCCGGCACCAGCGCCGGAAAGCGAGTGGCGATCGATCCGGGCACGAATACAGTAGCTCCGGTAGCTTACATCGGGCTGTTCGTACCGAACACCGGCGATCCCGCCACCGGCTACCAGTTGCTGGGCAACAAGGGATCGGCTCTCGAACCGTACCACCAGAAATCCGTTGCCCTCGGCCCGCGATTCGGTTTTGCCTATGACGTCGCGGGCGATGGCAAGATGGCGATTCGCGGCGGCTTCGGTATCTTCTACAACCGCCTCGACGGCAATCAGGTGTATAATCTGTCGGGCCAGCCGCCATTTGCCTACACGCCGCAGGTCAACTACACCACCTTCGCCCAAATCGCGGCCAGCGGGAACAGCTTGGTCTTTGGTCCCGTCGGCACCACCAATGCGTGGGCCAGCACCGGCGACGTACCCTGGGATCGGGTGCACAACGCCAGCCTCGAGGTGCAGAGAAGCATCGGCGGAGGGACCGTGGTCACCGCCGGCTACACCGGCAACTGGGGCTACAATCAGAATCTCACCTCTAACATCAACGCGATTCCTATCGGAGCTCGTGCTCCGTTTAACAAAGCGGCCGCCGATGCCACCAACAGCGGCAAAAGCTTGCCCGACGTCCTGCTGCGAACCGTGTACCCGGGGTTCAACGGGATCAACAGCCACAACTTCGTAGGCCACACCAATTACCATGCCCTCCAGGCGACCATGCAACGGCGGTTCTCGCATGGTATCGCCTGGGGTCTGTCGTACACAATGTCGAGAGCCATGGGCACAACGTCTTTCAGCCCGGTGGTGCCGAACAACGAGGCGTGGAACTACGGACGCCTGAGCACGGACCGGCGGCACAACCTGCAAGTCAACTACACCTACGAGCTCCCTCGCCTGGGCAAGAAGTTGAATTCGAAGCTGCTGGGAGTCTTCACGGACAACTGGTCGCTTTCCGGGATCTTCTCCATGCAGAGCGGCGCTCCCTTCAATCCCGGCGGACCCAACGTAAACGGGACCGCGCCTGATTACACGGGCACTCCCGATGTCAGTGCGCGTGTCCTCGTCGTCGGCGATCCTATGAAGAATGTGCCAGCCGGCATGTACTACAATCCGGCTGCGTTTGCCCCGCCGGTGATCGGGTCCACAGTGACAACCCCTGTTCTCGGCAACCTCGGCGGAGGCGCGGGAGTCATGACTTATCCGCGAGTTACCAACCTGGATGCCACCATGGCAAAGTTCATTCCGCTGTTTGGCGAAAGGCGCGGCCTGAGGATTCAGTTCCAGGCCTACAACGTCGTCAACCACCCGCAATACAACTCGGTGGGCACGGGTCTTCAATGGGACGCTAACGGCAACCAAACCAGCCTGTCCGCCGGTGTGTTTAACGGCACGCTGCCGGCTCGTATTCTGGCATTTGGAGCCCGCTTCGAGTTCTAAGACTGACGACGAGCGCCGGCAGCCTCATGCCGGCGCTCGTACGCAACGAACTACCATTGGCTGGGCGGCTTCGCTTGGAACAGTCGCTCCAGGTCGGAAGCCTCGGGACTGCGCGCCCCTAGCGCTACCGCCGTCTCCAGCGCCCCTCGTGCTTCCGCTGAGCGTTGGTGCGCCGCCAACATCAGCCCGCGTGCCACCCACACCGAGGCCCATTCCGGCCTGCGATTCTGAATGTCGTCGAGCAGGCGCAGAGCATCCTGGTTCTGTCCCGCCAACTCCAGCGCTGTAGCTTTCATCAGCAGAATCTCCAGGTCCTCGGGCAAGGCGCGGGCAGCCGCATCCAAGACTCGCACTGCCTCCGACGCGCGATGGTTCTTCACCAGCAGCGCCGCCGCATGCCAATACAAATCGGATCGCCTGGGGGCCGCCTCGAGCGAATCATGCAATGCTGCGATCGCCTCGTCGGGTTTTCCCGCCGCATCCAGAATCCGCGCCCGCGCGATCGCCAGGTCAACGCCGCCCGATGCGTCACGGGCCGCCGCCTGCTCCAGTAGTCCCGCGGCCAGTTCGTATTGCCTTGCCGCCAACAGCGCTCGACCCGCGCCGATCAGCACCGGTGCGTTAGGCTTCATCTCCGCGATCCTTCGAGCCGCGCCCTGGATCTGCTCCGTCTTGCCATTCTCGATCGATAGCTTCAGATACTCCAACTGTGCCGCGCCATCGTCCGGATGTTCGCGAACCGCCTTCTCCACACGCGCCCGGTAATCGGCGCGCCGCTCGTCCGGTGTGAGCGCGAGATACTCCACCAGCCCGGCCGGCACTCCACCCTTGGTCGCCGGACCCATTTGCCGGAATCGATCCATCGCCACCTTCGCCTCAGCCACTTCACCCGCATCCTCCAGCGCGCGCGCGTAATGAAGCTGGATCTTCGAATCTTCGGGCGCCAGTTCGGCCGCTCGCCGCAGCACCCTCACGGAATCCGCCGCCCGTTCCAAAGCCAGATAGGTTTGTCCCAGGCGGTCCAGATTGATCGCGTCGTCGGGCTGGAGCTTGGCTGCTGCCTCCAGGTCCGCCACCGCAGCCTCGGGTTTGCCCTGCTGGTAATGAAGATTCCCGCGGGCCGACCGCGCCGCCGCGAAGTCCGGCTTCAACGCCAGCGCCTTCTCCAGGTGCGGCAGCCCCTGCGCCGGATCCGTCTGCAGCTTCGCCATGCCGAGCTCGTACTGACCAGTGGCGTCATCCGGATGCCGCGCCAGAAACCATTCCAGGTCCGCAATCCCCGCGGCGAGTTGCCCTACTTGAACGGCCGTGTAGCCTCGCTCGCGGCGCGCGGTGTCGTCGTTCGGCTGGAGTTTCAGATAGCGGTCCCACGCCGCGATCGAGTCCGCCAGGGCGCCGAGGCTGTTCGTAGTTACCGCCAGCAGTTTTTGGATGTCGGCTCGCTCCGGCGCGAGCTTGGCCGCCTGTGCCAGCAGACCGGCCGCGGCCTCCGTCTGCTTCAATGCGAAGTCCACGCCCGCCAGTCGGAAAAGCACTTCCGGGTTTTTGGGCTGCTGCCGCAGGGCCGTCTCCAACAAGTCTCGCGCCCGCTGGTGGTGGCCCGCCAATGATGCCACCACACCCAGGTTGTAGAGGACGTTGAAATCCGCGGGAGCCGTCGCCATGACGCGCGTGAAAAGAACTTCGGCGGCATCGAATTGCCCCGCATTCGCAAGCGCCACGCCCACCGAAAAGCTCAACCTGAGGTCGCCTTCGGACGCTTTGGACAGTCGCGTCGCCAGCGCTTCCGCCTCCATCCGATTCCCCGCGACGAACAACGCCTCTAATCGAAGAACCGCCGCCGGAGGCGCGTCCTGCTGGTCCGCCGGCAATCGCGCCAGGTAGCGCAGCGCCTCCGCCCCGCTCTTCCGTTTCAAAGCCTGTCGCGCCAATTGCAGGTTCGCATTCACGTTCGCCGGATCGAGCGCGACGATCTTCATCAACGCCTGCCCCGCCCCTTCCTCATCGCCGCTGGCCGCCAGATGATTCCCGTAATTGCCGAGCACGTCGACGGATTTGGGCGCGATCGCGAGCGCCCGGCGATGGAAGCCGTCCGCCTCGCGCAGTTTCTTCTGATTGTCCAGCGCGACGCCGAGCAGGCTCAATATCCGGGCATCGGCGGGGTGCGCCCCTAATTCCGCGCGCAACTTTTGTTCCGCCGAAACAAAATCTCCTCGCTGCATGGCTGCCACCGCGTCGCGGATCGCAGCCGTGTCATCGGCAGCCTGGCCGCGCGATACGCATAGCAACAACATTGCGAGCAGCGTGCGGAGCATAGAAACGAATTCATTGTATGCGAGAAGTGTAAAGCTGTCGGCGTAGAAGACCGCCAGGATACGTTTCCTACGTTGCTTTCTACGGTACGAACCTTGTTAACATTCCGCCCTTGGATTAGAATTCACACGTCAGGGGGCCGACGTGTCAGACAATCGATTTTCCAGGCGGCATTTCTTTTTTGGGACCCTGCTCGCGGGTGCCGTTCCATCCGGCGGATTCGGCAGCACACCCTCGCTCAAATCGCTGGGCTACAAGTCACCCAACGAAAAACTCAATCTCGCGGCCATCGGCGCCGGCGGCCAGCCGTTCGGCGATCTGCGAGCTGCCGAGGCGGGCGTCGAGAACGTGGTTGCGCTGGCGGATGTCGATTGGAAACGCGGCGCACAAGGCTTCGAGCGGTGTCCCAAGGCCGAGAAGTACAAGGATTTCCGGCAGATGCTCGACAAGCAGGGCAAGCAGATAGACGCCGTGGTGATCGGCACTCCCGACCACATGCACGCCACCGCCGCACTGTGGTGCATGCAACTCGGCAAGCACGTCTACGTCGAGAAGCCGCTCACGCGCACTCCATGGGAAGCACGGTTGATGGCGCAGGCTGCGGAGAAGTACAAAGTGGCGACCCAGATGGGTAACCAGGGATATTCGCACGACGCGACGCGCGTTGCCTGCGAGATTTTCTGGTCGGGCGAAATCGGCGAAGTGAGGGAGGTCCACGCCTGGCACGGCGGCCCCGGCTGGCCGCAGGGTATGCAAAAGATTCCATCGTCCACGCCCATTCCGGACACCCTCGATTGGGACCTCTGGCTGGGCGGCGCGGCGTCGCGCCCCTACACCGAAGGCGATGACGATTACCGGACATTCGCCGCCTCCCGCATGGCCGGGCGTGGCGGCGGTGGCGCCGGCCGCGGCGGACCGTCGCAGTTCGGCTTCTACATGCCGTTCAACTGGCGCGGCTTCCACGATTTCGGCACCGGCCTGTTCGGCGATTGGGGCGTGCACATTCTGGGCCCCGCGAACTGGGCCCTGCAGTTGAGCCCCGAGAGCCTCATCGGTGTCGAGCGTGTCAGGGCGGAAGGGACCAGTCCCTTTACCTATCCGGAAAAGAATGCGGTGAAGTACGAGTTCGGCCCTCGCGGGAATCTGCCGCCGGTGACCGTCTACTGGAGCGACAGCATCCAGGGCGATGCCTACCTGCCGCCGGGAATGACGGCCGAAGACGCGCGCAAAGTTCCCGGCCAGGGACCGCAAGTCGGACCGGCGGGCCGCGGCGGTTTCGGCGGACGCGGCGCCGCGCCAGGTGCTGCGGGTCCGACAGCCGGGCGAGGCGGCGGGCCGCAAGGTTCCGGATACAACTGCATCTTTGTCGGCTCGAAAGGCTGCATGGGAACCAGCGGCCGCGGCGAAGGCGTCGGCCTGCTCCCCGGCTCCAAATGGGCCGAATACAAGCTCCCCAACGCATACCTGCAGCGCTCGCCCGGCGCCACCACGGGCGACAACCATTCCGCGCATTGCCGCGACTGGGTCCGCGCGTGCAAAGGAGGATCGCCGGCGTGCTCCAACTTCAGCGTGGCGGGGCCATATACTGAATGGCTGGTGCTGGGCGCGGTTGCCACCCACTTTGAAGGCAAGTTGCTGTGGGACGCCGCGAAGCTGGAGATCACGAACAACAAGGAAGCGAACCGGTGGGTCAAGCCGGCGTTTCGCAAAGGCTGGGACATCAAGTTATAGTCGGATTGCCAACGAGGGAGAACCATGGTCTACACAAGAAGAGATTTCGGAAAGCTGGCATTGGCTGCCTTGCCGCTGGCGGAAGCTTACGCGGCGGTCAACTCGAAGTTCAAGGGCGTTCAGATTGGCGCCATCACCTACAGCTTCGGCGGCGGAACACCGGCCGTTGAGATGATCCCCGCATTGGTCACGATCGGGATCGGCGAAGTGGAGTTGATGTCGGACCACTGCGAATCGCTGGCGGGCGCGCCCGCGCTGCCCTCCTTCGGACGTGGCCGCGGGCCCGGCGGTCCTCCTCCCGGTGCGGGCGGACCTCCTCCTGGTGGACCTCCCCCCGGTGCGGGTGCTGCGGCGCCTGGTGGACCTCCCCCCGGTGGTGGCGCACCTGGCGCTGCCGGAGGTCGCGGAGGACGCGGTGGGCGCGGCTTCCAGATGACTCCTGAGCAGCAGGAAGCCATGAAGAAGGCGCAGGACGATCTGAAGAACTGGCGCATGTCGACCACGCCCGCCACCTTCAAGGCCGTCAGGAAAAAATTCGACGATGCCGGTATCGATCTCCGGATTCTCTGCTTCAACCAGCGCATAACCGCTACCGACGACGACATCGAGTATGCATTCCAGATGGCGAAGGCGCTGGACGTGAAAGCAATCTCGTCCAGCTCCACCGTCAGCTTCGCCAAGCGCGCCGCGCCGTTCGCCGACAAGCACAAGATGATCTGGGCCGGACACGGGCACGACAACGTCAACGATCCCGAAGAGTTCTCCACACCCAAAAGTTTCGAGACCATCATGTCGTTCTCGAAGTACATCTACGTCAATCTCGATGTCGGCCATTTCACCGCCGCCGGCTTCGACGCCGTGCCGTACATCAAGCAGATCCACGGCCGCATCTCCAACCTGCACCTGAAGGATCGAAAGAAGCCCGTCGAAGGCGGAGGCCGTCCCGCCAACCTTCCCTGGGGCCAGGCCGATACGCCGATCAAGGACGTGCTGGAGCTCATGTCCAAGGAGAAGTATCCCTTCCCGGCCAACATCGAGCTCGAGTACCCCATTCCCGAAGGGTCGGACCGCATCACCGAACTCAAGAAGTGCCTGCAGTACTGCAAAGACGCCTTGGCGTAGCGGCAAAGTCCGCCTCGCCCTGAAACCTTTGTCCATCAGAATGCGCCTACTCTTGACCCGAGGTGAAGATTGCAGATCCGTCGTAAGGTAACACCCGCAAAGATCTTCTTGATCGCGATCGCGGCTGCTGCGCCGCTTCTCGCGCAGACTCCCGTGCAGCCCCCCGCGCCGGGAGGTCGTGGTGGTGGTGGCGGCGGCGGTCGCGGACCCGGCGGCGCCTATCCGCAGCGTCCGCCTGCCGAACAGGCCATCGTCGATCGCGGTAAGGCGCTCTTCAGCGTGCACTGCAGTTTCTGCCACGGTTCCGACGCCCGCGGCGGGGAGGGCGGGCCCAACCTCATCCGCGCTCAACTCGTGATGAACGACCAGAACGGCGAATTGATCGCCCCCGTGGTGCAGAACGGCCGTCCCGATCAGGGAATGCCGCGCATCGATCTGAACGCCGCTCAAGTATCCGACATCGCCGCCTACATTCACAGCTTCCGTGTGGGCGGCTACGACGCATCGCGCGAGAGGCCTCCCAGCATAGTGGTCGGCGATGCCAAGGCCGGCGAAGCGTACTTTGGCTCGAAGTGCGGTTCGTGCCATTCCGTCACTGGCGATCTGAAAGGCTTCGGAGCGAAGTTCGCCGATCCCAAGGCGCTGCAGCAGACCTGGTTGATGCCCGGCGGCGGCCGTGGTGGATTCGGCGCCGCGCCCGCGCCTGTCAACGTGCCTCCGACAACCGTCACCGTCACCTACGCCGGCGGTAAGAAAGTCGAAGGCCGCCTGACACGCATCGACGACTTCCTCGTCACCTTGACCGAGGCTGACGGTACGCCGCGCACCATCCGCCGCGACGGCGATACGCCCAAAGTCGAGATTCACGATCCGCTCGTACCGCACAAGGAACTACTGCGGACTTACTCCGACAAAGATATCCACGACATAACTGCCTACCTGGTGACCGTGAAATGACGACTACGAACCGGCTCCTCCTTACCGCCTCCTTGTGTCTGTTGCCCGCTGTCGCCTCAGCTCAAGGACTGGACCCGTCGACCCTGCTCAAACCGCTGGCAGACGACTGGCCGACTTACTCCGGAGATTACTCAGGCAAGCGTTACAGTAAGCTGACGCAGATCACTCAATCTAACGTCAAGAACCTGACTCTGGCGTGGACCGCCCGAATGACCGGCGGCGCCGGTAATGCCGGCGGCGGCGGACGGGGCGGACGTTTCGGCGGCGGTGGCGCGCCCACTATCATCGGCGGCGAAGGTACCGCCGACACGGCGGCCGGAGGCTTCGGCGGCGGCACCAACATCCGCGCCTCCATCCTGGAAGTCAACGGCGTCCTTTACTTCTCCACCCCGGACAATGCGTGGGCCGTAGATGCGCGCGACGGCCGCGAGCTGTGGCATTACTTCTGGAAAACGAAGGGTGGCACTCACATCGGCAACCGTGGCCTCGGTATGTGGGGTAACTGGTTGTACATGGAAACACCCGACGATTACCTCGTATGCCTCGACGCCCGCACGGGCAAGGAGCGGTGGCACAAGGAAATCGCCGATTTCAACGAGCAGTATTTCTCGACGATGGCTCCCATTGTCGTGGGCAATCACATCCTGGTCGGCACCGGCGACGATCTGGATGCTCCCGGCTTCCTGCAATCGTTCGATCCCGAAACCGGCGAGCGCCAGTGGATCTGGTACGGCGTCCCCATGAAGAAGGGCGACCCGGGCCTTGAGACCTGGGCCAATCTGGACGCAGCCCGGCACGGCGGCGCCCAAGTCTGGGTTCCGGGAGCGTACGATCCCGAAACGCACCTCTACATCACCGGCACCGGCAATCCCACTCCCGCCTACACTTCGCAGACCCGCGGCGAGGGCGACAATCTCTTCACGTGCTCGATCGTGGCCGTCAATGTCGACACCGGCAAGATGGTGTGGTATTACCAGACTTCTCCGCATGACACGCACGATTGGGATTCCGCGCAAACACCGGTCATCGTGGATGGCGAAATCAACGGCAAGCCGCGCAAACTCGTACTTACCGCCAGCCGCAATGGTTACTACTTCACTCTGGACCGCCTCACCGGTGAGCACATCGTGACGAGTAAGTTCTCGGATACCGCGAACTGGGCCAAGGGCCTCAACGCCAAAGGCCAGCCGGTTCGCGACCCTGCCAAGGATTTTCACATCGGCGGAGCCCTTGTGTCTCCCAACAATGGCGGCGTGACTAACTGGCCGCCCCCGAGCTTCTCTCCCGATACCGGACTGTTCTATGTCCCGCAAAGCGACAGCTACGCCATGTACTACCTCACCGAGACCGATCCACGAGGGGCCATGGGTCTCGGCGGCAAGGAAGAGCTAGGTGTCACGTCGATGGGAAGTTACCTGACAGCGATCGATTACAAGACAGGTAAGATCGCCTGGAGGCACAAGTATCCCGCGACGGGCGGTGGCGGAATGAACGGAATCCTGACTACCGCGAGCAAGCTGGTATTCGCAGGTGATACCGGCGGCAACCTGGTAGCCTACGATGCCACCAACGGAAAGATCCTGTGGCATTCCCGCCTGGGTCAGGTATCCAACGCTCCGGAGACCTACATGCTCGACGGCCACCAATACGTTCTAGTAGCAGGCGGAGACACTCTCTACTCATTCGCCCTGTACTAAATTTGCAAACCGGGGACAGGCTACGAAACCTTCCGCGCCGCCTTTGCGCGGAATTTCGTTGCCTGTCCCCGCTTTGCCTTCGAGGAGATCTCACGCCATGAAATCAGCCCTCCGCCGCAGCCTCTTCCTGGCAGCCGGAGTGCTGTGTAGCTTGGCGCAACCCCGTCTCCGCCGGCCGAGCGTGAGCAGCACTGGCGGCAGGACCTGTAATTCCTGGCCGCCGGACTTGGAGCTTCCGGACATACCATCGACACGCGTCGCGGCATCTCGACCCACGGCCAAAAGGATTTCTCCCACCTCTAACCGAAGGCTTCGTTCGATGCAGCCCTGCAGTCTCTGGCAGCCGACATCCCCACACTCTCCGATGCAGAAATCGTCCTTCGGCTGATGCGTCTCGTGGCCAGTGCCAACGTTGCGCACAACCTCGTCCAAACCCCGATCGGCATGGGCTTCTTCTCCCGTCTCCCGCTCACGTTTTACTGGTATCCGGATGGCTTGGCCGTGACCGGCGCGGCGCCCGAATACTCCGCCGCGCTCGGCACGCACGTTCTGACGATTGGCGGCATGAAGCCGGAGCAACTCTTGCTCGATCTCGCGCCTTACATCTCCCATGAGAACGACGTTTGGCTGCGCAACCAGGCTCCGGACTTCATCACGCCGCGGGCCGTATTGCAGCATTTCGAAATGATTGGCTCCGATGGGCGCGTCCTCTTGAACCTGGAAAAGCCTGGCGAGGCGCCGTTCACGCTGTCCGTGGCCCTAGCCGATCCCCGTGTTAAGAAAATCCCCTTCACCGAAGTCCTGAACGTTCCGACTCCTTTTTTTCGCAGCCACCCCGGAAAGTATTACTGGCATGAGTATCTGCCGGATTCACAGACACTCTACATTCAATACAACTCCTGCCAAAACGATCCCAAGCAACCCTTCGTCGACTTCGCCCGCCAGGCGCTAGTGTAGTGCGTCGGAATTCGTCGAGTTTAAAGCAGAGCCCCAAAGCTGGTCGAGGTGGTTGAAAGGCCGAAACCCAAATTGGCCGGTAGAGTAGGACAGTGAGAGACGGCTGAACCGCGACTCACTGTCCCCTCGTCGAACCGGACATGCAGATTTCCCGCATCCGGCTCTCCTGAAAACCTTAGTCAGCAGCTCTCGCGGATGGAATCCTAGCCAAACATATTTGAAATTTTGATTCCACCGGTCGTCTAGCCGAAGATCGAGTTGTCAAGACTCGGAGGACCGACGACCGATGGAACTTTTCGCAAAGCTGTTTTCCAGCCTGCTGGTTTTTGTATACCACTGCTT
>JBGPHT010000062.1:0-40947 GCA_041484525.1 Bryobacteraceae bacterium | reverse complement strand
TTTCGAGGCTTCGCCTTACGGATTGCTCCGCACTGCGCTCGATAGCTACATGTCGAACGGATAATCTACATGGTGAGATCCTTTCATCTCACTAGATCAGCCAGGCTTTTCCTGGCGCACCTGATAAACGCAGATGAACGCAGATTCTTCGATTCGCTGACCGAGCGCGTGCTCGCCGCAGTCTTTGAGGTCTCCAACACCCTGGGTGCCGGATTCCTTGAGAAAGTCGACGAGCGTGCTCTGCTTACAGAACTCGGCCTCCGTGGCATCCAGGCTACCGCCCAAGCTTCATTTACCGTAACCTACAAGGGCCACTCCGCCGGAGAATACTTTGCAGATATCCTCGTCGAAGACGTGCTTGTGGCGAGCTGAAATGTGTCGAGCGGCTAGCCAACGAACACACCGCACAATGTCTCAACTATTTGCGAGGCTCCGGCAAGACCCTGTGTCTTCTCGTCAATTTCCAAAAGCCCAAAGTCGAATGGAAGCGCGTCGTTCTGAGGTTTCAAATTCCCGAGCCGGTTGAGGCGGGGTAGACACAGTTTGCCTTGCTCCACTACTCAAACTTCCGCCGGAACTCCTCGAACTGCTGCTTGAGCTCCGCCACCTCGCGCTCCAACGCCGCGATCCGATCCCGCTCCGACGGCCCGCGCGCGGCCGTCGTTGCGGGAGCCTCCTCTTCCTCCGTTTCCACCGGGCCACCCAGCAACTGGGCGTACCGCGACTCCCTAGATCCAGCCAGCCGCGGCAGTTTCTGCACGAACCCCATCTCGTCCAGGCGATGCAGCGTACTCTCCACCGCTTCCAGGTCCTCGAACGTGTACATCCGCTCGCTTCGTCCGCGCAACTCGCCCACGGTCTGCGGTCCGCGCAGCATCAGGACGCATAGCAGCGCCGCCTCACGCCGGCCGAGGTTGAACTTCTCCGTGAACCGCTGTCCGTGCTTGGGGACCCGGCTGTCGGAGCCGGTGATCCGCACCGCCAGGCCCTTCACCCGCAGGGCTTCGAGCGCCGCTTCCACTGTGTCTTCGTCGTACGCAACCACCGGCTCCCGGTTCGACTTCTGGTTGCACGCGTTCAGCAGCGCATTCAACGAGAGCGGGTAGTAATCCGGGGTTGCGATCTCCTTTTCGAGGAGCGAGCCGAGGACGCGCAGTTCGGCCGGGTCCAATTGAAACTCCATCTTTCCAGTTTACGTTGCTACCATGAAGGTTCCACGATGTCCTACGGATGGATCGAATCCAAGGCGCAAGTCTCAGGGCAGCCGGCTAAGCACCCCGGGCGCGCGCTTCACGAACAGTTCGCCGACGCTGCCGCGCGGTCGGCCGCCAATCTGCTTTCCCGCCAGGCGCCGGAAGGCTTCTGGTGCGGAGAACTGACCGCCGACAGCACGCTCGAATCCGACTACATCCTGCTGCAGCTCTGGATGCACCAGCCCGAGGGCGCCGCGTGGCTTCCGCCCACACGCGCGCGCATCGAACGGGCCGCGCACGCCATCCTCGATCGCCAGTTGCCGGATGGCGGCTTCAACATTTATAGCGGCGGTCCTGCCGACGTCAGCGCCACCATCAAGGCCTATTGCGCTCTGAAACTCGCGGGCCTCGCGCCCAATAGCGGCCCCCTGCGCCGCGCACGCGAGCGTATCCTGGCGCTCGGCGGCCTACAGGCGGCTAACAGCTACGTCAAGATCAACCTCAGCCTGTTCGGCCTCTATCCCCGCAAGCATGTGCCCTCCGTGCCGCCCGAAATTGTGATGCTGCCGGGCAACGTGCTCTATGAAATGTCCTCGTGGACGCGCTCCATCCTGGTGCCGCTCTCGATCGTGCAGGCGCGGGGCGGCAACCGGCGTGCGCCCGCCGGCTTCACTGTGGACGAGCTGCTGCTGCCCGGCGTCAGCCTCGCGCTGCCGAAACGTAAAGGGCTCTCGGTACTCTTTCACCATCTCGACCGCGTGTTCAAGGTGTGGGAGCGGCGCGGCTCGGAGCGCATCCGCGGCGCCGCCATCCGCGAGGCCGAGCACTGGATCCAGGTCCGCACCCGCTTCACCGAAGGCCTGGGAGCCATCTACCCCGCGATGATGTACTTCATCATGGCGCTCGATGCGCTCGGCTACCCCGAGGATCATCCCGACCTGCGCGACGCCGTCCGGCACTTCGAATCGCTGCTGATCGAAACCGAAGATCGCTTCCAGTTCCAGCCCTGCGTTTCGCCCATCTGGGACACCGCCATCTGCGCCTTCGCGCTGGGAGAGGCCGGCCACGGCGACGATCCGCGCATGACGCAGACCGCCGATTGGCTGGTCAGCAAGGAGGTGCGGCGGAAAGGCGACTGGTCGGTGAAGCGGCCCGACACCGAGCCCTCCGGCTGGGCCTTCGAGTTCGCCAACGAGTTCTATCCCGATATCGACGACACCGCCATGGTGCTTTTGGCGCTGCTGCATGCGCACGGTTCGAACTCGAGGGCGCAGACCGCGGCCGAGCGGCGCGCCATCAACTGGCTGCTCGCCATGCAATCGGGCGATGGCGGATGGGCGGCGTTCGATGTCGACAACAATTGGGCCATGCTGAACCAGGTGCCGTTCGCCGACCACAACGCCATGCTCGACCCGACCTGCCCCGACATCACGGGCCGGGTTGTCGAATGCCTTTGCCGGCGCGGGCTGGCCGGCCACGACTCGGTTCGCCGCGGTGTCGCCTATCTGCTGAACGCGCAGGAGAAGGACGGAAGCTGGTACGGCCGCTGGGGCGTGAACTACATTTACGGATCGTTCCTGGCCATGCGCGGCCTGGCTGCCAGCGGAGCGCCTGGCGCGACCGGGGCCATCGCGCGCGCCGCCGAGTGGCTGCTGGCGATCCAGAATTCCGATGGCGGCTGGGGCGAATCCTGCGCCAGCTATGACCGCGACGGCTATGTCAACGCGCCGAGCTGCCCTTCGCAAACCGCGTGGGCACTGCTGGGGCTGACCGCCGCGGGCGACCGCGAATCTTCCGCCGTGCGCCGCGGCGCGCGCTACCTTCTCGACCGGCAGCTCGCCGATGGCACGTGGCCCGAAGACGCCACCACCGGCACCGGTTTCCCCAACGTCTTCTACCTGACCTACGGCATGTACCGCGACTATTTCCCCCTGCTCGCGTTGGCGCAGTTGCGGTAGCGCCACGGGCGTGAAAGAATACGTCCCATGCCATCAGAGATGCGTATCGGCCTGATCGGAGATTTTAATGGGCAGAAGGCCCACCAGGCAGTCCCGAAGGCGCTGGCCGCGGCTTACCCGGAAGGTGTGGAAGCAGTCTGGGTGCCGACGGAGTCTGCCAGCAACGCCGAATCGCTGGCCGGGTTCGACGGCCTCTGGTGTGTTTCGGGCATGCCGTACCGCAGCGCCGATGGGGCGCTGCGTGCCATCCGGTACGCGCGCATGACGCGCACTCCTTTTCTGGGTACCTCGGCGGGTTTTCAATACACGCTCATCGAATTCGCCCGCAACGTTCTGGGGCTGGCCGAAGCGGAACACCAGAAGAGCAATCCAAAAGCGTCGATGCCGCTGATCTCGCCGCTCGGCTGCGCGCTGGCGGGCGTGCGCGCGCGCGTTCGTTTCACCGACGGCTCGGCGCTGCGCACCGCCTACAGCGCGCCCGAGTCGATCGAGGAATACCATTGCAGCTTCGGCCTCAACAACCGGTATCGCCGCTTGCTCGAAGGCGGCGACCTCTACGTCGCTGCCGTCGACGATCAGGACGAAGTCCGCGCCGTCGAGCTGGACGGACACCCATTCTTCGTCGCCACCCTCTTCCAGCCCGAAATGCGCGAGGGCTCGAGCCCGCTGGTGAGCCGCTTCCTGTCCGTGTGCCTGCAGAAACGGCAAGGCGTCACGAAGGCCGCGAGCTAGCGGCTAAATGCCGAGAGCGGCCCGCGAACTGCAGATGAAAGTACGTGCATCGAGCCTTGATCGCTCCCGCTGAAGGATCCCTTCGGTCCATGATCGAGCCCCGTAGTTCCTCTGGAATTCGCACTGCGGCCACCGTGATCGGTGTGATCGCCGTGTTGTATCTCGCTCGCGATGTTCTCATTCCTCTAGCCTTCGCCATCACCCTCGCTTTGATATGGGCGCCCGCGGTCGGTTGGCTGCAAAAACTGCATATCCGCCGTTTTGTCGCAGTGATGCTGGTGATGCTGGTGTCGATCGCAGCCGCGGGCGGTATCAGCTACGTGATCTTCAATCAACTGGTCCAGGTGGTGAATGATCTGCCAAGCTATCGCGAGAACATCGATAGCAAGATCAAGGCCTTGAAAATTCCCAACAAAGGCGCTTTGGGACGGGCGGCGCAAAGCGTCAAGGATCTCGGAAAGGAACTTGCCACGGCTCAGGAACTGCCGGCCGCACCGGCGGTCCAAGGGCGGACCGGACGGTTCAACACCCCGGCGAATCCGCTTCCGGTTCAAGTGGTCGAAGCGCCTGCGAACGTCTTCGTTTATCTACGCGACTTGACGCAGCCATTTCTGGCGCCGATGGCGATACTCGGCATCGTTCTGGTATTCACGCTCTTTCTGCTGGTCGAAGAAACCGACCTGCGCAATCGGCTCTTCCGTCTGGCCGGATTGAATCAGCTCAACGTGATGACGCAGGCGCTGGATGACGCAACCCGCCGCGTCAGCCGCTATCTCATGCTCCAGTTTCTGGTGAATGCGGGTTTCGGCGTCCTCTGTGGGATAGGCTTGTATCTGATCGGCGTTCCCTATGCGGCTTTGTGGGGAACCGGGGCGGCACTGCTTCGGATTGTTCCCTACGTTGGATCGGTGGGCGCGGGCCTATTCCCGCTGGTGCTCTCGCTTGCGGTCTTCGACGGTTGGCGTCAGCCGCTATTGGTCTTCCTGCTGTTTGCCACTCTGGAGTCGATCGTCGGGAATCTACTCGAACCATGGCTCTACGGCGCCCACACCGGAGTCTCCGCCCTGGCGCTGCTCCTGACCACGGTATTCTGGGCGGTTCTGTGGGGACCCGCGGGCCTGATCCTTTCGACACCCCTCACGGTCTGCGTTGTGGTGCTGGGACGCTACGTCCCGCAACTATCCTTTCTGTACATCCTGCTGGGGGACCCGCCGGTGCTGGCGCCCGAAGCGCATTTCTACCAGCGCCTGTTGGCCATGGATGACCAGGAGGCGCGAGCCGTGGCAGAGGAATATCTAGGCAAGAATTCCTTGCTGCAGTTATACTATACGGTGATCCTGCCGGCTCTGACGATCGCCGAGCAGGATCGGCATAAGGGTGCGCTCGATCCCCGACGTGAGGAGTTTCTGTTCCTGAGCGTGCGCGAGATGCTGGTAGAGTTTGCGGAAAAGGCGCAGAATTCCTACCCGGAACATTCCGCGGAGCGGGCGGAGCAGGCGGTGCCCGGGCGCATCCTGTGCTTTCCCGCTCACGATGAAGCCGACGAGATTGCTGCCGGTATGCTGTCCCAACTGCTGGACCAAGCCGGCTGTGCAACCGTTTCGTTTCCGCTAGGATCCTTTTCTCAGAATATGCTCGGTCTGGTCGAGCCGGCTGTGAACGACGTGTTCTGCATTTCGGCTGTCCCGCCGTTCGCGTTTTCAAACGCGAGTACTTTGAGCCGGGAACTCCGGGCGAAATATCCGGAGACGAAAATCCTCATCGGGGTGTGGGGATTTGGCGGTGAAATCGAACGTGCTCTCAAACGCTTCCAGCCCTCGCCTCCGGACAAGTTTGTGAGCAGCTTCGCGGATGCCCTGGACTACCTGGGTGTTCCCGCGCAAGCGGCGAAGGCGGAAGGGTCTGGATGAGCGCCGGAGGTGATCGCCTCACCGCGGCCAGGCACCCACCAATGGAACGTCTCCACTTTGGGTCACTATGGTGGCGGGCGGAGGTTGATCCGCAGGACACCCGTTGTCCAGATCGCCGGGATATTCGAGCGTGTAGAGACGACAAAACTCGGCTCGCAATTGTTGATTATTGATGGCGGTAAGCAGCCGCCTCGACTCACGGTCGCCGTACGTGGTCCACCACCACGACGCGCCGCGCTCTTGCGTCCCCCTCCGCGCGTCGGCGATTTCGCTGGCTGAACAACAGAAATAGCCGCCGTCGGAGAGATGTGTTCGGTCGCTGTCCGACAGCATTTCCCAACATTCATCCTGACCCCAACCGCCGAGCGAAATCAGGTCGCGGCAGGCCGGCACGCGGACTCCGGCGCTGGGATGGCGGACGAGGCCGCGCTCGAGCTTAACAGTTCTCCAGCGACTGAGCACCCCGCCGGGATCGTTGTTGCGGAAATAGGGATAGGTGATCCGCGTGGCTTCATTGCGTCCCTCGATCCACCAGTTCATCAGGGCGATTCTTTCCCAGAGAGACCGCGAATCATCCAGCGGCAAACGGGCGTGAGGACCGCCGGTGACCGGGAATATGCTGCGCCACCAGTCGCGGACTACGTGATATCGCCCATTCTCCACGCGCAAAAGAAACAGATCGCGCTCGCCGTCCTGCGTGGAGTTCCAGTCTCCCGATGTCCCGCCCGTCCAGTGGATCTCATAAACATCGACGACTTTGCGGGTCTCGGAACCACGCAAAACCGTTTCGACGCGAACCTCCCGTCGAAGGATCTTCCAGTATTTCGCGCTCTCCGGGTCTCCCGGCAGCTTCAAACGGAAGAACGGCCAGGAGTAGAATTGGTGCTTCTGGATGACGCCTACAAAGATGTGGCTCGCCCGCGCCAGCATCTCTTCGCGCGACATGTCCTGCGAGGAATTGAATACGAGGCCCGGGCCGCATCCACTAAACAGCAGAAGCGCAACTGCCAGAAAGAACCGCACTCCTGTACGGACACCGTGTAGGTTACGCGGGTTCCCGAACCGCGAGAACATCACCGGGCAATTCGATCGAAGGCGAACTCAAACATCCTTCCATCGGCATTCAAGTTTCGCAATACGAGGATGTGTGCCTCTCCCGCACTACTCGCCTACCATCGGCTCGGATATTCTCGCGCGGCCCGGAATAAGTCATTTTCAACTGGCAAGTTTCTTCAAGATGTGCTTTGCGAGGAACTCGTTGATCTCCCGATGTCGCGGCACTGGCTGAGAAACGCCGGTCTTCGGATTGCGATACCAATCATGGTTTCCGCCGTGGCGCACGAGGACACACCCTCCTCCTTCCAACTTGCGGACCAAATCGGTTCTCTTCATCCGACCGACAATTCAGCGACCCTACGGATACCCGGAATCTCGCCACTCGTGAGATCCCGATAGAGATCACGCAGATTCTCTCGAAGTTCCTCAACCGTCTCGCCCTGGGTCAAATAGTCGGGGAACTCTTCGAAGTAGCCGAGCCACATTCCACCATCTTGCCAGTGGACGTAACGAGCCGTGCTCATAGCCACTATTCTACTGCTTGTCGAGGGTTCGGGGACTTGGTGAGAGCGGCCAAACAACTCGCCTGCCGCCGCCCGACACGTTCGAGAAGAAAATGTTCTAATGTCATCAATCATGCCCAATCGCCGCCAATTCCT
Source organism: Bryobacteraceae bacterium (assembly GCA_041484525.1). Lineage (GTDB taxonomy): Bacteria > Acidobacteriota > Terriglobia > Bryobacterales > Bryobacteraceae > JBGPHT01. Next base: position 33,439 of record JBGPHT010000062.1, on the reverse strand, counting down.
TTTCTCCGCTTTATCGGCTGCTGCCGCATCGGCGACCGCGGCGTGGGCCGCCCGATCCCCGATCAAGCTCGCGCATCGTGAAGGGAACATGCTGCGCGTTTCCTCGCCCGGCGTGTATGAACTGGCCGCCAGTATTCCCGGCCTGTCCGGCGTGGAAGTGCAAACGACACGGTCCAAGTTGTGGGATCGCGAGACCGTCCTCACCTACAAGCGCGAGGCGAACCGATGGAAGATGCGCACGGTGTCCATGGGTGGCAGTCTTCCCGCCCGCGGTTCGATTCTCATCACCGGTCCGGCCGAGGAGTCACTCCGCAAGACCATCCACGCCGGCGAGATACTGGGCGCGAGCGTGGTGCTGGTTCCCGGGTTCCGCGAAACCTGCCCCAAGATGGATGACGAGGCGTCGTATGGGCCGGTGGTCGAGTTGTTGAAGCGGCTCGCACCCGTGGCGGAGGATGCCGGCATTACCCTCGGTCTGGAACTCTCGCTCACCACCGGCGAGTACGTCAAGTTGCTGGGGCTGGTCGCGCACCCTGCCGTCCGCGCCTATTGGGATGCGACCGGCACCGAGAGCATGGTGCACAATGGCGAGGGCCTCAAAGGCATCGAAACCCTGGGCAGCAGCATCTGCCAGATGCATCTCAAGAATGGAAACAAGTTGATGGAGGAACCCGGACTAGTCGATTGGACGAAGGCGTTCCCCGCGATCAAGAAGTCCGGCTTCGAAGGCTGGTTTGCCTTCGAGACGCCCCACGCGACCCCGGAGGCGTGCGTGGAACAGACGCGCCGCAACATCGACTACGTGATGAAGTTCCTCGGGTAGAATCAAGCAGAGTCACTCATGAAGCACATACCTTGGCCAAAGCAACTCATTCTGATTCTTGCAGCCGCATCCGCTTGCGGCGCTTTCCAGGCAGCCGGAGACAAGGACGTCACACGCTGGGAGAAACAGGCCCGAGATGTCAACATCGTCCGGGACGATTGGGGAATCGCGCACGTCTACGGAAAAACCGACGCCGACACGGTCTTCGGCACGGTGTACGTCCAGGCCGAGGACGACTTCAATCGCGTCGAGACGAACTACATCAACTCGATGGGGCGCCTGGCGGAGGCGGAGGGTGAGTCCAAGATCTACCAGGACCTGCGCATGAAGCTCTTCATCGACCCCGAGGCGCTGAAGAAACAATACGCCGTCAGCCCGGCGTGGTTGAAGGCGCTGATGAACGCATTCGCCGACGGCCTGAACTACTACCTCTCCAAGCACCCCGATGTGAAGCCGAGAGTCATCCAGCACTTCGAGCCCTGGATGGCCCTGTCTTTCACCGAGGGCAGCATCGGCGGCGACATCGAGCGCGTGAATCTCAACCAACTCCAGTCGTTCTACGGCAAGAGTCCCGTGAGCCTTGCGCTTAACCGCCAGAGTGAGGAAGGCCAGCCTGCGGAGCCCACGGGCTCGAACGGCATCGCCGTCGCGCCCTCCAACGCCGCCTCGCACCATGCCCTGCTGCTGATCAATCCCCACACCTCTTTCTTCTTCCGGTCCGAGCTGCAGATGGTGAGCGACGAAGGGCTGAACGCGTACGGCGCCGTGACGTGGGGCCAATTCTTCATCTATCAGGGATTCAACGACCGCACCGGCTGGATGCACACATCGAGCGGCGTGGATGCGGTCGATGAGTATCTCGAGACAGTAGAGAAGAGGGACGGGCGATTCTATTACAAGTACGGGAACGAGGAGCGTCCGGTGGTGGCGACGGAGATCACGGTGCCGTACAAGACGGACAAGGGTGCTGCCGAGAAGAAATTCACCGTCTACCGCACGCATCACGGGCCGATCGTCCGCGAGGCGAACGGCAAGTGGGTAAGCATCCGGTTGATGCAGGAACCCGTGAAGGCGCTGACGCAATCCTACGTGCGCACCAAGGCGAAGGACTACAAGTCGTACCGGAAGACGATGGAGCTGCAGGCGAACTCGTCGAATAACACCATCTTTGCCGATGCCGACGGCGACATCGCCTACTTCCACGGCAACTTTATTCCCAAACGCGATACCAGTTTCGACTGGACGAAGCCGGTCGATGGCAGTAATCCGGCGACGGAGTGGCACGGACTTCATTCTGTCGACGAGACACCGCAGTTGCTGAACCCCCAGAGCGGTTGGCTCTACAACGCCAACAACTGGCCGTGGTCCGCGGCCGGGCCGAGCAGTCCGAAAAAGGCAGACTATCCTGCTTATGTAGAGAACGGCGGTGAGTCCGCGCGTGGACTGCACGCGATCCGGGTCCTGCAAGATACGAAGGATTTCACCGTCAGTTCCCTCATTGCCGCGGCGTACGACAGCTACCTCACGTGGTTCGAGAAGCCGATCCCAGCCCTGATTAAGGCCTGGGACAACACGCCCGCCGCCAATCCCCTGAAAGCGAAAGTGGCTGAGCAGATCGGACTGCTGCGCAAGTGGGATCTCCGCTGGTCGGTGGACTCCGTCCCTACATCCCTTGCGGTGTTCTGGGGCGAGGATGTCCGGCGGCGCTTGGGCGGCGGTGGGAGAAGAGCAGGCGCGTCTATCGACGACGCCATCGGCAGCGCGCCCGCGGAGCAACTCCTCGAGTCGCTGTCCGCGGCGTCCGACAAACTGCACGCCGACTTCGGGAGTTGGAAAACGCCGTGGGGCGACATCAATCGATTCCAGCGCCTCACCGGTGACATCGTGCATCCATTCAACGACGCGGGGCCGAGTATTCCCGTCGGCTTCACTTCTTCGCAATGGGGCTCGCTGGCCTCATTCGGAGCGCGCGCGTACCCGGGGACGAAGAAGTGGTATGGCACCAGCGGGAACAGTTTCGTCGCCGTGGTCGAGTTCGGTGAGACGGTGCATGCCAGGGCGGTGACAGCCGGTGGGGAGAGCGGCCATCCGTCGTCCCCCCATTTCAACGATCAGGCCAAGCGGTACAGCACGGGCGACCTGCGGGAAGTCTACTTCTACCGCTCGCAACTGAAGGGGCACACCGAGCGGGAATATCATCCGGGAAGCTGAGGCAGTGGGCCTGCCCCCTGGCTGGCTTGCCCCGCGAGGTCGTCGGCGCCCCAAGAGGCCGGACAGGAGCCCGGCCGCGGGCTTTGGGGGCTTGCCCCACTGGGTTCCGAAGCCTGCCTATGCTACTCTCCCGCTATGAAATTGTTGTGTGCGGCCCTGCTGTTTTCTCTCGGCGTCTTCGCGCAGGACGATTCGCCTCCCACCGCTGCCGCCGCTGCTGCCAACGCTGCTGCCGCCGCGGCCGCCCGCCTGGGGCCGCCGCGCGAGCAGGCGCGCTCGATGATCGTGACGCGCTACGGCATCGTCGCCGCTTCTCAGTTTCTGGCTTCGCAGGCCGGCGCCAAGATGCTGGAATCGGGAGGCAACGCCATCGATGCCGCCATCGCGGCCAACGCCGTGCTCGGCCTCACGCAGCCATACGTCAACGGAATGGGCGGCGATCTCTTCGCCATCGTGTGTGAGGCGAAGACCGGGAAGGTCTACGGGTTGAATTCGAGCGGCTGGACGCCCAAAGCGCTGACCATCGATTACCTGAAGGGCAGGAGCATCGACAAGATCGACCGCATCGGCGTCCACGCCATCACGGTGCCGGGTTGCGTTGCCGGATGGGATGCGCTGCGCCGCCGCTTCGGGACCAAGACGTTCCCGGAACTTCTGGCGTCCGCGATTTTCTATGCGGAGAACGGATTTCCGCTCCCCGAGATCGGCGCGCGCGCTTGGATCAACCAGGCCCTTCTCAAGCAGCCGGGCTACAAAGAAACCTACATGCCGACGGGCGCGCGACCGCAACTCGGCGATGTCTTCAAGAATCCCGCGCTCGGCGAATCGCTGCGGCAAGTTGCCGCCAAAGGCCGCGACGGCTACTACAAAGGGAAAATGGCCGAGTCGCTCGTCAAGTTCCTGCGGGCGCAGGGAGGCGCCCACACCGTCGAGGACTTCGCGGAGTTTGAGCCCGAATGGGTGGAGCCGATCGCGACCACCTACCGCGGCTGGCAAGTGTACGAGCTTCCTCCGAACGGACAAGGTGTGGCCGCGCTCTCCATGCTCAACATCATGGAGAACTTTCCGCTCAAAGACTACGGCCACAATTCCGCCGCCGCATTGCACGTGATGATCGAAGCCAAGAAGCTTGCCTATGCCGACATGGCGCGCTATGTGGGCGATCCGCGGTTCTGTCCGGTGCCGGTGCCGGAGATGCTGTCGAAAGATCTCGCCAAACGCCGTGCCGCGCTGATCGACATGGACAAGGCGTCCTGCAAAGTGCTGCCGTCGGAGAGCAGCCAGACTCTGGATGCGCACGGGCACGAGACGATTTATATGTCGGCGATCGACAAAGAAGGCAACATCGTCTCATTGATCCAGAGCAACTACGCCGGGTACGGAACCGGCCTGGTCGCGCCGGGCGCCGGCTTCTCGTTCCACAATCGCGGCGCGGGCTCGAGCTCGAACCGGGCAAACCAAACTCGCTCGCCGGACGAAAACGGCCGCTGCACACCATCATTCCTGCGTTCATGCGCAAGGGAGACATCTCGATCGGCTTCGGCATCATGGGCGGATGGAACCAGTCGCAGGCGCACGCACAATTCGTGGCGAATATTGTCGACTTCAACATGAACGTCCAGATGGCGCTCGAATCGGCGCGGTTCACGAAGGGGACCTTCGAGGGTTGCGACGTCCAAATGGAGACGCGTGTCCCCGAAGCCATCCGTCAGGAACTGGCGCGGCGCGGCCACATCATCACGCCGATGGCCGGCTTCTCGGGTGCCATGGGCAACGGCGAGGCCGTGATGCGCGACGCCAAAAGAGGCGTCAACTTCGCTGGCTCCGATCCGCGCACCGATGGCGCCGCGATTCCGGAACAGCCGGTTCTGCCGCCAACGATTGCGCAACGATAGCGGCCCGCGTAAGCGCTTGCGCTGCACCTAAACTCTTTCATACGGCACGCCGCCGGAGGCAGCCGGTCGCCGCCGCGTAAGCCGTTTCAATAAGCTGTACAATACTGAGGAAGATTCCATCGACCACAGCAGCAGGAGGTAAGGATGAAATTCGCAATTCCGATGTCAACCGCTCGCGCCTTCGCGGCGGCAAGTCTGTTTGCCGGCTTGGCCCTGTCTCAGGGAACTCTCGCCGATTATCAACGCGGCCAGGGTCTGCAAGCGAAGTCGCGCGGGCTGGTAGTCAATGCCCCGGGCGCGGCCAACTGGATCGGCGACTCAGACCACCTCTGGTATTACAGGCCGGTCAGGGGAGGCACGGAATTCGTTTTGGTGGACGCGACCGCAGGCACCAAGAAGCCCGCCTTCGATCACGACAGACTCGCGTCCGCAATCTCCGCGGCATCGGGAGGCAGTTACACCGGGCTGGCGTTGCCGTTCGCGCCGGTTCTCGGCGGACGTGGTGGCGGCGGACGTGGTGCTTTCGGCCCCACACCGGGAGCGCTCACATTCATGGATAGCGAGCGCGCCATCGAGTTCGGCGCCGCGGGCTTCCTGTATAAGTGCAACCTCACCGCCTACACTTGCACCAAGGGCGAGGCCATCCCGCAACCTGGGGCCGGCGGTCGCGGCGGCCGTGGCGCACCGGAAGATCCATCTTTGCGCGACGACGATTTGCTCGCCGCTCCCGAGATGATAGGTGGCGACCCGGTGGACGGCCTCGAATATCAGGCGCCTTCTCCGCAAGACGCCGGCAGTCCAGGCGGTTTCGGCCAGGCTCAAACCGGATGCGCCCCGCGCGCCCAAGCACAGGGGCAAGGCGGCCAGGGACGCGGCGGACGAGGTGGACGTGGCGCCGCGGCTGCCGCCGCCGCCGGACAACCGGCTGCTGAAACTCCCGTGTGCCGCTCTTTCGACGGCAAATGGGAAGCGCTCATCGAGAACTTCAACGTGTTCCTGCGGCCGGTGGGAAGTACCGAGCCGGCCACTCCCCTGAGCTTCGACGGTTCGGAAGGGAATTACTATACCTTGCGGTCGGTTGCCTGGTCGCCCGATTCCAAGAAACTCGCGGCCTACCACACGCGCCCCGGTTATGACCGACAGGTTCACTACATCGAATCGTCGCCGGCAGACCAGGTTCAGCCGAAGCACTCTTCCATCTTGTACCGCAAGCCGGGTGACGCTCTGGATATCGCGTTTCCCGCCCTCTTCGATGTCGCCACGAAGAAAGAGGTCGAGATCGACCATGCCCTGTTCCCGAACGCTTACAACCTCACGACGCCGGTGTGGTGGAAGGACAGCCGCGGCTTCAGTTTCGAATACAACCAGCGCGGCCACCAGGTCTACCGCGTTATCGAAGTGAGCGCCGAAACCGGCAAGGCGCGCCCCCTCATTTCGGAAGAGACCAAGACCTTCTTCTACTACAACCTCTTGGGTCCCGGCCTGTCGGGCGGCCGGCGATATCGCCAGGATGTCAACGACGGCAAGGAGATTATCTGGGCCTCGGAGCGCGACGGATGGGAACACCTCTACCTCTACGACGGCGTCACGGGCAAAGTGAAAAACCAGATCACCAAGGGCGATTGGGTAGTCCGCAACGTCGATCGCGTGGATGAAGCCAGCCGCCAGATCTGGTTCGAGGCGGGCGGCATGAACCCCGGCCAGGACCCGTACTTCACTCAGTATTACCGCATCAATTTCGACGGCACCGGCCTGACGAAATTGACTGACGCCGATGGCAATCACACCGTGACATTCTCGCCCGACAAGAAGTATTACGTGGATAGCTGGTCGCGCGTGGACCTGCCGACGGTGGCACAGCTTCGCAGCGCTGAAGACCAGCGAGTTGTGATGGAGCTCGACAAGGGCGACGCCTCCGCGCTGCTCGCTGCCGGCTTCCGTTACCCCGAAGTTTTCATCGCCAAAGGACGCGACGGCAAGACCGACATCTGGGGCACCATCGTGCGGCCCATGAATTTCGATCCCAGCAAAAAGTATCCCGTGATCGAACAGATTTACGCCGGCCCGCAGGGCTCCTTCGTCCCCAAGACGTTCAGTGCGGTTTCGGCTACGCAGGCGCTGGCGGAACTCGGATTCATCGTCGTCCAGATCGACGGCATGGGCACCAGCAACCGCTCGAAGGCCTTCCACGACGTTGCCTTCAAGAACCTGGGCGACGCGGGATTCCCGGACCGCATCCTCTGGCACAAAGCGGCGGCCGCCAAGTATTCCTACTACGACATCAGCCGCGTGGGAATCTACGGCACTTCCGCCGGCGGCCAGAACTCACTCGGCGGCGTACTGTTCCATCCTGAGTTTTATAAAGTGGTGGTCACCAACAGCGGCTGCCACGACAATCGCATGGACAAGATCTGGTGGAACGAGCAGTGGATGAGCTGGCCCCTGGGACCGCAGTACGGCGAGTCCTCGAACGTGGATAACGCGCATCGGCTGCAAGGCAAGGCCCTGATCATCATCGGTGAGATGGATTCCAATGTGGACCCGGCATCCTCGATGCAGGTGGTCAACGCTTTGGTGAAAGCCGGCAAGCATTTCGACATGATGTACATTCCCGGCCAGAATCACGGCGTGGGTGTGCTGGCAACTCAGCACTACCTGCAGGACTATTTCGTCCACAACCTGTTGGGCGCCGAGCCGCCCGATTGGAACAAAGTCTCGCTGCCTCCTGAGCCTGCCACGGCTGCCGGCGGAGGCAACTAGCCTACCGAGGGGTAGCGGTTCGCGCCGCTACCCCACTCTTACCGTCTTGATGTTCTGAAACTCGCGAATCCCGTACCCGCTCAACTCCCTTCCATACCCCGAGCGCTTCACACCGCCGAACGGCAGCCGCGGGTCCGACGCTACCATCCCGTTGATGAACACCATGCCGGCTTCGATCTCGTCGATGAAGCGCTGCTGCTCGGTGGCATCGTTGGTCCAAGCCGATGCGCCCAGGCCAAACTCGGTATCGTTCGCCAGGCGAATCGCATCCTCGATCCCGTCGGCGCGGAACAATACAGCCACCGGTCCGAACAGTTCCTCGCGATACGCCGGTGAATCGGTGGGCGCGTCCGCCAACACGGTTGGCGCGTAATAGTTGCCCGGCCGATCCAACCGCTTGCCGCCGGTCAGCACCCGCGCGCCCAACTGCACCGACCGCCGCACCTGCTCGTCCAGGCCTTCCAGAATGGCGGGCGTCGCTAACGGCCCGATCTGCGTGCTCTCGTCCATCGGGTCGCCGATCTTCATCGCCTCCATCGCCGCCACGAACCCGCGCTCGAACTCGTCCGCGATCTGCCGGTCCACGATGAACCGCTTGGCGGCAATGCACGATTGCCCGTTGTTGATGCACCGCGCTTCGGCGGCAGTACGGACCGCGCGCTCGAGATCGGCGGTGGGCATGACGATGAATGGATCGCTGCCGCCCAGCTCGAGTACGGACTTCTTGATCTGCCGCCCCGCGTGGCTCGCCACTTGCGCACCCGCGGCTTCGCTGCCCGTCAACGAAACAGCCTTCACGCGCGCGTCGTCGAGCACGCGCCCCACCTGCTTCGATTCGATCAGCAGGGCCTGGAACACGTCCGCCGGGAAGCCCGCGCGGCGGATCACATATTCGATGGCCAGCGCGCACTGCGGCACGTTCGACGCGTGCTTGAGCAGCCCGACGTTGCCCGCCATAAGCGCCGGCGCCGCAAAGCGGAAGACCTGCCAGAACGGAAAATTCCACGGCATCACCGCCAGCACCGGGCCGATCGGCTGGTAGCGGATGAAACTGCGGCCCGCGCGATCCACCGGTTCGTCGGCCAGCAGCCGCGCGCCGTGCTCGGCATAGTAGCGGCATGCCAGCGCGCACTTCGCCGCCTCCGCACGCGCGGCGACGATCGGCTTTCCCATTTCGAGCGTCATGATGCGCCCCAGCGCGCGCTTCTCCGATTCCAGAATCTCCGCCGCCACGTGCAGCCACCGTACGCGGTCGGCTAGGGACGTGCGGCGGTATTCGCGGAACGCCCGGTCGGCGCGCGCCAGTTTGTCTTCAATCTGGGATTCCGTCAGCGGTTCGAACGTGCGCAGCGTTTCGCCCGTCGCCGGGTTGATGGAAGCGATCACAACTTCATTCTGACACCATGCCTCTGAGCGCCGGTGCGCGTCTGGGCCGGCAGGGATTACCGCCGATATCTGGCCCTTGCGGCGCAAATGAGCAGGCCGGCCGCGGCTGCCAGCCACGTGCCCGGCTCTGGCGCGGGCACCAGGTTGCCGAACCGGCCGCCGCTCTCGTCGTCGGGGCCGGCGGTGAAGAACAGCGTGCCCGTCGGACCGTTGTTCGCTGCACCATTGCCGAACTGCAGCGCCCAGAGCCCGTCGATCGCGATCGGATTTCCGCTCCTGTCCTGCAAGGTCTGGACGAGCGCGCCGGTCGAGGTATCGTAGGCGTGGATCATGCCGGCACCGAAGTTGCCCACCAGGAGATCGCCGCCGAGTTCGCCGAAGCCGGAGGGCGCGATCGTCAATCCCCATGGAGAATTCAGCGCGCCGTCGGCCGCCAGCTCTCGGATGAATTGCCCATTCAGCGTAAACGTGTCCACGAAGCCGTTCCCAAGTCCCGGCACGTCGTCGTGTTTGGTCGCGTCCTGCTTCGCGTAGGTGACGTAGAGCGTGCCGCCGATCGCCTGCACGTTGAAGGGAGCGAAGCCTGCAGGCAAGTTCGGATCGGTGAAGTTGCCGGAGAGCGCAGGTGCTCCGGTGCCGCGCAGGACGTCGATCGTGCCCGCGCGGAAGTTCGCCGCATACAGATAGTCGAAGCCGCCCGTGCTGCCGTACGTGAGACCCTTGTAGACATTCGCGTCGCTCGCCACCTGCAGGGTCTCGGCGGTGGTTCCCAGAGCACCGCGCCAGCCCGAAATGGTTCCGTCCTCGGAGTCAAACAGAAACAGGTCGCCGTTGAAACTGCCGGCCGCGGAATTGGGGTTGGTTGTGACACCGGTCACACTGCCGTCCCCAGGGATTGCGACCACCAATCCCTGCTTGACGCCAGCGGCGTTATAGACGAGCGCCTTACCCGTTTGGTTGGCGCCGATCCACCAGGGACTGCCCGCGGTAGCGACCAGGCCCCATGCGTTGACGAGATCGCCGTCGCTCGCATTGGTTGCGAGGGTGTTGACGACGAAGCCAACCGGACCCGCGGTCGCCATCGACGCCGCGATTGTACCGGCCAATACGAGAGAAAACAGACGCATGCTCATCCCTCCAGAGAGTCTTGCCGGAATCAGAATAGCGTCGGGTGAGCGAAATGCAATGTTAAATCGCAAAGAGCTTGTATCAGAAATTCCATCGCAGTCCCAACTGCCCGGTTCGCGGACTGCCCGCCGGCGGGAAGATGTGCGTAGCAGTGATCTTGCCGCCGTTGGTGTTGTTCACCACAACCTGTCCCGGCAGCGGGCTACCGCCAGTCGAGGGCTCGCCGTAGTTAGTGTGGTTCAAGACGTTCTGGAACGACGCTACTGCCACGATCGACCCGAACCTCTCCAACCGCACGGTCTTCTGCAGCCCCAAATTCCAGAGCACGTAGCCCGGCCCCTCGACGATTCCGCGCCCGGCATTTCCAAAGCTGCCGCTCGCTGGCGTGCCGAACGCATTGCGGTCGAACCACGCATCCAGCGTGCGCGGCATCGCGATCCCCGGCGTCACCACATCCGGACGCCAATTCGTCAGGCTGACGTGCGACGAGTCGGTGCCGCTGAACAAGGGCGTGAACCAGTTCCCGGTGCTCAGGTTGAGGAGCGTGTTGAGCTGCCAGCCGCCGAGCAGCTTGCCGCGGCCGAACGGCAATTCGTAGAGGGCATTGTTCATCCACTGGTGCCGCGGCACCGAGTAGACATTGCCGCGATCGCGCCGGCGATTGTAACTGTTCTCGATCAGGTTGTTCAGCTCGAAATCGTCGGTGTCGTCGGTGTCGCTGATTTCTTTCGCCCAGGTCCAGGTGGAGTTAAACAGCAGGCCTTTCGAGAACCGCTTCGTCACCTGCGTCTGCAGGCCGCTGTACAGCATGTTGGCGCCGTTGTCAGCGTAGTCGATGGTGTTGAAGAGCGGATACGGGCGGCGCGCGGCGCTGAACGCGAGCGTCGAAGCCGCCGGCTGGTTCACGTCGCGGCGATACGGCAACTGCGTACCTTTCGACCCGATGTAACTGACGCGCAGGCCGAGATCGCGCGTGAGCTCCCGCTCAATCGACAGGCTGTACTGCTGCGTGTAGCTGTTGAGTAGGCGCGGCGCGACAGCCTTCAACGCGAGCGTGCCGGGCGCTCCCGGCGTGGCGAACGGGTTGGCCAGCGTGAACAGCGGCTGCCCGTTGACGATGCTGTTGGTGCTGACAGTGGTGGCCGCGAACGGTCCCGCCGAGAGACCGCCCGGCACATTACCCGAGTAATGCGAATAGTAGACGCCCCATCCGCCGCGGATTACGGTCTTCGCGCTTTTGTCCGCCTGCCAGGAAAAACCGAAGCGCGGCGCCAAGTTGTTCTTGTCTCCGTTGCGCAACGACCGGCCGGCGCCCAACTGGTCGGCGGTTTCGATGGGGAACGTCGAAGGGAAGAGCGCACTGACGTATTTCACGCCCGCCTGGCTCGGCACCACGATCTTGCCCGTCGCCAGATCGAACGAATACAGGTTGTCGTTGAGTGCGTATGCCGGACCGTTGTATTCATACCGCAGCCCGTACATCAGGGTCAGGCGCGGCGTGATTTTGAAATCGTCCTGCGCGTAGCCGGCCCAGTCGCGGAATCGATTGTACTGCGCCTGGAACGGTTCACGGCGCGTCACTGTGGCGGGCAGGCCCAGCAGAAAATCGGCGTACGCATTGCCGGTGAAAGTGCCGGTGAAAGCGAAGCTGCCGAAGATCGGATTGCCCGAGTTGTTGGGCATGTAGCGATTCACGAACCAGTTGATCTCTTCCACGCCGAACTTCGCGGAGTGGCGCCCGTGCACCCAGCTCAGGTTGTCGGCGAACTGCGCGTGCCCGTCGTTCACCGGGCTTAGCAGGTTGATGTTGTTGTTGCTGAATCCGGAAATCGAAAAGAACGGCAAGCTGTTCACAGGGCCGCGGTCGGGCAGTCCGGCGATGCCGACCTGCGCCAGCATATTCTGCCCCGTGAAGTTGGAACTCGAGGCCGAAACCAGAATCACCACGCCCGCGCGAAACTCGTTCACCAGGTTGGGCCGCAGCGTGGCGACATCGCCCAGTGTCCAGAAATTCACGCGGCGGATGTTGTCGGATGTGCCGACAGTGGTCGGCGGCAGTGGCGAGCGCGCGCCCGGAATCTGGTAATCGTCCTTCTTGTTCTGGTATCGAAGGAACACCGTGTTGCGCATGGTGAACGCATGATCGAGGCGAAACTCTTCCATGCGATGCACCTCGGGGCCGTTGAAAAAGGCACGGTAATTCGAAGCCGTTAGCCTAGGCGCTCCGAAATTGGGCAGCGGGAAAAACAGACTCTGCACCTTCACCGCCTGCTGGCTAAGGAAGCTCGGGAGAATGGTGGCGCCGCTGAACGGATTCTGGTTGGTGAACGGATTGCGCAGCGCCGCCTGCCCGGTGAAATCGCCGCCGCGCATGGCCACCGTCGGGACGCTCGGAGTGAACAGCGTGGCCGCGACGCCGCGCACGCCGTCGAAATCCGCCATGAAGAAAGTGCGCTCCTTCTGGATGGGCCCACCCAGCGTGCCGCCGTACTCGTGCAGGTTCTGAAAAGGTTTGGCGATGGCGAAGAAGGGCCGCGCGTCGGTGCCGCTGTTGCGCATGTACCAGAAGACGTTCCCGTGAAACTCGTTGGTGCCGGACTTCGTGGCGGAAGTCACCGTGCCCATGCCGCCAAATTCCGCGCGCGTGGTCAGTACGTTCGCCGTGAACTCCTCGATGGCCTCGACCGAGGGCTGCGAAACATTATCCGGGCTGCCGAAATTGCCGAAGGTGGTCTCGATGCCGTCCACCTTCACCTTCATGCTGGACGCGCCCGCGCCGGGGGACAGCCACTTGGCGCCGTTGCCCACCTGGACGACGCCCGGCACCGTCAGCGGCAGAACCCCCGAGATCAGCCCGGAATCGCCCGAATTCTTCGACACCGTGCGCAGGTTCGTCGGCAGTTCGATGATCTGTTTCGTCAGTAGCCGCGAGCCGACGGATGGCGTCTCGCTCTGGATAACCGTGGATGCCGCGTCGGTTACCACTACTTCCGACGTGGCCGTAGCCACTTCGAACGCCAGGTCCTGCCGCACCGTGCGGTAGGGGCTGACCGGGAAGGCTCGCGTTTCGATGGGCCGGAACCCCTTGGCCTCGGCGCCCAGACGGTAGGTGCCCGGCGGCAGATTAAGGTACGAGTAGATACCGCTCGAATTTGTTGACGCCGTCCGCTTGAGGCCAGTCTCCTGGCTGCTCAGTGTTACGGACGCATTCGCCACGACCGCGCCCGACGGGTCCGTGGCCAGCCCCGTGACTATTCCGAGTGGCGTCTGGGCCTGAAGTGCGAGAGCAAACGTAGAAATGGCAAACAGCGCGGTTCGCATGAGGAATGCCCCATTTTGGCATAAGTCCGGTCGCCGGCGGCAGCGCGTGCCGCTTCACCAACCGCTCTCCGGCAGGGCTGTTCAACGGTAGAGTGGAGTAGGCATGCAGACACGCCAGTGGATCTGGATCGAGGGTTTCGTGGCCGCGGCGCTGGCGGTTGCGTTGTTCGGCTGGCTTGCCAGTGCCGTGCTGCAGAACGAAACCATCTGGTTCGACGCGACCATCCGCAATGGCGTGCACGCGCTCGCCTCGCCGCCCCTGACCTCCCTCATGCGGGGCATTACGGAGCTCGGCGCGCCGGTATGGCTCGTGACCGTTTCCATCGTCCTGGTGTGGAGGCTCGTCCAGCAAGGCAGACGGCACGCGGCCGTGATGCTGGTTGTCGCCGCGGTTGGCGCCGAGGTATTGGACGAAATCCTGAAGCTGGTCTTCCGGCGCGCGCGTCCAGAGGCCTTCTTCGGATATGCGGAGCCGATCACGTACAGCTTTCCCAGCGGCCACTCCGTCGCCTCCGCGTGCTTCTACGGAGTGTTGGCCGCGATCCTCACGGTACGGATGAAATCTCACGCGCGCCGGATCGCCATCTGGACAGCGGCCGCGCTGCTGGCATTTCTTATCGGACTCTCACGCATTTACCTGGGGGTGCATTACCCGAGCGATGTGCTCGCCGGATACGCCACAGCCGTGATCTGGGTGGTGGCGTTGCGGACGGGATACGATCGCTGGCGGCTCAAACGGCCCGTTGCGCAGTAGTTCACACATCGCCCTTCTGCTGCGTATTGAGCCGCACGAATTGCGAAGCCTTAACGAGAAAATAACTTGCTGCTCGGGCCCTTCGCTGCGAAACTGACCATACCTGATACGCAAGGGTGAGGGACGATCGCGCGCCACAACTGCGACGCCCACCTCAGACTGAAATCGATTTTTTCGGAGGGATGTTCATGCGCACCAAAGTTTCGTTCTCTTCTGCCGCCCTGCTGGCCATGTTTGCGATGCCGGCGTTCTCAGCCGTTATTTACAACAACCTGACACCCAACAACCTGATGGCCATCGCCACGCGGCCCGACACGCCCGGCAGCTTCGAAATTGAAGCCGGTGACGATTTTGTCCTGGGTTCGCAGACCATCATCAATGCAGCGTCGTTCGTGGGCCTGCTGGTGCCCGGAACCGGCGGCACGCCCAGCATCTCGGACCTGGTACTGGAAATCTACCGTGTGTTTCCCGCGGATTCCAACACCGTGCGAATTCCGAACGTGCCGACGCGTACCAATTCTCCTTCCGATGTGGCGCTTGACTCGCGGGACAGCGCCGTCATAGGTGAGTTGAACTTCACGACTTCGATATTGGCCGCAACGTTCACCGCGCTCAACAGTGTCCAGCCCGGAGGGATCCATCCATCTCCCACCCAAACCACGGGCGGCAACGGCGCGATTACCGGTCAGGAGGTCCAGATTAATGTCACCCTGACTCTTCCCTTCAGCCTGCCGCCCGATCACTATTTCTTTGTCCCGCAAGTGGCGCTTACCAACGGCGCGCAATTCTATTGGCTATCTGCGTCGAGGCCAATCAGTGGAGCTGGAACGACGCCATTCGCTCCCGACCTGCAGGCGTGGACCCGTGATGCCGCTCTCGATCCCGACTGGCTGCGCGTAGGCATGGACATTGTGGGAGGCACGACGCCGCCGACGTTCAACACCGCTTTTTCGCTGTCCGGGAATGAGATCCCCGAGCCCGCCAGCCTGATCCTGGCTTTGAGTGGACTCGCGCTCGTGGTTCGGAAGCGTATCCGCTGAATCACACGCCAGCTCGGTGGCGCTGCCGCCGGAATCTGCGCTAGCATTCGTAGCATGCTCCGAATTTCCGCCCTGGCTTTGCTGCTTGGCGCCTCCGCGTGGGGCGCCACTTTTCCTACGCCGGTCGAAGGCGACTTCATCGCCAAGGATTTCAAGTTCGCCAGCGGCGAGACCATGGCGGAACTGCGCATCCACTACACCACCGTGGGCAATCCGGTGAAGGACGCGGCGGGCGTGGTGCGCAATGCCGTGATCGTCATGCACGGCACCGGGGGCAGCGGCCGCGGATTTGTTTCGCAGAACTTTGGCGGTGAGCTGTTCGGCGAGGGCCAACTGCTGGATGCAACGAAATACTTCATCATTCTTCCGGACGATATCGGTCACGGAAAATCCAGCAAGCCGAGCGACGGACTGCACCAGAAATTCCCCAAGTACACCTATGAAGACATGGTCCGCGGCGAGTACCGGCTGGTGACTGAGGGCCTCGGCGTGAACCACATGCGCCTCGTGATGGGCACCTCGATGGGCGCCATGCACACCTGGCTGTGGGGCTACATGTACCCGGATTTCATGGACGCGCTGATGCCGCTGGCCTCGGCGCCGGTCGAGATCGGCGGGCGCAACCGCATGCTGCGCAAGATGGTCATCGACTCCCTACGCAAGGACCCCGAGTTCAATGACGGCGAGTACACCAAGCCGCTGAAGGGCATGTTCCCCGCGCAGTTCGCGCTGTTCATGATGACGTCGAGCCCGCTGCAGTTGCTCAAGCAGTCGCCTACGCGCGAGCAGGCCGACCAGGCGTTCGAGCGGCGCTTCTACGGGACGCAGGCGGCGCGCACCGATCCCAACGACATGCTCTACGCCTACGAGTGCTCGCGCGATTACAATCCGGCGCCGCACCTGGAGGAGATCAAGGCGCCGCTCTACGCCATCAATTCCGCCGACGACCAGGTGAACCCGCCGGAACTTGGGATACTGGAGCGCGAGATCAAGCGTGTCAAGCGGGGCCGCTACATCCTGATTCCGACCAGCGACCAGACACGCGGCCACGGCACGCATTCGCTGCCCAAGATCTGGGGCAACTACCTGGCGGAGCTGCTGAAGGAATCGGAAAACACTACGACAGCTACCGCCGCGCCCAGATAAAGTAGACCGGAATCCCGGTCGCCATCAGCCCGAGTCCCGCCAGCGCCGGCAGCGGCCGCGTCGCCAGCATGTTGGCCAGAAAGCCCGCCGCAATGACGACGAAGAGCAGCGGCGTTACGGGGTATCCCCACATCTTGTACGGGCGCGGCAAGTCCGGCTGCCTTCTGCGGAGCACGATCACGGCCGCCACCATCAGCGCATAGAACAGCCAGATTCCGAACATGGCGTAGTCGGCCAGGCTGCGGTAGGAGCCGCTCAGCAGCAGGACGGCGCACCACACGCCCTGTGCCGCCACCGCGAAACCGGGCGTGCGGTAGCGCGGGTGGACCTCGGCGAAGCGGTGGAAAAACAGGCCGTCCGCCGCCTGCGCGAAATACATGCGCGGGCTGGTCAGAATGCAGCCATTAAGCGCTCCGAGGATGGAAAACAGAATGATGGCGGAAACCAGTTTGCCGCCCGCTGGTCCGAGGACGCGCTCGGTGGCAGCCGCGCCCACGCGATCGCTGGCGGCGATTTCCGGGATGGAGAGCACGCGCAGGTAAGCCATATTGGCGAGCACGTAAATGGCGATGCAGATGATGCTGCCGAATGCCAGGGCGCGTAGCACGTTCCGCTTGGGGTCGCGGATTTCGCCGGCGACGAAGCTCAGCCCCACCCAGCCGTCGTATGCCAGCAGGCACGAGATCAGCGCTACTCCGAAACCGCTGGCGGAGAATCCGACGGTAGAGACAGCAGGTGGCGCGCTGTGGCCCAGAAGAAACGCGCTCACGATGATCGTCAGCAGTCCGGCCACCTTCGCCAGCGTGAAACATTTCTGTACCAGCGCGCCCGCCGTCACGCCGCGATAGTTGATACAAGTGAAGACCGCGATGGCCCCCAGCCCGAGTATCTTCGAACCCGCCGGTCCCAGTGGAATGAAGTACGAAACGTAGAACGGGAAAATTACTGCCAGCCACGCAACCTGCGCGCTGCGCGTCACCGTGAACGCCGACCAGCCGCAGACGAAGCCCGCCAGCGGTCCATACGCCTCGCGCAGGAACACATATTGGCCGCCGGTATCGGGGAATGCCGACCCCAGCTCGGCGCAGGCCAGCGAGCCGAAAAACGACACCACGCCGGCGAAGATCCATACTCCGAGGATGCCGGGCACAGTCCCCAGGTTCTGCGCCACCAGGTTCGGCACCAGAAAAATGCCGCCCCCGATGACCAACCCGACGACGATCGCGAGCGAATCGAGAAGCCCCAGTTTACGCGGAAGGTCGCCGGTCATCCCATCGAGTGTACCTAACTGTCCGGCCGCGAATCCGTCTCAAGCACATGCGAACTCTCGCCCAAGATCTGCGTTATGCGGTGCGCCTGCTACTGCGCGCGCCCGGGTTCACGGTAGTGGCGGCGACGGTGCTGGCGCTCGGCATCGGCGCGAATTCCGCCATCTTCAGCGTGGTGGACGCGGTGATGCTGCGCCCGCTGCCGTTCCACCACCCGTCGGAACTGATGGTGCTTTGGGAGCACGCGCCCGGGTATGCGCGGAACCGCGTGTCGCCGCTCAATTTCCAGGACTGGCACGACCAGAACAGCGCGTTTGCATCGATGGCGGCGCTTTCCGGTGGCAGCCACGCGATGCAGACAGCCCGCGGGCCCGAGCAGATTCCCGGCCAGGCGGTCACGCTCGAGTTCTTCCAGGTGTTCGGAATCCGGCCCGTCGCCGGCCGCACTTTCACCGCCGAGGACGAGCGCACGCGCGCCAACGTGGTCATGATCGGAGAGCGCATGTGGCGAACCCGCTTCGGCGCCGATCGGAAACTGGTGGGCGGCAGCATCCAACTGGATGGCAAGCCCTACATCGTCGCCGGCGTGGTGCCCGCCGGTTTTCAGATCGCCTGGGACGCCGACCTGTGGACGCTCTACACCGTCCGCCGCAGCCCCGAGCAGCGCCGCATGCATTACCTGCAAGTGTTCGGCCGCCTGAAGCCGGGCGTCTCGACGGAGCAGGCGCGCGCATCGATGGCGGGTGTCGCCGCGGGAATCGCGCAGATTTCTCCCGAGACGAATAAAGACTGGGGCGTGACGATCGAGCCGCTGCGCGAGTCGATGGTGGGGACGGAGGTGCGCGCCACGTCGCTGGTGCTGGCGGGCGTGGTGGGCTTCATTCTGTTGCTCGCGTGCGCCAACGTGGCGAATCTGATGCTGGCGCGCGGGGCCGGACGGGCGCGCGAAATGGCGGTGCGCGCGTCCCTCGGCGCGGGCAGTGCGCGCCTGGTGCGGCAGCTCCTCACGGAGAGCCTGCTACTCGCGGTGCTCGGCGGAGCTTCAGGTCTGGCGCTGGCATGGGCCTTGATCCGCGTGGCGCCGACCCTGATCCCCGCGGGCACGCTACCGGTGGGGATCGATCCGGCGCTGGATGCGCGCGTTGCCGCCTTCGCCGCCGCCGTCACGCTGCTCACCGGCCTTGTGTTCGGCCTCATTCCTGCGTGGCAGGTGGCGCGCACTTCGCTCGCCGGCGTCATGCGCGGCGGTCGCGCCGTAGCCGCGGGCCGGTCGCGACTGCTTGGCGCGCTCGCCGTCGCAGAGATCGCGATCGCCGTGATGGTGGTCACGGGTGCGGGACTCTTTCTCCGTACGCTCGACCGGCTGAACGCGGTCGATCCTGGGTTTCACGCCGAGCATGTCTTGACCATGCAGGTCTCGCTACCATCGAGCCGCTATCCCACGCAGGAGCGCGCGCTGGCATTCTTCGATGCCGTCGGCCGCTCCGTCGAATCCATCCCCGGCGTGCGCTCCGCGTCTTTCGGCGGCAGTCTGCCGCTCAACGGTTGGGACATTGGACAGGGCTTCCAGGTCGCCGGTGACCCGCCGGTGGCCGCTAGCAAAACGCCCGCGGCGCATTATCAAATCGTCGGGCCCCGGTACTTTGAAACCCTCGGGATTCCACTCGAGGCCGGCCGCGCCTTCAACGACCGTGACCGCGCCGGCGCGCCCGAAGTGGCGATCGTCAACCAGGAATTTGTTCGCCGATACCTTGGCGGAAAGGCTCCCGTCGGGGCGCGCGTGCGCGTTCAGGCGATGCAGATGAGCGGACCGAAGTATGTCGAGCGCGAAATCGTGGGCGTCTCCGCGCAGGTGAAAGTGGACGGTCTCGGCGAGCAGGAGAAGGCCGTCGAAATCTACGTGCCCATCGCGCAGAACCCCTGGTTCTGGGCCGCGCTGGCGGTCCGCACGGCCGGCGAACCGATGGCGATGTCGGCCGCCGTGAGGTCAGCCATCGCCCAGGCAGACAAAGATTTGCCCGTGACGCACCTCCGGACGATGGATGAGATCGCGTACCAATCGTCCGCCCGGCCGCGATTCCGCGCGCGCCTGCTCGGCGGGTTCGCGATGCTGGCGCTGTCACTGGCGGCGGTCGGCGTCTTCGGCGTACTCGCGTTCTCCGTCAGCCAGCGGACGCGCGAGTTCGGCATCCGCATGGCGCTCGGCGCGCAGACTGGGAGCGTGCTGCGGATGGTGTTGGCGCGCGGCGTCAGGATCGCATTCTTGGGAGTGGCTCTCGGATTAGCCGCCGCCGCGCTGCTGGTGCGGACTGCCGGAACGCTGCTCTTCGGCGTGCACCCTCTCGATCCCGTGACGTTCTGCGGTGCGGCCGTGGTGCTGGCGTCGGTGGCTATTGCGGCCGCCGTACTGCCCGCGTGGAGGGCGGCGCGCGTGGACCCGGCCGTCGCGCTGCGCCAGGAGTGATCGCTCAGTCCGCTTTGGCGCGCGGCTCTAGTCGCGGGGGATTGGGCGCATCGGCGAACTCGAAACCGGTGAGGTAGGCCAGCTTCAGGATCTTCGTCATCTTCTCGAAGTTGATCTTCTCGACGGTGTCGGTGACCTGGTGGTAGTCCGGATGGAAGCCCGTGAACCACCACACCGCCGGAATATCATGCAGCAGGAACGGGTACTGGTCGCTGCGGAACAGCACCTGCTGCGTGGAATCGTGATCCCACTTGTAGGTCAGCTTCAAGCCGACATATTCGTTCTGGCGCTCCACCGACTTACGGTAGTCGGGGCTATAGTGCGTGCCGATGAGGCCCAGCTCGTTTGAGGTGTCGGACGAAATCTCCGGCTGCGGCACGTTCGGATTCGTCGGCGCCTCGTTGCGGCCGATCATGTCGAAGTTGATCTCGGCGCGCGTGCCGGCCAGCGGACGCAGAGGGTGCGCCACATAGTAATACGACCCGAGCAGCCCGCGCTCCTCGGCCGCAAACACCACGAAGAGCAGCGAGCGCTTCGGCTTCACCGGATTCGCCGCGAACGCACGCGCCAACTCGACTACTCCCACCGTGCCCGAGCCGTTGTCGTCCGCCCCGTGATAGATGCCTTGCGGCCCGGTGCCGTCGTGATCGAAATGGCCGCTGAAGACGATGGTTTCATTCTGCAGTCGCGGGTCGCTGCCTTCGATCAGGCCGGCGACGTTGTAGGAATTGGCGCGGCGCCGCTCGGCTATCACGGGGTGCAGTTCGACGCGCGTGTTGGGGACTTCGAAAGGCATAGGCGCGAGCCGTGCGTCGATTGCAGTCTGCACGTCAGCCGCATTCTTTCCGGCAGCGGTGAAGAGGTCCGCAGCCACGCGCTGCGAAATCGTGAATAGAGGAATCGCGGCGCCGCCCTCGGCCAGCGCCTCGGTGGGAATGCGCGGGCGATTCTGGAGCGGTTGTTGCCCGCGCCCGCCCTGGCCCTGCGCGCCCTGCTGCCCACGCCCGCCACGACCCTGACCCACCGGGTGGTTCGGATCCGCCGTCGTAACCACTGCAACCGCTCCGTGCCGCTGCGCGTTCAACATCTTCGAAGTGTTGTTGGTATACCGCGTATTGCCGCGGCCGTTGAAAATGGAATTGGCTTCGGTCTCCTGCGGCTCGTGATTGAAGATGAGGACGATCTTGCCCTTCGCGTCGATGCCGGCGTAATCGTCGTAGTTCAACTCCGGCGCCGTGATCCCATACCCCGCGAACACGACAGCCCCCACCACCGCGATTTCGTTGGCGAAGTTGGCCGTCGCATCCGGTGCCTGAAAAGTTTCGCTCTTGTCGCCGTGCCGTACCGTGAGCGCCGTCTGCGCGCGGTCCATTGTGTATTCGATCAGCGGGACGGCCTGTAGATAGGAATCGCCCACCAGCGGTTTCAGTCCCGCCTTGGCGAACTGGCTGGCGATCCACTGTATGGCAACCTCCGACCCACGTTCGAGCGAGCGTCGCCCTTCGAGCGCGTCCGACGAGAGGAATGTCAGGTCGGCCTTCAAGCGCCCGGCTTCGATGGAGTTGAACCCGGTAGCCACGCGCGCCGGCGCCTGGGCGAATAGCAGCGCAGCCACGAGAAAGAGCAGCAGAAGACGCATGAGTTTGATCCTCATAAGAAAAGCCCCGGCGCGTCGCAGGCAAGCGTCCCTGCACCACGCCGGGGCTACAAGCAGAAACGAAATCTACGTCAGCGACCAGCCCTTGCGGAACGTCGGCTTCACGTATTTGTTAGCTTCGACGTTGTTGGTGACCCGCATCTTCGCCGGATCCCACTCGATCTTGCCTTCCGTTCGCAACGCGATCACACCCAGCAGCATCCACTCCACGAATGGCGCCGCCACGTTGAAGTTCGAGCACGACGGCTCGCCGCCCTTGCAGGCGCGGATCCAGTCGTTATAGTGCCCGGGCGAGCGCGTCAGGACCTTGTCCGGCATCCGGTAGTCCTTCATCTTGTCCACCGGAATGAGCCGCGTGTTCTCGCCGTAAGTCCCGGTCGTGAGCATTCCCTTGTCGCCGATGAACACGCTGCCATCGGGCGCCGGCATGCGCGGCGCAGGATCGGCCTTCATGATCTCCTCGAATTCCGCGTGATTGAATACGCGCCCGACGTACCCTGTAGCCGGCGGCCGTGGCGGCGGTGTGCCAGCAGCCTGGTCCCCGCCCTGAGGACGGCGGAACGCACGCCCCGGCAGATCGCCCAGGATCTCGCCCTTCGGAACCCCCGGAATCTCCGGCGTCTCTTTGCAGCCGTCGTGCCAGAACAACTTCAACGCCGGCATCGACCCGCGCGCCGGGAAATCGAACCGGATCACCGATTTCTTCGGGAACATGAAGTTGCTGGCGCCTTCTTTCGAGATGCACTCGACGCTCGTCGGCGCGCCCAGTTGCAGCGCCATATTGGGCGCCCCCAGGATGTGGCACGCCATGTCGCCCAGCGCGCCGCAGCCGAAATCGTAGAACCCGCGCCAGTTGAACGGCTGATAGAAATTGCCGCCGAAGTTGTTCGGGTAGCCCTGCTCCTTCGTCCCCATCACGAACGGCCGCGGCGTCGAGATGCCCTGCCAGAGATCCCAATCGAGCGTCGCCGGCACCGGATCTTCGTGCGGGATTTTCGTAAGCCCCTGCGGCCAGATGGGGCGATCCGTCCAGGCGTGCACCTCGGTGACGTTGCCGATCTCACCCGACCAGATGATCTCGCACACCTGCCGCGTGCCCTCGTTCGAGTAGCCCTGGTTGCCCATCTGCGTCGCGACCTTGTACTTGTTGGCCGCCTCCTGCAGCATGCGCGCCTCCCAGATGGTGCGCGTCAACGGCTTCTGCACGTAGACATGCTTGCCGCGTTCCATGCACCAGGTAGCTGCGGTGGCGTGCATGAAATCCGGAATCGTCACGATCACCGCATCAATGCCCTTGCCTTCTTTGTCGAGCATCTTGCGAAAATCTTTGTACTTCGGAGCTTTCTCGTACTCTTTGAATTTGCGCGCCGCCTGCTTCTCGTCCACATCGCACAGCGCCACGATATTTTCGGCCTTACATCCGTCGATGTCGCTCGACGCCTTGCCCCCGGCTCCGATCGACGCGATGTTCAGCTTTTCGTTGGGCGATTTGTAGCCCAACATGCGCAGGGAAGGTGTGCTACCAAACCCCCCTCTGGGCACGGCTCCGGCCAGGAGCGTCCCAAAAAAGAAATGTCTTCTGGTGAAATCGTAAGCCATGGCAAACCTCTCGTCTATCGTATACCCAGGCGCAACCGATTGCACCGGGCCTACCGTTTCGGCACCGAAATCGTAATATTCCGAAATTTCAAACCGCCCGTATGATCGCCCTGAATATAGAACGGCCCCGGCTCCGCCTCGTTGGAATTGAGCGCTCCGCCCGTGATTCCCGGAATCTCCTTATGGTCGATGGTGGTAACGCCGTCCCTGACGATCGTCAGGATGCGCCCCGTCAGCGTGATGTCGTACGTCTCCCACTGCCCCGGTTTCTTAGGCATTTCCTTGGGCGCGAGGAACCCGTAGATCGACCCCATACTGCGCTCCGGCGGGTTGGTGCCGGTGGGTTCGTACTCCACTTGCACCTCGTAGCGGCCACGCAAATAGATGCCGCTGTTGCCGTGATCGGGGCAGTTGTATTCGATGTGCAGTTTGAAATCGTCGAAATTGCGCGTGGTCTTGAGATTCGATCCGTGGGCCTGGTTCACCAGTTCGCTGTCGCTCACCACCCAGTGGTTGTTGGGCGGGTCCATCGGCTCCCAGCCCGTCAGGTCCTTGCCGTTGAACAGCGGCTCGGGCGTGGTCCATGCCGCGGGATCTTTGCGGATCAGGGCGGGCGCGCGCACGCCCGACACTGTCGACTGCACATTCTCGCGCTTGTGTGTGCCGGTGAGCTTGCCGCCAGCCGCGTCCAGGTCGAGCGAGAAGTTGCGGCCAAGGGTGAGAGCCAGGTGCGACCCGTCCAGTTTGAAATCCTTCACTTGAGAAACATTGCCGGTGCGCGGCTGGAACCAGATCTCGACGGTGCCGTCCTTTTCGGAGACACCGAGCCAGCCGGGATAAGCGCCGGCCTGGGCGTTGACGGTCAGATCCCAGCGCCCGACGAACGGGTTGGCGCTCTTCTGTGAGAGTGCCGGGATCAGCATCGCGATAGCAATAACGAAGATGGCGGCTAGCTGTTTCATGGCAGCACCCAGTTTACCTTAGGTGCATCGCCCTCCACGCGCTACAGATCGATGGCGATTACTTCGTGATCGATCAGCGCCGGGATTGTGAGCCGCAGTTCCACTCCGGTCTGTTGTACGTTTACCGTTCGCCCGGAAACCAGCAGCTTCACTTGGAGGGGCTTCCTTCCAGCCGGCAGGCGCACCGTCACCTCTTGCGGCGGCAGCGGCAGGAACTCGCGGATCGGACCCTTCATCATCATCGGATTGGTCAAGTTCACCAAGTGCACCGTCATCGAGTCCTTTTGCCGCCATAGCGTGACGTCCACGATGCCCTGGCCTGTGACGGTCACGGGGCGCGGCTCGTTAGTCGCCCAATCCACGGCATTGCGCAGCAGCTTGCCGTGATCCATCGAGAAGATCTCCCAGAAAGTACGGTCGATGTCCCAGGGGAAGTACACGACACGGCCCTTACCGGTCTCGCGGATGTGGAGTTCCGGCGTGTCGGTCTTGGCGACACGCGGGTAAACCTCCTCCATCGGGAGGTCGGGATACGACGGAATCAGCGTCAACGGCGCGGCCTCCGAGTTGGCATGCGGACGCGTGTGGACGCGCGACACCCCGTTGATGATGCGCGTCGCGTCCTCCAGGCCGGCTAGAATCGGATGCCGCAGGTTGGTGCGCGGATCGGTTTCGAGACGCAGGTACGAATTCATCATGCGGGCGTCCAGAGCGCCGCCATACGACGCGCCGAAGACGTCAGCCAGGCCGAAGTCGGGACGTCGCACGCCCCATTCGTCGTAAAGCGAAGTCTCGTGCGTGGCGACCAGGCCGCCGCCGCGTGCGACATACTCGCGGAGCTGGCGGCACTGCTGGTCCGACAGCGCGGCGATGTTGGGGAGGATCAGCACCTTGAAGCGGTCCACGTGTTCCGCATCCAGCAGTCGGTCGTGCACCATCTCGAACGGAATGCGCGCCTCGATCAGCGCGTGGTAGTAACCGAGGGTGTGATCCTCCACCTTCTGCCGCGCGCGCTCGCCGCCGTAGAAATGCGCCGTCTGCTGCGAGTACACCATCGCGACGCGCGCCAGCGGCTCCTCATTGCGCAGATAGCGCTCATTGCGATAGGACCAGCCGTACAGATCCTCCACCACAGGTAGCCAGCGCTTGTCTTCGAGTACACCGCGGAATTTTGTGAACCAGGGGCGGAGTCCGTTGGCGATGCCATCGAGCGCCCACAGCCGGATCTCGGCGGCGCTCTGCACGGAATCCTTCCAGCGATACGTCTCCTCCACGCCTACACTGAAGATGCCGCCGATGGGCTTCCGGCCCAACGTCGAGCGGTATTCCTTGCCGTTCTTGCCATTGGCCCACGGCGGCGTCACGCCGCTGCGGGCCTGCCGGTCGGCGAACAGGATCGAGGAGAGTTCGCCGACAGTTTTCATATCCAGCTCGCTCAACGCGCCGCCGCCGGCATTGGCGATGAAGCGCGCGGCGGGATTCGCCTTCCGGATCGCGCCGTCCCACACGCGCCAAAGCTCGAAGAGCCGCTGCTGCTTCCACACGATGTAGGCGCGGCGACTGGGGTTCTGCGGATCGGCGGTGCGCGGCAGATCGAGTCCGCTGGCGGCGCGGAAGTTCTGCCGGCAATGCTCGCAGTAACACATGCCCGAGCCGGCCCACCGGTTGCTGAAGACGCCGTCCACCTGATAGCGCGTGACGATCTCGCGCGTCACCTCCGTCATGAACTCGAAGTTATAGGGGCCGAGCGCGCACGTCACCCAAAGTTCCGGCATCGCCCAATGGCGGCGCTGCTTGCCCTCGGCATCCACCGCGATCCAGTCCTTATGGGCCTCGTACACATCCTGATGGGCGGCGTGCGGGTCGGTGCGGGCCAGCACCGCCATCTTCAATTTGCGGCAGCCGGCGACCAGATCGCCGAACGGGTCGCCGTCTCCCATCCACTTACTGCGGTAGTGCAGCGGCACCCGCGTCGGGTAGTAAGCGACGCAGCCGCCGGCGCTGAGGCAGACGCCATCCGAGTGGGTGCGCGCGAAGTAGTCAAGCCAGAACTTCAGATCGTACTGGCCCGGATCGTTTTCCGCCAGCGTCAATTGCGCCCACAGCATAGGCCGGTCGAACCAGGGTTCGGGCTCATCGGGAGGCGAGGCGGCTCCGGTTCCAAGTGCCAGCGCCGATCCCGCGAGCGCCGTGGCTTTCAGGAAATCTCTTCTGACTAAGTTGGACTCGCTCATGTTACTCCCCCATGCTCATTGCGCGTCGTGAAAAATGATTCCGGCGGTGTGGCGATGCCCCGACCGCAGACGACTGACGCCGTGCCGCATGTTTACACGATACACGCCCCGCGTGCCCCGCACCGGCCGATGGTGCACCGGAAAGATCACGCCCTCTCCCTGACCGAGTGGCACCACCTCGACGCGCGACTGCATGCGTGGGCGCTGCTCGGTGAGCACGAACTCGCCGCCCGTGAAATCGATTCCCGGCCGCGAGAGCAGAATCGCGACCTGAAGCGGAAAGACGTCCTCACCATAGATGTCCTGGTGCAGACAATTGTAGTCCCCCGGACCATATTGCAGCAGCAGCGGCGTCGGGTTGATCTGACCGCTCTTGTGGCAGCGAGCCAGATAAACGCTGTAATCGGGAGGATAGCGGGTGTCGATGCCGAGGGCGTCGTTCCATCGGTTGGCGATGTCGGCAAGGGGCGGATAGAGCGTCGAGCGGAGTCCTTCGATCGGGGCCGGCAGTGGGTAAGCGAAATACTTATATTCGCCGCGCCCGAAGCCGTGACTCGCCATGACGACGCGGCTGCGGAAAGTTCCGGAGCCGTAGGCCGCAACCAGAGACACGCATTGCGCCGGAGTGAGCAACGGCCCCGCGACAGCACATCCGTGCGCGTCGAGCTCTTCCGCAATGCCGTTCCAATCCAAGTCGCCCATAGCAACAGCTTACGGAAACGGCTGCGGGGGGACACTCCGTTTCTTGCTTTGTCAGGTCCACTCCTTGCAACCGGCGTGAAACCAGTGAAAGAATCCGGGGATGCTCCGGGCGACCTACTCGCATGCCGCAAGCTTCACGCAAAGTAGGCGCGTCCCCGCATTCTTTCACGGCTCCTCTGCTTGCCGCCGTTGCATTTCCAAGCAATCGCATGGTGTAGTTGAGGAATAGTGATTCTTGCCGCGACTCCAGACCACAGATGAAGCTTGACGCCGCCATTCCATTTGCGGTCCTGATCCCCGCCTACAAACCGTCGTCATCGCTGGTGGACGTAGTGCGCGCGCTCGTGTCGAGATCCTTCGCCGCTATCGTAGTAGTCGACGATGGCAGCGGCCCCGCCTACCGCGAAACTTTCGAAACAGTAGCCGCAATGCCGGGAGTACGCCTGGTGCGGCACGCCGTCAATTTGGGTAAAGGCGCGGCGCTCAAGACCGGAATCAATTACGCGCTCTGCACCTTCCCCGGGCTCGTCGGGCTCGTCACCGCCGATGCCGACGGGCAGCACCATCCCGACGATATCGAGGCAGTGGCGCACAAACTCGCGGCCGAGCCGGATGCGCTGGTGCTTGGCTGCCGCACGTTCGGCGGCGGCGTGCCGCTGCGCAGCCGCATCGGGAACGTGGCCACTCGCGGCATCATGCACGCCCTGCTGGGGCGCAAGTTGACGGATACGCAGACGGGGTTGCGCGGCATCCCGGCGAGCCTGCTGGTCCGGCTCCTGAAGATCGAGGCCACGGGGTATGAGTTCGAGCTGGAGATGCTGATTGCGGCGCACCAGTTCCAGGTGCCGATAGTGGAGGTGCCGATCCGCACAATCTACGAGGCCGGCAATCAGTCGTCGCACTTCAACCCCGTGATCGACTCGATGAAGATCTACTTCGTCCTGCTGCGCTTCGGCTCGGTCTCGCTGATGACCGCGGTGCTCGACAATCTGATCTACATCGCGGCACTGCACCGCACCGGCAACATTGTGGCGTCGGTGGTCCTGGGCCGGATTTTCGGGTTGAGCTTCAACTACTCGATGGTGCGGACGTCTGTCTTCTATACGCGACAGCAGCACGCCGCCACGCTGCCGAAATACCTGGCGCTGGTGCTGGCGAGCGGAACCGCGGCTTATGGCGGGATCCGCTATCTTACGGCGCACGCGGGCATGGGCCCGGTGACGGCTAAGCTGCTGGTGGAGACGCTGCTCTTCTTCGTGAATTTCGCGGTGCAGCGCCTGTTCATTTTCCAACCACAACAGAATGGCGGCCCCATCGAAACGGTGATCCGCCCCGCCGCTGAGAACACGCCGGCGCGCCTGTTCCCCTGGCTCGTGGGCCTGGTGCTGGCGGGCGGCGTGGCAGCGGAGATTTACGGATTCTCCGTCAGCAAACTATTCACGCAGCGCATCTGGGACCCCGTCGGGCTCGATCGCCTGGTGAAGTTCATCGGGCTGTTTGTTGCCTGGGGCGCGGCGGTGCTGCTGGTAGTCCCGTGGACGTTCGCGGGACTGGCGTGCGGGCTCGCACTGGCGGTTTCGGCGATCGCCGTCGGACCACTGGCGGTCCTTGCGCCGGCGTTTTTCCTGATCTCCGCGTGCGCGCTGGGATCCACGCTGTTGGGCCGCGCCAAGGACGCCGACCTCGATACCGAGATCGGCGCCACCTTGCTCGGGACGGCTGTTTACCTATTTCTGATGTCCCTGATAGCGCGCCTGCCCGTCAATTTCCCCGCAGCGTGGGCGGGAGTCCTGGCGGTCCCGATTCTGCTCGACCTGCGTGGCACGAAGCGCCGGCTACGCCGATGGGCGGGCCTCCTGGCGTCCGCCGAATTACGCCGGCCCGCGGAACGGGCCGCGTTTGCATTCTTGGTTTTCGTGCTGGCGATGCACTGGTTGGTCGTGCTGAAACCTGAGGCCAGCGCCGACGGCCTGGCGATGCACCTCGCGATTCCAGCCAACATCGCGTATTACCATCGCCTGACGTTCGAGCCCGCGCGCGTTCTCTGGTCGGTGATGCCGATGGGTGCGGATTTCACGTACTCGATTGTCTACCTGTTGGGCGGCGAGTACGCCTCGCGTCTGCTCGATTTCGCCATGCTGCTGGCCATCGTCGCGATGTTGTATCGGGCCGTCCGCCGTTGGGTGACCCCGGCGGCGGCGTACCTGTTGGCGGCGCTCTTCGCAACCACCCCGATCGTCCAACTGGTGACGGGCGAGCTGTTCGTCGAGAACGTGCTGGCGGCCCTGATCCTGGGGATGATGACCGCCATCTGGAAGCTGGGCGAGACCGGCGAACGGAGATATCTGTATGCGGCCGCCGCGCTCGGTGGATCGGCACTCGCCACCAAGTTCGGTGCCCTGGCATTCGTGGCGGTGGCGATTCCGTTCGCCGTGGTGGAAGCGCGCCGCTCGCGCAAGCTGCTGGGGGCGGGCGCGGCGATTGCGGTTCTGTTGTTCTTCGCGGCCGCACTGCCGCCGTATGCGACCGCATTGATCAAAACCGGCAATCCGTTATTTCCGTTTCTCAACGAGAAGTTTCCTTCGCCAGTCCTGGCGCGCAACGCCGACATCACGGACGCGCGCTTCCATCAGAAGCTCACCTGGAGCGCCCCCTACACCATGACGTTCCAGACCAACGATTGGTATGAAGGCCAGAACGGCGCGTTTGGATTTCAGTACCTGGTATTCGCCCCACTGGCGCTGGTGGCCATCTTTTTCGTGCGCAGCCGGCCGGCGGTGAGCGCTGCGGTAGTGGCGCTGGGCGCGTCGATATTCGTGCTGCGGTCGCAGCCCAACGCGCGCTACATCTACGCCGCGATGCCGCTCGTGACGGTGCCGATCGCCGCTGTGGCTGGCTGGATAGCGCCGCGGCGGCGCGTTCTCTACGCTGCGCTTCTCGCGTTCTGCGCGGCCTCGGCGGCGGCGAACATCTTCTTCATGGCGGGCTCCAGCTATTACCACAAGGACTTCTACATCCAGCCGCTGCTCTCTCGCGCGCGCCGCGAGGAATACCTCGCATACACCGCGCCTATCCGCGGCGTGATCGCCCATTTCAACCGCGAGCATGCGGGCCAGGCTGTGCTTCTTCCAGGCGGCGACGGCGAGATCGCCGGGCTGCATGGCGACGTCTACGAAAATCACTGGCACCAGTTCTCCACCCTCGACCGCATCCGCCACACCCAGACGCGGGCCGACATGTTGCGGCTGATCGAGGAATGGAAAGTACGCTACTTCATCCTGCGCAAGCCCGGGCGCGACACCACGATCAAGCCGACGGCTCTGCGCGAGGTAATCGAAAGCTGCACCGTGGCGGAGTTCGAATACGCCACCTACTACGAAGCCAAGCTGTTGGATAGCTGCGGCGAGACCGTGCGGCCATCGATAGTTGTGCCGCGCGGCGCCTATGACGACGCGGACCCCGCCGTCGCGCTGCGCGGCGATTGGACCAGGAGCTCAGACTTCGATGGTCCATCGAGCTACACCGTCAGCTTCTCCGATATCCCGGGCTCGGAAGCGTCGTTCGCGTTCGATGGGCACGCGCTGACCTACGTGTTTACGAGGGCGCCGAACCGTGGGGTGGCGCAGGTGTCGATCGATGGCGTCGTGCAGGGAGATGTCGATCTGTACTCGGCCGCAATCGAGTGGCAGAGCAGGGTGCGCTTCTGTTGCTTCAGCCCAGGCAAACATGTTGCGGCGATTCGCGTGACGGGGAAGAGGGGCAAGGCAGCGACGGGGGCCTTCGTCGATCTGGATGCATTCATCGTGGAGTAACGGCTGCGTGCCTCCGGTACACCAGCCACGCGGATAGAATCACCGCTCCCGTCCCCACCGCCAGCTTGCTTTCGAAAAGCCAGACATTGGTGGTCTCGGCCGTCGGAACCACGGAACAGAAAATCGCCATGACCGTGATGGCCCAGCCCGAAACGGCGGACCATCGATGGCCTGCCTTCCACGCGCTGCCGAAGATGTAGAGGTACGGGATGAAGCCGGTGATCACCATCAACCCCACCAGCGCCTGATAGGCGGCCCGCATCGTGTCGCCAAGATGAATCGCGATGAGCAGAAACGACGCCACCACACCCAGCGCCAGAATCGAAATGTAAGGCGTTCCCCAGCGCGGATGAATCCTGGCGAATGCCGCCGGCAGCAGCCGGTCGGCGCCCGCGGCAAACGGCAACCGTGAAATGGATGTTCCCACGCCGCCGAATTGGCCCATGCCGCTCAACAGCACCAGCAGCGCGACCAATGGCACCAGCCATCCCGCACCCAGTAAGCCGGCCGCCGCCTGCCCCGTTTCCCCGAGGCCGTTCAACTCGCTGATCTTCTGTGCCGGCAGAATCACGAGCAGCGCGATGGTCGCCGCGGCGTAGAATACCGTGATGCATCCCGAGGCGATCCAGCCAGCGCGCCGCATGTTGCGCTCGGGATCGCGAATTTCGCCCGCCATCAATCCGGCCATCTCGAGGCCGCTCATGGCGTAGGCGATGGTCGCCCAGAAGCTCACCGTGTCCCAGCTCCAATGCGGTGTCGGGTCGATCGGGGTGGCCGATCCGCGCCACGCATAAACCAGCAGCGCCAACGCCACGAAGACCGCCGTAAGCATCCAGGTGGAAAGGCCGCCGATGTTTTCCGTCCACTTCCCGATCTTCATCCCCACCAGGTTCGTGCCCAACGCAATCCAGATCGCCGCCAGCGAAGCGATCAGCACCGCCGTGCGGTTGTCGCCCAGTCCCAGAGCGTAGAAGGCTGAGCTCATGTAGAACATGGCCGCGCTGGGAAACCAGAACGCCATGCCCATCCAGTAGACCCAGAAACAGAGGAACCCGTGCCACGGGCCGAAATCGCCGCGCGTCCACAGATAGAGGCCGCCCGAGCCCGGATACTTGCTCACCAGCGTGCCCACCGTTACCGCCAGCGGCACTACGAAGAAGATCGCCGCCAGCAGCCAGAGCGCGACCGAACCGGGACCGGCATGCGCCGCCGCCGCGATCCAGCGCGTGCCTACGATGCACGAAATCGCAAACAGCGTGACGTCGCGCAGTCCCATCTCGCGCCGTAGCGCCGGCTGGGGCAACGCCTTCGTCGCCGGTTGCTCAGGCATGCGCCCGCATGGCTACCTGTCGCAGCTCGACGCCGAGCCGCCGCAGTCCCTCGCTTAGGAACTCCGGCTTGCCGCCGAGCCACACGCGGATGAAGCCTTCCAGTCCGAGGTGCGCGCCGGGTACGATCAGCACGCTCTGGTTCACGCGAATGCGTTCGCACAGCTCGTAGCTGGGGATGGGCGAATCGTAGCGCATGAGGCAGAGTGCGCCGGCCTCCGGTTCGCGGAACGTCAGAAAGCCTTCGAAAGTGGCGGCCCAGTCGCGCATCACCGGCAGATTCTGCTGCAGGATGGTCCGCGTGCGGGCGTAGAGCTTCTCGCGATTTTCCGGCTGTACCGCGATGCGCGCCACCGCGTCCGAAATCTTGTTGGGTCCGATCGTGAGGTAGTCGTGCTGCGTCCAGGTTTCAGCGATGAATTCCTTCGGCCCCACGATCCAGCCGATGCGCACTCCGGGGATTCCGTATGCCTTCGAAAGGCCGCTGGTGACGATCGCGCGATCGCTCATTCCCCAGAAGGTGCGGGTGCGCTCGCGATGAATCTCGGCGCCCAGATAGACCTCGTCGGCCAGCAGGTACGCACCCACCGATTCGCAGCGGCGCACGATGCGCTGCATGGCCGCATCCGTGAGCACGGAGCCCGTCGGGTTGTTGGGATTCGAAATGTAGACCAGCCGCGTCTTCGGATTGACGGCGCGTTCGAACTCGTCCCAATCCGGCTCCCAATTCTGGTCGATGCGCAGGCGAAACGTGTTCACCGTGGCGCCGAGGCTGCGCGGCACCCCCCAGAACTGCATGTAAACACAG
Source organism: Bryobacteraceae bacterium (assembly GCA_041484525.1). Classification (GTDB taxonomy): domain Bacteria; phylum Acidobacteriota; class Terriglobia; order Bryobacterales; family Bryobacteraceae; genus JBGPHT01. The sequence goes on along the minus strand of JBGPHT010000062.1, from coordinate 141 downwards.
TGACTTAAGTAATTGCGCATAATCGGCGTAGTGTTTCATTGCGACCGGCCCATTGGTCGAACTCGGCTTCTACTGCGGCGATCACTTCATCCAGGCGCGGAAAGTATCGATTGTGCAAGCAACGGCGCCGGGTCAACTTCC
>JBGPHT010000061.1:0-42026 GCA_041484525.1 Bryobacteraceae bacterium | reverse complement strand
CCGTTCAGGTAGAGACGATCCAGGCACTCCACTTCCAGCGTGACGTGCCCGTCCAACAATTCCGGGATGGTCGCCATGCTCGGATTTTACGAGAACCCTCAGGCGTGTGCTTGTCGGTTTGAGGTCACAGACCTCGCTAGTGAGTATCCTGGCGGCGCAGGGTTTGCAGATCCACTTTCCGTATTGTCGCCGATGAATTCTTCTGGATTGCCAAGCAGACTGATTAGAGGCAAGGCGGGGACACGCGCCAACTTCCAGCAGCGCTCACGATTTCACTTGATCTTGCGGAATTCGTCATAACTAATCCCGAGCTGGGATAGGATTTTATTGAAGAGGGGTGGACCAATCTCACCGCCGCCGTGGATCGGGATCGTAACGGACCGCCCATCTTGATGAATCCAGCGTCTCGTGGCTTCCAGCTTGCCGGCGCCGTTCAAATCCAAGCCGCGCGGCGGCGCGGCGGAACTCCTCGGCGCGGGCGCTAGGCATTCACGATCGCGGTGCTGTCTGCTGGCAGCGATATCCCCTTTTCGCGGTATTCAGATGCAATCATCTCAAACACACATCCGAGTTCCGCCAAGGCTTCCTCGCGCGTTGGCATCAGCGCATAACAACCGCCGATCGCAGGGATTTCGGCTACCCAGCCATCCGGCTGGTTCCGATACAAGACTACCTTGTAATCGTCAAGCTTCATCCAATCCCTATTCTATGCGCTTGCCGGCAGGTTTGGAAACGGCACCGTCCACCAGCGTCCGATGACCCACTTGGATATAGCCGCCGACTCTCGTTAGTGCCTGCGACAGGTGCCTGCTCGTGATTACGCGGGGGAAGTCGCCGGGTGTTTGATGGTGAGCGCACTTCGCCCTCCCCGGCGCGGACTTCCTTTTTGAAACCGGCTTGTTTTGACGCCTATGCCCCGGTGCGGCCGGCCCCGCGTAGTCGCCTGCACCTGCTACCGTTGGACCGAACCCCCGCCACCCGGATGTATTACGATTAATTCAATACTCCGATGGCGTCCCCGCCCATCCCGCCTTCGCTCGAACACCTGTCTACACGGCCGTTCTCGTTCTATCCGCCCATCATCAACATCGAGCACAACGAATGGCTTTACCGCAAAGCCACATGGTCGGAGATTCTGGTAGTGAACTGCAAGACCGGAACCGAGATCTGGATTTCGCGACGATTTCTGGGCGAGGTATCGCGCATCGAAGATCCGGTGCTGATCGTCGGATTGATCCGGGAGCTGGAATACAAGGGCGGGATGGTCATGCCGTACCAGCGGCGCATCATCGAAATGCCGGTGGCGGTGGGCGGTTCGATGGCGTCGGCGAGTCAGGCGCCCGATCGCACATCGCCCGCGCCGATCGTCGGGATTCGCGTGGCGTCCAGCACGGACGCGCGCATGTTCAAACTCGTCGGCGCGGCGCTGATGATCGGCATGATTCTCACCATCGTCACCCTCAGCGTGTTTCGCGTGGGTGAGGTCAGGCAGCGCTACGTCTTCACCGGCAAAGATCAGTCCTTTCTCGACCTGACCGGCCGCGACGACTATCTGCGGGTTGTCGAGAAGCTGGGCCAGCCGGCCAACGACCGATGGGCCAACGAGGCGGGCGACATTCAATATCGCGCGCTGTCGTATCCCGACCGCGGGTTCACCACGATCCTCATGGGCACCGACCGGAGAACGGCCCTCTACATCGGCGCGCTCGACAATCAATGGCGTCCCATCCACTCCGTACAGCTTCATTCGGGCGGCACCACCGCCTCCCTGCTGCGTGGACTCAAACGGTTTTAGTAGACTCTAGGGCGTGAAGCTCCTGGGTAAACTCTTTTGGGCGGCCGTGGCGGCCGGGGCTGCCATCGGTCTGGGCGGAATCGCGCTCTATCGAGGCGAGCACATCGACAGCATCTGGCTGGTGCTGGCGGCGGCGTGCAGCTACGCCACCGGCTACCGGTTCTACGCCAAGTTCATCGCCACGCGCGTCATGTCGCTGAACGACAAGCGGGCCACGCCGGCGGAGCGACTGCGCAACGGCCACGATTACGAGCCCACCAACAAGTGGATTGTCTTCGGGCACCACTTTGCCGCCATCGCCGGTCCGGGCCCGCTGGTGGGACCCGTGCTGGCGGCGCAGTTCGGCTACCTGCCGGGGACGCTGTGGATCATCATCGGCGCCGTGCTGGGCGGGGCGGTCCAGGACTTCGTGATCCTGTTCGCGTCTATGCGGCGCGACGGCAAGTCGCTGGGACAGATGGCGCGCGAGGAGATCGGCAAAGTCGGCGGATTCACCGCGCTGCTGACCGTGCTGCTCATCATGATCATCCTGCTGGCGGTGGTCGGGCTGGTGGTGGTGAACGCCTTGCGCGGCAGCGCCTGGGGCACATTCACCATCGCGGCCACCATGCCCATCGCGCTGTTCATGGGCCTCTATCTGCGCTACTGGCGGCCGGGCAAGGTGCTCGAGTGCTCCGCCATCGGCTTCGTGCTGGTGATGGCCAGCATCTTCGCCGGACGTTCGGTGGCGGAATCCGCAACGCTGGCGCCCGTGTTCACGCTGGGCGCCATGACGCTCGCCATCGGCATCATTCTCTATGGGTTTCTCGCCAGCGCGCTGCCAGTGTGGCTGCTACTCGCGCCGCGCGACTACCTCAGCACGTTCGTAAAGCTCGGCGTAGTGCTGATGCTCGGCGTCGGAATTCTGTTCGTGCGCCCTGAGTTACAACTGCCCGCGTTCACGCGATTCGTGGACGGCACCGGCCCCATCTTCGCCGGCAAGGTCTTCCCGTTCTGCTTCATTACGATTGCCTGCGGTGCGATTTCCGGTTTCCATTCCCTCATCTCGTCGGGTACCACACCGAAGATGATCGCCAAGGAAACGCACGCATGGCCGGTGGGCTACGGCTCGATGCTGCTCGAAAGTTTCGTCGCCATCATGGCGATGATCGCGGCCTGCGTGTTGCAGCCCGGCGTCTACTTCGCAGTGAATTCGCCGGCCGGCGTAGTGGGCGCGACACCCGCCGCCGCGGTAGCCGCCATCACGTCCTGGGGCTTCCCGGTGACGGTGCAGGAGATGACGAATCTGGCGCGCGATGTGGGTGAACAGACGCTCTTCTACCGCACCGGCGGCGCGCCCTCGCTGGCGCTCGGCATGGCGCACATATTCGCGCGCTCGGGCGGCGGGCAGGCGGTGATCGGTTTCTGGTACCACTTCGCCATCATGTTCGAGGCGCTGTTCATCCTGACCATCATCGACGCCGGCACGCGTGTCGGACGGTTCATGCTGCAGGATTTGCTGGGCCACATTTCCCCTTCGCTCGGCCGCACCAGTTGGATGCCCGGGGTGATCGCGACCAGCGCTCTGGTCGTGGCTGGCTGGGGCTACTTCCTGGTGCAGGGTGTGCGCGATCCGCTAGGCGGCATCAACTCGCTGTGGCCGCTGTTCGGGATTTCGAACCAGTTGTTGGCGGCCATCGCGTTGTGTGTCGCCACCACCATTCTGCTCAAGATGCACGGGCCCAAATTCATGTGGATCACGTGCGTGCCGCTGGCTTGGCTGGTGACGGTTACGTTCACCGCGGGTTGGCAGAAGGTATTTTCGCCGCTGCCGGCGATCGGCTTCCTGGCGCAGGCGGACAAGCTCGAGGCCGGTCCCGCGACAGCGGCCACCACAACTCTCATTTTCAACGCGCGCTTGGACGCTGCTCTCTGCTGCATTCTGGTGGTGATGGTGGCGGCCATCCTGGTGGATTCGCTGCGCGTCTGGATCGGGATCATTCGCGGCACGCGCGATGCGGACATTGCTGAGTCGCCCTTTGTGCTTTCGCAACTGCGCGCGGAGGAGTTATGAGAAGGCTGCGGCGTGCGGGGGAACTGCTGCTGGCCCTGCTCCGGGAATTGGGCGATGAAAACGCGTACCGGCGGCACCTGGCGGCGCACGGCCGCGCGCATTCCCGCGAGGAGTGGCAACGGTTTTCCGAGGAGCACCTGCGCGCCAAGTACGCCCGCGCGAAGTGCTGTTGAAGGTTTTCCGCGACCCAGGCCAGCGCCTCGGTGGACGGCAGGCTATTAACCGAAGAGAACGCTACCTTTCGGTAGGAATGCCCCAAATATCGATTATGATTACTGCGTGTCCAGCGTTCTAGCGCCGCGGGAACCGGAATCGATCGAGGAAACGGGCCTGTCCGAAGCTGTCATCGAACAGCTCATTCTCAAGATCCTCTACTTCCGCGGCGAGTTATACGGCCGAGACTTGTCTAAGGCGGCCGGCCTGAAATTCAGCGTCACCGAGGGGGTGGTGGAGGCGCTCAAGCTGCGGCATCACGTTCAGGTGAAGCGATCCCTCGGCATGGGAAACGTCGGAGCCGTCCTGGCGCTGACGGACGCCGGGCGCGATCGGGCGCGCGAATGCCTGGAGGGCAACCAGTACTCCGGACCGGCGCCCGTGCCGCTGGCGCAATATGCGGCGCAGGTTTGTCAGCAGCGGCCGCGCGAGGGATGGCTTACCCGGCAGGCGCTGGCCCGCGCCTTTAGCGGGATGGTGTTGACCGAGCACATTCTGGCGCAGGTGGGTCCGGCGGTGAGCTCCGCCAACTCGCTGCTGGTACACGGCCAGCCTGGCGATGGAAAGACGCTGCTGATCGAGTCGCTGGCCAACCTGGAATCGGCGCCGGTTTTTGTGCCGCACGCCATCGAATGCCAGGGCAACATCGTGCAGGTCTTCGACCCTATCTTCCACACGCGACTGGAAGAGGAGGCGCCTTCCGTCACCGCCGTTTCGCACGAGTCCGGCTATGACCGGCGTTGGGCAAAGTGCCGGCGGCCGTTCATCGTCAGCGGCGGCGAACTGACGCTCGACATGCTGGACCTGCGCTACAACGGGACGTCGAAGATTTACGAGGCGCCGTTTCAGTTGAAGGCCAACAACGGCATCTACCTGGTGGACGATTTCGGCCGGCAGCGCGCCGCCCCCGCCGAGGTGCTGAACCGCTGGATCGTGCCCATGGAGCGCCGCGTGGATTACCTGAGCTTCCTTACCGGCGGAAAGATGATGGTGCCCTTCGAAGCATTTCTGGTGTTTTCGACGAACCTCAACCCGCGCGATCTGGGCGACGAGGCATTCCTGCGCCGCATTCAGTACAAGATGCTGATGCGGGGTCCTGCGGAGAACGAATTCATCCGCATCTTCGAGACGTTTTGCGCAGCCCGCAAGCTGCCGTGCCCGCGCGACCTGATCACAGGCTTGATCGAGCGCCACTACCGTCAAACCGGCAAGGCGTTCCGCCGCTGCCATCCGCGCGATGTACTCACCCACGCCCTCGACCTTATTCAATTCGAAAAGCGGCCAATGGAGTTGTCCGGCGAGATCCTCGACCGCGCTTTCGAAAGCTGCTTCCTGCAGGAAAGAGAGGAAGCATCGGCGGACGAAACCATCATCCTGCCGATGGCGATGAAGTCGTGCTCGGACTACTGGGGCGACCAACTGGCGCAGATCCATACCGCGTTCGAGACGCTCGCCTACGTCGCCGGATTCCGCGGCCCCGCCGGGAACTACGGCGAGCCGGCCTCGGAACGCGAATTCGGTGAAACGGAAACGGCGCGGGTGCTCGCCCGCCTGCATGAGCGGGCATTCCGCGATTGGCGCAACCTGGACCTGCATCAGCAGAGCCGCGACCTTGGACGGTACCTGACGGCGACTGAAACCAACCCGGTCCGCATGGCGTTGGAGTGTCAGGAACTGGCCCGGAACCTCACGCCACGCACCATCCCTCAATCCGACGCCATGCTGTTTACGCAGGATCTCGCCACGGTGCTTGAAGCCATTTGCCGCCGCATGCCGGCAGCGATGCCCAGGCAGGAAGCAGCGCCAGCGGCCGTGCCGATCGAGCGCTCGGCATAAGGCAGCGTGAGCGAATATCCCTGAGAATTTCCCCTACTTTCGGGCACTAACTCATCTATAGCCATGTTCCGATGCTGGTTTCTACTGCTGGGCGGCCTCGTCCTTCCGGCGGCCGTGGCGGTCGAGCCCGGGATGAAGGCGCAAGTCGTCGGCGGCACCATGGCGAGCATTCCCGCCAAAACGCACGTGCGGCTCGATCTCACCGCCGGTGACGCACTCGTACTGCAAGCTCGCGACACCGAGTTCCGCGTCGACTTCCACAAGGTCACCACCATCGAGTACGGACAGAACGTGAGCCGGCGCTACGCCGCCGCGATCCTGATTTCGCCGGTGCTGCTGCTCAGCAAGTCGCGCAAGCATTTTGTCACCCTTGGATTTCTCGACAACGAGGGCAAGCAGCAGGCGGTCGTGTTCCGCATCGAGAAGGGCGACATCCGGTCGCTGCTGGCCGGCCTCGAAGCGCGCACCGGCCGGCGCGTTGAGTATCAGGACGACAACGCACGAAAGAGCGGAAAATGAAACTGCTTCCTATACTGATCTGCGGTGCGGCGCTGGCCGCGGATGGGTCGCCGCCCCAGCAGCCGGAAGAAGCCGGGTTGCGTCAGTTGCTCACCGTTCGCCGCGTCTATGTGGACCGGCTCACGGGTGGTGAGACAGCGGCGCAGATGCGCGACATCCTTATCAGCGCGATGCAAGGCGCCAAGCTGTTCATCCTCACCGAGAACCAGGAGCGGGCGGACGCGGTGCTGCGCGGCGCGGCGGAGGACCTGGTGTTCACGGAGGTGCACAACTCCTCCGACAGTATCAACGCGCGCATGAATGCCGGAGTCACCCGCAGCACCAAGACACGCGGCGAATCCCTCGGGTTCGGCGTGGGAGAAAGCGAGTCCGACCATTCCGCCGACCGCCGCCACGAGGCCATCTCGGCCGTGCGACTGGTCAACAAGGAGGGCGACGTGATCTGGGCCACCACGCAGGAGAGCCTGGGCGCGAAATTCCACGGCGCCAGCGCGGACGTGGCGGAGAAGATCACCGCAAAACTCAAGGAAGATTTCGAGCGCGCGCGCAAGCTGAAGTGAGGTGGGAGAGCTATCCCGCTCCCACCAGTTGGGTGATCATCGCCAGCAGCGCCGCCATGCCGACGGGCTTGACGAGAACGTGCGAAACCATCTCCTCCTCCGGCCGGCCGAATATTTCGTCGGGCCACCCGGAGAGAACGATTACGGGCGTGCGACATCCAAACTGTCGAATGCGGCGAATGAGCGCGAGCCCTTCACCCGCGTCCTGATCGCCTTGGGCATTGGGGAACTTCAAATCCATGATGAGCAGGTCGGCTTCGCCGCGCTCGACGGAGCTCGCGGCGTCGGACGGGCACGTAGCCACGGCCACTTCATGACCGCCCGCCTCGAGCACCATCTTCTGCACCTGAAGCTGGTCGGGACAATCGTCTGCGACGAGAATGCGGGACATCAGAAGTGCAGCCCGCCGCCGCAGATCAAGACCTCGGCGGTCACGTAGTCCGAGAGCGGCGAACAGAAGAAGAGCACCGCGTTGGCGGCCTCCTCGGGCGTTCCCACGCGGCCCAGCGGGCACAACTGCTTCACCAATTCCAGCACCTTCGGCTGCACACCGACGGCGATCTTGCGGCCCTCGACGTCGATCGACGCCGCCTCGCCGGCCAGCGGCTGCGTCAGGCGCGTCCCGATAATCCCGAAGCCGACCGCGTTCACCGTCACGTTGTAGCGGCCCCACTCCTTGGCCATAGTCTTGGTGAAGCCGACGATGCCGGCCTTACCGGATGAATAGCCTGCCTGGCCGGCGTTGCCGTCGGTGCCGGCGATGGATGTGATATTCACTACCTTGCGTGTGACCCGTCTGCCTTCGGCTGTCTCACGCTTGGCGGTCTCGCGGATCCAACCCGAGGCCGCGCGCAGAATGCGGAAGGGCCCGACGAGGTGGATATCCAGCATGGCCTGAAACTGTTCGTCGGACGTCTTCTGAATCACGTTGTCCCACGTGTAGCCGGCGTTGTTGACGATGATGTCGATGCTGCCGAAGTTCTGCAGTGTAGCGTCGACCAGTTGCTGCGGGAATGCCGGATCGGTGACGTTACCCGCAAGAGCCACGGCCCGGCCGCCGGCTTGAGTGATGGCGGCGACAGTTTCCGCGGCGGGCGCCGCGTCCAGATCGTTCACCAAGACCGCGGCGCCGTAGTGTGCGAGCGTTTCGGCGATGGCACGGCCGATGCCGCGGCCGGCCCCCGTGACCAGGGCGGTCTTCGATGCAAGCGTGAAAGGCACGAGACCTATCTTAGTAGATCTTCGAGCTGAATCTTAGTATCAGTTTTGGCGTCGCGGTACTTGACGATGACCGGAGTGTATACGGAAATACCCCAGTCTTTTCCCGGACCGCTGGTGATGGCGCGCGTGCCCGCCACCACTACGGCTTCTTCGGGAATGACGAGCGGCTCGTCGCCGGTGGCGCGGTGTACGGTCTGACGCACCAGATCGTAGACCGGCGTCGAGCGGTTCAGAATGGTGCCGGTACCCAGCACCGCGCGGCGCTTCACCACCGTGCCCTCGTAGATGCCGCAGTTGCCGCCCACCAGAACGTCGTCTTCGATGATGACCGGCAATGCGCCTACCGGCTCGAGCACGCCGCCGATCTGGCTGGCCGCCGAAATGTGGCAGTGCGCGCCCACCTGCGCGCAGCTCCCGACCAGCGCGTGCGAATCGACCATGGTGCCCTCGCCGACCCAAGCGCCCACATTGATGTACATGGGCGGCATGCAGGTGACGCCCTTCGCCAGATAGCAGCCGTTGCGAATGCTGGAGCCGCCGGGGACGATGCGCACCCCGTCCTGCGGGCCGAAGCGTTTCAGGGGGTACGTATCCTTGTCGCGAAACGTGAGCTCGCCCACCGACATGTCGACGATGACGCCCATGCGGAAGCCCAGCAGAATTCCCTTCTTCACCCATGCGTTGACGCGCCAGCCGGTAGCGGTGCCGGGGCTGGGTTCGGCGGCGCGCACGCTGCCCGCGTTGAGAGCGCTCTGGAACCCGGCGAAGAGTTGCCGGTGCGCGTCCGTGTAGCTCGCAGGATTTTCGTCGAAGAGCCGCTCGATCTCAGCCTGCAACGTGCACTCTCCCCAGCAGGCCGACGGCCTCCAGGACCGCTTCGATCTTCGCCATGCTGGTGGCGGCGGGCGGTACCATGGGCAGCCGGTAGACCGGTTCGAGTAGCCCCATCAGTCCCATCGCAGCCTTAACCGGAATGGGGTTCGATTCCACAAAGTTCACGTTCATCAGCGGCAGGTAGCGCCGCTGGATCGAGCGCGCCGTTTCGAAATCGTTGGCCAGCGCGGCTTGCGCCAATTCCGTCATCTCGCGCGGGATCTGGTTCGCCACCACGGAAATGATGCCGCGGCCGCCCAGCGCGATCAGTGGGATGGTGATGGCATCGTCGCCCGAAAGCACGTGGAAGCCGGCGGGCACTTCGTGGATCACGTTGGCCATCTGGCCGATGTTGCCCGAAGCCTCCTTCACGCCGACGATGTTGGGAATCTGCGCCAGGCGCGCCAATGTCGAGGGCTCCACGTTCACGCCCGTGCGGCCCTGAACGCTGTAGACCACGATCGGCAGCCGGACGGCGGCGGCAATCGCCTGATAGTGCTGGTAGAGTCCTTCCTGTGTGGGCTTGTTGTAATACGGCGTCACCGAGAGGATGCCGTCCACGCCCTTGCGTTTCAGTTCCAGCGCCAGTTCGATGACCTCGTGGGTGTTGTAGCCGCCCGCGCCGGCCAGCACAGGGACCTTGCCCTTGGCCTCTTCGAGCGTGATCTCGACCACGCGCAGGTGCTCGGCGCGTGTGAGGGTGGGGCTTTCGCCCGTGGTTCCGCAAGGAACCAGGAAGTTGATGCCCGCCTCGATCTGGCGCTGCACCAGTTTGCGCAGCGTGTTTTCATCCAGCGATAGGTCGTGCCGGAACGGAGTTACCAGCGCCGTGCCGCATCCTGTGAACATGTACCGCCTCCTTAATTCGGGGACAGGCTACACAACCTCGAAACTAATTTCGAGGTTGTGTAGCCTGTCACCGAAATAGAATATCTGAAAACTCGTGAAAGCCCTTCTTACCTACTACCCATTGTGCCGCCTTCAACGCCCCGCGCGCGAAACCCTCGCGGTTGCGCGCGGTATGCCGCAGCGTGATGGTGTCGGCCGATGAGTCGAACCCGATCTCATGCGTTCCCGGATGCGCGCCCGCACGGTTCGAGCCCGTATCGATCCCGCGCGCATACCCGGCCTTCTTCATCTCGTCCACCAGCTTTAACAGCGTACCCGAAGGCGCATCCTTCTTGGTCGAGTGGTGGATCTCCCACGCCCAGGCGCCGTACTCAAGCTGCGACGCGAGCAGGCGCGCGGCCTCAGCCACCAGCCGCGAGAACACATTCACCCCGATGGAATAATTCGGGCTCCATACCAGGCCCACGCCATGCTTCTCCACCGCCGCCTGGATCGCATCCAGATGCTCCAGCCAGCCGGTCGTGCCGATCACGATATTCACGCCCAGTGCCGCGACACCCTCGACATTCCGCCGCACCGCTGCGGGTATGGAGAAATCGATGGCGACATCAACGCCCCGGAAATTCTCCGCGGTCAGCCCCTCGAAATTCGTGTTGTTGAATTCGTCGAGCTTCAGCTTAACGCCGAATCCGTACTCGGGCGCCAGTTGCTCGATCAGACGGCCCATCTTGCCGTAGCCGACAATCGCCAGTTCAGGCATGCACCGCCTCATTGCGTTCGAACACGTTCGGGTCGAGCGCGGCGAAGAACTCTTCGTGCAGCGCTTCCACGGTTCGGACCACGTCCGTTTCCGCCACCACGAAGCTGATGTTGAGCAGCGACGCTCCTTGCGAAATCATCCGGATATTAACGTCGTCGAGCGACATGAAAACGCGCCTTGCCACGCCCGGGGAATATCGGATGTTATCACCCACCAGGCAGACGATGGCTTGCCCGCCTTCGATCTCCACCTCCGAAAACTGCCGCAGCTCAGCCAGAACAGCGTCGAGATGCTTTGAATTGTCGATGGTTAGCGAGACGCTCACCTCAGAAGTGGCCACCATGTCCACCGGCGTCTCGAAGCGATCGAACACTTCGAAAATACGGTGCAGGAAGCCGTGCGCCATCAGCATGCGCGTCGAGTGAATGTTGATGAGTGTGATTCTGCGCTTGCATGCGATCGATTTCACCACGTTTTCGCACGGCACCGGGTCGGCCACGATGCGCGTGCCCGCCACGTCCGGCCGCCGCGAATTCAGGATCAGCACGGGAATGTTCTTCTCGACGGCCGGCAGCACGGTCGCCGGATGCAGCACTTTGGCGCCGAAATACGCCAACTCCGCCGCTTCCGCGAAGGAGATGGTCTTGACGCGATGGCCCCCAGGCAGGATAGTGGGATCGGCGGTCAGCATGCCGTCCACGTCGGTCCAGATCTGGATCTCTTCGGCGCCGATCCCCGCGCCCACCAGTGACGCCGTGAAGTCGGAACCGCCGCGGCCGAGGGTGGTCGTCACGCCATCCACGGTCGAGCCGATGAACCCGCCCATGACCACGACGCTGCGTTGCGCCATCGACGGCACAATCGCCGCGAGGCGCGCGTAGGTTTCGGCCAGCAGCGGCGCTGCCTGCGTGTGCCTCTTGTCCGTCACGATCACGTGGCGCGCATCCAGATGCTCCGCCGCCATGCCGAAGTGCCGGAACGCCAGTGTCACGATGTAGCTCGATAGCCTTTCGCCGTAGCTCGAAATCGCGTCGATGGAGCGCGGCGTCAGCTCTCCCAGCACCGCGAGGCCCTTCACCAGCTCGGTCAACTCCTGGAAATGATCGTCCAGAAAGCGGTCGAGCTCCGCGCGCCGGTCGAGCGGCACCACCTGCCGCGCGGCACGCGAATGCAGGTCGCGGAGATCGTGCAACTGCGCGATGTACTCTTCCCGCTTGCCGTCGATGGCAGCGGCGGCGATGGCCAGCAGCTTGTTCGTGGTCTTGCCCATGGCCGAGACCACTACCACCGGCCGGCGCGCCTCCCGCGCCTTCACAATGCCCGCCACCCTTTCGATCGCGGCCGCCGATTCCACCGACGTGCCGCCGAATTTCATGACGATCATCAGTCGAGCATCCCTTCCGAGTGCATCAGCTCCGCGTTCAGCACCGCCGCGCCCGCCGCGCCGCGGATAGTGTTGTGCCCCATCGCCACAAATTTGTAATCCAGCACCGGGCAGGCGCGCAGCCGGCCCACGAAGGCCGCCATGCCGCGCTCCCGCTCCGCGTCCTTGCGCGGCTGTGGGCGGTTCGCCTCCTCCATGTAAATGACGGGCCGCGGCGGTGCGCTGGGAAGCTGCCGTTGCTGCGGGATGCCGCTGAAGCCGTCGAAGGCGCTGCGTACGTCGGCTTCGCTGGGCTTCGACGAAAACTCCACCGACACGGTGACGGTGTGGCCGTCCACCACCGGCACGCGATTGCAGTGCGCGCTGATCTTGGCGGCCAGCGGCTCGATGCGATCGCCGCGGAATTCGCCCATGATCTTCTTCGTTTCCTGCTCCATCTTCTCCTCTTCCATGCCGATGAACGGGATCACGTTGCCTGTGATATCCATGGACGCCACGCCCGGGTAGCCGGCTCCCGAAATGGCCTGCAGGGTGGTCGCGATCAACTTCGTAATGCCGAACTGCTTCAGCGGCGCGAGACCCATCGTCAGCACGATCGTCGAGCAGTTCGGATTGGTGACAATCTGCCCCTTCCAGCCGCGCGCGCGCTGCTGTCCCGGCACCAGCTTCAGATGATCGGCGTTGATCTCCGGCACCAGCAGCGGCACGTCGCGCTCCATGCGGTGATTGCGGGAGTTCGAAACCACCACGTGTCCGGCCTGCGCGAATGCGCGCTCGATTTCGGTCGCGACCGAAGCATCCATCGCCGAGAACAGCAGGCGCGGCGCGTTGCCCGGCTTCGATTCCTCCACCGTCAGGCCGGCCACCGTCTCGGGGGTGCCGCCGCTCAGGTGCCACGTCATCGCGTCCGCGTACTTCTTGCCCGCCGAGCGGTCACTCGCGCCCAGCCACTTGAGGTCGAACCACGGGTGGCCCTGCAAAAACTTGATGAAATGCTGCCCCACCATTCCAGTGGCGCCGAGGATGCCTACTTCGATTCGCGTTTGCATAATTGCTTCACCATTCGTTGATAAATTCCAACTGCTTCCCTCAATTCTGCCTTGGGTATCCGCTCTTCGAGCGTGTGCGCCACGTGGATGGAACCGGGCCCGATCAGGAACGGCTCTCCCCATTGCCGACCGAACGCGGGAATGTCGGTGGTGTACGCCACCACGGTGGTCTCGATGCCGTCGAACCCGTTGAGCCGCAGCGCTGGGATTTCGATCACCTCGCGCAGTTCGGCGCGGCCCTCCACGGCGCGCGCCAGTGCGGCCTTCGTCTCGCTCGAATCGCCCACCAGCCGGACCATGATGTCGGCGCGCGCTTCATCCGCGATTACGTTGGGCGCGCGGCCGCCGGCGAGCGTCCCGATGTTCAACGTGCTCGGCCCGAGCAGCGCATCGACGGGCAGGGGAATGCGTCGGATCTCGCCCAGTGCGTCGATCAACTTGTGGATGGCGGAGTCTCCCAGCTCCGGATACGCCGAGTGCGCCATCTTGCCCACGGCCGCCACTTCATAGCGCAGCGCGCCTTTGGAGCCCAGCGCCAGTTTGTTTCCGGTGGGCTCGCCGTTGATGATGTGGCGGGACCCTCGCGGCGTCCTCGCCGCATGGTAGGCGCCCGCGCTATTGCGCTCTTCGCCCACCACGAACAGCAGTCCGAAATTGCGCTCGCCCGCTGCGAGCATCGTCTCCACGGCCTTGATCATGGATGCGATGATGCCCTTGGTGTCGCACGCCGCGCGCCCCCAGATGTGCGTTTCATCTTCGCGCGAGGCGAAGAACGGCGGCACCGTGTCCATGTGGGTGGAAAGCGTGACGGCCAGCGAATCGCCCCACTGCGCGAAGACGTTGAACCGGCGCGGCTCCACTTCCATGCGCTCGATGTGCCCATCGAAACGCGCGGCCAGCGGCGCGAGGTAGTCGTACAGATAGTTGCCGACCCTCTCCTCGTTGTTGGTGATCGATTCGATATCGACCAGCGTGCGCGTCAGTTCGAAGACGTCCATAAGCTGCCAGCCGCGGGGAAGAAAAGCGAACGAGAAGGAAACCACGCGCGAACTCGCGCCGGTGTTCATTCCCGATAGCGCTCCACCCGCCGGAGAGGCGGGTGACAGTGAGCCGGTATTGACCGGACTCCCCAACCGGAAGGAATTGGCTTCCCCCTCCAGTTTCGGCGGAAAAACTAACGGCCCCTTTCACCGAACCTCCGAAGCGCAATCGGAATTCCAGTCCGGCTAATGATGGCCGCCGCACCTCTACCGCGAAATTTTAGGATAGCATAGCGTCTACTTGGCCCGATATACGCCGTGCCAGCCGCCGGAGGGCACCGCGACGCCGATGACAACGCCCATGATCGCGCCCAAAGGGGCGAAAATGAGCTTGCCGAGATTCGGGGCCCAGGTAATCGTGCTGTTGCTGTCGGCGGCGGCACCAAGGGCGAGACCCCCCGCCGCCCCGGCGCCAAGACCGATCAAGGCATTCCTTCCCCGATGCCCCTGGCGCTTTACGGCCACCCGCCGAACTTCAGCTCGCGCCAATGTCTGCTGCCCGTTTTCAGAGGTGACGATCAACGAATCGTCAGCCGAATTCTGGAGCTGTCCCTGGATACGGTTCCCGTTCGCCACCCAGACGCGGACCGCGGTGCCGGGAACGATGCCGCGGACACTGGCCCAATCCGTTTGCTGTGCGGGGCGGCGACGGTGAAGAGCAGTAGACAGGCAGCCTGACGGAACCGTCGGATCATCGGGCTTTAGTATATCCAGCGCCGCACTTCGGCGTTGCCGGCCCTGCCGTCATCTCTTGAGAAGTTCCAGGTAGCGTTCCCTGGACAAGCCTGCTGTACGAAGGTTGTTCTTGATAACGAACACCGGCACGGAAGCGTATTCGGGAATGACGACCGGCCTGACTACACCCGGCTTGGTGAAAACCATGTGGTCACCTTCCTCGCGCACGCAACGGAAGCCTTCGGCCTCAAAGACTCGAACCAGTTCCTTGTACGAGACCGGCCGGATGCTAGCCATGAAGCGCTGGAAGTGTCAGGGACAACCGCTGCGTCCCAACGAACTTGGGTCCTTCCAGTTTGCTTCGGCGCTTCGAGTAGCCAGCCTCTTCGAGGATCTGGTCCAACGTGCCCATCCGCTCTGCCTCTTCCAGGAAGAGGCGGGCTGCCTCCTTCAGATTCTTGAGGGCTTTTTCCTTCGTGCCGCCGCAAGATGAGACATCAAGTTCGCGGGTATGGGCGACGTACATGCGCCCTTCCTTGAAGATCTGCGTCGTGAACTGAATCTCCATAACTCAATACTTCGGCACGCTCGGGTCGACCTTATCCGCCCAAGCCAGTATCCCGCCGACCACGTTGCGCACGTGCCCGAAGCCGGCTTGCCGGAGCACATTGCAGGCCTTGGCACTGCGCATGCCGCTGCGGCAATGGATCACGATGTCGTCCTCGGGGTTGAACTCGCCCACGTGCTGCGGGAACTCGCCCAACGGGATCAGCCTGGCGCCGAGGATCGAGCAGATCTTGTATTCGTGCGGCTCGCGCACGTCGATCAGCACGAACTTGTCGCCGCGGTCGATCTTCTCCTTGAGCTCGAGTACGTCGATTTCGCCTTCGTTCACTTTGGCCTCCTGCGCGGTTGCGGGTTGTGCTTGCGGAATCCCGCAGAACTGTTGATAGTCGATCAGCTTGGTCACGGTCGGGTGCTCGCCGCACACCGGGCACTCGGGATTCTTGCGCAGCTTCAACTCGCGGAAGCGCATGGCGAGCGCGTCGTACAGAAGCAGTCGTCCAACCAGCGGCTCGCCGATTCCCAGGATCAGCTTCACCGTCTCGGTCGCCTGGATCAGCCCGATGGTTCCGGGCAGAATCCCCAGTACGCCGCCCTCGGCGCAACTCGGCACGAGGCCCGGCGGCGGCGGTTCCGGATACAGGCAGCGGTAGCACGGGCCGCCCTCGTAGGCGAACACCGTCGCCTGGCCTTCGAAGCGGAAGATGGATCCGTACACGTTCGGTTTGCCGAGCAGCACGCACGCGTCGTTCACCAGATACCGGGTGGGAAAATTGTCCGTGCCATCGACCACGATGTCGTAGTCCTTCAAGATATCGAGCGCGTTCTCGCTTGAAAGCGCGACTTCGTGTTTCACCAGTTCCACGTGCGGATTGATGGCCTGCATCTTTTCCGCGGCGGAATCGAGCTTCTTGCGGCCCACGTCTTTGGTGGCATGGATCACCTGCCGCTGCAGGTTGGTGAAGTCCACGACGTCGAAATCGACCATGCCGATTCGGCCCACGCCCGCCGCCGCCAGGTACAGTCCAAGAGGCGCGCCGAGGCCGCCCGCGCCCACCAACAGCACCTTCGCCGCCTTCAACTTCTGCTGGCCCTCGATCCCGACTTCGGGGATGATCAGGTGGCGGCTGTAACGCAGAATCTCGTCGTTCGAAAGCGTCGCCTGCTCGGGGGGCGCCGCAATCGAACCGCCGGCGATCGAAGGCACCAGCGAAATCGTGTCGCCGTCTTTGGCGGGGGTCGCGTCCTTGCTCAGGTAGCGGATGTCTTCGTCGTTCAGGTAGACGTTGACGAAGCTCCGCACTTTTCCTTCGTCGTTGAAGATCTGTTTCCGCAGGTCGGGGAATTGCGCGGTCAGCGCATTCAATGCTTCGCCCACGGTCGCGCCGGAAACGCTCACCGAGTCCTGCTTGCCGGTGAATTGGCGCAGGGGCGTGGGAATCAATATCTTGGCCATATCAGTAACTCAACTCCTCTTTTACCGCTTCGGTCTGCTCGAAGTTCGGCAGCCAACTGTTGGCGTGGTGAAATTCGCCCTTTTGTATCGAGAGTATAACGAACGAATACCACGGGCAGGAATTCTGCAAGTCGGTCTTGGAAAAATACGCGTCGCAATCGGGATGCGAATGGTAGATGCCGATCAGGTCCATGTTGCGCTCGCGCGCCGCTTTGTCGGCGGCCAGCAGGTCCTCCGGACGCAGTTCGTAGCGCGCCGCCTGCGCGCCTTCAAATGCATTTTGCAAGGCCAGGGACTTGCGCACGGTTTTCTCGCCGCCGTCAACCGCCCCCAGCATGGCGCCGCAGCATTCGTTGGGATAGGTAGCACGGGCGTGCGCCACCATGGCTGCCCACGCCGCAGGTTCGATACGGGTCATTTCTCGTCCCAGAA
This sequence comes from Bryobacteraceae bacterium, assembly GCA_041484525.1. Classification (GTDB taxonomy): domain Bacteria; phylum Acidobacteriota; class Terriglobia; order Bryobacterales; family Bryobacteraceae; genus JBGPHT01. The sequence continues at coordinate 24,747 of JBGPHT010000061.1, read as the reverse complement.
GGGTTCGCTGAGGTATTTTTCGGCGCTGTCGCAGAGCACGGTCACGATGATGCCGGTCTCGCCGCGCGCAACCAGGTCGCGCGCGATCATTGTTGCGGCATACACGTTGCAGCCGGATGAGATTCCCACCAGCAGTCCCTCTTCGCGCGCCAGGCGCCGCACCATGCGGTACGCGTCCTCGGTCTCGATCCAGAGATTACTGTCGGCGAGTTTTTCGTCGTAGATCCCCGGCACGATGGCCGTCGCCATGTGCTTCAGCCCTTCCAGGCCGTGGAAGCCGCTCGATGGCTGCACCGAGATGCATTGCACATGCGGCAGGTCGCGTTTGAACCGGCGCGAATTTCCCATGAAGGTGCCGCTGGTTCCCATGGCCGCCACGAAGTGCGTCAGCCGCCCACCGGTCTGCCGGATGATTTCGGGGCCCGTGTGTTCGAAGTGCGCCTTCCAGTTGGCCGGATTGTTGTATTGGTCCGGATAAAAGTAGAGGTCCGGATTCTCCAGGTAGATCTGGCGGCAGAGTCGAATGGCGCCGTCCGAACCCTCGGCCGGATCGCTGAAAACCGCCTCCGCTCCGTACGCCTGCAGAATGCGCTTCCGCTCCGGGGATGCATTGCCCGGCAGCACCAGCTTGACCTTGTAGCCGCGGTTGGCGCCGATCATGGCGTACGCGATGCCCGTGTTGCCGCTGGTGGAATCGAGAATGATGCGCTTGTGATTCAGCTTGCCCGAGCGCTCGCCATCCAGCACCATGTTGCAGGCCGCGCGGTCTTTCACCGATCCGCCGGGATTGAAATACTCGGCCTTGCCGTAAATCTCGACGCCGGGGAATTCGAGCGGTATCCTCTCCAGGCGCACCAGGGGTGTGTTGCCGATAGTGCCGAGCAGCGACTCGGCTTCGGTGCGAGCGAGATCGAGATTTGGTATCGGGAGAACGGTGGCCATGCTTTCTCTTTTTGGATTCCTCGGCCGCGGCTAAGGATGCAAGCTGCATCCATCTGCAACCAAAGAATTTACCCAGCGTCAAGGTTCCAGACCATTCTATCATCCCCCTAAACCCTGTCAATAAAGTAGGGAATTCACTCCGGCGGTGCTCGCCCCCGATGGTGTGTGACGCGTTGCGGCAAGCCACATGCGGGGTTTCTGCAGGATTTCAAATCTTTCGTGAACCTAATCCCCGAGTCTTCGCGCGTAACCCAGTAAGCAGATTCCGGAGGGAACCGATGCTTAAGAAACTACTTGCACTTACTTTCATCGCGGCAGCCTCGATCGGCGGACCGCTAATCGCTCAGGAGGACTCCCGGCAGGCGGAAATCGCTGCCGGTCAGGACCAGAAGGCGGCCGACCCCAAACCCGTTCAGCAAAACAAAGTCGAGCGCGCCCTCATCCGGTTCAAAGAAGGCACCTTCCTCGGGCGATTCTCCAACGGCCTTGGCGGATTCCGGCTGAAGGCCGGCGGTCTTGCCCCCGGAACCGGTTTTGGAATTGGTCCGGAATACCGCCGCAATGGCCTCCTTGGTGGGGAACTCGACTTCCACGCCAGCGCGCAAGCTTCTTTCCGCGGCGCGCAAAAGTTCGACCTTGGACTGACGGCGCCGAAGATTTCGGGTGGACGGTTCTTCGCCGACTTCTATGCCGTCCACCACGACTACCCGATCCTGAGCTATTACGGGCCGGGCGCCGATTCCCAGAAGACGGGCCGCACCGATTTCCGTCTGGAAGATACGGCCGTCGACGCCACATTTGGCGTCCGGCCGATCAACCATCTGACGCTGGCCGCGTCGGCGGGCTACCTGTTTAACAACGTCGGTCCCGGCACGGACTCCCGCTATGCCTCGGCCGACCAGACCTATTCGCCAGCCCAAGCGCCGGGCATCGACGTCCAATCGAATTACCTGCGCGTTGGAGGCTTCGCGCAGTATGACTGGCGGGACAATGCCAGCGGGCCGCGGCGCGGCGGCAACTATTTCGCCCAGTTCAGCGACTACCGCGACCGCACGTTCGGCCTCAGCAATTTCCGGCGCCTGGATGTGGAAGCGCAGCAGTACGTCTCGGTGCTGAACCAGCGGCGCGTGTTTGCGCTGCGCGCCAAGTCGACGCTGACCTTCCGCGATGGGGCGCAGCCGATTCCGTTCTACATGCAGCCCACGCTGGGCGGTTCCGAAGATCTCCGCGGCTACCGGCCGTTCCGGTTCCGCGACGACAACCTGCTCGCCATGAACGCCGAATACCGGTGGGAGGTTTTCAGCGGCCTCGACATGGCCGTGTTCGGCGACGCCGGCAAGGTGTTCGCGAACAAATCGGAATTCAGCCTGCGTCACCTGGAGAGCGACGCTGGATTCGGTTTTCGGTTCAATGCCAGGAACCAGACTTTCCTGCGGTTGGATGTAGGCTTCAGCCACGAAGGGTTCCAGGTCTGGGTGAAATTCAACAACATCTTCAAAAAGGGTCCGGTACATACTTCGAGCACGATGGGGGATTTCTAATATGCGCAATACGATTTTCTCGAACAGACCATTCACAGTTGCAGTCGCAGCGGGCGTGCTCACGCTGGGCACCCTGGGGGCCGCCGGCATCGGCGCACGGAAGAAGTTCTACAGCGACGATCCGCTGTGGACCATGCCGCGGCCTCGATCAGTGGTAAACGCCACCAGCCGGACGCTGAGCGAGTATTACGACTTCTTCGAGAACACACTCTTCCCGCCCGGCCAACGCGCGAAGCACACGGGTGTCTCTCTTCCCTCGCAGGCAATCAACACGGTGGACGAGGTGCCCGACAGCGCATGGTACACGAACCGGCACGGCAGCCGCCCGATGAGCCTGGAAGATCTCAAACAGGGTCCCGGCGATACGACTCCGCCGGCCGCGGGAGTGTGGACGGTGATAGCCGCCAAGAACGAAGGCGTCACGCCCGGCTTCCGCATTCGCGATGCGGCCGGACGGCAGTACCTGGTCAAGTTCGACCCGCTGTCCAATCCCGAGATGGCCAGCGCGGCGGACACGATCGCGTCGAAATTCTTCCATGCGTTGGGATATAACGTTCCGGAAAACTATGTCGTCTATTTCGATCGCAGCCGGATTTCGATCGGCGGCGGCTCGATGCTCAAGGACGGTTCGGGAAAGCAGCGCGCCATAACCGAACGCGACATCGAAGAGATGTTGGCCGAGGCGCCGCGCTCGGCCGATGGCGAGTATCGCGTGCTGGCCAGCCGGCTGATTCCGGGCAAGCCGCTGGGACCGTTCGAATATTTCGGGACGCGCCCGGACGATCCGAATGACCTGGTAGCGCACGAGCATCGCCGCGACCTGCGCGCGCTGCGCACCTTCGCCGCCTGGCTGGGGCACGACGATTCAAAGGCACTGAACACGCTCGATATGCTGGTGAAGGAAGACGACGCCCCCTACATCAAGCACTACCTGATCGACTTTGGCGCCTCTTTGGGCAGCGCCAGTTTCATGGCCAACAGCCCGCGGGACGGCAACGTGTACCTGTTCAATTGGAAGTCGTCGGCCGTGCAGTTCTTTTCGCTGGGGTTGTATGCGCCGAAGTGGCAGCGTGCGGAATACCCGAAGCTGCCGGCGGCGGGACGCTTCGAATATGAGGTGTTCGACCCCACGCGCTGGGTACCGGACTATCCTAACGCGGCATTCCGCAACGAAAATCCCGCGGACCGTCTCTGGGCGGCGCGCAAGATCATGGCGTTCACGGATGAGGAGATTCGCGCCATCGTTTCGACCGGGCAATACTCCGGCCCCGCGGCTGAGGAATGGGTGGCGCACTGCCTGATCGAGCGCCGCAACAAGATCGCCCGGGCGTATGTCACCGGAACGAGCGCGCTCGACGGCTTCGAGATTCGGAAAGACCGCCTCGAGTACCGGAACCTCGCAGCCAATGCGCCGGCCGCGATTCAGATCCAGTGGTCGGTGTTCGACAACAACAGCGGGCAACAGCGGCAGCTTCCGGGTGAACGCTCGTTCCAACTGCCGGCGGCGGACGGCGCGTCGTACCTGATGGCCGATCTCAAGGGTGAGACGGGCCCGGGTGTCTCGGTGTACGTAAGGTTGAAGGAAGACCGGAAGGCCGTGGTCGGAGTCGAGAGACACTTCGGTTCGATCCAGGAGATGAATTGATCCGGACCCGGCGCACCGGGCTCAGGTAAAATAGCCAGTATATGTTTCGGTTTGCTCTCCCGGTACTTTTTGCGACTGCGCTGCTGGCTCAGAATCCGGACAATCCGTTCGAAAGACCGCCGGCGGGCGTGGATGAGGCATTGCGTGCGCGCATGGGGCAGTTCTACCAACTTCACATGACCGGCGAATACAGGAAGGCGGAATCGCTGGTGGCGGATGAGACGAAGGATTGGTTCTACGAGCACAACAAGCCGAAGTACCTGAGCTTCGATATCCGAAGCATCACGTATTCGGAGAACTTCACCAAAGCAAAGGCCACGGTGGTCTGCGACCAGATCATTCCGCTTCCAGGATTCGCGGGCAAGCCGATGAAGGTGCCGGGTGCAAGCGACTGGAAGCTGGTTAACGGCCAGTGGTATTGGTACGTTCCGGCGGAGGCGATGAAGAGCTTCCCGTTCGGCAAAGCCACCATTACCGATGAGCAAGCCGCGTCCGCCAAAGCTGCGGCGCTGGTGAAAAGCGCACCGGTGGCTCCCGGAGGCATGCCATCGCCCGATTCGATTCCGACCACCGCGGATTTCATCATGAACAAGATGAAGCCGGACAAGACGTCGATCGACATGAAGGCCGGCTCGTCCACGACGGTGACGTTCCAGAATACGGCGCCAGGCACGATGACGATCCAGGTAATCGAGTGGCCAAAGGGCGTGGAGATCTCACCGGCGTCTGCATCCCTGAAAACCGGGGAAAGCACCACTCTAACCGTGAAGGCCACGGACGGCGCCAAGAGTGGCGCCATCGGCGTGATGGTTTCGCCGACCAACGAAGTCGTCGGCATCAAAATCGCGATCCAATAGCGCCGGTTCTTAGCGAACCAGGAGCGGGTAGAGTCCGAATGCTCTACGCCGCGAGCGGCGGGGCCGCCTTGTCAAACCGGCTGCTGAGCTGCAACTTGCGGCCAAGTCCGCGACGCAGTTAGCGGAGTTGGCCGGTGTCGAGAGCGCGACGATCATACGTTTGACCGCGAACGCCTGATCGAGCGTTCCGGCGCGTGTCGCGGGCGACCATGACATGTTCATTTGCGGGAACGATGCGGAGGCTAAGGAGCAGGTAAAGCGATTGCTGGCACGAGGTCGGGTGGCGGTCGATTATCTACCTCGGCGATCTCACTGGGGCGCGGGCGACCAAGTAGTTACTGCCGATCTGGCTGCGGCTGTTCGGGAAGTACTGAACGCCGCATTCCAACTTCAGGGTGGTGAGATCTCAAGCCTAGGGCCGACGGCTTGTGAAGCTTCGGTGGAGCTGCGGACTGGAACAATTTCGAAGTCCACGAGGTCGGTCCACCTGGCTATCCACGCATCGAAGAGGCGCGCATCCCGGGTTTCCATCACCTGAAAACAGGTGGTGAAATCCAGGTTGACCCAACTGGAAATGTACTCGAGACCCTCGGGAAGCATCCGGCCCTTGTCTCTGGCCCGGCGGTAAACGGCGAGTGCTCCCGGCTCTTTGAAGCGCTCGATCACCATGTATAGCATGCGTTTGAACCTATCATCCGGCAACCCTCCGAGTGATAGAATGGCTCCCGACGCTGGCACGTCACAAGGAGGCGAGGGTGATCACCAGAAGACAGATTCTTGGAACGGTGGGAGTTGCCTCGGCGCTGCTCTCGTTGCGAACCGCGGAAGCGCAGGGCAAACCGTTGCGCCATATGGGTGGGGCGCCGGCGGGGTTTCCCGTCAGATCGAGACACGCCCGCGAGACGAACCAGCCGTTCGATTTCGTGGAGTATTGCCACAATCTCGGATTTGGCGTGGTCGAAACGCGGCTTTCCGCGATGGATTCGCAGGCGATTCAAAAGTTCCGGCAGCGGCTGGAAACCTACAACATGCGGGCGATCGCCGATATCCCTCTGCCGCGTGATGAGGGCGGCGTGGCAGCGTTCGAGGCTGCGGTCAAGGCGGCGAAGGAGGCCGGGATCGTTTCGCTGCACACCGCCATGACGGCGCGGCGGTATGAGGAGTTCGACAGCTTCGAAGCGTTCAAGGCGAATTTCGAGCGCTCCCAGAAGACCATCGCGCTGTCCGAGCCCGTGCTGCGCAAGCACAGTATGCGTCTGGGAATGGAAAACCACAAGGGCTGGCGCGCGGCCGAGCAGGCGGCGTGGATCCGGCGCGTGGGCAGCGAGTGGGTCGGAGTACATCTCGATTTCGGCAACAACCTTTCGCTGTGCGAGGACCCGGCGGATACGCTGCGGATACTCGAACCGTACACGTTCGCGTGCCATATCAAAGATATGGCCGTGGAGCCGTACGAAGACGGGTTCCTGTTGTCGGAGGTCCCGCTGGGAGAAGGCGTCCTGGACATTAAAGGCATGGTGCAGAGTCTGCAGAAGAAAGACCCGAACATGCCGTTCGACCTGAAGATGATCACGCGGGATCCGCTGAAGATTCCGGTGTTCACGAAAAAGTATTGGGCGACTTTCGACGATCCGTCCAGCCCGCTGCCGGGGCGGGACCTGGCGCGGGTATTCGACATCGTGCGGAAGAACAAGCCGAAGAGCCCGCTGCCGCGGCTGACGGGTTTGAGCGCCGAAGCGCAGTTGAAGTTGGAAGATGAGTGCATTCTCAAGTCGATTGATTACGCGCGCCGGAATCTGAATTTGTAGAAGGCTAGGCGAGTTTTCAACCGGCGAAGGAACTGGGTGAATAATGGATCGGGCCGGTATACACCATGCCGACGAGGCCCGCGTCAATGAACTCCCGTTTGGCGAGTTGCTCAGCCAGAATGCGGCGGGTTCCCTGAGGCGCCCAGTCACGGGTCGCGGATCTGCTACGGCGCGACTAGGCTTTCTTGCCTTTGGCCTGGTCGAGCAGGTGGGTGCAGCCACGGGCGGTCAGGGCCATCATGGTGAGGGTCGGGTGCTTGTCGCCGGTCGAGGGGAAGGCATTGCCGCCGAACACATAGAGGTTCGGGATGTCGTGCGTCCGGCAGTACGAAGTGAGCACGCCTTCGCGCGGGTCGACGCTCATCCGCGCGGTTCCGACTTCGTGGATGGAGCCGCCGAGGGGTCGCCGGCCGGTCTCGCCGCCACCGCCGCCGGCGTTGCGGCCCCGCGTACCGGCATCGGGCGAACCAGGGGCGCCGGGAAAACCTGTCGGACCGCCGCGGCCCATGCCCTGCATGACCTCGCCGCCGGCTTTGCGGAACAACTCCTCCGCCTTCTCCTGAAAATCGGCGATGATCTTGTAGTCGTTATCGGAGTGGGTGAAGTGGATCTTGAGCACCGGGATGCCCCAGGCATCCTTCACCTCGGGATCGATCTCGACGCGGTTGTCCTTCTGCGAAAGCATCTCGCCGCCTGCGATCCAAACGCGCGCCTGGGCCACGTAGCGGCTCTTGATCTCCTTCTTCCATTCGGAACCATAGCCGGGAACGGAAGCCGCGAACTGCGGGTATTCGGTCTGGCCGCCGGTGGCGTTAATGACGTACCCGCGGATGAAATCCTTGCGCTGCGTTTTCTTGTCGATGTTCTGAAAGCTGGGGATCGTGATCCCCGCCGACTTGCCGTCATCGAGACGGCTGGGGCCGCCTTTGAGTTTCGGCAGTATGCCGCTGACGCCGCCGCCGCCGACCTGGTCCATCATATAGTGGCCGAGGGTGCCGCTCGAATTGCCCAGGCCGCCCTTATCCGAGAGCAGCATCAGGCGCGTGTTTTCGAGCGTGGAGGCGGCGAGGATCACGTACTTCGCATCCACGTCCACCGACTTCTTCGTGTACCGCTCGATGTAGGTAACGCCTTGGGCGCGGTTCTCATTATTCATGCGCACGCGCGCCGCCACGGTGTCCGTACGGACTTCAAGGTTGCCGGTTTTGAGAGCGGGCGGCAGCGTCACCGCCACAGTGCTGAACATAGCCCCGACGTCGCAGCCATTCACGCAGTTGCCGCAGTAATGGCACGGCGGGCGATTGTTGTGCATGCGGGTCAATTGCGCCAGGCGGCGGTGCGTCGTGGGCCAGCCGAGGCTCTTGGACGCAGCGGTGAAAATGGCCTCGGCGCAATTCAGCGGCATGGGAGGAAGGAACACGCCATCGGGGAACTGGTCGAATCCTTCCATGGCGGCGCTGATTCCGATGAAGCTCTCGACACGGTCGTAATACGGCTTCATGTCGGCGTAGTTCACCGCCCAATCCATGCCGTAGCCATCGCGCGAAGCGGCTTTGAACTCGTACTCGCCCATGCGGTCGCTGGCCCGCGCCCAGTGCAGGGTGCGGCCTCCGAGAACTCGCGAGCGTCCCCATCGATAGGTGGTTTCGGGCGAGGTGGTGTACGGGTTCTCCTCATTGTCGAGCATGATCCGGTAGTTGCGCTCGCTCCCGGAATAGCGGCGCATGGCACCGGGCTTGCCCTGGCCGCGGTAGTCCATCTCATAGAGAAACGTGTGATGGAAGTCCTTGGCCGGCTCGACGCGACTGCCCGCTTCGAGCATCAGGACCTTCATTCCGGCCTTAGAGAGTTCCATGGCGGCCCATCCGCCACAGGCTCCGGATCCGACTACGATCGCGTCATATGTCTTGGCCATGTGGGCCTCCTCAAACCAGAGGTCAAACTACGTGATGCTCGGGATGGTTGCATGCCGGGAAGGTCTCGTTGAACGAGTTCCCCTTGTAATCGAGCGCTTCGATCATGCCGGCGCGCGAGGTATAAAACGCAAAGGTGTTCTGCTGTTTGATCAGACGATAGGCCGCGAACGCGGGATGGGTGGCATTGCGGTCGCGCTCCGGCTTCGACATGGCCGCAACCAGTCCGGCGCGGCCAGCAGCGTCCGCGGCGTGGAATCCAGCCTCTTTCAAGGACGAAAGGGCATTGCGCCACTGCGTCTGCGTCGGGGGAGGCGAACTTTGCAGGACAAAATCCATGTAGTGCGCGCAGTGCGCTTCGCGGGCGCCCGGCGTGTCGTCGGTCGGGATCAGGATCTCGGTGAAAGCCTGTAGAGCAGCGAAATCCTCGGGCGCGAAGAACTGCGGCTTGTAGTTGCGCAACAACGGCGGCTCGGGCGGGGCTTTCGAGTTGGACGTGTGCGAGTGGTCGTCGGCGGCCTGCAGCCAGGCGGAGAAGAATGCGGCCGCACCGGGGAGCGCGGCGGCGCGAGCGGCGAGATCCAGAAGATCGCGGCGCGTCGGAAGGTTGGGCAGCATATCCTAATCCTCCAGGATGGCGACGGCGCGCACCGGCGCAGCCGTAGTGTTGACCCACTTGACGGGAAACAGGCTGAGCTTGAACCCGAACGGCGGCAGTTGCTCGAAGCTTCCCATGTTCTCCAAATGATAATACTCCCGTTCGAGCATGACGCGGTGGGCCTCCCAAAACTGCTTGCGCTCGAACATGGCCCAGACAGGCGGATCGAAGGTAACGGCGTCGATGCCCATCACCTTGATGCCCTGGTCGAGCATCCAGTGGGTGGCTTCGCCGGTCATGCCGACGTGGTCGGTGAGATAGGCTTCGGTGTGCTGGATTTTTCCGGCGCCGGTGTGGATGAGGACGATATCGAGGGGCTTGAGCGTGTAGTTGATCTTCGTAAGCGCCGCGCGAACGTCGTTGACGGTGATGCCCGCGCCCTTGGGCAGGTGGCGGAAATCGAGGACGACGCCGTCGCCGTAGCAGTAGTCGAGCGGGATGCCCTCGGGTCCGGGCGCGTCCTCGCGCATGTGGCGGAGCGAATCCATGTGAGTGCCGATGTGATCGCCGAGCACGATCAGGCAGTGAGCCGTAAGCCAGTCCACGCCGTACTTGGCGGCGCCGACGCGCTCGGCGAACTGCTTCCAGTTTTCGTACATCACGAGCGCGGGACGGACGACGCGCGGGAAGCTGACCATATCGTTGTGGACCGGCATGCTCAGGTCAATCAGTTTTCGTGGCATGAAATCTCCTGGGGTTTGAGTGAAGACGAGGGGGCATAACTACTGAGTGGCGGTGATGCCGCCGTCGAGGTAGAGGGTCTGGCCGGTGATGAAGTCGGAGGCGGAGGAAACGAAGAACAGCACGGCGTTGCGGACATCGTCGGGTTCGGCGATTCGTCCCAGCGGAATCCGCGCCACCAGGCTGTTGTAGAAGTTTGCGTCGGCCAACATTGCGGCCACCTGCTGGGTGCGCACGAATGTCGGGGCAACCACATTGACGTTGATCTTGTGCGGCGCCCATTCGGCGGCCAACTGCTTGGAGAGCATCGCGAGTCCGCCCTTGGCAGCGCAGTAAGCGGCGTATCCGCGGCCGCGCAGCGCCAGCAGCGTGCGCACCGATCCGATATGCACGAGTTTGCCGCCGGTGCCTTGCCGGATCATATGGCGCGCGGCCGCCTGGGACTGGAACATCGCGCCCTTGAGGTTCACGTCCAACACGTAATCGAAGCGCTCCTCGGTGACTTCTTCAGCCTTCTCTTCGCGGTTCAGCCCGACGCAGTTGACCAGGATGTCGAGGCGTCCGAAGTGGTTGGCCACCTGGTCCACCATGCGCTCGGTTTCGGGTACCGAGGCCACGTCGAAAGTTGCAGCGTACGAATTGCAGCCTTGCTCGCGGAGCGCGGCGGCGCAGGCCGCGGCCTTCTCCGCGTTGTGCCCGGAGACCGCCACGCGCGCGCCCAACTCCGCCAAGCCGCGGCTCACTGCCTCGCCGATTCCACCATACCCGCCGGTCACCAGCGCGACCTTGCCATCGAGTCGAAGCAATTGCTCCGGCAGACCCATTATTTGCCCACCCAGCCGCCATCCACGTGGATCGACTGTCCCGTCAGGTAGCTGGCTTCATCGGAGGCGAAGAAGGCGACCACGGTGCCGATCTCGCGCGGCTCCCCGGGGCGGCCCAGCGAAATCTGGGAAAGGATTCCGGGCAGCAGGTCCGGCCGCTTCATCACCCAGGCGGTCATGTCGGTATCGATCAGACCCGGGTGGACGCAGTTGATCCGAATGCCCAGCGGCGTCATCTCGGCGGACATGTTGCGGGTCAGAGCTTCGAGGCCGAGCTTGGTAGGCGCATAGTGGGTGCGGCCGGGCAGAACTTTGCCGGCTTGAATGGAGCCGATCATCACGATGTTGCCCTTGCGCTTTTCCGCGATCGCGCGCCGGCAGTAGACCTGGGAACAGAGCCACTCGCCGCGCAGGTTCACGTCCGTGAGGCGCGTCCACTGATCGTCGGTCAGATCGAGAAACGGCACGATGGTCTCGATGCCGGCGTTGTTCACCAGGACGTCGATGGGTCCCAGCTCGCTCCAGACCTGACCGATCATGGCTTCGACCTCGGCACGGTTCGCCACATCGGCCTTGACGGTGATGGCGCGGCGGCCCTTGCATCGGATCCACGCGGCCACGTCCTCCGCGGCCTGCCCGTTCGAGACGTAGTTCACGGCAATGTCGGCGCCCTCCTCGGCGAACACCTCGGCTATTCCCTTGCCGATTCCCCGGCTGGCCCCCGTGATGAGGGCTACCTTGCCTTTTAATTTCACGCTTCCTTGACCTCCCTCAGCCTTCAATCATATATGCGCCGTGCACTAAGAGTGGTTGCGCCTGAAACCCGGCCCATCCGTCTTTCCACTCGAAAGGGATGGTCTTCTTCTCCGGCACGAGCAGCACCCTTTTAGGACGCGCAGCGGACCGGATGCGTACCTGAATTCCATGTACCGGAACGAAATCCTGTATCCGTTGATTGCCGACGCGCCGGTCGCCGCTGAAATTGAGCAGGTGCACGAACCTGTCCTGCCCGCGCGAATTGTATACGATCTCGACGTTGAGCGGCGCGCTTTCGATTACGATCGTGCGCGCCGCGGCCGGATGGACCAGGTGCAGCATCCACGCTGCCAGCTTGCGGAAGACGGGCGTGCCGTCCTGTTGATACGCGCCGAACAGGGGAAGAGCGCAGTAGATCGCCTTACCTTTTCCGAACTGGTTCAGGGTTACACCGGGACCGTCCGGCTTTTCGGCAGGCGCCTGTTTCGGACCGGCGGGCGCGACGGCTTCGATGAGCGTTTTCGCGGCGGTCGTCTGAATTCGCGAATAGGCGCCGTTCACCTGCACGTCCATTCGAGGAATGCCGAACTCGCCGAGCTCGGGGCCGGCGCGGAGATACGCGCGCCTCGATTCTGCGCGACCGAGGTAGCGAACGCCCAGGACGTCGGCCAAAGCAAATTCGGCCAGCGGCTGATTGCTGCTGTCGCGAGTTCCGGTATCGCCGGTCGCGATCAACGCGCCGCCTGCCTGAACGAAGCGGCGGATGGCGTCGCACTCGCGGGCGCTCAGGATCGACTGCTCCGGAAGCACCAGGGCCTGGTAGCCGGCGAGCGATTCCACGAGTCCATCGCTGTTGAGGATTCCGAACTGCACGTGCTCCTCCACCAGCGCCTTATGCGCGCCGGCCACGGGAGCGGAAGACGGCGTGCCCATCCATTCCCGCGGAGGGGCCAGCGGCAGATTCGACCACAGGGAATCGGCCGATAGCAGCACGGCGGTGTCTTTAATAGGAACGCTGCCTTTGACGAACGGCTCCAGTTCGGCGGTGCGCCGGTTCACGTCGCCGTAGACGCGATAGACGGCAGGATCGGGATTGCCCGAGGGGTAACTGTCGTCGCCGAAGTAAGGTCTGCCGCCGCTCGCCAGCAATACGGCGGCTTCGTGACGATAGGCCGCTGGGTCGCGCAGCGAGTAATCGCCCCAGCCGTTGCCTCGCGTGGCCATGCAGCTCCAATTCGCGATGCCGGGCTGCGTCGAGAGATAGCGCGCTTCCAGCGAAAAATCCAAGCTGAGCACGCCGGGATAGGGCGGCACCGGCTCCCACACGAGCTGCGTGAGGGCGGACGGCGGCTTCACGGGATTGCGCGTCACCCACATGTGGTTCATCGCAAATGCCAGGCCGGGCTTGGTGGTCGAGAGCGCACCGATGACCTTGTCGGCGTAGCGCGTGCCGTTGCGGCTCAGCCATTGATAATGCGCGAAGATCCTGGGATCGCGTTCAGCCGTCGGAATCTCGCCGCCTGCCTGGGCGGCGAACGACTCGCGGCAGTACTGGCAGTAGCAGGCGCCGCGCAGGAACTTGGAGATCAGGTTGTCCAGGAAGAACCCATCGACATCGTAGAGCGCCACGATCTCGCGGAGCTGCGGGATGTGCGCCTGCTCCACCCAGGGCGAGTTGGTGCACATCTGCGCCAGGTCGCCGCGGGCATTCCCAGCGGGAGCCGCGGCATCGCGCACCGCCACACAATCCGGATGCTCCTTGTGGAAACGACGATCCGGACCGACCGAGACATACGCCAGGACGCGGATGCCGCGCTTCTTCAGAGCGGCCGTCATTTCGCCCGTGAAGTCGCGCTTGAGCCCGGGGTGGACCACGCCGAGCTTGGCCGGAAAGTAGCAGTAGCCGGCGTTGCAGATGGCGAAATAGCTGACCATCTGAAAGCCCGCGTCCTTCAGAATCTGGGCGGAGGCTTCGGCGTCGAAGGTATCGTAGGGCGAGGATAACTGGCCGAAGTGGGCATCTACATGAAGTTCGCGGAAGGTGTTCTTGAGCCACGCCGGATCGTCCGCCGCCAGGGCAGGCCAGACACGGGCCATGGCGCAGGCGGTGGCAGCGTCTCTCAGGAGCTTTCGGCGAGTCATCTCCATGGTTACTTTTTGGAACTCGAGGCCATCTTGGGCAGGGCGAAGACGTAGTATCCCGCCGCTTCGGGTTTGCCGGGTTTCCAGGCTATCGAATCGGCGCCGATGTTGTCGAACACCTTGCCGGTCCGGGCGCAGAATACCACGTACTGCCGTCCGCCAGCCTCGTAGATCGCGGGAATACCTTCGGGATTCGATTCCAGCTCTTTCTCCCAAAGTACTTTTCCCGTGTCCTTGTCGTAGGCGCGGACGGTACGGTCGGAGAACGTGCCGATAAAGATCAGCCCGCCCGCCGTGACCACGAGGCCGTTTCGGGTCGGATGGTAGCTGCCGGTGTTCTTGATCCCCTTCTCCGCGAGCGAGGGCACCACGCCGAGAGGGACCTGCCACTTGATGGCGCCCTCGTTGAGATCGTAGGCCGTGAGCTCGGACCACGGCGGACCGATGGCCGCGAGGCCGTTGTTCGCGTTCAACGTTCCATAGGGCGTGTAGTATCGGGTCTGTCCCGCGGGCGGTGGTGGAGCATTGCCGCCGCGTCCTCCGCTCGGGAGGGCGCCGGCAACCGGATTGTTCAGATAGGCGGCGACGGCGTCGAGGTCTGTCTGGGAAACCGTGGTCTCCGAGAAGCCGGGCATCTGCCCGCGGCCCGTCCGAACCATGGTGCGGAAAGCATCGACTCCGAGATCCTTGGGCGCCGTGACGCCCTTCCGATCGGCGCCGTGACAAACCTCGCAGTGCTCCGAGAAGATGGCGTTGCCGCGCTGCTCGGGAGTCGCGCCTTCCGGTACGCGCACGCGAGGCCGCTCCGAAAGGATGTGCATCGTAGGCGCATCGTGGGAGCGCACGTAGAGCATTCCGGTCTGCGGGTCCGCCGCGGCGCCGCCCCAGTTGTTGCCGCCGAGTTCGCCCGGCATATCGATCGTATTGCGGGTGCTCGGAGGCGTGAAGAGTCCCTCGTTGCGCGCGCTCAGCAGCAGTTCCCTCAAGCGGGCTTTCTCCGCGTCGTCGACGTACGGGTTGATGTCGTCCACGGTGAATTTCTGGCGCGTGAACGGAGGCGGTTTAGTGGGGAACGGCTGTGTCGGCCAGGTCTCCTCGCCCGGCACATCGGTCTGCGGGACGGGACGTTCCTCGATAGGCCACAACGGTTCGCCGGTGACGCGATTGAAGACGTACAGGAATCCGAACTTGGTGGGTTGCGCGACGATGTCGACCATCTTGCCGTTGTGGCGCACCGTCAAAAGTTTGGGGGCGGCGGTCAGATCGTAGTCCCAGAGATCGTGATGGACGGCCTGAAAATGCCAGAGGCGCTTGCCGGTACGCGCATCGAGTGCCAGCAGCGAATCGCCGAAGATGCCCATGCCCTTACGATCGGCGCCATAGAAATCGTAGGTGGGGGAGCCGAGCGGGAAGTAGGCGATGCCGCGCTTCTCGTCCACCGAAATCTCGCCCCACGCATTGACGCCGCCGATGTAGGTCCACGCATCTTTCGGCCACGTGTCGTAGCCGAACTCGCCGGGATGCGGGATGGTGTGGAAGATCCAGACCAGCTTGCCGGTAAGCACGTCGAAGGCGCGGAGGTCGCCGGGCGCCGAGCCGTAGCCTTCGCCCGGGGCCGAGCCGAGGATGATCAGGTTTTCGAAAACGCGGCCCGGGGTGCCGGTAGCAATGCCGCGGGCGCGGGGAATGCCTTCGCGCAAATCGACGCGGCCGTCCTTGCCGAATGACGGGATGGTCACGCCGGTGCGCACGTTGATCTCCTGCAGATAGCCGTTGGCGGCGAAGATCAGGCGGCGGTCGGAACGGTCTTTGTTCTCCCAGTAGTTGATGCCGCGGTCAGTGGGGCGTCCCTCGACGGGATGCGTCCAGACCTGCTTTCCGGTGGCGGCATCGAGGGCGACGATGGCGTTGTTCTGCCCGAGGACATACATGACGCCGTCGACGATCACGGGGTTGAAACCGAACCGTCCGCTGGTGCCCGGCACGGGGTAGGTCCAGGCGAGGTCGAGGCGGCTCACATTGGCTTTGGTGATCTGCTTGAGGGCGGAGTACTGCATGGAATCCGACGCGCCGCCGTAGTCGGACCACGTGGTGTAGGGCTGTTTGGGTGGAGTCGCGGCGCGCACCAGCAGGAGGCAGCAGAGAAGTACTGCGAGAGTGCCTAAAAAGGTTCGAGTGCCGCTGCGCATGATCATCCTATTTCCTGGGTAGCGCGAAAATGTAATAGCCGGCTGGGCATACAACATGACGATGCCGAGCAGCAACGGCAGAGCAGCCGCCATCACAATCTTCGCGGGCTTCATAAGTGCGCCGTTACTTCTTCGCGAGCTTGGCGCTGGGCGTGGCGTCGGCGTCCAGGTCGCCCAGAATGTACTGAATCGCCGCCAGCATGTGGGTGGTCCAGCGTTTGTCGGTGTACATGGTGGTCGTATGTCCCAGCGGCGTGAAATACGTTCGGCCCTTGCCGTACGTTCGGATCCACGCCAGGCCGTAATCCTGATCGGGACGCGTGCACTGATCGCAGAATTTGTTGCCGGTAGCGCGGTCGGATTTCTCCACGTCGATGCTCATGAGGATGTGCTGCCTCTCGCGCGAATAGGGCGACGACGGGGGGAACTGGTAGAACTCGTCGACGTGGTCGAAGCTGGCACTGCCGAAGCTCTTCATGAGGGGACTCGACGGATCGTCGATCTTGACGGCCTGCTTCTCGGTGTGATGCGCCCCGGCCCAGCCGCCCATCATTTCCGCAAACTCGGGCCAGTTGTTGTCGGCGAAAGTCACCGCGTGGTTGCCGCCGATTCCGCCGCCCTCGCGGACGAACCGCAGGATTCCCTCGCGGACTTCCGGATCGTTGTGGACCATGCCGCAGACGTTATTCAGGAAGACGGCATCGAATTCCTCGATCTTCGGATACTTGAGAAGATCCAGATCGTTGCTGAACGTCGCCTCGAACGCCCCTGTGTACTTGGCCATCAATTCGATCATCAGGTTGCCGTGCGGAATGGTGGCGTGCCCGGAATACATCTGCAGGTCCGTCACCAGCAGCTTGCGCGGCTTCTTCGGCTTCGCGATGGCCTCGCGCGGCGCGCCGGCGTCGATCTGCTGCCTCATGTCGGCCGACAGGAGCGCGGGTCCGCGAATCTTGCCGGGGGGCGAATCGACCATCTGCCTCACGCGCGCCGCCATCGCCGGCCACATGGCTTTTTCGAAGCCGGTCAGGCACTTCATCAGGTCGGCGTATGCGTCGGGCGCGCCGGTCGCGTCCACGGTTATGTACAAGGGCTTCAGGCCCGCGCGGAACGCCGCCAGGAAAAAGTCCGAAAGGCCCGCCGCGCCGGTGCCCAGCGTGACATCGTGACCCTTGGCGCCGAGTGCGTTCCGGTCCACCACGCTCACGGCCATCAGCTTGTCTTTGACCATCGCCAGGCCATCGACCGGCTTGATCCCCTCGTGCATCCAGCCGCCGAGATCAGCGGCGATTCCCATCCGCTGGCTGCGGCCTTGCAACGCGCTCAGAAGGGTCTTCGGGTCAGCCTTGCTTTCCACCGCGACATTGATCCCGAACTCCTCGGCGAGCTTGTCGAGGCCGGCGAGCGACGACTGGCCGGGGACAACGATCATCTGTACATTGACGGCTTTGGCAAATTCAAAAACTTTCCGCCGGGAACTCTCGTCGGACCCGATGTTGTCGACGCGGTATGCGCCGATCTGCTGGTTCAACTCGCGCAGCCGGTGATTCACAGCCGCCCGCTCACCAGTCTGCAGGCGATAGTCAAAGCTCTTGGGAACTTCCGGACTCGTCTTTTGCGTGCTTGAGACTTCCACGCTCGCGACACCGAGAAGGTCGGCCTTCACGAGCGCTTCCGACCAGCTCAGTTGCTTGAACGCCGCCGTGGGAACGCCCACCTTCCAGCCAAACCAGATGTTGTTGTCCGCGGCGCCAATCCGAATCGTGCCCAAACTCGACCCCGCCGGGCGCTGCGACAGTGACGCCACCGGTGGCGCGGCATTCGCACCGCCGCGTCCGCCTTGACCACGGCCACCCGCCGGAGGAGTTTGTGCGGGCGTCTGAGCAGAGGCGATCATGGCCCCTGCTACCATCGTGAAAACGACCAAACGAAACTTCATGTTTTCTCCTTGTGATTCCTCACAGCCGCTTGCCTGTAATCCAACGCGACTCTATTTCTTCCTGACAGAATTCGGGGCTGTCTTCGGCAGTGCGAAAACATAGTACCCCTGCGCCGCCAATTTACCCGGCGTAAATGCGATCGACTGCTCCTGCGGAGTCTCACTCTCCACCGCCGTACCCGACAAGCAGAAAGCGACGTACTGCCGGCCCCCCACTTCGAAGACCGACGCCAGCCCTTCGGGATTGGCGTCCAGTTCCTCTTCCCAGAGGATTTTCCCGTTGTCCTTATCGTAGGCGCGGACGGTACGGTCGGCCCACGTGCCGATAAAGATCAATCCCCCGGCGGTGACGGCGGGCCCGTTGCGATGCACTCGCTGCGCGTTCCCCGTATTCTTGATGCCCTTGGCCGCCAGCGCCGGCACGGTGCCGAGCGGAGCGGTCCACTTGATGGTGCCTTCGTTCAAGTCGTAGGCGACGATCTGCGCCCAGGGTGGACTGATCGCCGGAAGCCCGTTAGCCGTACGGAACATGGATCCGAGCGGACCCGTGTAGCGAGTGATGCCGTCGGGAGGTGGCGGCAGCGGAGTAGCCGCTCGCCCACCTCCACCGCCGCCGCGCCCGCCGGCCGCGGGATTGGAGAGATAGACGAGCAGCGCGTCCAGGTTCGCATCCGAGAGCGTGTCATTCTCAAACGGCGGCATCTGTCCCAGACCGCCGCGGACCGTCCGGCGGATGCGGTCGGCGCCGAGATCCTTCACGGGAATCATGGTGACACGGTCCATCGAGTGGATGCCGTTGGCTTCCGCCGTGCCGTGGCAATTCTGGCAATGCTCCGTGAATGCCGCGCGGCCGCGCTGCGCCGGAGAGCCGCCTCCCCCGCCGCCGCGCGCGCCCTGCTCGCGCAGGATATGGAAGCCCGGCTGATCGGCGGAGCGCACATACAGCATGCCCGTGGTGGGATCGGCAGCGCTGCCGCCCCAGTTCGATCCGCCGAGCTCACCCGGAATCGAAATCTGATTGCGGTTGAGGGTGAGCGGAGTGAAGATGCCTTCGTTGCGCGCGGCCAGCATGCTCTCCCGGAGTCTCGCGCGCTCCGTGTCATCCACATAGGGGTTGAGATCGTCCACGCCGAACTTCAAGCGCGCGAACGGAGGCGGCACGGTGGGGAAGGGCTGCGTGGGCCAGGACTCTTCGCCCGGCACATCGCTCTTCGGCACCGGCCGTTCTTCGATTGGCCACAACGGCTCGCCCGTTACGCGATTGAATACGTACAGCAGCCCGAACTTGGTCGGCTGCGCCACGATGTCGACCATCTTGCCGTTATGCTTGACGGTCATCAGCTTGGGTGCGGTGGTCGGGTCGTAATCCCAGAGATCGTGGTGGACCACCTGGTAATGCCAGAGCCGTTTTCCGGTGCGCAGATCGAGCGCCAGAATGCAGTCGCCGAAAAGATTGGCGCCTTTCCGGTCGCCGCCATACATATCGTGGGTGGGAGAGCCGAGCGGGAAGTAGCCGATCGCCCGCTTCTCGTCGATCGAAATCTCGCCCCACGTATTGACGCCGCCGACGTAGGTCCACGCGTCCTTCGGCCACGTCTCGTACCCGAATTCGCCGGGATGCGGAATCGTGTGGAACGTCCAGTTCACCTTCCCGGTGACGACGTCGTAGGAGCGCAGATCGCCGGGCGCGGAGCCGTATCCTTCGCCGGTCTGCGACCCGACCACGATCATGTTTTCGAAAACGCGCCCCGGCGTGGCACTGGGACCGCCGAGGGGGCGAGGCGTTCCGACGCGCATGTTGACGCGCCCATCGTCGCCGAACGTATTGATGGTGATGCCGGTACGCGCGTTGAGCTGGTGCAGGTAACTCCCGGCGCCGAAGATCAGGCGGCGGTCGGAGCCGTCCTTGTTCTGCCAGTAATTGATGCCGCGATTGGCAACGTTGCCCTCCATGGGGTGCGACCAGACCTGTTTGCCCGTGACTGCGTCGAGCGCGACGATGGCGTTGTTCTGCCCGAGAACGTACATGACGCCGTCAGCGACGATGGGGTTGAAGCCGAAGTTGCCGCGGTGATCCGGCACCGTGTAGGACCATACCAGCTCGAGCCGGCTCACATTGGTCTTGTTGATCTGCTTGAGCGCGGAGTACTGCATGGAATCCGCCGCACCGCCGTAATCGCTCCACGTAGTGTATGGCTGCCTGGCCGGCGTCGCTCCGTGGAGCGCGGCGAACCCCAGCAGCAGGGCGGTCAGCGCCGTCCCCAAAAGCCTCTTCTCCCTGGTGGTCACGTGGCCGTCCCTTTTTAACTTCTGAACTTGTATCCCAGCTTTTGCAGATAGGTTTTGCTGACCTTCGCGGTCTCGAGAGGAGTCAACGGCTGCTGCGGCGAAGGATCCAGTTCGACCATGATGTTGGGCTGCTGTCCGGCGGCTTCCACCATGTCGAGGATGGCCGGAATGTCGACCTTGCCCTGACCGAGCGGGCAATAGCCGACGTAGTGCCCGCCGCCGCTGAAATCTTTGAGATGCATGTGGCGCACCAGGGGCAGGAAGTCCTTGAGGACTTTCACCGGATCGGCGCCGCCCTTCTGCAACTGGCCGACGTCAGGCGCGAACTTCAGGTGCTTCGTGTTCGCCGACTCCATCACGTCGTAGACTTCATCGCGCGATTCAATGCAGGTCCCGGTGTGTTGATGCAGACCCGTGTCGAGCCCGAGATCGGTGAGCGCCATGGTGTGGTCGTTCAGGCCGGCGATGATGCTGGCGCGGTATTCCTTGTAGTTGTAACCGTCGCGCTTGATGGAATTGGGCGCGAGCACGCCGAACGTCCCGCCGTACTTCTTGATCGTCTTTCCCATCTTGATGACGGCCTCGACGCTCTCCTTCCGCTTGGAAGGATCGGTCAGATTGGTGCGGCAATAGCCCGAGCGCAGGGGTAACTGGTTCTCATCGATGAGTTTGCTGAGTGTGCCCTTGGTATCCCAGTCATCCAGGATTTCGGGGAACGTTTCGAACGCGTAGAACCCGAGGTCGGCGACGTCTTTGACGGCTGGTCCCAACGTGGCATTGCCTTCCGCGCGCGGGAACGCGCCCCAGGTAATGCAGGTGTAGCCGATTTTCAGGTTACGCGCAGCGGCGGCGCGCATGCTTGGAAATGCCGCGGCGCCCACTCCGACGGCGACCGCCTTGGAGAAATCACGACGGTTTATTGTGCCTTTCATTCTCGAATGCCTCTTCCGCTCCGCATTGCATATTGCGCAATCCGGCCTGCGTTCGTGCGAACGGGATGCTATCAAGCTATCCCAC
Organism: Bryobacteraceae bacterium; assembly: GCA_041484525.1. GTDB lineage: Bacteria > Acidobacteriota > Terriglobia > Bryobacterales > Bryobacteraceae > JBGPHT01. Next base: position 3,546 of record JBGPHT010000061.1, on the reverse strand, counting down.
TGGATGTCAAGTAATAGCGTTAAACCCGCCTGTTACTCAGTCCCGCAGAACTTCGTCGAGGGGCCCGGCGGGGCATCCGAAATTGGCGATGAAGATTCGCTTTTGCGATTCGGCCAGGTCCTTCTGCCGTTTCTGTAACCGCACGCGAATTACGTTCAGCGACGCCGCGCAGATGTGCCGGTGAGCCAGTTCGCAACCGGGGCTGATGGTGGGACCGTTCCGTCCCAACTGAACGGCACAGCCCTGGCTGTCGAGCCCGCTGCGATACAGGGTCAGCAGATCCTGGCGTAAGTCCTCGTCGGCAGTGAGGAAGATTCCTTGCGTGAGCATCACGGCCGCGGCGTCGCGGTCACCTTTCCCGACAAGGACGCGAGCGGTTTGACGGTAGGCGTCGGGGTTAACGGGGTCAAGGGAGCGCGCCCGGTCCGCGGGCCTCCGCAGCTTGGCCGATTTCTCCTAATCGAAGGGAGACCGCGGAGAGCAACCGGTAGGCCTCGGGTTCGGCAGTGACCACCGCCGCTTCGGACCGGCGGTCGTGCGCGAGACAGATCGAAATGCACCGCACCAGAACCTGTCGCGCACGCTGATAGGACGCTGCGCCATCGTGGCCCCGATCGCGCAGGACATCGCCCTTTGCCAGAAAGAAACCGCCGGACCACCGCCAGGCATCCGCGTCGTTGAGCGCTTCCCGCAGCGGATCCAGAATCGAAAGCGTCTTGTCGGCCTCCTGGCTCACGCGCTCCAGATTGGCGGGAAAGGCATCGGAGGCGTAGAGAAGGGACGCGAGGACCTTGTGGACCTTGTAGCTATTGGGACTGGCGCGGACGCCGGCGGTTGCGAGAGTGAGGTCATCTTTCCAGTCGAGATTCCGGACCCAAGTGCGCGCGGCGAACCCAACAGCAATCAGGCACAGCAAAACCGGAGCGAACCGCTTCCACGCAACCCGTTGTTGGGCGGCGTAGATTGCGAGCACGAGCCACGCGACAAGTCCCAAGGAAGGGAGGTACAGAAATCGATCCGCCATGATGGTGCCGATCGGGAACAGCAGGCTCGACGTAGGCAGGAAGGTGAGGAATGCGAGTGCTGCAAAAAAGAAGGCTGTGCGGTTCCGGCGGTACAGGATGACCGCCCCTGCGACGGCCGCGGCAACGATGATCCACGACACCCAATCGCCCAGCGAGCCGTGCGCCAACGGAATCTCCGAGTAGGAGTAGTCGACCGAAAGCTGCGACGGCCACGGCGAGCCGGAGATACCGCGCCATCACCCCCACGGCCGTCAGCCGCCCCGTCCAGAAATCCGCCGCGGCAATCGGATTGTCGGTGAACGGGAACTCGGCCGGCGCCGCCGCCCGCAGCACCGAAGCGCGTTGGTAGAGCATGGCTGCGATCGGCAGCAGCATCATCAGGCATCCGAGAAGAAGCGGCCGGAGCGCCTTTCGCTCGCGCCACCACGCGAGTTCGTAGAGCGCGATCACGCCCACTATCACCACGGCACTCTCCTTCGAAGACAGTCCGATAGCAGTAGCCGCCGTCAGCCCAGCCAGCCATGCGAACCTGCGCCAACCCGCCGCTTCGGCGCTTTTCAGGTACATCAGAAACCCGCTGAGCACGCCCATGGCGGCGAGCAGGTCGGCGCGTCCGACGATGTTGGTGACCGACTCCGTCGACGCCGGATGCACGCTCCAGATTGCGGCGATGAAGACCGATGGCCAGATCCGGCGGACGATCCGCAGCGCCACCGCATAGACCAGCAGCGCATTGATGGCGTGCAGCATGAAATTTGTGCAGTGGTATCCGAGGGGCTGCTCCGCCTGCCCCAGAACCGCGTAGTTGAAGAGGTAGGAAAGAGTGGTCAGCGGACGATAGAGGCCCGCCTCTCCGGTGGGCCACCAGTACGAGTGGTCGAAGATGCGCCCGATGTTCTCGGCGGTCGCTCCTCGAATTCGCGGGTCCTGGAGAATCAGAAAGCGATTATCCCAGGCGAAGCCGGCGCCGAACGAATTCGAATACGCCAGCAGGGTAAGCGCGCAGAGCGCAAGGCAGGCCAGCAGGTGGCGGTTGACTCTCAGGCGATGATGTCCTTCACCACCCGCCCTTCCATGTCCGTCAAGCGGAAGTCGCGGCCGCTGTACCGGTAGGTCAGCTTCTCGTGATCGAGGCCCAGCAGATGCAGGATGGTGGCCTGGAGATCGTGAACGTGGACCGGCGGGCGTGATAGAGATCGACGATCTGCACCGCCCCCGGAAAATGTCGATCGGCAAGATTCCAGATCCATTCGGCTCCGTCGCCGATGACAACCTTCTTTTGAGCGCGGGGCCATCCGCGACTCCAAGCTTCCAGGTAGAGACGCTTGCCAAACTCTTCGGCGGTCTCGATGGCACCGGTGTAGGTAGTGGAATCGGCATCGCGGAGGGCGTAGCCTTTTTCATCCCATTTGGTTTGCGTGAACACGCATCCCAGCTTGACCTCGCGCGTATGCGCTGGTTGGCCATCGGTCTTGCCCTTCCGGCCCACCGTCTCTTTCTTCACCACGGGCACGCCGGTTCCATCCATTTGCACGTATAGGATGGGAATGGGCGCACCCACGAGGATCGGCAGATCCAACTGCACGGCGCGTTGAATCTGCTGCTGCTCCCGCGCCGCAATATTTTCTCCGATCGCTTCGGCTGTGCGCTCCACAGCTTTCGTCGTCACATCTAGACCAGCCAGCAACTTCATCTGCTGCCGGCCATGATCGAAGGGTGTTTCTTGGCCCACCACCGCTTGCATGCGGCGCACGCCCGGAGACAACTCCGTGTTTTCGATGTCCAGTTCGATGTCGGCGGGGAACTGACCGGCGTGACAATGCGAGCACAAGTAGTAGGGACGTGTCACTTCCACCTTCCCCACCGCCGTCAGCACCGGCTTGGAGCGCAACTCCCGGTAGCGCGCCTGCTCGCCGCAAGAGCACGCTAAAGTGCGCTGTTGAACGGAAGGTGCCGGAACCCGCAGCAGAGCAGTCAGGCCGGCTGCTCCGGCCTGATGCAGACCCGAGCGCGCCATCATTTCGATGGCTTCCAGGTCGACATGCCCGGTCTTGCGTTGGCCGCGAAACAGGACCTGCAGCCACTGATCTATCTCACGGGTGATTTCCTCATGGACCGCAGCAGCCGTTTTTTTTCCTCCGGCGTCCACCCTCCGTTGTCCGATTCCAACGGGCGATGCTTGCAGATCTTCTCGTTGACCGCAATGAGTTCCACGCTCAGCTTCTGCAAACGATGATACTCGTCGGTTTCCAACTGCGCCTTGCGCCAGGCAGCGGGAGTGGGGAACGATTCCGCAACGGTTTTTCCGTCCACTCTATGGGTCAGACGCACTTGGGGATCGTGCCCCACATCCTTGGGCTTAGCGCAATGGCAAGTCGGCTTTCCGCAGCGGCGAGTGACCGCACAGATAGAGCCCGTGCGTAGATCGCCGAGCGTGCTGAACTGACGAAGAATCTTGGACCGTTCGGCTTCCAACTCCGGCAGGGAATCGGGCATAGGGGTTGCCTCCTATACTGAGTGT
>JBGPHT010000060.1:0-42103 GCA_041484525.1 Bryobacteraceae bacterium | reverse complement strand
GTGGTTGACGTTCATGGGGTTCTCCTGTTTGAGGTTTCTGAGCCGGCTCTTCTAAGCCGGTCTCGGCATTGTAGCCTTCAGGAGAACCCTTTTCCATCTCAGTCCTTATACATTCAAACAGGCTACACAACCTCGAAATTTGGGGTGCAATTTCGAGGTTGTGTAGCCTGTCCCCGAATTAGCTGGAACTGATACTTTACAATGAAATCTCCATGCAACGCCTCGCTGCGGCCATGGCAGCCTACGCCGTCCTCGCCCTGCTCGCGACCTTCACTCTCGACGGAAAATTGCGCCTCGCTGTCTGGATTCTCCTCGGCGGACTCGCCGTCAAGACCTTGATCGCCTACAAAGCCCACTCCTGAAACACCGCCGCGTTTCATTCTGAAACACGTTCCATTCTGAAACCGCTCTACTCCTTGTGGACTAAAGAAACTAAGGCATTTAGGGATTAATACCGTTGGCGCACTACGTGCTTTTCTAAGGTCGTCCGGATGAACTGATTCGGACCCAATCAGGACCAAATGAAAAGGACCAAAACCATGCAGGTGCGACGTGTGTCTATACGCAAGCGAAAGCAGTCCAGGGCAACCCGGGACCGGATCGTCCTCGATCATCTGCCGCTTGTCAAAGTCATTGCCATCCGGGTACACGAGAGCCTTCCCGTGCACGTGGACCTGGACGACCTGGTGCACGCCGGCGTGCTCGGATTGTTCGACGCCGTGACCAAGTACGACGCCACCAAGAACGTCGCGTTCCAGGCCTATGCCAAGCACCGCATCAAAGGCGCCATCCTCGACAGCCTGCGCCAGCTCGACTGGGCGTCGCGCGATATGCGCAAACGCCAGAAGCAAGTGGACACCATCACCCGCGAGTTGGCCGCCAAGCTCGGCCGCAATCCGCACGAGACCGAAGTGGCTTCGCAGATGGGCGTGAGCATGGACCGGTGGCGCCGCATCCAGATGGAACTGCGCACCGTCGGGCCGGCTTCGCTCACGCCGAATACCGACCACGAACGCGACCTCGCGCAGGAATATCCAGCCACTCCGGAGTTTCAGCCGGACGTCATGTGCCAGCATCGCCAGTTGCAGTCCACTCTGGCGCGCGCCATCGGCACGCTGCCCGAGCGCTATCAGAAAGTGGTGGTCTTGTATTACACCAACGACATGACGATGAAGGAAATCGGCGAGATCATGGGCGTCAACGAGAGCCGCGTTTCCCAGATTCATAAGACGGCGCTCAAGAAGATGGCCGTCGTGCTGCAGTCCGAAGGCATCGACTCCCCCACAGCCATCTAAGGTTTTACTTTTCGGAGGGCGGTGCTGATACACTACGGTGTTTGGGCCCCGCTTCACCCGGTTCGAACGATTCTCGGACGCGCGTGCTAGCCGTCCTGCTAGCCGCCGGCCTCGTCGCAGCCTTCGCGTTTTCGATCATCCGCTGGCGCTTCGCCTGGTACGACGATGAAGGGTTCATGCTGCTGACCCTGCGTCAGTACCTGGGCGGACGTGCACTCTACGATTCCGTCTACACCGAGTACGGACCCCTCTACTACGTGCTTCTGGGCGACGTGTTTTCTCTGTCGGGCTGGCCGGTCACCCACGATGCCCTTCGCTATTTTACTCTCGCCTGCTGGCTCCCGATCGCGGGCGGATGGGCGTTCAGCGTTTGGATGTGGCGCCGGTCGCTGCTGCTGGCGCTGGCCGCGCTCGCCACCGCGGCCGTGAGCCTGCGCGTGCTCGCGAGCGGCCCCGGACATCCGCAAATGCTGGTCCTGCTCTTCTGCGCCACCGCGGTAACTGCTCTTAGCCTGACCGGGACGATCGGCAGGCGCGCGGCCTTCTTCGTCACCGGAGCGGCGGCGGGCGCCGTGCTGCTCACCAAAATCAATATGGGGATTTTCTTTCTGGCCGGACTGGCCGTGGTCTGGGCGGCAGGACTGCCGCCCTCACGCATCCGGCGCGTGTTCGGCGGCCTGCTCGCCGTCATGTGCCTGGCCCTTCCGCCCATGCTGATGCGCAACCACATCGCCCTGCCCGCGGTCGCCCTCCGCTCCGCGCTCTATTCCTTTTCGTTGTTCGCGCTGGCAGTCCGGCTTTTTGGCAGCCGCGCCGCGGCCACGGATTGGAGCGATGCCGGTTGGATGGCGGGAGGCTTTGCCGGATCGTGCATAGCAACGCTGGCGACGGTACGCGCGCATGGAACTTCGTGGACCGGACTGCTCGATGGCGTCCTGCTCACGCCCATGCGCTTCAGCCACGCGATCCAGGATTCACGGCCCGAGCCGTTCGCCCTCACCTTCGCGGCGCTCGTGGCGGGTGTCGCTTTGTGGCTGCTCGCGATGCGCCGCCCCGCGGCACTGGCGCCGTGGAAGCCCGTGGTAGCAGCCGGCATCCTGGCGCTGGCTCTGGTCTCACCGCACCTGCTGATTGCGATCGTGCCCGGCGTGCTCTGGATGCTGGCTCCTGAAGCCGGCAGGCCCGGCCGCTTGCCCGAGTCGCTGGCGTTGTTCCTGGGAGCTTTCGGTCTGCTGATGGTTTACCCGGTCCCTGGCGCCCAACTCGCCGTGGCCGCGTCGCTTCTGCTGGCCGGCCGCGTTCGCCGCCATGGCGTCGCCCGCACCGGCGCTGCCGTCACTCCCGTGGTCGGCTACACCCGCCATGCTGCGCACGCTGAGCGCAGGCCTGCTGCTGGTCGCCGGTGTGCAAGCCGGCCGCGTCATCTGGAGCTACACGACAGCTCCCGCCGCGCGGCAGCATCTGGCGCACGCCAACCTGGTTCGATTCTCGCCCGAGGAATACGAAACCTACAGCAGCGTTCTGGCGGGCGTGACGGCGCATTGCAGTACCCTCGCGACCGTACCGGGCATGAACAGTTTTCAGATCTGGTCCGGACTTCCGCACCCCAACGGGTTCATTTATTCGGCGGCCATGCCGCTGTTCGACGAAGCCACCCAACAGCGGCTTCTGCGCGCGTTCTCCGCCGCACCATCCCCATGCGTGGTGTACAACCCGTCCCTCGAGACATGGGGCGAGATGTACCGCCCTCCTCTTCCGGCGCAGCCGTTTGTCGATTATGTGAAGCACGGACTGGTGCCGGTCTTCGCCATCAATCATTACGAAATCCGCGTGCCGCCCGCCGATGCCGCGCGCTGGCGCTGAGCGAACGGGCTGACTGGGGAGTGGGCCAGTTGGAGTTTCTTCCGACTCGCCCGCAGGAAGGGTCGCGGCCAAGAATCCACATCCGGCGGGAGACCATCGGTATCTGGTAGCGGTAAACGTGGCGCTCTGCGAGTCGGCGGACTTGCCGCATCCGGTAGCGTAGCAGAATCGCAGGCAAGCGCAACCGAAAGTTATGCGAACGGAAATCCCTCAACCGGAATGGGAACTACCGGCAGCCGGTCCTTGCAATACCGTCCGAACGCATCCAGCACCTTGTCGATCATCTCAAGGCAACCCTTGATGAAATCGTCCGACATATAGAATATCCATGGCTCTTCGCCGTGTTCCGACCGGTCAAACCAGCCCTCCCAGTTCTTCTCTTCGATCCGCTAGGCGAATTTTAGGCACTCATTTTTAGGCCACTCAAATCCGCAGTGGAACATCTTGTTGCGATAAGAGAACAGTGCCTCAAGCAAGTTTTCGAGTCCGTCAGGTAGCGTCAACTCGGTGGCGTCTGCCAGCTCCATAATCCCTTCCACAAGGTCCGGCCGCGTTTTGTATTTGGCCTTTTCGCTATACACGAGGTGGCAGTCCCAGAAGTCGTCGCTCTTCGTTATGCCATCTCTCGCATGCGCGGGCAGGCTCACGCCAGTTTTCCGAAATATCTCCCGTATGCTTTCGAAGGCCTGAATAAACATTGACTCGTACATCGGCGCGATCATCCCGAGCGCCGCCATGCTGTGGGCCGCGCCCTGGTAGACCATGGCATAGAAGTTTTCGCCTGATTCGTCGATGGCATGCTCCTGCGCTGAACCGGAACTCTTCTTGATGAACGCTACGATTTCTTTCCGCTCAGCCTCAAGTTGCTTGTCGGCTGCCTTATTGCGCGCCAGCAGCCCGGTGATGGCCGTCAGTTGCTGTTCATAGTCCACGCGGTCAAGGATAAGACCAGCTCTGTCACGGTCGGATAAAACCACATTCTCAAGCCCAGCTCCGGCGTCAGGTTCCAGCATCGCCAGCCATTGCTCGCGCGTCATTTTGTTGTCGGCCATCGTATTGTTTCAGCGTACGGCGCTGTTCGGCATCTTGACATTCCGTCAAGACACGCCATAATGGCCGGCTGCGGAGGCGTAGAGTGGGTAGCCACTTAATGGACACGCTGACGGTAAGCGTAACACACATGCATGCAAGCCTGGGAATTTGTAATATTGGCGATTCAACGTAACGCCTTACCGCTCTTTTCTGGCTTGGCGGTGGATCAAAGGTCCAGCAGGTAACCCGGCTTAGGCTTGATGTGCAAGGGGCGGAACGGGTTGTCCTTATTGAGCATCTCTTCTACTTCTGGGTCGGGTATCCACTTGCCTTCCATGTAGCAACAATCGAACTCAATGAGCCCGTCCGATCTATTTGTGAATGCGATTCCTACACATCGATCGACGTGACCGTCGTACTTTGCGAGGCCCGTGAAGTTCTGCAGAAGGATCAGGCGCCGCGTACCAATACGGCACGATCCGGCGGCCTCGCTGGAGGAAGTCGAACGCCAGATAAGAAGTAGTTAGTTACGGTCGGATTTTTCCTGGCATGTAGGAATTCCGGCTCGAAGCTCCATCGACGCGAGAGTATAAACGAACCGAGCCGCCGACCGTGGTTTCATACACTGGGCCATCGTCCGCAAAAGACCGTCCTACCCACCGTAAAGTCGGTCTGTATTCCTTGTGCGAAAGCAGACGGTAAAACCTCCGCCGCGAGAAGAACCAGCGGAAAAGAGCGCATCTACGCCAGACTACTCGGAACCCTTGTGCCCTACGACACACACGCGCGGCCGCTCGGTTTCCTTTCTCACATAGTAGAAATCGGTGTCACCCGTATACTGAGGGCCGCTGTATGCACGCCACTCCCGCAATCGCTACGCCACCGGTGCATCTGACGGGACCTCGCGTGCGCGCCGCGCTCGTCATCTGCGGCATCGCTCTTACGTGCGTCTACGCCTTCCTCCACCTTCGCTCCCGTTTCTACTATTACGACGACGAAGGCTTCATGCTGATGACGCTCAAACAGTACCTCGCGGGACGTCCGCTTTATACCGGTATGTACACCGAGTATGGGCCATTCTACTACGACGTATTGGGAGGCCTCTTCTCATCCGCCGGCTGGCAGGCCACGCATGACGCCATGCGCGCCGTGACTCTCGCATGCTGGCTGCTCACCGCGGGGCTCTGGGGCTGGAGCGTCTGGCTTTGGCGGCGATCGCTGGCGATGGGCGTCGCCGCGTTCGTCACTGCGGCGGTGGCGCTGCGTGTCTTGTCCGACGGCCCGGGCCATCCCCAGGGTCTCATCTTGTTGTTGCATGCGCTGGCGATCCTCGCTGTCAGCCTCATCCCCTCGATCGGCTCGCGCCCGGCGTTCTTCGTGGTGGGCGCCGCCACCGCCGCCATCTTCCTCACCAAGATCAACGTAGGAATTTTCTTTCTGGCCGGCCTGGGGCTGGTCTTCCTCGCCGGGCTCCGTCCCTCCGGCTTCTGGCGCGCTGCGATCGTGCTATCGTGCGCCGCCATTCCGATCGCCCTGATGGGGTCCCACATCGCGATTCCCGGAATCGCTCTCCAGTGCCTGTTGTACAGTTGCTCGCTCGCGACGTTGGCATTCTGGTTCTTGCGGCAGCGCGTCGCCGTCATTTCCCGCGACGACGCGGCGTGGATCGCCGGAGGCTTTCTCGTCGCATCCGCCCTTACCCTCGCCACCGCTCTGGCGCACGGCACTTCGTGGTACGACCTGGTGCAGGGCGTGCTGGTGACCGCGCTTCGCATCCGCGACTCGGTCCAGGACCCGCGACCCATGCCGATGGTTCTGAGCGCTACCGTGCTGGCGGGCGGCGCCGGGCTATGGTGGTTCGCGCGGCGCAATCAGTGGAACCAGGAAATGCTGCTTCGATGGAGACCGCTGGTGTGCGCGGTTATGGTGCTGGCATCCGTGCTCGCGCCCAGGATCTTAGTTGCGCTGGCCCCCGCCGTGCTGTGGATGCTGACTCCGGAGCCCGACTGGTTCTCCGGCAGATCCGCCTTCCGTCCGCAGTCGATCGCCGTGGCCCTCGGCAGTTTCGCGCTGCTGATGGTTTACCCCGTCCCCGGTCACGACCAGTTGGCGATAGCCGGCTCGTTGCTCCTGGTAGCGGCATTCGCGCATGTAGGTGAGGAGATGCCGGTGCCGTTTCTCTCCGGCTGGCTGACGCGCGGCCGCGCCGTCGCCGCGATGCTGCTGCTGGCCACTTCGCTGCAGGCAGCCCGCATCACGTGGGCCTGGTGGAGAGAGCCCGCAGCCCGGCAGCATCTACCGAACTCGATGCTCATCCGCCTTGCGCCTGAGGACTATCACATCTACAGCAGCCTGGTGGCGGCGCTCAACGCGCACTGCGGCAGCCTGGTAACGGTGCCCGGTCTCAACAGTCTGCAAATCTGGTCCGGCCTGCCGCATCCCAACGGTTTTATCTATTCATCGGCCATGTCCTTATTCGACGAACCGGCGCAACAGGAACTGCTGCACGCGTTCTCCGCGGCGCCCGCTCCCTGCGTGGTCTACAGCGCGAATCTGGAGCAATGGGGTGAGATATACCGCCCGGTCCGGCCCGTGCAGCCGTTCGTCGATTACGTGAAGCACGGCATGGTGACGGTCTACTCTATCGATCGTTACGAAATCCGCGTGCCGCCCGCCGATGCCGCGCGCTGGCGCTGAGTCTATTTCGGGGACAGGCTACACAACCTCGAAATTCGCCAGAAAACACCTGCGCCAGTTCAACACTTTGCGGCGAATTTCGAGGTTGTGTAGCCTGTCCCCGAAATAGACTCTACCTGATCAACCGCGCCAGCGTGAACGCCGCCGCCGATGCTAGGCCGCCGATGACCGCCGTTTGCAATCCACCGCGCAGTGGGGAAATGCCGGTCAGCCGGCCCTTCACGAATCCGAAGATGAATAGCGCGATCAGCGTTACCACGACCGAAACGCGCAAGGCCGATTCCAGTTCGCCCATCGTCATGTACGGCGCGAGAGGAACCAGGCCGCCCAGGATATAGGAAAGCGCGATGGTCACGGCGCTGTTGCGCGCACGCTTCGGGTCGGGCTCCTCGAAGCCCAGCTCGAACCGCATCATGAAATCGACCCAGCGTTTCTGATCCTTCACGATTGCCTTGACCACGGGCGTCAGCTCCTCCTCCGACATGCCATAGTCGCGGAAGACATCGGCCACTTCTTCGCGCTCTTTATCGGGAAGCTCCATGGTCTCGCGGATTTCGCGATCGCGCTCGGAGACGTAATGATCGCGGTCCGTACGCGCCGCCAGATAGCCGCCGAGGCCCATCGCGATCGACCCGGCGGCGATTTCGGCCAGACCGGCAATCACGATGATGTTGGTCTGCGACACCGTCCCCGAAAGTCCCGCCGCCAGAGCGAACGGAACCGTGAGCCCGTCGGCCATGCCGATCACGACATCGCGGACGGTCGCCGAAGCCTCGAAATGTTTCTCCACGTGCGGCGATGTAGGCATAAGACCCTACATCATCGCACGCGCCATTACTCCTCGCGCAGCACCGTCACCGGGTCCACCCGCATGGCGCGCAGCGCCGGGAACCAGCACGCCAGCAGCACCGCGGGCTCGCTCGGGCCGATGCCGAAGACCGTTTTCCGCAGCACGCTCCGCACCGCCAGGCAGCCTGCCAGGCCCGCCACGGTTCCGGTCATTGTAAGTCTGACGGCGCGCGCCGCCACCATGCGGAACACCTCCGCGGGCTGCGCGCCCAGCGCCATCCGGATGCCGATCTGCGCGCGGTTGCTGGTCACGGTGTAGGAGAGCACGCCGTAAAGGCCCACCGCCGCCAGCAACAGCGCCAGCGCTGCGAACGCGCCCAGCACCTGCATCTGGAAACGCTGGCGCGCCGTGGCGTCGGCCAGCAGTTCGCTCATCGGACGGAAAGCCGCGGCGGCTTCCGGGCTCACGTCGTGAATGATGCGGCGCACCGCGGGGGCCAGGCTGGCCGGGTGCACCGCCGACCGTACCACCAGGTTTCCCGATCCGAGCTGTCCCTTGATCTGCACTTGCGGATAACACACGTACGCCTGCGCCGGTGTGGGCTCCGTCAGGCCGGACTGCCGCACATCGCCGGCCACCCCCACAATCGTCAGCCAATTCTCTCTGGGATCGAAGCTGTTGTACCAGATGCGCTCGCCGATAGGGTCGCGATCCGGCCAGAATCGCCGCGCCATTTCCGCGCTGACAATGGCCACGCCCGGCCCTTGCTCCGAATCCGAATCGTTGAATCGGCGACCCCGCACCATGGGGATACGCAAAGCTTCCATCAGGCCCGGACTCACGATCAGGTAGCCGGCGTCCAGATCCTTCAGATCGCGGCGGCTCTCCATCTTGAAGGCCCCGTCGCGTTGGATGGGGTCGAATGGCAGGTCTTTGATGGTACCGGCCGCCTCCACTCCGGGGAGCGCGCGCACGCACTCGATCGTCTCGCGATAGGCGGATACCAGCCGGCCGCGCGCCGCCGCATTCACCGGGAAGGACAGGTTGGCGGTGAGCACGCGGTCGGCGCGAAAACCGGGGTCCACGGCGCGCAATTTCGCGAAACTCTGGAGCAGCAGCCCGGCGCCGGCCAGCAGCATCAGGGAGAGCGCCACCTCGGAAATCACCAGCGCGGCCTGGGTGCGCTGCGAGCGCCGGCCGGCCGACTGCCCGCGCGCCCCGGCTTTTAGTGCCTCGAAGATGTTGAGTCGCGAGGCGCGCCACGAAGGCAGGGTCCCGAACAGAATCCCGGTGACGGCTGCAAGGGCCACCGCGAACGCGATCGCGCCGCCATCCATCCGCACCTCGGTGGCGCGCGGTATGCCGGCGGGCAGCAGCAGCCGCAGCAGATCGAGCGACCAGAACGCCACCACGAAGCCGAGAGCGCCACCGGCGATCGAGAGTGACAGGCTCTCTAACAGCAGTTGGCGGAACAGGCGCCACCCGGTCGCGCCCAGGGCGGTGCGCATGGCGAGTTCACGGGACCGCGCCGTCACCCGCACCAGCAGGAGATTCGCCACATTCACGCACACGATGAGCAGCAGCAGCCCGACCGCCGCGAACAGCACCAGCAGCGGTGTGCGCACGCTGCCGGCGAGGTGCCGTGCGAGAGGCACGGCGGAAGCGTCCGCCGTTTGGAACGGCCCCGCGTACTGTCGTTTCAGCCCGCGCGCGATGGCACTGAGATCCTGGCTGGCCTGCTCCACCGAAACCCCGGGACGCATCCGCCCCACCGCCAGATAGTTGTGCGCCGTCCTTTCCTCGCCCTCGCCCAGCGCCCGCGCCGAGACCCACAGTTCGCTCCCCGCCGGAAACGCGAACCCCGGCGGCATGACTCCGATGACGGTCGAGGGCAGCCCGATCACTTTGATTTTCCGGCCGAGGATAGCGCGATCCCCGCCATACACGCGCTGCCATAGACCGTACCCGAGCACCACCGAGCCCAATGCTGTGCCCTTCCGGTGCTCCTCCGGCGAGAAGAGCCGCCCCAGAACCGGGTGGGCCCCCGTCACCTCGAAGAAATCTTCCGTAACGAATGCGCCATGGGTGCGCTCCGGCGCCGCCGTACCCCCGGCCACCAAGGGGGAGTCGGTGTAGCCGGCCATGGACGCGAAGCTGCGGTTCTGCCGGCGCCAGTCGTCGAAGTCCGCCATCGAGACGCGCATCTCATCGCGGGAATCGTTGAGTGCCGCCAGCCACGCCAGCCGGTCCGGCTGCGCATAGGGCAGCGGGTTGAGCAGCACTGCCTTGACCACGCTGAACAGCGCCGTCCCCGCGCCCACCCCGAGCGCGACCGTCAGGACGGAAACCACGGTGAGCGCCGGCGCCCGGCGCAAAGAACGAAGCGACTGCCGGATTTCGTTCCACATGCCGGCCGAAACATGCAACCCGGCAGCCAAGATTAAGTGCTTGCGGATCAGACAGGCGGCTTCAGGGGAGTGTCCGCTTTTGGGACGAGTGAAACTCGCCGCGTGGATGGGGCATATCACGCACGATGCCACCTTGCCCACTTCCAATCGATTGATTCCATTGGCCGCACCTTTGGACCCCCGCTTGCACCTCGTACCCATCCGAGGTAGATGCCAATGTTCCGATTCGATCAGTTGATCCGCCGCGACACCATCGTCCGTGACGTGAAGCAGCGCTATCCTGAAACCGTAGCGATATTCGAGCAACTCCAGATTCGCCCCTCCTGCGACGACTGCGATATCGAAACCGTGGCGCGCAAGAACGGTCTCAATTCCGTGGACGTGGTGGCGGCGCTCAACCAGGCCGCGTTCCCACCCAAGGTGGATTCGGAACATGCCGGCGACTAAACCTTTGCCCAAGCGGACGTATCAGCGCAGCCAGCCGCTCGACGTCTTCTTTTCGCCGAAGACGGTGGCGGTGGTCGGCGCCAGCGAAAAACCGGGGAGCGTGGGACGCACCATTCTGTCGAACCTCGTCTCGAGCCCGTTCGGCGGAACCGTTTACCCGGTGAACCCAAAGCGGTCGAGCGTGCTCGGCATGAAGGCGTATCCATCCATCGCCGAGATTCCGGAGGCGGTGGACCTGGCGGTGATCGTGACGCCGGCGCCGTCGGTCCCGGCGATCGTCCGGGAGTGCGGCGAGAATGGCGTCCGCGGCGCCATCGTCATTTCGGCCGGGTTCAAAGAGATCGGCCCGGCGGGCGCGGAGATCGAACGGCAGCTCGTCCAAGAGGCGCACGCGACCCATATCCGGGTAATCGGACCGAATTGTCTCGGTGTGATGGCTCCGCTGACGGGCCTGAACGCCACTTTCGCCACCACTATCGCGCGGCCGGGCTCGGTCGGGTTCATCAGCCAGAGCGGCGCGCTGTGCACGGCGGTGTTGGATTGGTCGCTCAAAGAGCTGGTGGGCTTCAGCGCGTTCGTATCCGTCGGCTCGATGGCGGACGTGGGCTGGGGCGACCTGATCTACCACCTCGGCAACGACCCCAAGACGCGCTCGATCGTGATCTACATGGAATCGATCGGCAATGCACGCTCGTTCCTTTCGGCGGCGCGCGAAGTGGCGCTGAACAAGCCGATCATCGTCATCAAGCCGGGGCGCACGGCGGGGGCGGCCAAGGCGGCGGCGTCGCACACCGGCTCGCTGACGGGCTCGGATGAGGTGCTCGAGGCGGCCTTCCGCCGCAGCGGCGTGCTGCGCGTGAATAGCATCGCCGACCTCTTCTACATGGCCGAGGTGCTCTCGAGGCAGCCTCGACCGAAGGGGCCGCGCCTGACGATTGTGACGAATGCGGGCGGGCCGGGTGTGCTGGCCTGCGACGCGCTCATCTCGGGCGGCGGCGAATTGGCGGAGCTGAGTCCGGAGACCATGGAAGCCTACAACGCCGTGCTACCGGCCACCTGGAGCCACAACAATCCGGTCGACATCATCGGCGATGCGCCGCCTGAACGGTACGCCAAGGCGCTCGAGATCGCGGCCAAAGATCCCAATTCGGATGGCATGCTGGTGATCCTGACACCGCAGGCCATGACAGATCCGACGCGCACCGCGGAGCAGTTGACACCGCTGGCCAAGCTCGAAGGCAAGCCGGTAATCGCGAGCTGGATGGGCGGGGTGGACGTGGCCGCGGGCGAAGAGATTCTGAACCGCGCCGGTATTCCCACTTTTCCCTTCCCCGATACCGCCGCGCGCGCGTTCAATTACATGTGGCAGTACAGCTACAATCTGCGCGCCCTGTATGAGACGCCGTGCCTGCCGGAAGAGTCCGCCTCGTGGTCTCCCGACCGGCCGCCGGTCGAACGCATCATCCACAAGGTCCGGAACGAGAAGCGCGAAATCCTCACCGAGTCCGAATCCAAGCAGATCCTGTCGGCGTACGGCATCCCGGTGGCGGCCACGATCATTGCGACCAGCGCGGCCGCAGCCGTCAAGGCCGCCGCGCAGATCGGCTACCCGGTGGTTCTGAAGGTGTACTCGCAAACCATCACGCACAAGACGGATGTGGGCGGTGTGCAGTTGAACCTGGGCAGCGTGGAGGCGGTCGAACGCGCCTTCGCGTCCATCCAGGCGTCGGTTGCGGCGAAGGCCGGCGCGCAGCACTTCGAAGGCGTCACGGTGCAGCCGATGGTGAAACTGAGAGACGCTTACGAGCTGATCGTCGGGTCAAGCCTGGATCCGCAGTTCGGTCCAGTGTTGCTGTTCGGCGCCGGCGGGCAACTGGTGGAGGTTTTCGAGGATCGCGCGCTGGCGCTGCCGCCGCTCAACACGACGCTGGCGCGCCGCATGATGGACCGGACCAAAATCTCCAAAGCGTTGAAAGGCGTGCGTGGGCGGCGGCCGGTGGACCTGGCGGCGCTCGAGGTGCTGCTGGTGCGGTTCAGCGCGCTGGTGGCGGAGCAGCGGTGGATCCGGGAGATCGACATCAACCCGCTGCTGGCATCGCCCGATGGTCTGATCGCGCTCGATGCGCGCGTGGTGGTGCATGGCCCCGACGTCAGCCTGGACCAGATCCCGAGGATGGCGATTCGCCCGTATCCCACGCGCTATGTGGCGCCGTGGACCGCCAAGAACGGCACGGAGGTTACGATCCGGCCCATCCGCCCGGAAGACGAGCCGGCCATGGTGAAGTTCCACGAGACGCTCTCGGAGCGCAGCGTCTACCTGCGGTACTTCCACCTGATAAACCTGGAGCAGCGCACCACGCACGAGCGTCTGACGCGCATCTGCTTCATCGACTACGACCGCGAGATGGCGCTGGTCGCGGAACACAAAGGTGAGATCCTGGGGGTTGGCCGCATGATGAAAGTCCACGGCACAAACGACGCCGAAATAGCCGTGCTGGTGAGCGACAACTGGCAGGGCCGCGGCCTCGGCAAGGAGCTGCTGGCGAGGCTGATGATCGTGGGCGCCGACGAAAAGCTGACCAAACTTACCGCCGACATCCTGCCCGACAATCGCGACGTGATGCGGATCTGCGAGAAGCTGGGCTTTTCGTTGAAGCACGAACTGGAAGACCAGGTCGTGAAGGCGGAGTTTCTTCTCACTCCCCCGGCAGCAACCGAATAGCGACGATCTCCGCATTCGTCGCCACGCCGGCCAGTGCTCCGGACTTCAGGAGCGCCTCGAAATACGGCAGTTTCCCGTGATTCCGTTCCAGCAATGTGCGGATCAGGCCGGAAGCGGTCTTGCTGTTGGTGATGAATTCTCCGGTAGTCTCGGTGCCCTCTCCGCTGGTGCCGGCCACGATCAGGACGTTGCCGGTGTGGCGCAGATTAGGAACCAGTGCGATGGTGCTGTACGTATCGCCCGAGGCGCCGAGCGGCGCGCCGCGGTATTCCGTGGGCTCGCCCGGCAGAGGATTGCGATTGCGGATGAAGGCCGTGCGCGCGGTCTGGTCGTAGTCGAATTGGTAATTCAGCGTGGGCTCGAAGAGCCGGTTCCAGGGGTTGGAACGGCGGCTGCCGAGCAGAATGATGTTGCCGTTTTTGAAATCCTGGAGCTGCGCCGTTCGCGCTGAGCGGATTTGCACTTTGTCCCAGCGGCCGGCGTTCAGACCGTAAATGCGCTGCACCAACCGCACGTCGGCGATATCGGTGAAGTTCCAGTGCGGCGCCATGCGGAGGATGGCAGCATCGGCGGCCGTGGCTTTCGGCTCGAGCGCGGCGTAATCGTTCGAGAGATATTCTTCGAGCGAAATCGGCCGGTGAACCAGGTTCTGAATTACGACAAACGAAGAGTCGGCGCACACCACGAAGGTTTCGTGATCGCGATCGAAGAGCAGCGGCCAGAGCGGAGAGGGGTCCGCCGGATTCGCCGCGGCGGCGACCGAATGTACGGCTTGCCGGTTCTGGACGAAGAGCACGATACAGGCCAGGGCCAGAATCACGATGGCGGCCGCCTGCCACCCGAATTTCGATTCCGGCGTCACCGGGACGGGCGCGGGCTTTTCCGCTTCCACCTCGACGGCGGCGATCTCGCGGGGTTCGAAGACGGGCACGTAGGCGCCCTTGGGGATGACGATGACTACGGGCTCATTCTTTCCTTCACCCGAAAAGTACTCTTCCAGACGGCGGCGCAAATGACGTACTTCGACGCGGACGATGTTGTCGTCGCCCGGGCTATAGTCCGGCTTGCGGCCGAAGACGCCGCAGCCGATCTGTTGCTCGCGCAATTCCTGGTTGCGGTTCTGGATGGCCCGCTCGCATATATAAAGGAGCAGTTCCCGGAGCCGGGGCGAACGCTGGAAGGCAATGCTGCCGGCAACTCTCTGGACGACCTCCCATCGGACATCGACGGCCGCCGGCGCTAGAGTAATTGACGTATCCATATCGTTCCCGACAAGATCTCGCAGGGAATTCACAGGGAATTCGCTTGCGCGACCCCCCCCAATGGCGTTTCTATGGCAGTACGGTACCACGCCTATTACGGCCGCGCAACCGCGTTCCGCATCCTGCGCGGATTCGCCCCACAGATGTAAAAGGGATACCATAGTCCATATCCAAAGGAGTTTCGATGTCCAGTTCAAACGATCCTCTCGACCGCAGAAATTTCCTCAAGACCGTGGGCGCCACCGGTCTGACCCTGGGGGCCGCCAACTCGGCGTTCGCCGCCCGGACGAGCAGCAGCAAGACGTCGGGCCGCGTGGTTGGGGCCAATGACCGGATCAACATCGGTGTGATCGGCTACGGCGGCCGCGGCGAGTACGTCGCACGGGCGTTCGACCGGTACGGCAAGGAAAACAACGCCTGCCAGATCGGGGCTGTGTGCGACGTGTACGAGAAGCGCAAGCGTACCGGCGCCGAGCTCTACAAGGTCAAGGGATACCTGGACTATCGCGAACTGTTGAACCAGACCGACCTGGACGCGGTGATCGTCGCCACCCCCGATCACTGGCACGGGAAGATGGCGCTCGATGCCATGGACAAGGGCCGGGACGTGTACCTGGAGAAGCCCATGGTGCACACCAACGAGGAAGCGCGCCAACTGGTCGAGACCGTGAAGGAGACCAAGCGCATCCTGCAGGTGGGCTCGCAGACGACGTCGGCCGACATCTGGTGGAAGGCGAAGAAGGCGATCGCCGACGGCATGATCGGTCAGGTGTTGATGAGCCAGGGTTCGTATCACCGGAACTCGGTCGAAGGGGAATGGAACTATCCGATCGATGCGGAGGCTGGTCCCGAGGGCAAGGGCGACAACTTTATCGACTGGAACATGTGGCTGGGCTCGCAGTACAAGCTGGCGCCGAAGCGCCCGTACGATGCCGACCGGTTCTTCCGTTTCCGCAAGTATTGGGACTACTCGCTGGGCATCGCGAGCGACCTGTTCTACCACGTGATCGCGCCGCTGAACATCTGCTGGGATGAACCGCAGTTCCCGCAGAAAGTGATGGCGACGGGCGGCATCTACGTATTCAAAGAAAAGCGCGAGGTGCCGGACACGTTCCACCTGATCGCGGAGTACGCCAAGGGCCACTCGCTGGTGTTGAGCTCATCGATGGCGAATTCCGAGCACATCCCGGGCACGATCCGCGGGCATGAGGGGACCATCGTGATGGTGGAGCACGGCCAGTTCGAGCGGATGGTGCCGTACATCACGGTGAAGCCGGAAGTGAGACGCTCGCGGAACGGCGAGGCCGTGGCTATCGGCGGCGAGAAGTACGCTTCGAAATTCGGCACGAAGGAAATCCAGATCCCGGTGGATCAGAAAGACATGATGGTGGCGCACATCGAAAACTTCCTGAAGTGCATGCGCACCCGCGAGAAGCCGCACCTGGATGTGGAAACCGGCGCCAAGGCCGTCGTAGTGATTAATCTGGCCGCGCAGTCCTACCGCGAAGGCAAGACGATGTACTGGGACGAGAAGCACTGGAAAGCATCGGACAAGCCGGTCAAGGCGTAAGCACGGATAAACACAGATAAACACGGATAAAACCGGAGATTCGTATCCGTGTTCATCTGTGGTTTCCCAGGTGGCTGACGAACTCAACCGCCGCGGACATACGATACGCGAAGGGAATCCGTGGACGCCATCGGGCGCTATTCACGCTGTTGCCGCGCATGATTCAGGTGGGGCCGAAGGTTTTCCGCAGCGAGGAGTGGGTGACGCGCAAACAGCGCTTGCCGCGAGTGGTGTAAAAAAGAATGGGGCAGGGAAACCGGTAGGTCTCCCTGCCCCGCGTGACTGCTATGCGCCGGTTTAGAAGTGGAATCTCAGTGAAAGCTGGAGGTTTCGGACGTCCCCGTTCTTGCTGGTGACCTTCATAAAGGTGGTCAGGTTGGTCGGGTCGGTGCCGACTCCGTTCCAGTTGGGGTGATTGAAGGCATCGTAGGCCTCCGCGCGGAACTGGAATCCGAGGGCTTCGCGAATCTTGAAGTCCTTGAACAAGCCCAGGTTCCAGTTTTCGAAACCGGGATTGTAGATCATGTCGCGGACGCCGTTCTGATGGTTGAATGTGCCAGCCGCGGGCGCGCTCCACTTCAGCGTGCAGCCGGCGCCATTCGGGGGACAACCGGGCTCGTTGAACGGATAGATCCACCAGTTGGAGTCGCTGTTGCCGCTGTTGTGGGCCATGGTCTTCTGATAATCCAGGCCGCTGCTGTTGAAGGCCCAATACTGCCCAATGCCGCCGGCCAGACTGCCATCCAGTCCAACGCCGGCGTAGTCGGTACCGCGGCCGATGCTGGTCGGGGTGCCCGACTGGTACTGAATCAGTCCGCTGACCTGCCAGCCGCCGAGGAGTTTCCCGGCAACCTGGTTGTTGTTCTTGAGGAACGGCAGTTGGTACAGGAAGTTGGCGATGAACACGTGCCGCGTATCGAACTCCGCCGGCCCCCAGAGGTTGTGGGCATAGTAGGTGTCGGGGATGATATCGCGCTGGTTCGAGCCATCGTCCGAGACCTTGCTGTAGGTGTAGTTGGCTCCGACGAGCAGGCCGCCGGCGAAGCGGCGGTTCAGACTGAACTGCAGGCCGTTGTACATGGAGCTGGCAACGTTGTCGGTTTCGCGGATGGAGTTGTATCCCTTGTAGGGCCGCAGGGCGTCGATGTTCACCCCGGGGTTGGCGGCGACCACGGCGGGCGTGGGCTGGTTGATGTTGGACTCGCGCTGCAAGTGCAGGCCGCGGCGCCCGACGTAGCCGATGCTGATCGTCGACTTGAACGGCAGCTCGCGCTCGACGGTGAAATTCCAATTCCAGGCCTCGGGATTCTTG
Source organism: Bryobacteraceae bacterium (assembly GCA_041484525.1). Lineage (GTDB taxonomy): Bacteria > Acidobacteriota > Terriglobia > Bryobacterales > Bryobacteraceae > JBGPHT01. Next base: position 24,705 of record JBGPHT010000060.1, on the reverse strand, counting down.
AAGTCGCGGCTCTGGGTAGTGACTGTGAGCGGGAGGCTGTTGGCCGAGGTTCCGCCGGGATTATCGGCGCTGCCGAAGGAGACGTTGGCGGTCGGCTGGAAGGGCGGGTTGCCGCCCAGGAAGACGGAGTCGCTGACGCCGAGGCGGGTGAAGAAACGCCCGCCGCCGGCGCGGAGGACGGTCTTCTCGTTCAGCCGGTAAGCGATACCGGCGCGTGGCTGCCACTGGCCCCAACGGATCTTGGAGAAATAATCCGGATAGCTCCCGCCGCGGAACAGGTAATCGTAGGTTCCCGACGTAGCCTCAGGGAATCGGCCTTTGGCGGAAGACGGCCAGGCGGCGCTGCCGGGGATCACCATTCCGTTGTAGCGGTCGGTGCCCGCGGGTGCGATCACGGCGCCGGTCTTCGGATCGATCGAGACGGCTTTGCTCGGATCATAGAGCGCCGGGTCGAAAACAATCATGTTTCCCCAGAGAGCGTGGTAGGGAACGATGACGGTGTAACGCATGCCGTAATTGACCGTCAGCTTCGGGCTGACTTTCCACGAATCCTGCGCGTAGGGCTCATAGGAGGTTCCGCGGAAGATGGTGTAGGCGCGCTGGCCGAGTTCGGAGTAGGTGTCGAACAGACCCATGGCCGCGTTGCCGATGGCGTTGCCGCTTGCCGGCTGGCCGGACCGGGTATCGCTGAACAGGAATTGCCCGTTCTGGTTATTGGTGCAGGTCGGGCAGGCGGACACGTTGATTTCGTCGTTATCGTTTTCGCCCGATTTCTCGAAGTACATTCCCAGCTTGATGGTGTGGTTGCCGTGAACCCAGGTGAAGCTGTCGGAAAGGGTGTAGATCGGGCCCGTCGAGTGAGACGGGTATGGATTGCCGGTGAGACTGTTGAGGCCGGTGATATTCGCGGTGGGGATTCGCGTGGGGATCAGCTTCCCGTTCGGAAAAATGTACGGGTAGTTGATGCCAGCGGTCGTACGGTCGAAGAAGTTGGCCGTATCCACCGGGATGTACACGTCATCCAGGCTGACGGTGGCGATGAGTTCGTTCACCTTGTTCGGGCTCATGGTCCAAACCCAGTCAAGGGAATTGGTCTGATTGGGGCGATTGAAGAACTTCGGCGTTTCCGTGGGCGTGCCGTCCAGGGGCTGATACTCCCAGAATGCGTAGTTGTTGCGGCGGAACTGGAGGCGTTGCTTGTCGGTGAGGTTCATATCGACGGCGAGCGTATCCTTCCGCTGATTCTGCGGATGGAGGGCCGTCACATAATAGTTGCTGTTCCCTCCGATGGAGCCGACGGGAACGTCGGCCTTGGGATAAGCCTTCAGAATGCCGAGGCCATTTTGGCTGAGAAGCCCCGCCGGGATGATGTTACCGGGAATCGGAACCTTGGTGTTCGGATCGACAAGCTGCACCACCTTACCCAGAATGTTCGCCGGATTGTTGGTCAGCAATTCGCTGAAGTTCCCGGTGCGCATCAAAGCGGTCGGAACGGTCCACGTGGCGGTGTCGAAGAACCGGTATCTCACCCACTCCTCACCCCAATACCAGAAGAACTTGCTCTTCTCCTTGTTCAGTTTTCCCGGGATGTAGAATGGACCGCCGATGTTGTACCCAAACTGGTTGTAGTGGAACGGCAACACGGTGCTGTTGGGCAACAAGCCCGGGATGTCGGGCGTGTGATTACGCGTCCATGTGTTGGCGTTGAACACGTTGTTACGGACATACTCGTATGCGGAGCCATGGAACTGCTGGCCCCCCGATCGTGTAAGGATGCGGATCTGGGCGCCGGAGGTGCGGCCGTATTCCGCGGCATAAGCGGCGGTCAGGATCTGGACTTCCTGCGTCGAGTCTACGTCGGCCGCGCCCAGGCTGGCGCCATTGGACCGCGTGCGGGTGGCGGGCGCGCCATCGTAGGTGATCAGATTCTCGGGGTTGCGGGAGCCGTTGAAGTTGGAAGGGCCCTGGGTGAGATTGAAGTTGAGGCTGGCGGCGTTGCCGGGGCGTGCGCCCGGCGCCAACGCGGCCAGACCAACCGGGTTGCGCCCATTCAGTTCGAGCATGTCGATCTGTTCGCGGGTAACTGTGGCCTGCCGAATGGCCGACTCCGTCTGCAGCACCTGGGCCGCAGCCGAAACCTCCACCGTCTCGGTGGCCGCACCAACCGCGAGCAACATGTCGACTGCCAGCGCGGCGCTGGGGTCAAGTTTGTTGTTCTTGGCTTCGTATTTCTTGAATCCCGGAGCTTCGGAAACAACGCTGTACATGCCGGGCGGAATATTCGTAACCGTGTAGAAGCCCGAGTCGTTGGTGTTGGTCACACGTTCCGTGCCCGTAGCCTCATTCTTGACGCCGACGCGGGCCTTCGGTACCACCGCGCCCGATGGATCTTTCACGAAACCCGAAATCGAACCCAAATCCGATTGCGCAAACGCGAGACTTGTGGCGAGCAGGAAAATCAGTGCGAGCGCCCCAGCTCGTAAGAAACGTACTTGGTTCATCCTCTTCTCCTTGAAATCAGCGGATCGACACCGCTGGTTAACAAAAGCTAAACCTCAAAGGGACGGGGGGAGCCTCAAGTCACAGTTCGAACGTGCGCAAGACCAATACCCCAGACCCTAACACTCCACCCAATGAAGCCTTCGCATAGGGTTTATCACAATGCGCCTGCCAAGTCTAGGGGAACGGCGCGGGAATTCACCCGCGTCACAGGGAAATCACCGTGAAGTTTTGGGGTGAATTGGGATTGCTGTCACACAACAGTTGCGATTCGATGTCGGCTTGGTAAACTCACACAATGAAGGCACGACCGATCCATCTTGCTCTGCTCATGGCGGCGCTGGTTGCCTGGCCTGGGCTCGCCCAAACGGCGCCCAAGGTCACCACGCCAAAGGAAGCTCTCGGGTTCAACATCGGCGACGATTACATGGTCGCTAACTACACCCAGCTCGAAACCTACTGGAAGAAGCTGGCCAGCGAATCCGACCGCATGAAACTGGTGGACATCGGCCCGACGGCCGAGGGTCGGCGGCAATGGATGACGGTCATCTCTTCGCCCGAGAACCTGAAGAAGCTCGATCATTACAAAGAGATTTCACAAAAGCTGGCGCATGCCGAGGGGCTGACGGAGGAGCAGGCGCACGCCCTGGCGCGCGAGGGCAAGGCGGTGGTTTGGATCGACGGAGGCCTGCACGCCAGCGAATCGGTGGGCTCGCAGCAGTTGATGGAAACGGTTTACCAGATGGTGAGCCTCAAAGATCCCGAGACCATGCGGTTCCTGAACGACGTCATTCTGCTATGCGTCCAGGCCAACCCGGACGGGCAGGAGTTGATCGCCAACTGGTACATGCGGGGCTCGGAGAATCTGAGCGCGCCGCTGCGCGAGCCGGCCAAGCGTAGCATGGGTCAACTGCCGCGGCTTTACGCCAAGTACATCGGCCACGATGACAACCGCGATTTTTACATGTCGAACATGCCGGAGACCACTAACATGAACAGGCAACTGTTCCTCGAGTGGTTCCCGCAGATCATGTACAACCACCACCAGACGGGGCCGGCGGGCGCGGTGATCTTCATGCCGCCGTTCCGCGATCCGTTCAATTATAACTTCGATCCGCTAGTGCCGCTGGGGATCGAGATGGTGGGGACCGCGATGCACAGCCGCCTGGTTGCGGAGGGCAAGGGCGGGAGCGCCATGCGGTCGGGCGCCAATTATTCGACGTGGTGGAACGGCGGACTGCGCACCGTGACGTACTTCCACAATATGATCGGGATCCTGACGGAGATCATCGGCAACCCGACGCCCATGCGGATTCCGTTCGTGCCCGAAAAGCAGTTGCCGCAGGGCGACTGGCCGCTGCCGATCGCGCCGCAGGAGTGGCACTACCGGCAGTCAATCGACTATGAGATGACCAATAACCGCGCGATTCTGGACCTGGCGTCGCGGTATCGCGAGACGTTCCTGTTCAACATCTGGCGGATGGGGATGAACTCGATCGAGAAGGGCAGCAAGGATTACTGGACGGTCACACCCAAGCGCATCGCGGCGGCGGAGGCGGCCGCAACGGCGATGGGCGCGGAAGCCGGCGGGGGACGCGGAGGTCGTGGCGGACGCGGCGGTGCGGCGCCCACCGAGGTTGCGGCGGGCGGCGATACGCCGGGCGCGGGTGGCGGCGGTTTCGGCGCGCGGCAGCTTCCGGTCGAGTTGTACAACACGGTGCTGCACGATCCCAAACTGCGCGATCCGCGCGGCTACATCATTCCATCCGATCAGGCGGATTTCGCGACGGCCACGGAGTTCGTGAACACGCTGCTGAAGAACGGCGTCACGGTGCTGAAATCGACGGCGGCCTTCCCGGTGGCGGGGAAGAACTATCCGGCGGGGTCGTACGCGATCAAGACGGCGCAGGCGTTCCGGCCGCACGTGATGGACATGTTCGAGCCGCAGGACCACCCCAACGATTTCCGCTATCCGGGCGGGCCGCCCAATCCGCCGTACGACATCACGGGATGGACGCTGGCCTACCAGATGGGCGTGCAATTCGACCGCATCCGCGACGGCTTCGACGGGCCGTTCGCGAAAATCAACGGGCTGCTGCCGGCGCCGCCGCGAACGGTGTCGGGACCGTCGAGCCCGGCGGGATTCCTGGTGAGCCACGAGATCAACAATTCGTTCATCGTGGTGAACCGGCTGCTGCAGGCGAATTGCGACGTGTACTGGCTGAAGAGCGTGCAGAAGGCCGACGGACAGGATCTGGGAACGGGCGCCATCTGGGTGCCGGCTTCGGCGGCGGCGCGGCCCATCCTGGAGCGCGGCGCGAAGGAACTGGGTGTGGCGGCGCACGCCGTGGCGAAGGCGCCGGCAGGCGACGCCCTGAAGCTCAAGCCGATCCGCATCGGCCTCTACGATCAGTATGGCGGCAGCATGCCTTCCGGCTGGACGCGCTGGCTGTTCGAGCAGTACGAAATGCCCTTCCAGGTGGTGTATCCGCCGACGCTCGATGCGGGCGACCTCAAGAGTAAGTTCGACGTACTGGTGTTCCCTGACGGCGCGGTTCGCCGCGGCGGATTCGCCAGTGGACGCGGCGGCGGGCGCGGCGGCTTCGGCGGCGGCGCCAACGAAGCCATCCCCGACGAATACAAGGATCACGTGGGCCGCATCTCCGACGACAAGACGATGCCCCAGCTTAAGAAGTTTGTCGAGTCGGGCGGATCGATCGTGACGATCGGCAGCTCGACGACCATGGCGGACGTGTTCGGCATTCCGGTGAAGAACTATCTGACGGAGATGGGACCGGATGGCAAGGAACGTCCGCTGCCGCGCGAGAAATTCTATATTCCCGGATCGCTGTTGAAGGTGAACGTGGATAATACCAACCCGCTGGCGTACGGAATGCCGGCGAAGTTGGATATGTTCTTCGACAACAGCCCGGTGATGCGCCTGGAGCCGAACGCGAGCCTGAAGCACACCAGCGCGGTCGGCTGGTTCTCCGGTACCGAGGTGCTCGATAGCGGTTGGGCATGGGGGCAGCAATATCTGGACGGCGGCACGGCGGTGGTGGATGCCGGCGTGGGCGAGGGCCGCGTGCTGCTGCTCGGTCCCGAAGTGGCGTTCCGCGGACAGCCGCACGCCACGTTCAAGCTGCTCTTCAACGGCTTGTATTACGGGAGCGCGAAGCCGGCCGCGCTACCGTAGCGGAACCTTCCGCCTGCGGGCGGTGTCCAACTGTCGATGCTCGAAGTCCGTCGGCTAACGAAGCGGTACCACGCCCGCGCGGTGGTGGACGACGTCAGCTTTCAGGCCGCGCCCGGCGAGGTGACGGGATATCTCGGGCCCAACGGGTCGGGGAAAAGCACAACCGTGAAAATGGTCACGGGCCTGCTCGATCCTTCGGACGGCGAGATCCTGTTTCGCGGCGAGAAGATCACGCGCGATCTGCTGGCTTATAAGGCGCTCGTCGGCTATGTGCCCGAAGAGCCCTACCTCTACTCATATCTGAGCGGCGCCGAATACCTCGAAATGGTCGGCGATCTGCGTGGGATTCCGGAGAAGAAACTGCGCGAGAAAATCGAGATGCTGCTGCGTCTGTTCTCGCTGCACGGCGACCGCTTCTCGCCGCTCTCGTCGTATTCGAAGGGGATGCGGCAAAAGATTCTGATCTCGGCCGCGCTCCTGCACAACCCCGAGTTGATCGTGCTGGACGAGCCCTTCTCCGGCCTTGACGTAAACTCCGGCATGGTCTTGCGGCGCGTGATCCGCTCGTTGGCGGAAGCGGGGAAGGTGGTGCTCTTCAGCTCGCACGTCTTGGAAGTCGTAGAGAAAGTCTGTTCGCACGTGGTGATCCTGCACCGGGGCAAAGTAGTGGCGAACGACTCCGTAACGCGCCTCCGCGATCTGATGAGCCTGCCCAACCTGGAAGAGATTTTCTCGCAACTCGTAGTGGAACAGGACACCGGCGCCATCGCCCGCGGCGTAGTGGAAGCGATGCGGTTGTAGGAGAAGTGAAACAAAATATTCACCGCCGAGACGCCGAGACCGCCGAGAAGCAACACCATAAAACTGCCCATCCAAATTCGGCCCTTTTTCTCTTTTCCTCGGCGATCTCGGCGTCTCGGCGGTGAATGATTTTCCTCGGGACTCTTACATGAACGAACGTCTCCAGTTCAGGCGATTGCTCCGCAGTTTTTCGTACCGGTTTCTGGATAACGAACTGCTGTCGGCCGAGGGCGACGCGCGGCAGACGATGGTCCACACACTGGCGCTCATCGGCGCGCTGGGGGTGACCCTGTCGTTGATGTATTTCTATAAGTACGAATTCTCCGAGGTTCCGTTCTCGCCCGCCTTCCGCGCCGTGTTGGCCTGGAGCGATCGTGAGTTTCTGATTTCGCTCTCGATGGCCGTAACCGGCATCATCGCGGTCGTGCTGTGGGACGCTCTGTTCCCCGACCGGCGCGACTGCTTGACGTTGAGCCTGCTGCCGGTGCGCAGCCGCACCATCTTCGCGGCCAAGCTGGTTTCCGTGCTGCTGATGTTCCTGGTCGTGACGGCAGCGCTCAATGGACCGACGAGCCTGTTCTTCCCCTGGATCGTGCTGGGCGATCGTGCTTCGCCCGGCCTGTTGGTTCGCAGCATGGCGGCGCACGTGGTGGCGCTCTACGCGGCCAGCGCGTTTGTCTTTTTCACGATGCTCGCATTGCAGGGGCTGCTGATCGGTCTGCTGCGCTTCCGCCAGTACAAGTGGATCTCGACGTGGGTGCAACTGGCGGCGCTCGTCACCTTTCTTTCGGTCTTCTTCTTCACGCCGAATATCGCGCAGCCGGAGCGGTTGGCCGATCCGGCCCACCACTTCGCGACGCACATCTTTCCCGCATTCTGGTTTCTCGGGCTCTATCAGGAGCTGCTGGGCAGCGGACAGCCGGTGGTCCACGAACTGGCGGGAATGGCGCGCGCGGCGATCGCGATCTCGGGTGTGCTGGCGCTCGCGGCTTACTCGCTGGCCTACCGGCGCTACGTGCGCAAGACCATCGAAGAAGCGGAGGCGCTGGCGGGCACACGGCGAAGCGGCTGGACCGGCGCACCCCGCCTGCTCGACCGCCTGCTCTGGATGAAGCCGGCCGAGCGCGCGGTGTTCCATTTCGCGGCGCGCACCCTGGCGCGCAACCGCAAGCACCGGCTCATGCTGGCGATTTATGGCGGATTGGGACTGGCGTACGTTTTTCAGAGCCTCGGCTGGCTGATTCACAAAGGACACACGCCGCGCGCACAGACGTTCGATATCAGCATCAGCGCGGCGCCGCTGATCCTCTCATTTTTCATTCTGCTCGGGATGCGCGTGTTGTTCACCATCCCAGTGGAAATCGAGGGCAACTGGATTTTCCGGCTGACGGAGAATGGGCGTCCCGCGGAATATCTGGCGGCGGCGCGTAAGCTCATGATCGCGGTGGGGATTGCGCCGCTGGCGCTGGGGACGTTCCCGATTTACGGGCTGCTGTGGGGCTGGAGCGCGGCGGTCCGGCACCTGGTGCTGGTCCTCCTGATCCTGCTGGTGGTGGTGGAATTTCTGGTGCGCGAGTTCCAGAAGGCGCCGTTCACCTGTTCGTTCCTGCCGGGGAAGGCGAATCTGAAAGCGAAGTTCGGCTGGTATGCGGTGCTGTTTCTGGTTCTGGCGTTTGCCATCGGCACAGTCGAGAACGTGCTCGTGCGGACGCCTGCGCAGTATTGGAAAGGCGTGCTGGCGCTGAGCCTGGTGCTGGCATATCGTGCATGGCGGCGTCATCAGTGGGAGGGGCGACTGGCGGGACTGATGTATGAAGAACGGGCGAATCTGGTGGTGAGTCTGGATCTGGGGCTGAGCCGGTAACGAGGCCGGATTTTCGCCCACAGGGCGGCGACTGTCCCCGAGCGGTTGGTGGGTTGCCACGACCAAACACTCGCTTACGGTCGTGGCTCTGTGGCGCTACGGTCGTGGTGTTCCGGGCAATAGGGCGGCGCCCGAGATGCGGCCGGGGCCGGATTCCTGCACGATTACGATCGCTCGCTGGGCGGCGGTGCCCGCGGGCAACTCGAGGTCGCGCGTAAAGCTGCCGGCGCGTTTCACGGTGCCGATCTTTTGCAGACTGCGCAGAATCGCGACGTGCTGTAAGTGGCGGCCGCTGTTTTCGCCGGAGCGCACTTGCGATTCGCCATGCTCGTCGGCAAGGGCAAGCAAGACTGTGGCGGACGCGGGCGCATCGGCCACTTCCACGTGCAGGCCGGCGGGCGTGCGCGCGATATGTACCGCGGCTTTCGGGTTGCGCGCGGCGCGGGCAATCTCCTGGGCGGCGCGCTCACCCTCAGTTCCATTGAATTCGACCGCGCCATCCACCACCATCTGCGGCGTGTAGACGCTTGACAGGTTGAAGATGCGGCCGTAGGATGCCTGCCGCTCGGTGTAGGCGTGGGAGGAATACGGGTCCTTCCAGCCCTCGTGATCCCAGTAGTCGACGTGCTCCTCGAGGACGATGGCGCGGGAATCCAACTGCGCCAGCAGGCGGTCGGCGGGCGGGCAGCTCGAGCAGCCTTCCGAGGTGAAGAGTTCCACGAGCACAGGAGCGCGGGTGGGTTCGGCGGCGGGGGCAGCCGCGAGAAGAAGAATCAGCAGCGGAATCGAGGCACTGCGCGGCACGTTACCGGTGCTTCACATGCGGCACTTTTGGACGCTTGCCGCCGTGCCTGGCGTTGGCTTTACCGGGTTTGAACACCGGGCGCTTATGGTTCTGCTTGGTTTTCTTACCGATTCCCGGGTAAAACACCTTTGACTTTTTAGCTTCGGCGACCGTGGTAAGACCACAGGCGAGCGCAAGCGCCAGAACCACTGTGCGGAGTCTCATGCTTCCCCCCTATTATGCCGCAGTCGTGGTGAACCACAAGTACATCTTTAGAAAACTCAGCACAGTTAAAAGAATGCAGATCCAGGAGGCGCCCCGCCAGAGTTTTTCGGTCAGGGAGCCTTCGAGGCCCGGCTGTCCGGCCACATACGCGATGCCGAATCCGGCCGCGAGACCACCGATATGTGCCGCATTATCAACGTGCAAGCCCGGCAGGAGGCCAATCACCAGGATATAAATCACGTAGCGGATGTAGGTGCCGCGGATGTGATCCCCCATCGGATTCCGGTGGCGCATACCAAGCGCGATCATGGCGCCGACCAATCCCATGATGGCGGCCGAAGCGCCCACCGAAAGGGACGAACTCCAGAGGTTGCTCAGGTAGAATCCGCAGACGCTCGAGACGAAATAGATCGTCAGCATACGGCTGGTGCCGTAGATCTCCTCGACGGCGGCGCCGAGATCGAACAGCACCCAGGAGTTCATCAGGATGTGAAGAATTCCGCCGTGCAGAAAGCCGGCGGTAACCAGGCGCCACCATTGGCCGGCGGCAATAGCGGGCGGATATTTGGCGCCGAAATCGAACAGCGTCCGCATATCGATATCCATCAGCGAGCCATTGCCGGACTTCATGCTGGCCACCGTGGTGGCGATGTAGAGTCCGAAATTGATCAGCAGGATGATGACGGTGGTGAAACCGGCGTGCGGGATGAGACCTCCGAGAATCGGCGAGGGGCTGCGGCGGTCGATGGCGCGGGAGCCGACGGACTCGTTGCAGTACGGGCAGACGCGGTCCTTCGCGGTGATGAATGCCCGGCAATGCGGGCACATGCGGCGTGAATCCATGCAGAACTATTCTAACTGCGTTGCGCCGGAGGGTTGGAATGCATTCTGCTACAATCGGAGATCCCGCATGGTGAAGACGGAGCGCGAATACCGCGACGATATCGTCCAGATTGGCCGGCTGGTTTTCCAAAAAGGCTGGGTGGCAGCCAACGACGGCAACATTACAATCCGGCTGGATGCCGAGCGTATCCTGGCAACGCCCACGGGCGTGTGTAAGGGGATGATGCATCCCGACGACCTGATCGTCGTGGACATGAAGGGCAACAAAATCGCGGGGCGCAAAGAGCGGACCAGCGAGATACTGATGCACCTGACGGTCTACGAAATGCGGCCGGACATCAAGGCCGTGGTGCACGCGCATCCGCCGGTGGCCACGGGTTTCGCGACGGCAGGTAAGCCGCTAAACCTGGCGCTGCTGCCGGAAGTGGTGATTGGGCTCGGGTGCGTACCGCTGGCTGAATACGGCTTGCCAGGCACGCCGGCGCTGACCGATCCTATGCTGCCGTACATCCCCAAGTACGATGCGCTGATGATGGCGAACCACGGTGCGGTCTGCTACGGAGCGGACGTTTTCCAGGCGTATTTCCGCATGGAGACGATGGAGCACTTCGCGCGCATCCAACTGGTGGCGGAGCTGCTCGGCGGGCCGAGAGTGTTGCCGCGCGTCGAAGTGGACAAGCTGCTCGATTCGCGGACGCGGTACGGCGTGAAGGCGAAGGTGGCGGGCGAGCCGGGTTGTCCGGTGGCGGCCGAAGAAGTGGGGCTGGAAAGTCAGGATCGGTTTTACGTGACGCGCGCGGAGTTGATCGGCCTGGTGGACGAGGCGCTCAAAGCGCGCGGTGTGGCTTAAGAAGCATTTTTGGAGAGCATAGATGGGCGAAGCGCTGGGAATGATCGAGACACGCGGACTGGTGGCCATGATCGAGGCCGCGGACGCGATGGTGAAGGCCGCGAAGGTAAGCCTCGTCGGCTGGGAGAAGATCGGATCGGGCTACGTGACCGCCATGGTGCGGGGCGACGTGGCGGCGGTGCGCGCGGCCACCGATGCGGGAGCTGCGGCGGCGCGGCGCGTCGGCGAACTCATCGCGGTACACGTGATTCCGCGTCCGCATCAGAGCCTGGAAGACGTCCTGCCGATCGGCCGGTCGCAGGCTGTGAGCGCCGGAAAGTAGCGCGGCTGCCATGATCCTCGCCCGCGTTGTGGGCACCGTGGTGGCAACACGGAAAGACCCTCGCCTGGAAGGCAAGAAACTCCTGGTGCTGAAGCCGATCTCTCCGGAAGGCAAGGATGAGGCGGGTTACGTGGTGGCCGTCGATACGGTAAGCGCCGGTTTTGGCGAGCGCGTGCTTGCCGTATCGGGCAGTTCGGCGCGCATGGCGGAGGGTTTGAAGGACGTGCCCGTGGACTCGGCAATCATCGGAATCGTCGACGAAGTGAGTATGGATTAGGCGATGTACTTCGGCCGGGTGGTTGGCCGCGTCTGGGCGACCGTCAAGCACGCACACCTCGAAGGCCAGCGGATGCTGATTGTGCAGCCGCTGACGCCCGCACTACGGGAGACCGGCCGGCGGATCGTTTGCACCGACTGCACCGGCGCGGGCACCGGCGAGTTGGTTTATTGGGTGCGGGGCAAGGAAGCGAGCTTCCCATTCTTACCCGCGGAACCGCCCACGGATACGACGATCGTCGGGATTGTCGACGAGGTTCATGTGAGGCCGCCCGCTAAGGAAGCGCGAGCGAAGCGAGCTTCCTCGCCTCGGCCTCCGGGCCCTGGCCCGCGGCCCCCGTCCCAGCCATGTTGATCGCGCGCGTAGTCGGAGAGATTGTCGCTACGCAGAAACACCCGAGCCACGAAGGGCGGAAGCTGCTCCTGGTTCAGCCTTTGAACCTGGACGGCAGCGACCGGGGAGATGCCGTGGTGGCGATGGATGCGGTGGATGCCGGGGTGGGGGACAAAGTTCTGCTGGCGACCGAGGGTTTCAGCGCAATGACGGCCGTCGGCCGGCCGCAGTCACCGATCGACATGGCGGTAATTGGGTTTATCGATCACGTCGAAATCGTTCCCGGCGTCTCCTGAGCGGCCGCGGCGCCGCGACATCAGTTTCATCCCCAGCGCTCCAATCAGAACCCACTTCATGATTTCGACCCCCGTGTATCCGCTGTGCAGTACCCAGAATTTGGAGCGTTCGGCAGAGGGCATGTCGGGAGCGATGAAATCCAGGGTTCGTCCGACGGAGATAATTTCGGGGGTCAGCAGGAAGCGCTGCAGCAGTACGGTAATCAGGATGAGAAGCACCAGCGCCAGCGAGATTTTGTCTTCATTGGTGCCGAACAGCAGGTAGAAGAAGACGAACGCGCCGCCGATCAATTGCACGATTTCCCACGCTTCGAAGAGCCAGCGGTTGAGCTCCGAGGCCTCATAGCGAAGGAGCAGCCGGGCGGCGGTCGTACCCAGTGCCTTCATCTCGACGGAGGCCACGGGATTGGGCTGGGCGAGGATGCGATCCACCGAGTGAAAACTCTGGGTGGCGACCAAGGCCATGAAGAATCCACCGGCCAACCACATCCCCAGGAGAAGGCACGCGAATCGGCGGGAATGCATGAATACAAGATTCTAGCGCAGCCGCCGTACGCGCGCCGAAATCATGCGTTTACGTGCCAGGAGTGGAGCGGAGGGCACGGCGCCGCGCGGTATTGGCGCGCAACTTTGAGACGGCGCAACTCACCGGCGGCGCCGGCGCGGCAGATCAGGAGGCCGCGGCGCGCCCACTCGAACAACCCGCGCGCCTCCAAGAAGGCGGCCTCCCGTTCGGCGGGCGGTAACCCGGCGAAGGCGGCCTCGAGCGCCTGGGTGTAACTCCGGCCGAAGGACGTTACCGCCGCGAAGTCTTCGCGCCCGACGGCGTGGCGTAGCTGCCGGGCGATGAAATCGAGTTGTAGTTCAGTGGAATTCATCAGTTGCTCGCCGTCCGCATGCTTGCGAACATCGCTGTGAAGTACGAGGCTTGCTGCTCGAGCACGGCCACGGCGGCGTCTGCGGCGGCCATCCGCGCGTTCAGGTTGGTTTCGAGCAGGTCGACCCTGGCCTGCTGCGCGGCAATCGAGGTGTTCTCATCCGTGATCTGGTTCGTCAGCGAAAGCTGTTGGCTGGTGAGCACCCCGGTGGAGGAGTCCGTCAGCGTATTGAGCGTATCTGTCGCCGCCTTCAGGAAACCGCCGGTAGTCGAGCCGCCGAAGAAATCCTGCAGTTGCTGGATACGGTTGCCGGTGGTGCTGGCGAAGGTGGAAGTATCGAACGCCAGGTTGCCGTCGCTATCGAACGTCAGCCCGAGCGCGGCGAGCGACGAAGCACCGGTATTGCCGGTCGAGTATCCCGAAATCCGCCGTAAGGAGTCGGACGCGGTCGAGAGGACGCTCTGGCCCTTGAGCGCGCCCGTGCCGCTTCCCCGGTTGGTGTCGATGTTCCGCTGCGCGTCATTGTACGCGGCGACAAAACCCAGCAGCGCCGTGCTGACCGCGGCCGTGCTGCGGGAGACCGTCACGTCGGTGTCGCCGGCTGCCAGCAAGGTCAAGGTGACGCCCGGGGCGGCCACGATCGTCCGGCTGTTACTCTCGATGGCGACCGTAGGCTTTCCATTGATGCGGTATTTGGCGGTATCGCCCTTCGTATCTTCGAGAAGCAGGTCCGTGCCGGGAGCGGCGCCGTCGATCGCCGTCAACTGGATCGTTTGATCGCCGAGGTTGGTGCCTTGCACGGAGAGCTGGTAATTCGGCGCTCCCGAGGAGCCGGTATTCACGACCGTGGCCTGCACGTGCGCATCCGTGTTCCGGTTGAGTGCGTCCGCCAAAGCGGTGAGCGAATTCGAGGTTGGCGTGATGGTGAATTCCGCGGCCCCCACCTTCAGCGTGTACGACGTGGCATCGCTGATGCTCGAGGCAGTCGGATCCGCGACCGCCGGCAGGCCCGTATCCAGGCTGAGCGACCGGGAGAAAGCGCCGATATCGACCACGGAGAGTGAGAACGATCCGGGAAGAGGCGCGCCGCTGAGGGCGGCGGTGGCCACACCGGTGGTGGAAAGGGAGGAAGAGAAGGATCCCAATCCGAGTGCGGACTCCAGGTTCTTCACGGCCGACTGCAGCGAGGAAAACGTACTGGAGAGAGTGCCCAGGGCCGAGGATTGCGACTGTAGGGCGGTGACCTGGTTCTGCGACTGGGTGATGGGGAGCGAGGCGATCGCAACCGCACGCTTGACCACTTGCTGGAAATCGGCCGAGAAGTTACTCGATCCTGTGAAAACGCTGCTCGTGGTTGCCATAAAGTCCTCGCCAGACTGAATGCCCGGGCAGGCCGGCTATTCGCCGGCCTGCCCGGGGTTACGCAAGAGGTACAGGCCTACCCACGAAGGAGTGCCAGGACCGCCTGCGGCGCCGAGTTAGCCTGCGCCATCGCCGCCATGGATGCCTGTTGCAGCACCTGGGCCTTGGTGAGGTTGGCCGCTTCCGCCGCCACATCTGTGTCGCGGATCTGGGCTTCGTTCGAGGAGAAGGTCGAAATCTGGCTCTGCGCCAGATTGATGGCATACTGCAGCGTGTTCTGACCGGCGCCGACCCGGCTTTGGACATGGCCGAGCCTGCCGACGGCGGCTGTGATGGCGGACAGGGCCGCGAGCGAGTTGCCGACGCTGGTCGCGCTGGTATCGGGCGCATTCACTGTGACCGCGCCCAAGCTGGTCCCGAACGTGCCGAGCGTGCCCGCCTGGATGAGGTTCAAGCTGAAGGTCGACGAACTCATGATGGTGAACTTGCCGGCCGCGCTCTGCATCGCCTGAATGCCGATACTGCCCACAGCGGCGTTGATGGTATCGATATTGGCGTTCATCGAGGCGCTGCCAACCGCCAGCGTAACGTACTTCGTCACGCTGCCATTTGAAAACGACAGGATCTCAGGCGTCACCGTCGGCGCCACCCAGGTCTGCTCGTTGGTTCGATAGTCGGCCTGGTTGACGTTATTCGAGTTGGCCGTTGCGACCAGGTTGCCGGGTGCACCCACTTCCGTGGTGCCGGTCAAGGCAAATTGACGGGTGCCGCCAATCGCCAGTGCGCCGTCCGAAGTGACGGACGCTTGCAGTCCGATGGTGCTCAGCATGGCGTTCATCTGTGCCAGAGCATCCGTAACCGTGATACCGGTGGCGGCCCCGGAGGTGACGCTCACGGCCAGGGTCTGGCGGGCGTTGCTGCTGTCGACGTAGTTGACGTTGAACGTCTGGCTGGATGCGCCGGCTGCAGTGAGCACCAGCTTGCTGGGGTCATTAAGGTCGGTGACCACGTTACCCGTCAGCAGGGTTCCGCCGGCGCCGATGCTGGTCGAGCCGATCCCCAGGCCGGCCGCGTCCACCTGGTTGGCCGAGCCGCTCAGATTGACTGACACCTGCGCGTTGGACTGGCTGCTGCCGCCGCCGACATACACCGCGAGGGTCTTGTTGAACTGGCCCGAGTTTACCAGGCCGATGTTGGAAGCCTGGCGGTCGATTTCGTGCAGCATGTCGTTGAATTCACCGTTCAGCGTGGTGCGGTCGCCCGAGAAAGTGTCGGACGCCGATTGCGTGGCCAGCGTCTTGAGCCGGTCCAGAATCTTAGAGACGTTGTTGAGGCCGCCGTCGATGATTTGCAGTTGTCCGTTGCCGTCCGTGGCGTTGCGCACGCCCTGGGTCAGTTCGGCCACATCGCTGCGGAACTTGTTGGCCACAGCCAGGCCGGCTGCGTCGTCGCCCGCCGAGTTGATGCGGTAGCCCGACGTCAACCGTTGGATCGTCCGGCTCTGGAACATGCTGGTGACGCGCAGATTTTCCTGCGCGATGAGGGAGTTTACGTTAGTTTGAACTGAGATCATTTTGACATCCTGTTCGTTTTAGATTCGGCATCCTGCCGTTGCCGGTTTCGCCGGGCCTTTTTTGCTCCCCGCGTTCCGGTTCAATTATGCTCATCGTCCCGTTGCCGGAACTCTTGAGCCGCGAGCCAAGAAATCTTTTCTGCCAGCGGCCCCACTACGGAATCCCAATCGCCCGGCGCCGTCTGGCGAAACAGCCGCATGCTGGGATACCAGGGGCTGTCCTCGCGGGCGAGCAGCCAGCGCCAGTCCGCGGCGAAGGGAAGCATGGTCCACACGGGCCGGCCAAGCGCCCCGGCCAGGTGGGCGGGCATCGTGTCCACCGAGACAATCAGGTCCAGGCAACCCATCAAACCCGCCAGATCCCGCAAATCGGCGGTCTCTTCCCCCCAGTCGCGAATCCATCCGCCCGCCTGCTCTACCTGCCCGCGGGCCTTCGCGCCCACGTGCAGGCTGTGCCATTCCACGCCCGGAACACCGCCGAGAGCCTGTAGCGCCGTCAGGTCCGTGGATCGGGCGCGGTCGCTCTCGTTCAGCGGATTCCCCAGCCACGCGAGGCCCACCCGAAGACGCCGGCCGCTCCCCAGCGCCTGGCGCCAATGCCCGATGCGTGCCCGATCCGCCTTCAGATACGGTGTCTCCGCGGGCGCCGCGCCGGGCGTCCGGCCGAGAATGTGGGGAAGGCTCAGCAGCGCGGCCTCGACGTCGAAAGAGGGCGGCTCAGACTCGGGCGTCACCACCGCCGCCACGCCCGCCACGCCGGCCACAATCGCCGCCACCGCGGCCTGCGCCTCCACGATGACGCGGCCGCCGCGCGCGGCTACCTCGGGCGCATAGCGGATAAATTGGATGGTGTCGCCCAGACCTTGTTCGGCATAGAGCAGGATCGTCCGCCCGTCGAGGGCCGCGCCGTCCCACACGGCTTTCGAAGGCACGCGCGGCCGGCACCCCGCGGCTTCCCAGCGCCATTCATATTCGGCGAACCCGCGGGCGAAATCACCCTGGGTCAATAGGGACATCGAGCGGCAGAAGCGCGACTTGGCGTGCTGCGGCTGTCGGGTGAGCGCTTCTGCAAAACAGGCGAGCGCTTCGTCGTGCCGGTTCTGGGCCTGGCGAACGGTGCCCAGATTGGTCCACGTCTCGGCGCGGTCCGGCTGCGCCGCGAGGGCGAATGCGAACTGTTCGGCGGCGTCCTCGAAACGGCCCTGCGCGCGCAGCACGGCACCCAGCGAATTAGCCGCTTCCGGATGACCCGGCCGCAGCTCGAGCGAGCGGCGGCAAGCGGCTTCCGCATCGCCCAAACGCTTCTGGTCGAGGAGCACGGAAGCCAGGTTCGAGTGCAGGTGCGCGGCCTGGGGCGCCCGCTCGAGGGCCGCGCGGCAAGCGGCTTCCGCCTCTTCGTACCGCTGCTGGCCCTTCAAAGCCATAGAGAGGTTAGAGAGCGCCTCGACCAGCCCCGGGTGGAGGGCGAGGGCCCGGCGGGCCTGCTGCTCAGCCTCGGCGAAGCGGCGGAGCTGCATCAGGCCGGCCGCCAGATTGACGGCGAAGGCGGCGCTTCCGGGCCGCAGCCGCACAGCTTCGAGGCAGCAGTCCAGTGCCTCCTCGTGACGGCCGTCGGCGCGCAGCGCGTTGCCCAGATTGCTGAATGCCTCCGGGCAGTCGGGCTGCGCCTGGATGGCCTTCCAGTACGCCACCGCCGCCTGGCCGTACCGCCCCTCCGCCTGCAGCGCATTCCCCAGGTTCACCAGCGCCGCGGTGAAGGCCGGCTCCAATTGGAGCGCCTGCTGGTAGCAGAGCGTGGCGTCTCGAATCCGTCCCTGGGCCGCCAGGACCTCTCCCAAGGTGTTATAGAAACCCGGGATGTCGGGACGGTGGCGGACTGCCTGCAGCACGCGCGCGGCCGCCGACGGCAGGTCGCCGCGGTCGAGCGCTATGCGCCCCAGCAGGTGCCAGGCATCCGCGTTGGCCGGGTTGCGCTCCAGGACTTCGCCATAGAGCGATTCCGCCTCCGCCACGCGTCCCGCTTGCTGCAGGCGCAGGCCGCGTTCCAGACTCTTGACCGCCACCTTCACGAAGGCTTGCCTCCGGCGAACGGCGCCAGCATGCCGGGGCGCGCCGCCCCGGACATCGACTGCGCGGCCGCCAGGTTCTGGTCGCGTGTGAGTTTGACTTCGCGCCGCAGCACGGAGATGTGCTGCGGCGCGCGGATCCCCAGCTTGACGCGGTTGACGCCGCATTCGATGATCTCGATCTCGACTTCATCGCCCACCGAGATGGCGTCGCCTGAGTGGCGGCGGATCACGAGCATACGGCCTCCTCGACGACCAGCGGCTCGCGGCAGCGGTAGCGGTCATCCGTGCGGATGGCCTGAACGGCGCGGCGGGTATGGGTTTGGATGATCACGGGAGACAGCAGGTTGGCCGTGGGCGACTCTCCTTCGACGAGCGAGAGCACCGCCAGCGCGATCACGTCTTTACCGATCTCGGGACAATGGCCGTGCGGGTATCCAAGCACCTCCAGGTCCTCGTCCGGAATGGCAAGCTGGTAGTCGTCGCGGATGGATCGCGCGGGCAGCGCCAGAAAACACAGATCCGGTGTTTCGAGGCTCTGGAGGAACACCAGTCCCTCGTTCGCCGGATGGTGCATCAGCAGGAACCGGTGCCGGTCTTCAAACCCCGGCAAGCCCCGCGGAAATTCAATGGTGGACGACTCGTCCACTTCTATTCTGCCCAGATGGGCGCTGTTAAACGTCATTTGTCGTTTCCTCTCTCTTTGGGTGGCAGGGGAGCGGAGGCCGACGGCGAGGGCTCGGCACGCTGCCCCTGGGTAGTCAGCAGCACTACATCCACGCGGCGGTTGTGAGCTCTGCCTTCGGCGGTCTCATTGGTGTCCGAAGGCGCATTTTCGGCGTACCCGGCGATGGCCATGCGTACCCGGGGAACGGAGCAGCGGTCCGCCAGCGCCTCCAACATGGCGATGGCGCGCGCGGCGGAGAGCTGCCAGTTGCTGGTGAATCGCGCGTTGTGAATCGGGATCGAATCTGTATTGCCTTCGAGGCGCACGGGATTCGGCAGCCGCTGAATCACGGCGGCGATCTTCTGCAGGACGGGGACGCTTCCGGGCGCCACGGCGTCGTCCCCGGAGGCGAAGAAGGCGGCCTCGCGCAGGCTGATCACCAGGCCGCGCGGCAGGAGCTGGAGGGTCAACTTTCCGCTCTTCAGCTCCGGGTCGAGTCCCTTTTGCAGGGTATCGAGCGACTTCTTGAGATCGGCCGGGTTGGGGTCGGGATCGGGCACTTTGGGAAACGCGATGTGTTCCTCCTTGTTGGCGGGATCGGGCGTACGGGGTGCTTTGCGCGCCTCGTGCCTGCCGCGGCCGAGGGCGGTGGCGATGGTGTCGGAAAGCTGGCCATGCTCGAGCGCGTCCCGGACGGAATCGGAGATCATCTTGGACTTGGACCTGTCCGCCTGATTGGAGGCGAACATCACCACGAAGAAGGCGAACAGGAGGGTGATGAAATCGGCATAGGAGATCAGCCAGCGTTCGTGGTTCTCGTGCGCCGGTTTCCTGATCCGCCTCATGCGTTGCCCGCAGTCTTGGCCGCCGCCGCTGGCCGGGCGGTTCCGGGTTTGGTTTGCGGCCGAGCCGCGCCCGGGGCTTTTTTCGCCTTTGGCTTCTTGGCCGGCTCCGGGTTGTAGGCGTCCAGTTTCAGGCGGATGAGGGTCGGGTTCAGGCCTTCGATGATGCCGACCACTCCCTCGAGCGTCATATCTTTCATCAGCGTCGCCGCCTGCATGCGCGCGCGAAGTTTGTTGCTGAAAGGCAGGAAGAAAATGTTGGCTAGGCCGACGCCATAGACCGTGGCCACGAATGCTACGGCGATGCCGTGCCCGACTTCTTTGATATCTTCCAGGTGCTTCATTACCTGGATCAGCCCCAGCACGGCGCCGATGATGCCGATGGTGGGCGAGTAGCCGCCGGCCGATTCCCAAACCCTGGCCTCGGCTTCGGACGCCTGCTCGATCAAGTCGATATCGATCTCCATGATGTTGCGGAGCTCCTGCAGGTCCGTGCCGTCCACCGCCAGGCTGAGCGCCTTCCGCAGGAAAGGATCGCTGATGGCCGAGGCCTCCTCTTCCAGGCTCACGATGCCGTTCTTGCGCGCCTTGGTGGCATATTGAATGAGCTCTTCGATGGTGCCTGAGGCCGAGCTGTCCGGCTCCACGAACACAATCTTCAGACCGGCAATGGCGCGCAGCACGACCGGCATCGGCGTGGTCACCAGGACGGCGCCGAACGTTCCGCCCATGACGATCATGGCGGCGGTGAACTGCGCAATGTCTTCAATCCTGCCCTTTTCGAGGATCAGGCCGCCGATGATGCCGGCCCCAGCCATCGCGATCCCCGCCAGCGTGGCCAGATCCGGCCGCATTCCCCCGCCTTTCGGTGCCGGCTTCCCCGAGGTTGGGAACGGTGCCGGTTTGACGGACTGTGGGGTGTCAGCCATTAGTATCGGTCGCCGGCGGTGGAGCCGGCGCGTTGATCTGGCGGCGGAACTCGATGATCCTCTCGATTACCTCATCGGCTGTTTCGCACACCCGCATGATCTGCCCCGTGGTCAATGTGATGACGGTATCCGGCGTGACTTCGATATGTTCGATCAGGTCCGAGTTGAGGACGAGCGGCCCGCCATTGAGCCTGGTCAAACGGATCATTTGGCCTCCGTGAACTCTATCGGCACGATTGGGCCAATTCATTAATGCCGGCCAAGTCGCGGCCGATAAGCCTTGCAGAAGGCGGATATGCGCATATCTATCGCGACCCAGACGTCCAACCAGTCCTTACCACTTGCGTGGTACGCCCATCGGGAGGCGGGATCTCCGGCGCTTGCCAGTTCCACGTTCGAGGAGGAGCGCCAGGAAGTGCTTACCAGCGTGCTTGGCGCCATGGGAAGCGCGCGTCCCGACCCGGACCGCTCCGCCGCCTGCTGGCGCTTGCTGCGCCACCTCGAGCAATCCGCCCCGCTGCGGTAGTCGGCTATGATGGTCCAATCCGCGAGGTGGACCATGGATACCGCGCCCTTGCACCTTTCCGCCATCGGGCAGATCGCTCTCACCGTCACCCAGGTGGACCGTGCCATCGCGTTCTACCGCGACACGCTGGGGATGAAGCTGCTGTTTCAGGTGCCGAACATGGGGTTTTTCGACTGCGGGGGAGTGCGGCTGATGCTCACCGGCGCGGCAAAGGCGGGTGACGGGCAGAGCTTCGTGGTCTATTTCAAGGTGCCGGACATCCAGCAGGTGTTCCAGGCGCTGACGGAGCGGGGCGTGACCATCGACCGCGACCCGCACCTTTTGGCGAGGATGCCGGACCATGATCTATGGATGGCGTTCTTCCGCGATCCGGACAGGAATTTGCTGGCGCTGATGTCGGAAGTGCCGCGCGCGTGGGACGGCGACTGAGGGATTCCGGTTGGTCCGGGCCTAGAATGAAGTGAGTGGCCGCTCCTTATCGCTCGTACGTGCTCGTCTCCCGCGAGCAGATCGCCCGCAATTACCGTAATGTCTGTGCAGTCGTCGGACCGTCGGTAGACGTCACCGCGGTTGTCAAGGCGGACGCTTACGGCCATGGCGCGCTCGAGGTCTCGCGGGTGCTCACGGCCGAAGGCGCCAAGTGGCTCGCCGTCAGCTCGGTGGATGAAGGTGTCACGTTGCGCACGGGCGGCATCCACGAGGCGCGCATTCTCGTCATGGGCGGGTTCCTCTCCTATGAGGGCGACGCGCTGGTAGAGCACGATCTCACGCCCGCTGTTCATTCTCTCGAACAGATGGCGGAGATCGACCGGCTGGCGCGCGCCTCCGGCAAGGCCATCCGCTACCACCTCAAGATCGATTCCGGCATGGGGCGCCTGGGCACGCGCGCGACCGCCGGCGAGATCGTGGCGGCGCTCGAGCGAAATCGCCACGCGCAACTCGAAGGGCTCATGACCCACTTCGCGTCCGCGGCCGATTACACCAGCACCCAGACGCCCGAGCAGCTCGCTCATTTCCATGCCGTCGGCGCCGAGTTGCGGCAGGCTGGAGTGCGCGCGGCGCGCCTGCACACGTCGAGCACCAACGCCATCGGTTACGGGCGTACCGAAGGCTGGCACAACATGGTCCGCGCCGGCCATGCGCTCTACGGGTATGTCTCGCCGGCGCGCGGCGACGCCCCGCGGCAGCTCCTCGATGTCCAGCCGGCGCTCACCTGGAAAGCCAAGCTGCTGGCGGTGAAGGATCTTCCGGAAGGCGCGCTGGTCGGCTATGGCGGCACCTTCCGCGCGCCCCACCCCATGCGCATCGGCATCCTGGCGGCGGGATACGCGGACGGTATTTTCCACCGCCTTTCGAATCGCGGCAAGGTGATCGCGGATGGTAAGCTCACCCCCATCCTCGGCACCATTTCGATGGACCTTACGACCATCGACCTCAGCCACACCACGGCGCTCGGGCCGGGCGATGAGGTCACGCTCCTCGGCGTCGAAGGGGAGGCGCGCCTCGATGCGCAACAGATCGCGCGCGTGGCGGGGACGATCTCGTACAACATCCTCTGCAGCATCAGCGCGCGCGTGCGGCGTGTCTACGTGTAGTGATTATCTACTTGACAAAGTGAGGTGCCAGTCCCATACTAGATCCTGTGAGCAAGCAAATGAACCTGATAGACGTAACGAAGAAGTTCGCTACTGAAGAAATCTGTGTTCAGCACCTTGCCGCGATCCGCTGGCCCGATGGCGTCCGCTGCTTGAAGTGTGACGGTCCCGACGTAACGTTCCTGGCCACGAAGAGCAAGCCAAACAGCAAGGGCGCACAGAAAACCCGCTACATCTACCAGTGCCGAGCCTGCAAACATCAGTTCTCGCCTATCACGGGCACACTCTTTGGCGATACTCATTTGGATCTCGACAAGTGGTTCATGGCGGTGGCCCTCATGTGCAATGCGAAAAAGAGCCTGAGCGCCCTGCAAATGAAGCGCGACATCGGATGCGCTTACAAGACCGCATGGTTTCTGAATCATCGCATCCGCGAAGCAATGAGCCTGTTTGAGTAAGCGACTGCCGAACCGCTCACCGGCACGGTGGAGGTAGACGAAACCTATGTCGGCGCGAAGAAATATGACAAGCGCCGCAAGCGTGGAAAGTGGGAGAAGGAGCCGGTGTTCGGGATGGTCGAACGCGACGGCAAGGCTCGCACGTTCCACGTCTCGCGCATCAACCGGCACAATGTTGCCGGGAAACTCCGCGACAACATCTCAATCACTGCCGATGCGGTCTACACCGACGATAGCCGCTTGTACGACCGGATGCCGAGCAATATCCAGAAGCACGAAATAGTGAACCACTCCGCGAAAGAATGGGTGCGCGACGACGTTCACACCGGCACGATTGACGGCTACTGGGGCCTGCTCAAGCGCGCAATCATAGGCTCATTCCATCAGGTTTCGATAAAGCACCTGCACCGCTATCTCTCCGAGGCCCAGTTCAAATGGAACAATCGCGACGCGCAGGAGATGTTCACTCCCGTGATCGTGGCCCTTGTGATAGGCTCCGCAATGCCGTACGCGAAGCTGATTCAGTCGGTAGACGAAGTGCCGGATGCGGGGCCGGAAGTCGAACTAGACGGCGAGCCGTTCTAGCTGCCCTTTCTTCGCCTTCCGCTTCGCCGTGGGCTGCTGCGGTGCACGTTTGCGTGGGATCTCCGCCATCGGCATCGGCGGCGCATTCAACAGGCGCGCGGAGCACGGCGTTGAACTGATCCTCGGGAACTCTGGGGATGTTGGCCATGGCTAGCACGAACAGGCTGGGGACCAGTCACTCGCTAGAAAATTGCGCTGTGGTCCAGTGAGGACGGCCGCCAGAAAGGCAAAAAAGTGGTAACGAGCGCGATGGCTGAGAGGAGACGGACGTGGCACCAAGCCATTGGCATCTCCACTCAACGCTACCGTCAAATACCCAACCATCGCCTGCTCTAGCGACTGTAGGGCATTATGCGGGGTATCGGCGCGTACAACCCGATTAAGATCAATGCACTCTGCGAGATATTGGCCATTACGAGGGAAAACGATGCAGCGGAACACAAAGTGCTTTATTATCAATTGCTTAGAGCGATGTTGTCTTTCGGTACGACGATCTTCGACCACGGCAGACACGGGCACACCTCTCCAACTCTGACATCATTATGCAACTAAACAATAGCACAGGCATTCCCCCTGTTTGGGTAGGCTGGTACTATTCAGACTCTGTGGAGGCAGAGAGCTTAAGGAATTGCACAGATGCTTTTTTGGCTGTGCGTTTTGTGGCTCCGTAGAATTGATCGCGAGTCCGATTCGATTGAGAAATCATGCTCTTTATCACCTGGATTATGCGCAGAATGAGGCCACGCGCCGCAATTGATGTGGCGTCCTCGACCTGTTGATTGTCGTGTGCCGGCTTGATCGTCGGCGTCCTCAGTTTGCCTCCTGGGCAGTCTCCTTTCTATCTCGTTGGATGGTTTGGGCCCGGTGTGCATAAGATTCTAGGCACGCCGACACTCATCCCGACAGGGCCGTCGCCACGACTGGCGCGAAGCGC
>JBGPHT010000059.1:0-42734 GCA_041484525.1 Bryobacteraceae bacterium | reverse complement strand
GTGACCTCCATGGGGTTGGCTTGCGAAGCTCGTTACTCCGCAAAGTTTCAGTTTCACCCAATGATAACGGGGTCCCCAAATGGTTGGCTCTCAGTTCAGCCTCGGCAGGAAGCCTCCTGCCGTGCATAGATCAGGTATAACCAACGAGCCAGATCCCGATTGAACTGAAAGTCGTCCGCTGACAGCTTCGCCTCAGCATGGTGAATGATCAGGGGGACACTCACTTCGTGCAACGAGCCGTGGGCGCGATACTCTGCCGGGAGTGTCTCGGATGCAGCGTCCAATTCGCCGAAGACCGTATCGCGGTCGGCGAGCACGATCAGGTCACCAATGCGCGAAGCCATTAAGTGGTACCGTTTCGACGCCTCGGTGCGCGTCAGCACGGCTTCGACTCCCGCCAGCCCGGAAATCACTTTGGCCGCACGATCTACCTCGCGAGAACTGTTGCAATAGACCCACGCCACTCCGCCATATCCGCGATGGTGCTGGAGGTATTTGTCCCGTTCTACTGAAATGGAAATCCGAATCGGCGCACCGCGGTCGCGGCATGCCTTCTCCAGATCCCAGCAGCGCGTCTTGTGATTCATGCCGTGATCGGCGGTCAGCAGGAACGCGGCGTCGGGTGCGGCAGCCGCGGCTTCCTCGAGCAAGTGGTCCAACCGCGCAAGATGCTCTTTGGACTCCGGGGCATCGGGAGGCCAAGTGTGCATCGGATAGTCGGTGGTGTGGATGTACAGGCATCCGAGATCGCGGCGAGTCTTCAGTAAGTCGATGGCTGCGGTCAGTAGCCAATAGTTGATTTCGCGGCTGTAAATGGCGGGTGCGGCGCCGAGCCGGTCGACCCACTCCGGCGGCGGAGCTTCGGCAGTCAGGCGAAGATCGGCGCCCCCGGCCAACAGCGTGGTCGTCTTCTTCTTGGAAGAGAGCAGCGCCGATTTCACGCCTTGCTTCGCGGCTCGCTGGAACAGCGTCGGCGCCAGCAGCAGATCCGCGGTCTCCATGTATTCTTCCCGCCCCGTCCGCTGGTTGAAGTAAGAGTTTCCGGTAATACCGTGGCGATCCGGCCAGACGCCGCAACAGATGGAGGCATTGTTGGTGTTGGTCACTGACGGCATCATGCCCTGAACCCGCCGGAAGAGACCGGATTGCCGCCAACGTGCAAGTGCCGGCATGTGACTCTGTTCGAGATACTCCATGCCGAATCCATCGCACATGATTACCACGGCGCGCTGCGGCAATCGCTTGGCGATCGCGGGCGCGCCTCCCAGCAGAGCTGTACCGAGAGCGAGAAACCGGCGCCGGCTACAGGACGGATCGGACATGACTCTTACTATAGACATCAGCCGCCGCCGCGTCGAATGTCGGCCAGCATCTCGAGGACGGCGCTGGCCACGGCGTGCGGCTGACTGCTGCCGATGAGGTGATTGCTCCCCGGCACGACGCGCCAAGTCCCACGCGGTGATTGCTGAGCGAAGCGTTGCTGCAGGCCGGGCCACTCGCGATCGACCATCCGGGTTTCGGCGGCGAACCCGGGTGGAAACAGCCCGTCAGGTCTTTCGTGTACCAACACGACCAACGGTATCTCGGGTGCGAGCGGCGGCGCATCGGTCAGTTCCCGCGACGTGGTGCCAAACCCTCGCGCCACTCCGCAGAAGGTGTTCATCGGTTCCACGCGATAGAGGCGCGCGATGGCTTGCGCGGCCGCGTCAGATTGTTCGCGCCGCAGCCCGAATGGATCGATCAAGCGCAACACGCCGAGTCGCGCGGCTGTCGGGACGAGGCAGGCTGCCGCTACCTGCGTGCGGGTGATCTGCGCGGCAAAACGCTCGTGGAGGACGCTGTTCGCCGCGTCGACGAAGACCAGTCCCGCCACTTTGTCGGGATGCCGCCGCGCGAACAGTTCGACAGTGAGGCCACCGATCGATGCCGGCACCAGAATGAACGGTGGCCGGAGTTCGGCCTGCATCGTCAGACGTTCCAGGTCATCCGCGAGCAGCCCCGCCGAAATCACGCTCGGGCCGGGATCGCTCCATCCCATCCCCATGCGGTCGTACGAACACACGCGCGTGCGGGCGCTCACTTCTTCGCGGGCCAAACGTGAACTCAGCGCGCCTCCGAATCCACTAGGCTCGAAGATGACTGTGGGTTCGCCTTGGCCAATGCAGATCAGATGTAGCCGCCGCTCACCGGACGCCGCAACATTAATGAGCCGGCCGGGCGGCGGGAACCGGCTGGACTCGCTCCGCACGCACAGAGTCTGGTACAGCGCGCCCGCTATGGGCAGCGCCACCAGGATGGCTAGCGCGATCGGCAATACACTGCGTCTGGTACTCATGCTCGGGATGACTCCAGAGTATGATAAGCACGAGGTTTTAGCTTGTATGAAGCATTGCGGCTGGAAGGCCCCCTGTCTGGTGCTGTGTCTGGTGATGTTGGGTCAGAGTCAGACCGACACGCCGCCCCACGCACCTACCGACGTCAAGCCCGGCAGCATCACATACGATGACATCGCGTACCCATATCCTGTCTCGTACTTGCCGCTGACAGTTTACGGCCAGGATGTGCGCATGGCGTACATGGATGTGCCGCCGGCCGGCCAGCCGAACGGCCGTACGGTGGTCTTGTTCCACGGGATGAACTTTGGCGGCTTCTACTTTAGCGGACCGATCGAGGTTCTTCGCCAGGAGGGTTTCCGCGTGATCGCACCGGACCAGATCGGCTTCGGCCGGTCGTCGAAGCCGATCATCCCGTACAACTTTCACGACATGGCGCTGAACACTCGTAGGCTGCTTCAATCGCTCGGCATTACCAAAGCAGCGATCGTCGGACACTCGATGGGCGGCATGCTGGCGGCGCGATTCGCGGCCTCCTATCCGGACTTGACCGAGCGCGTCGTCATCAATAACCCGATCGGCCTTACCGACGCGCGCTGGGAGCGGCCGTGGCGCACGGCGGACGACGCCTACAAGGCGACCATGGCGCAGACCCACGACCAGACCTACCAGGCGTACTACGCCAATATCCGGCGCTACTTCCCCGGCGCCTGGAAGCCGGAATACGAGCAGTATGTGCGCATTCTGTATGCGCCGACGCTGAGCGGCGATTGGCCCCGGCTCGCCATGGTGCGCTCGATCTATCAGCAGATCACTTACCTCGATCCTGTCGTCTATGACTGGCCGCACATCAAGGTCAAGACCCTCGTGCTGGGCGGGGACAAGGATGGAGAGAATTTCCCCGCGCTGGCGAAGCACATCGCCGACACGATTCCAGGCGCCGAGTTGGTGCTGATCCCGAATGTGGGTCATGTACCGCACCTTCAAGTACCGGACATCTTCTGCCGGGAGCTGCTGAAGTTCCTCAAGTCAGGTGACCGCTAAGTAGGTTCTACATGTATACAATCGCCAGAACTCCCTTAGCCGACAACTGGGATCACCGGTTGGCCGACGGCTATGACGTGATCGTAATCGGGTCCGGTTACGGGGGGCGATAACGGCGGCCCGCCTGGTAACTGCCCAGTGGCCCGGCAAGAAGCCATCTGTGTGTGTGCTCGAGCGAGGAAGAGAGTGGCTTCCCGGGCAGTTCCCGGATAACCTTGCTCCCGGGGCCGCGGCGCTTCGAAGTCCGCTCAATCCGCTGGGACTCTACGACTTTCGAATCGGCGCCGATATCGGGGCGTGGATGGCATCGGGGCTCGGTGGGACTTCGCTGATCAACGCCAATGTGGCCATCGTGCCGGATCGCGAAGTATTCGATAATCCCCAATGGCCGCAGGCAATTCGCGATGCCTGGGATACCGGGGCAATGCAGCCGCTGTACGCACGGGTTCGCTCGACGCTGCATGCCGCCCCTCACCCGCACGGGCGCGATCTGAGCAAGGTGAAGGCGCTCGAACGCGGGGCCCAGGGTATTGCCGGCGCCGATTTCGATCTCTGTGATATCGCCGTCAATTTCGAGTTCGAGGGCGATAACTCGTTCGGCGTGAAAACAGAGGCAGTGCATTAACTGCGGCGACTGTATCAGCGGCTGCAACGTAGGCGCCAAGAACACGCTAGATACTAACTACCTCGCGTTGGCTAAGTCGGGCGGCGCGCATATCTTTACGCAAGTGGAAGTGGACCGGATCGGTCAAGCATCGTCGGGCGGATACGCAGTCCAATATACACGCCGCGGCGACGCGGGCGAGGAGACAGGATCGCTGCTGGCGCGTCGATTAGTCGTGGTCTCGGCCGGAGCCCTGGGATCGACGGGCATCATGCTGAGGTCTCGCAATAACGGCTTGAGCCTTCCCGGCACTTTGGGATCACGCTTCAGCGGCAACGGCGATTTCATTGCCTTCGCCTATAACGGCGACCGGCGGACCGACATGCTGGGGTGGGGCACATATCCTCAAAGCGATCGCGCGCGCCGCATTCAGCCCGGCCCCGGACCGACGCTGTTTCCGGGCCCCTCCATCGTTGCCCGCGTCAAGTACCACACCAACAAACCTCTCGCCCAGCGAGTCACGTTCGAAGACCTCTCTTTGCCTCTGATCTACGTGGACGCAGCCCGCGCCACGTTCGCGGCATTCATCGGCAAGGACACCGATCCCGACGATTTCCTGGACAACCTGAGGGAGTTCCAACGCCGCGCCTGGGATTTCGGCGCGTTCAATCCGCGATTGGAAGTCGGCGCCCTGAATTCTACTCTTATGTACCTGATCATGGGTCAGGACAACGCCGGCGGACGCGTCGAGTTGGATCGCGTGACCGGCGAGCCCACGCTGGTGTGGCCCGGGGCGGGCGATCAGGACGTATACAAGCGCGAGATCGCCTTGGCCTTGGCCCACACCACTGCTCTGGGCGCGACATTTATTGAGAATCCGCTGTGGGCTTTCAGCCCCGTTCACACGCTGCTGACGCCGCATCCATTGGGAGGGTGCCCGATGGGCGAGAGCCACACTACCGGCGTGGTGAACCATCTCGGCCAGGTTTTCAAGGAGAACGGAGACATCCACGACGGCCTCTATGTGGCGGATGGCTCCATCATCCCGACGGCCATCGGCGTCAACCCGTTCCTGACGATCTCGGCGCTGACGGAACGGATTGCGGAAAGCGTGATCGCGAAGTTAGGCGGTACGCCGGCCTCGTAGCTGGCCGCCGAAAACTTAGTGAAACCGCGCCTGCTCTGCGCGACGTATGAGTAGGCATGAGCCCCGCGATCCTTGTTCTGGGCCTGGCGCTGCCACTCGCGGCCGCCGATCAGCCTACCTTCGCATTTCCAGACTTCGCCTCGCAGGCTAGTCTCAAGCTGGTCCAGTCCGCGCGCTCCAGTAAGAGCGCTCTCCGCTTGACCCCCGCCGTGCGGGACCGCGCCGGCGCCGTCTGGTACACGGGGAAACAGACCGTGGCTTCTGGTTTCGATACCACCTTCCAGTTCCAACTCACGCAACAGGGCGGACTCGGCCATGGCGTCGACGGACTCGCTTTCGTGGTGCAGAACAGCGGTCCCCATGCGATCGCCGGCCAGGGCGCATCCGGCGGATTTGCCATCGGCGAGGGAATCGGCAGTCACGAGACTCCGGGGATTCCTCACAGCATCGCGGTCTTTTTCGATACGTATCACAACCAGGAAATCAGCGACCCCTCGGATAACTTTCTCGTCATCTCCACCAACGGCAGCTTCACCGAAATGAGTTGGCCTCCGGCTCGTCTCGGTCTCACCACCGCCCTCCACACCAAGCTCAAAGACCGCAAGGTCCACACCGTCCGCATCGTCTACCGGCCGCCCGTTCTCACCGTATTCCTCGACAACCGTGCCGCCCCCATCCTCACTTCCGCCATCGATCTCTCGGTGGTTACGGATGCCGAAGGCGCGGCCTGGGTCGGCTTCACCGCCTCCACCGGCGGCGGGTACGAGAACCACGACATCCTGAACTGGTCCTTCACGGCGGGTCCCAAGCCCGACGTCTCCTCCAGCATGTCGTTCGTTTCCTCGAATGTCGTGTTCCTCAAGACCGCCTGCCTGCCCGACCGCAACCTCTGTACGCCGGAGCGCGCCACGATCGAAGAAACCGGCGGCGGACGCTATCACGTCATTCTGCCGGCCCACATCGAAGTTTTCCGCACCATCCACCTTGGTTTTCAAAATTTTGATAACGTTCGGCTAATTGATCCATATCTCCCATAACCTCTAAACTTGACACGGGTTTGGATTAGTCCGGCATTTGGCCGGATGCCTACCCGACAGGAGACTCTGCGATGGGATTCGATCTCGGCGAAACGTATGCCGGGTACAAATTCCTGGACGTGGCCAAGCGCTCGAAGAGCGGGATTGAGTACCGCGTTCTGAACACGTGTGCCCAGCGTCTCGAAATCCTGCGGATGCTGCCCAAGAGCGCGCAGGACGATCGTGAGCAGAACGAGCGCTTCATGCGCGAGCTGCGCGTGCGCTCCCGCCTCGTCCACCCCAACATCGTCACGCTTTTCAGCGCCGTCGAGCTGGACCGCCAGTTGGTCATGACTACGGAGCTGGTGGAGGGACCCACGCTGGCCGAGCGGCTGCAAGCCGGACCTCTGCCGTGGCGCGACGCCGCCGGTTTCATCTGCCAGGCGCTGACAGCGATCGCATTCGCGCACGAGCAGCGGATCGTACATCGCGACATCACGCCGGAGAATATCATCATCACCCCCGAGGGCACGCTCAAGCTGGCGAACTTCTTGTGCGCCAAGGTGGCGGCCAGCCCCAAGCTGACGCAGGTGGGCGCGGTGGTCGGCAACCTGAAATATATTTCGCCGGAGCAGATCAAGGCCATCGGAGACGTGGATGGGCGCAGCGACCTTTACTCGCTCGGAATCGTGTTCTACGAGATGCTCGCCGGGCTGCCGCCGTTCGTTTCCCAAAGCCAGTTCGAGCTGATGGCGGCGCACGTGAGTGAAGCGCCGCGCCCGCCCTCCGACTGGAATCCGCGCATTCCCAAGGCGCTCGATCCGGTGGTCTTGCAGGCCATCGCCAAGGCTCCGGCGGATCGCTATCAGACTGCGGACGATTTCGACCGCGCCGTTTTGGAAGCCGTCGCCGCGCTCGACCTGAATCCTCCGCCGCCTTCCACGCAGCCTGGCCCGCAGCCCACGCTGGCGGCGCCGGTCGCGATGGCCGTGAAACCCGTGATCATGTTTCCGGTTCCGACCGTCGCACCCGCGGTGCCGGCCGCGCCGCCGCCGACACAGCTCTCACTGCCGCCGGTCAAGCACTCCGTTCCGGCATTTCTCACCGCCACCGACGCGTCGGCCGAGCCATGGGCCTGGGTGCTCTAC
This sequence comes from Bryobacteraceae bacterium, assembly GCA_041484525.1. Classification (GTDB taxonomy): domain Bacteria; phylum Acidobacteriota; class Terriglobia; order Bryobacterales; family Bryobacteraceae; genus JBGPHT01. The sequence continues at coordinate 35,442 of JBGPHT010000059.1, read as the reverse complement.
AGCGGCGCCGCCGCGGTTTGCGTGGCATTGCTGCTGGTGGTGCTCTGGTTTACCGGCCGGTGATCGTGATGGAAATCGGCACCCAGATCGGCGATTACCGGATTCTCTCCCGCATCGGCGCCGGCGCCTACGGCGAGGTGTATCGCGCCGAGCACGTCATCACCCGGCGCGTGGACGCGATCAAGCTCCTCACCAAGGGCCGGCCCGCGGCCGAAGAAGAGGAGCAGCGATTCCTGCGCGAGATCCAGGTGCAGGCGAGCTTGCATCATCCGAATATCGCGGACGTGCACCACGCGTTCTGGACGCCCTACGGCTTGGCGCTTGTCATGGAACTGATCGATGGCGAATCGCTGCGCGTGGTTCTCGAGCGCGGCCGCGTCCCGATTGCGCAGGGAGTCTCATACGTGCTGGGAACGCTTGCCGGGCTGGCCTACGCGCATAGCCAAGGCGTGGTCCACCGCGACATCAAGCCGGACAACATTCTCGTGACCGGGCCCGCCAGCCAATACCCCGGAGCCGTCAAGCTGACGGACTTCGGACTCGCGCGATCCGCCAGCAGCCCGCGTCTCACCCAGACGGGCGACTTCGCCGGATCGCCCTGCTACATGTCGCCCGAGCAGGCGCTCGGCAATGTCCCGGTGGATGCGCGCAGCGACATTTATTCCACCGGCGTGGTGCTCTACGAACTCGTCACGGGACGGCCGCCGTTCACCGGCGCCAGCGGCTTCGAGGTGATGCTGGCCCATCAGGACGCGGTGCCGGCGCCGCCTATGGAACTGGAGCCGTCCATCGGTCCGGCGCTCAACCACGCGATCCTGCGCGCGTTGGAGAAGGACCCCGCGCGCCGCTTCCAGAGCGCACAGGAATTCTACGCGGCTATCGAGGAGGGCATTCGCCAGGCTCCTGTGGCTGCCGCGCCGCTGGCGGAACCTTGGATGACGATTCCGGCCCTGGCCAACACCGCGCGCCGCCGGCGGCGACGGTTGGTTGTGCCCGCGTGCATGATTGCCGCCAGCTTTCTGTTGGGCGGCGCTATGGCATTTTTTCCGGCGAGGCATCGAGGGAAGTCCACTGTCCAGGCCGCATCCGCGCAGCCGGTCGCGATTCCGCAGCCGGCCGCTCCCATACCGCCTGCTCCGGCACAACCGCTCCCCGCGGAGCAGCCGGTCGAAAGTGCGGCGCCGCCCGAACCGGCTTCGGAACCAGCGCTGCCAAAGCCCGTCGTGCAGGCGAAGAAGACGGCGCCGCCGCGTCCCGTGCGTACCACCCCGATGTCACCGCCGGCGCCTGCGCTACGAGTCACTCCCGCGATGAGCGTCGGGCCGGCCAGTGTAGCCGAATCGATCAAGAATCCGGCGGAACGTCGCGAACTCCGGGTGGCTGGCGAAGCGCCTCCCCCGCCGCGCTTGGCCCAGCCGGCGCCCGCGCCCGAGATCGCACCGGTGGTCGCACTGCCCACGGCCCCGGCGGACCCAGGCGCCGAAGGGCCCGTCAAGCGCCGCAACCCCGTCGTGCGCGCCATTGGAAAAATCTTCGGCAAGCGCCGGGATAAAGGCGAGCCCGATCCACCCGCGGCGACAGACCCTGCGGTGAACAAGCCCGCACCCACCAAGCAGCAATAACAGTACCGTGTAATAGCATAGGATCGGAGTCGCTTCCCCACGCCTGAGCGGCGCCAATTGATGGTTGAGGTGTTGCACGCGGAGCTGAAACATTCACTATTGATCGTGTTTCGGAATGCCCGCGTCTCATCGATCGCGACAGGGGAGATATCGAAGCCAGTGACCGTCCATCCGTGGGCGGCCAGCCACAGTGCATTCCGCCTTGTCCGATCGCTACATCCAGAGCGCGCGCAGGCCGCCGGCCCGTAATCGTCCGGACCATAAATCCATTCGGATCGGGGCTGAACAGTGAGCCGCCGCGTACAACAGGCCGAACACAATATGAATCCTTCCAAATCTTGCGGCCCGGCAGACACAGTTCGTACATCGTTCTCCTTCGGGCTACAATCGTGGGCGTGTCCCGGGCAGAACAGATTTTTGGAATCCGTAGCAAGGTCGCGCTGATCACCGGAGGCTACCGCGGTATCGGCGCCGCCGTGAGCCTCGGCCTCGCGGAAATGGGCGCAAGGATCGCCGTCACAGGCATCGAAGGCGCCCAAGCCGATGCCTTCGCCGACTCCCTCCGGGCCCGAGGCCACGATGCCTACTCCGCAACCTTTGACGTGGTTTCTCCCGCCGAGACTCAGCGTATGGTCGATGGCGTGGTCGAGCACTTTGGACGGCTGGACATTCTGGTCAACTGTGTCGGCGTCAACCGCGAGCAGAAGGCCGAAGAGGTAACTGAAGAAGTCTTCGACAACGTGGTTGCGATCAACCTGAAGGGCGCCATGTTTCAGTCCCAGGCCGCGGCGAGGCACATGATCCGGCAGCAGTCGGGCGGAAAGCACGTGCACATCGGTTCGGTCCGGACGCAACTCGCGCTGCGCGGCCGCGGTTACGCGGCGTATTGCGCCACGAAGGGCGGCTTGGGAATTCTCTGCAAGCAATTGGCTGCCGAATGGGCGCCGCACAGGATCAACGTCAACGTCGTCGCTCCGACTTTCGTCAACACGGAGATGAGCGCGCGAATGCTGGCGGATGCCAGCTTTTATGACTCCCTGGTTTCGCGGATTCCACTGGGGCGCATCGCTGAGCCCGAGGACGTCATGCGCTCGGTCCTGTTTTTCGTTTCGCCGGCATCGGACTTCATCACCGGCCAGACTCTGTACGTCGACGGGGGAATCACCGCGACCCAATAGCGGCTAATCCGCTAGTGAATCGTCCAGCCCCCGTCCACCATCAGAACGTGTCCGACCACCATGTCCGACAGGTGGCTGCAAAGAAAGAGCACCGCTCCGACCAGGTCTTCCGGCTGGTTCCAACGCCCGATCGGCAGGGCTTGGTTCGTCGCCCACTCCTTGTATCCGGGGCGCTCCAGGATCATCCTTCGGGAGTCGGTCTCAGTGATACAAGGCGCGACGACGTTGACGGTGACGCCCTGTTTCGCCCACTCCAGGGAAAGCGCACGGGAGAGGTGATGGACCCCGGCCTTGGCGGCTGAGTACACCGATCGCGTCTTGAACCCCACGACCCCAAAGTTGGACCCGATGTTGACGATCTTGCCGCCGCCCTGCGGGATCATGACTCGCGCCGCCTCCTGACACGCGAAGAAGACGCTCTTGAGAGACGCCGCCATGGTCCGGTCGTACTCGTCTTCGGTCACGTCCAAGGCCAGCGTCGTGCCCGTCCAACCGGCGTTGTTGACGAGGATGTCGATCCGGCCGAATGTCTCGTGAGCCTTTTGGACCATGGCGCGCAGGTCGGCGACGACCGAGACGTCCGTGGCTACCAGGAGCGTCTTACGCCCCAGCCCTTCGATCTCCGCCTGGAGCTGGCGGACCTCCTCCTGCCGGCTGACTGGATGCTTCGCGAGCACCACATGCGCTCCCGCCTGCGCCAGGCCCAACGCGATGGCGCGGCCAATTCCTTGCGAAGGTCCGGTCACGATCGCGACCTTGTCTTGCAGTCCGAAGCTCGAATAATCCGCAGTCAAATTCCCTCCCGATCTTTGCATGGCAACCTAGCCTTATCGCAACGATCATTGTACAATATACAATTCAACTGATCATAGTTGTATGGAGGCAAGGTGAGATCACAACCCAACGGTATCGCCAGGCGAAGCTTTCTGTGCGGTTTGGGGATCGCGATGGGAGCGGCGCGGAGCCACGGTCAGACGAAGCGGAGGCTGCGGATCGGTCACACCGGAATCACTTGGGGGTTCAAGCCCGACGACGCGACGGCTGCGATTCACGATGCCGGCAGTCTGGGTTACGAAGGCTATGAGACGTTCGGCGAGTATCTCGACGCGTGGGAATTGAAGGGCGGTCTCAAGGCGGTTCTCGACGGCGCGCACCTGCCGTTGATTTCCGCCTACTGCAATGTGAACCTCACCGATCCGGCGCAACGGAAGGACGAGGTGGCGAAGATCGTCCGCTGGGCGAAGCTGATTCAGAAATGCGGTGGCGTCACCGCCGTCATCGGGCCGAACGGAGTCAAGCGGTCTGCCTACGATTTCAAGACCAGCAAGGCGGATATTGTCGCGGCTCTCAATGAGATCAGCAAGGCGGTCTCCGACGTGGGAATCACCGCCGCGCTCCACCAGCACACCGGCACCTGCATCGAGTCTCGCGACGAGGTGTACGCGGTGCTGGACGCGGTCGACACCAAGGTCGTGAAGTTCGGACCCGACGTGGGGCAACTCGCGAAAGGCGGCTCCGATCCGGTCAAAGTGGTAAAGGATTTTCTGCCGCTGATTCGTCACGTACACCTGAAGGACTGGAATGGCGGTGCGCATTGGGCGGAATACTGCCCGTTGGGACAGGGTAAGGTCGACCTCCCGGCCGTGCTGGACCTGCTCGAGCAGTCTCGCGAAATGAAAATCGTCATGGTCGAACTGGATCCCAGCGGGAAGCCTCCGATGGCCCCGCTAGAGACTGCGCGCGTCAGCAAAGAATATCTGCAGAAGCTGGGATACGCATTCCGATCGTAAGGGAACGAGCGACGTGGGCCCAAATCCGATTCTCGACTTCGGAGTCGACAAGAACTGCATCCAATACATAGGCAGCGACCTGCAACGTCCCGAGTGCATTCTGGCGGAACGCGACGGCACGCTGTGGGCGGCGGATGCCCGCGGCGGAGTCGCGCGATTGAGTCCGAACGGTTCGCAGAGCATCATCGCTCAGAAACGTTCGGAGAGTTTCGAGGGAGCGGACAGCGAAGCGACACGCTATCTGGAAGGGACTTTGCCGAACGGGCTCGCGTTTGCGGCCAATGGCGACATTCTGATTTCGAACTTCGGCACGGACTGTCTCGAGATCATGACGCGCGACGGCGACACGCGAGTGCTGGCGGACAGTATCGATGGCGAGGCAATCGGCAAAGTCAACTTCGTGCTTCGCGATTCCAAGGATCGCGTCTGGATCACGATCTCCACGCGAGTGAAGAACTGGATGCGCGCCTTACGCACCGATCTCCCGGATGGATACCTCGCGCGCTACGAAGACGGCAAATTCCGTATGATCGCGGACGGCTTCCGCTTCACCAACGAAATCCGCTTCGATGCCAGGGAGGAGTTTCTGTACGTCGTCGAAACAGCCGGTGGCTGCATCACGCGACTCCGCATCGACGAGCGCGGCGAGCCGGCCGAACGGGAAACCTTCGGACCAACCCGCCTGGGAAAAGGGGCATGGCCCGACGGCATCGCGTTCGATAGCTACGGCAACCTCTGGGGCACTTTGGTGTATTCCGACAAATTGTTCGTCCTGACTCCCAAAGGCGATTTGCGCTTTCTTCTGGATGAAGGGGACCCGCAGCAGGTGGATGCGCTCGAGCAGGCCTTCTTTCGCAACCACGTGACGGAGGACGTGCTGTTCCCCACCGGCCGCGGAATCGCACCTTGGATGGCGAGCGTGACGTTCGGCGGGCCGGACCTTCGCACGGTCTACATTGGATCGTTGAAGGGCAAACGAATTCCGTATTTCCGGTCGCCCATCGCGGGTCTGCCGATGGTCCATTGGAACGAGGGGACCGCATGAAGCGAAGCGCGAGTCTCTTGGCAGCGCTCGTCTGTGCCGGATCGGCGGCGGCGCAGGACGATGGCAAGGCGCTGCTGGAGCGAACATGCACCAAGTGCCACGGACTGACCTCTACGCTGAAGCAGCACAACTCGTCAGATCGCTGGGCGACGATCGTGGATGACATGATCGCCCGCGGAGCCGAAGGGACCGACGCCGAGTTCGAAAAGATCGTCGAGTATCTGGCGAAGAATTTCGGGCCGAGGGTGAAGGTCAACAAGGCAACGGCGCAGGAATTGTCTGGCGCGCTCGACGTTCCCTCTGCGACCGCGGAGGCAATCGTCGAGTACCGCACAAAACACGGCAGCTTCAAAAGCTTCGAAGAACTGAAGAAGACGCCCGCACTCGACGGAAAGAACATCGAGGACAAGAAAGACCGGCTGGATTTTGCCGATCCGCAGTAGACTCAGTCGGGGAAGTCCACGCCCTCGTGCATCTGGTAATTATCGAGACCCGTGGACGGAGCGAAGAAGCACACTACCTTCATCTCGTCCGTGCCCGTGTTGTGCAGCATGTGAACCGCGCCCTGCGGAAACAGCACCGTGGTCCCTTCGCGGACCGGCGACACGTCGCCTGCCACCAGCACGCGGCCGGACCCGCGCACGATGTAGATGACCTCTTCCCCGTGGGGATGACTGTGCGCGGGCCGCACCTTTTCACCGGGCGCGATGCGGATCACGCATGCCGAGCAATGCTTCGCCGGTATGCCCTCGGGCGATACCACCCATCGCAAATGCCGGCCCGGCAGGTCCAGTTCTTCAACTTCCGTTTCATGCATCGACGGCACACTCATCGTGTCCCTCCCACGAGTCCCCGGAGCCTCTCCGCGAGTTTCGACCCGGAGAGCCTGTAGACTTCGATCAGTTCCTCATAAGTCGCGGAGTGGATGAACTGCGGCTTGCCCTCCGCGTTCAGAGTATTTATCGTGACGATCCGGCTGGTCCCGGCCCGCTCGCCACGATGCCGGTACAAGACCTTGAGGAGATTCTGCCAGATGTAGCCGTTGTTCTGCTCGGCAATCAGCATCGGCTTGCCGGAATCGTAGAGCTCGAGCAGGAGATGTTCGTCGATCGACGGCATATCGACTACCGACACACCCGGACACATCGCCGCCGCCGCCAACGCCTCGTGCACCCCCCGGCCGCTGCTGACGATCGTGGCGCGAGAGTCCGCGCTCTGCCGAACTACGTGACCCTTGCCGAACTCGAACACGTAATCGCCCCCATAAAGGACGGCCGACGGGGTGCGCATCACGCGCAGGTACACAAGCCCGCGATTGCCCTCCATGATCCACTTCATGATCGAGAGCAATTGCTGCGGGCACGAGACATCGATGATCTTCAGGTGCGCCATGCCGTCGAAAATCGTCGCATCGTCATTCGCCATGTGGGTGGCGCCGTTGGTGCGAGTCTCGAAATTAGAAGCCGTCGCCAGCATCGTAAGATCCAGGCCGTGGCCTTCGCTCAACCAGCCGTCCGCGGCTTCGATGGCTTCGAGCCGCTCCTGATATCCCACCGCGATCCGGCGCATCACCTTCCAATCCCAGAAGGGGCAGAAGGTGCTGGTCCACGCGTTGTATCCCAGGGCGGCGAACGCCTCGCCGAGCGCCATCATGTTGGCTTCCGCGACTCCGGCGTTCAACGCGCGACGCTGATCGACGGCCGCGACGCCGGCCTCCAGTCCGCTGGTGGTGGCCAGATCCGCATCGATCGAGACCACGCGGGCGTCGCGTGCGAACACTTTCATGGATGCGGTCACGATATCGGCGGCGCTGTACTCCTTCGCGGGGTCGATCTTGAAAAGCGACTCCGGATTGTAGCGGATCCGCTTGTCGCGCGGCGGCACGCGGCGGGTTACCACCGGACCCACGACCTGCGCGAAGCCTCGATCCGGGTCCAGATGCGTCTGGCGTGCAATCGTGTCCAACGTCTTACGATGCTTCTCGCCCTCTGGGTGCTCGCTCAGATTTCGGTACAGTTGCTCGAACTCCTCGACACGGCGGGCCCTCAGTTCCCCCTGCAGGGCGATTTCCTGCTCGAGCAGTTTCCCACCCATCACCACCTTGTGCTTGTTCAGGAAATCCGAGAGCGCGCCATGGCCCTTGGTGCTGTGGCAGACGATCGCCGTGGGCTTTCCGTTGCGCGGACCGAAGCGGAACTGTTCGAGCGCGGCCAACACGCCATCGTAAGAAGTCGCGTCGACGCTATGCACCTGCCAGTCGAAAGCGGCGAAAACCGATTCCAGCTTGGGCATGGGAAACACCATACGGCTGGAGATATCGAGCTGGCCGTTATTCTGATCCACCAGCAGGCACAGGTTGTCCAGGTGCTTCTGGCCGGCGAACATCACCGCCTCCCAGATCGGACCCTCCTGGAGTTCACCGTCGCCCGTCATGCAGTAGGAGTCGAACCGCGGCGTAAGTCTGCCCGCGATGGCGAAGCCCTGCGCCACGCCGAAGCCCTGTCCCATGGGACCGGTCGCGATCGAGACACCCGGAAGGATCGGCCCCGGATGCCCGTTCAATATACTGGCATGCGAGCGCGAGTTGCGCAGCACGGCGCGATCGAAGTAGCCGAGTTCCGCATAGATCGACGCCAGCGCCGCCACCGCGTGGCCCTTGCTGAGAACGAAAGTATCCTGCCCGGATCGCGTGGGGTCGGCGACATCGGCGTTGAGGAAGCCGCCGTAGTACAGCGCCACCAGCGGAATCGTGGCGGAAAACGCGCCTCCGGCGTGAAGTCCCTGGTCGATGGCGGACTGGCACTGCTCCAATGTCAGCAGGCGTATGTCGGAATCCTTGATCGCCAGGAGCCGCAAAACTCCCTGGCGGAGATCGTAGTCGGTACGGTCGAACCAGGCGAGCCGGAGTGTCCGATGCCGATCGATGGCTGGCGATGATGACGTCATAACTGGTTAGTTAGTTTGCTTCCTGGACAGCCAGGAGATGCCGCACGTAGCTGCCGATGCCCACGTCCGGGCGGTTGGCCCAGATCGGTGTGCAGTTTGGATACTCTTCGCACTCGCCCCAATATTTTGCATCGGGAAAACGGTCGAGCACAGGCTTGGCGCAGTCGCCGACCACGATCACGTCGCCATCCACGGGTTGGATCTGCTGCTCGAATTGCAGCCCGGTAAACACGTAGAGAGGGCGCTTCAACCGGTCCAGCGTGCCGTCGGCTTGCAACTGATCCAATTGAATGCGCACGATCGCCTTGCAGCCGGCCTCGCAGGTCGATCCCATGATGACATTCACGTTCTTGTACTGGCCCTGCAAAACCGTGTGCTGTCGCCGGAACCGCCGTTTGACCTTGTCGATCGGCACGCCGGCGATTTCGATTTCGTCCATCCGGTTGGTGCCGAGCCCCTCGGCCGCTCCCAGAACCGTGGAAGGAACATTCGTGCCGGGATAGTCCCAATCCATCAGCGCTTCGCAGATGGTGTCCACGGCAACCGGATCGGGACCGCCGCAGATGGTGTTGAAGTCCTTGATCAGGTCCTCGCTGTAAGGGCTGAAAGGCCCGTTGCCCTGGCAGGCATATAGCGAGTCCATCACGAACCATTTCGGATTGGCGGCGCGCGTGAGATTGACGATCTTCTGATAGATGTCGTCGCGATGGCATTTGACCATCCAGTTATAGTCCGGCAGATTGCCGAACTGCAACTTCATCGCGCCGGTAAAGGTCGTGTGCACGTGGACCTTCATCTTGGGCAGCCCGATGTAGACGTCAGCTTCGCGGACCGGGCGCGGCACGGGGAATTCGTTGAAGCTGATCGGGCGGTCGATCTTGTACATGTCGAACGGCGCGTGCTCGAACGGGCATAGCTCCACGCCCGTCCGCTGGGCCACCTCCACAATGCCGCACACCTCCATCGCCTTCATGGTATCGGCGCCCATGGCGCAGCGCTCGCCAATCTGAATTCGTCCCGGATTCTGTTCCTGCACGAGTTCGATCAGCGCTTCGAGCATCCGGGGATCGGTAGTGAAACCGGCATTGGCAGGCACCGGGATCACGGTATTGATCTTGATCAGAACCTTGTCGCCCGCCTTAACTATGTTGTGCATTCCTCCCATCGTCTGGTCGGCAATTTGCCGGATCATATCCTTGACCAGGTCAAGTTGGGCCCTGGTGTATTCGGCTGGCTTGCCGAGATCGGCATCGCTATGTGCGATCGCAATGGTCGTCTTTTTGCTCATTGTGCTCCGAGGAAGTGCGTCTACGGCAAGGCGAAGACATATAAACGTCCGCCCGGATTATCCGGACTGCGCGTCTCTCCGCCGCCGGCCAGAATCGCCACGTACTGTTTACCGTTCTTGCCCTGATAGGTGATGGGTGTCGATTTGGCAGCGTCCACCAGCTTGGTCGCCCAAAGCTCTTTACCAGTCCGCGCTTCCAAGGCTCGAAAGCGCGCGTCGATGGTGGCGCCGATGAAAACCAGGCCGCCGGCCGTGGCGATGGGCCCGCCCCTGGGTTCGGGAGTCCCGGTCTTCGGCACGCCCAGCGCGTCCAGTTCATCGAACGACCCCAACGGGTTCCGCCAGGCGATATCGCCGGTATTCACGTTCACCGCAATGATCTCGGCCCAGGGGGGCGCCTGGCATGGCCATTTCTTCGCGCCATCCCAGAACCGGCCGCCGGAATTGGAGGGAGCATTGTCGGCGCCTACGCGACTGAACGATGTGCCGTCGCGCGACGGCACCATCTTGTTCAGGTTGCCCAGATCGTGCGAGGTGACAAAGATGTAGCCCAAATCGGGATGGAACGCGGTAGGACTCCAGTTGCCGCCACCGACCCAGCCGGGGAAAATCACGCGCAGCTTCGGCCCATACTGCGCGTAGGGTCCGCCACCGATTGCGCCGCCTTCGAGCGCCAACAGATCCTTGCAATACTTCTCGTGCTCCGGCGTCACCTTGGCGACCTCGTCCAATTTGAAAGTCATGCGCGCCAGCGGCGGCGGCTTGACCGGAAACGGCTGCGTCGGCCAATTCTGATCCCCGGGCACGGGATTGTCGGAGGCCACCTCGCGCTCCTCGACCTTGTAAATCGGCTCGCCCGTCAGGCGATTGAAGAAGAAGAGGAGGCCCTGCTTGGTCCACTGCGCCACAGCCGGAATCTTTTTCCCGTTCTGCGTCACATCGATCAGCGCCGGCGCCGAAGTCAGGTCGTAGTCCCAGTTGTCGTGGTGCGTAGTCTGGAAAAACCACTTCAGCTTGCCGGTGGCCGCCTCCAACACTACCAGCGACGAGCCGTACAGATTCGAGCCTTTGCGGCTGCCGCCGTAGAAATCCGGCGTCGGCGTGCCGATCGGCAGGAACAGCAATCCGCGGTCCACATCCACGGTCATGAAACCCCACACATTGGCGCCGGAGCGATCGGCCCACTGATCGCCTTCCCACGCGTCGTGGTTGGCCTCGCCGGGGCGGGGAATCGTGTGAAACGTCCAGACCAGTTTGCCGGTATGGACATCCCAGGCGCGAATGTCGCCGCTCGGCCCGTTTGCCGGCTCTTCCTGAAGTTGCGCGCCGCTGAAGATCAGGTTCTTGTAAATCGCGGGAGGCGACGATACCCCATAGCGGCCGCGCGGAAATTTATCCGCGACACCAGTCTTGAGATTGACCCTCCCGTTATCGCCAAACGAAGTGGTCAGTTTGCCGGTCTTGGCGTCCAGAGTAAACAGCCATCCGTTCATCGTGGCCACGACGATCTGCGCGGGCAGCGCCGCATCGCCCGGCCAGTAGGCAATGCCCCGTCCCGACGGTGTGTACTCGGATTCGTACTCCCAGATCTTCTTCCCCGTCTCCGGTTCCATCGCGGCCACGCGGCCGTAAGGAGTCGATAAATACAAGATGCCGCCGACGACGAGAGGAGTCGCTTGCGACGCGCGGTTGCGCGGCGCCGGCTTAGCTTCTACGCCGTCCGATGCAGGCACGGCAGCGGGACGCGTGTCGTAGGTCCACGCGACCTGAAGCTTTCCGACGTTCTTCGTATCGATCTGCTTCAGGGGCGAATACTGCAAACCGCTGGGATCGTGACCATAAATGGGCCAGTCGGTCTGCGCGACGCCGGCCGCCGGGCACGCAATAAACAAAAGGGTAATCGCGAGTTGTCGCATGACCATATCGGGGATTACTTCTTGGCGGGCGTTTTCCCTTTCGCCTGCATCTTGTTCCAGAAAATGAATGTGCCCCGATTGGTCGAGGTGATAATGTCGGGTGTGCCATCGCCGTTCAGATCCACTGCCGCCAGGTGAGAGCCAACTCCCGAACGGTTGTGAATCAGCTCCGGAACGAACTCCGCCCCGCCCTCCGCTTTCGGATTGCGCACCGTCCGGTACCAATACAGCACCGCGGGACCGTACGGGTCTGGATCGGTGTAGCTTTCCAGGTGCGAAAAGTGGCGCTTGCCGACGATCACGTCGAGTATGCCGTCGCCATCGAGATCGGCAAACGTCACGCCATGCAGTTCGGAGAAGGTGACGTTGCCCGCGTTCTTCGTCGAAAAATCGCCCATGATGTTGTGCTGGACGAACGAGATCTTGGCGTCTTTGTCGCGCTTCTGCTCGAACCACGCGAGCCCCCATCCGTGAGCCGCCAGCGCGGTCACCACATCGTTCAAACCGTCGCCGTTCACGTCGTAGATTCCCATTTCGGCGCCGCCGTTGCCGAACGCTGCCGCATGGAATGTCCAGGTCTCCTGCGTGGAGCCGGCGGGCGGCTGTTCCCACCAACCGCGAGCGTTGACCACGTCCATCCGCCCGTCGCCGTTGATGTCCCCGACGCCCATGCCGTGGGCGTTGACGCCGATTTTCTCGGAGATCTTGTGTACGATCCAGGGCGCCGTCGGGTTCGCCGGATCCGGCTTGGCGTACTCCAAAGCGCCGTCGCCTCCGAACAGGACTTCGGGCTTGCCGTCGCCGTCGATATCTTTGAGCAGCTCGATCTCGGTCGAAGCCTGAGGGACGACATTGTAGCGGTCCCAACGGCGTGATTCGCCTCGCGGATTCACATAAAGATAGATGGGCCGCTGGTCAACCAGCAGGATGTCAGGCCAGCCGTCGCCGGTAAAGTCATAGGCGAAATTCACCATGGCCTGGGAGAATTGATTGCTCGGATTGTACGTGCGGGCGGCAGTGAACTCTCGTCTCTCGGTATAATCCGGCCCCAGGAAGTAGAAGGGTCCGGCAATCACGTCCATCACGCCGTCGTGATTGATGTCGGCAGCCGCGGCGCACCACCCGTAGTAAAAGTCGCTGAGCCGCTGCATCTGGAAATTCGTCGAGACCGACTCTTTGGGCTCGAACTTGGAGTTGAGATCCTTGTACGACACCTCTTTATAGCGGACCTCGCCCGAGCCGCCGGCATAGAGCGCCAGCGAGCCGAAGCCCATCATGCGATCGTTGGTAGTGCCGCTGCCGCCGCCGCGTCCATTCACCGAGAGGCTCAACACGTCGGCGTCGAGCATGATCTGCACCGTGTGCCACTCGTTCGCCGGCAATGCGGGTCCACCGCCGCCGCGGCCGCCACGTCCTCCTCCGCCACCACCGCCAGGAGCAGGCGCCCGTGCAGCAGCCGCAGCCAATTCGGCTCGCGTCGGCGCCGGCTTCGAAAACCCGGGCACCAGATCTTCGCCGCCGCTGAACCGGCCGCTCGCCATGCGAATCATCGCCCCCGGACCGGCGCCGAGTTTGGTGCGGCTGACTTCCTTGCCCTGCGGATCGAGGACTACGTCGTAAGCCGCCACATCCCCCTCGGCCAGCGAGACGAAGATGCCCTTCATGCCTTCCGCAGTTTTCTCCGCACGCAGCAGCACACCCGCCTTGCAAGCGCCGGCACACTGAAACGACGTGTAGAATCCGATGTCCTGATAGCCTTTGTCGAGCACCAGCCAGCCGCCATCCTGCTTGGCGGCGCCGATGATCTCTCCGTTTTCGGCGCGCCAGTCAGCCGCGCCGAGTTGGTGCCATCCGGTCAGAGCGGACCCTTTGAATACGTAGTCGGGCACGAAGTTCTGGCTGGCCGCGAAGATCGCCGATCCCAGAACGGCAAGCGCGGCAATGCCAATCGCGTACGGTTTTGCCTTGGACATGGCTACTCCTTGACTCGCGCGTCAGAAACGAAGCAATAGTCGCATGGTTACCTGACGCGGGTCAAAGGTGCCCACTCCGATGGTGCCGAAGGCATCGTTCGTCCCCATCCCGACCTTCAGTCCCTTCGCAGGATTGTCCACCAGATTGGTGTTGCCCAGACCTCCGGCGTAGGCCCCGCTATACTGAGCGCTGTTCAACAGGTTGGTTGCGTCCGCATTGAAGTTCAGCGTCATGTGTTCCTTGATCTTGAAGGTGCGGCGCAGGCTCATATCCATGTTGAACCGCCCGGGTCCACGGAAATCGCCATAGTCCTGGGCTGCCGGTCCGACCCAATATTGATCCGCGATGTACTTACCGTTCGGGGCCAGAATGACTTGACCGTCCCACGCGCAAGCGTCGTACTTGAGGAACGTATTCTTGCCTGGAGTGACGATGCGGCCGCACGGCAGTGTCACCTGAGTGACGCCGTCGTACCACTTCTGCAAGTTCTTCGGCACTTCGAGCGGTGCACCCGCGATGCGGTGCGGACGGCCGACCAAAGTGCCATCGGAAGCGCCGCTGATGATGATCGGCATACCCGCCTGCGCGGTCACCACGCTGCCCGCCTGCCAGTTCCCGACGATGGCGCTCAGCACTTTATTCTTGGGAGCCAACGCCTTCCCCGGACCGAAGGGCAACTCATACACCATGATGACCGTGGCGCGATGCGGCGTATCGGCGGAGCCATAGCGGCGGTTGTTGGCCAGATTCAGAATGTCGGGAGCGCCGGCGGTGCCCCCACTGTTGAATCCCTGGCCGTCTTCGGTTGCCGTGCTCGTGTAGTCCAGTTCCTTGGACCACGTGTAGTTGAAGTCCACTAAGAAGCCGTGCGCGAAGGCGTGGCTCATGCGAACTTGCAGTGAGTTGAAGTCGGCGAATCCGCGGGAATCGTTAATCCGCGCGCCCGTGCCGTACAGGTATTGGTACGGCAAATAGTTCACGAACTGCGTAACCGTGGCCGCTCCAATGGCGCCGTTGAAATTCTTCAGCGGGCCCGTGGCCGGCTGCAGCGGATTCGGCACTAGCAGCATCGCGGGATTGATGGTGCCATTGCTCGCGATGTACTGCTGCTTCCAGGTGGCGAGCACGGAATCCGGAACATTCTGCAGACTCTCAAACACCTGGTTGCGATTGGACAGGTTTCGGCTCGCCGCGCCGCTGTATCCCACCGAAAGGAACCAGCTCCGCGCAAAGGACTTCTCGATGAAGAAGTTCCACTGCTTGGAAACGCCGTTCTTCAAATGGCGTTCGAAGCGCGCCTCGGAAACGCCGTACACCGAGGGATCGTTGACATTGGCGCCGACCGCTAGAGAGAGCGGTTGGAGGTCCGTATAACGGTATGCCGGAACCCCATTCGGATTGTTTCCGTAGGGGATCATGTTTGTGCCATTGCCGAACGAGGTCGAGCCGTAATCGTTCGGTCCGGAGAAGTATCCCGTGTTGCTCGGCAGGTAGGCGACACCGAAGCCGCCGCGCAGAACCAGCCCCGGGCGCATCTGATAAGCCAGACCCACGCGCGGCCCCCAGTTGTTGTAGTGGGTATCCCACAGGCCCCGGCTATAGCCGTTCGTTCCGGGAAACGCAATCGCACCGAGGGTTCCAAACGGATTCTTCGCCTCGAGGTCATACGCCGCCATCCGGTCATGTCTCTCGGTCGGCCCCGGCTGCAGGTCCCAACGCAATCCCAGGTTGAGCGTCAACTTTGACGTGACCCGCCAATCGTTTTGCGAGTAGACGGCGAAGTACGGCTGGCCGAAGGCCGCCAGCAGGTTGGCGCCCGGGCGGATCCACCACAGACCGGCGCCGGTGAAGAGCGTCGCGCCGTTGATGCCTTTCTGCTGATTCGTCGTATTCTGTTGCGCCACGACGCCGGTAGCGGTGGTGTACTGAAACACGAAGTTACCGCCCACCGCGTTGCTTACGGACGGCATCGACACCGACGCTTCCTCCAGGTCGCTGTAGTTGGAGAGTAAGTTGCGAAATTCCGCGCCGAACTTGTGTGTCCAGTTGCCGCGGCTCTTAGTCAGGCTACCGGTTACGACGTGACTGGTCTGGCGCTCATGCTTAGTTCCGAAATTGCCAACGGTGAGCGCGGTCCAGTTACTGCCGCCGCCCGTTCCGCCGCCGTAGTTACTCAGGACCGGCCCCGCCCCATAGATCTGGATGTACGGCTGCAGATTCTTAGGTACACCGATCTTGTCGTAATCGGTGAAGCCATCTTTGTCGCCTGCGAAGGCCTCGGTATTGATTCGCGTCACACCATAGCGGACGTCGAGCACGACCGTCGGTCCGAGCACGATCGTGTCGCCGATCTGCGCATATGGATTGCGATCGCTGGTCAATGCCGGGGCGCCGTTGAAAAACGATGTTCCGAATGCTCGCGGGGTCAAGACCTGCCCGTATCCGAACCCCGCACTTCCATAGATCGAATGTTTTCCCAATCGGTAGTCGATGCGGTTGTTGAGGCTCTGGCGGCGCACCGTCTGCACGATAGACGACGTGTAGTTGTTGGTGTTGAACACATCGTCAGGTGTGCGGTTCGGCTTGGGATAGAAGCTGTCCATGTAGAGCGCCGCAGCGTACGCAGGCGAATCGTTGGGGACGGTGGCGTTCGGGTAAGGGTTCCTCTGGAAGAGATCCGGTCCCTGTTGCACTACGCTGTAAGGGTTGAAGACAACCGGACCCACCGGGAGGCCAGTGGTCTCGCGAATCAGGGTCTGACTGAAGTTGCCAGTGCGCTCCAGGTCCGTTGGCACCGTCGAGATCATAGTGACGCCCCTGTTGAATCTCAAGTAGTGATAGCTACTCGAGAAGAACAGGCGATTCTTGATGATCGGGCCTGCCACCGCCCCGCCCCATTCGTTCGATTTAAAGGGTCCCCGCGGGCTGCCGTTGGCTTTGTTCGAGTTCGTGTTGGCATTCAGCGCTTCGTTGCGGAGCGTGTAAGTCGCCTGTCCATGGAAGGAGTTAGTGCCGGACTTTGTGCTCATCGCAATCACGCCTTGACCGCGGCCATACTCGGCGCTGAAGTTATTACTGATGACGCGGACTTCCTGCAACCCTTCCGTGTTGGGAATCACGGCCGCCTCGTTGTATCCGCCGCCCATCACTGGCAGACCGTCGAGTTGAATGTCGTTGGTGAAGGCGCGTCCTCCATTGATGCCGACCGCGGAGAACTGCCGCCGGCCGTTCACGCCGATACCGAAGGAGTTATCGCCGGTCGTAGCGGTCGCCGCATTGCGCGGCTGAACGCCGTTTTGCAGGAAGGCATAGTAAAGCGGATTCTGCGTGACATTGGGGATCGCATCGATCGCCCGCGCCAGCACAGCTCCGGTTACGCTCGTGCTATCGGTCTGGATCGTCGCCGCCTGCGCTTCCACTTCCACAGTGGTCTCGATGGTGGTCACTTTCAAAGCCGCGTCCACCCTGACCGTCTGGGCCGTCGTGACATTGATTCCGGTCTCTTTGAAAACCACGAATCCCGGCGCGTTCACCGTGAGCGTATACGGCCCGGCCGAAAGGTACGGAAACGTAAACTGGCCCGACTCGTTGGTGGTGGCGTTGGCGTTGATGTTGGTCTCTTGATTGACGATTGAGACGGCAGCATTCGCAACGACGGCGCCGCTGGCGTCCTTCACAGACCCGGTAATGGTCCCGGAGCGAATCTGGCCGTAAACCAGGCAGACAGCGGTTAACTGTAACAGCAGAGTTGCGCGTAGCAGAGCGTTCTTCGCAGACATCCTAACCTCCCAGGCATCGTGGCCCGAAAGCCTTCTCGGCTTCGGCGATCATTGTATCTAATACAATGACCTTTGCGTAAAAGTAGAACTTGCGGAGAAGAATATCAGCGGCTCCTGAAGAAGTCAAGGCGAAATTCGCAGGTTCCCGGGCAAGCACCTTCGGCGAGGAACTGACATTAACACAATGACCATTGCATATAATGGGACATGCCGAATAGCGCTGCCCCCCGTGAAACCCAGCCGATTCAGAGCCTCGACCGGGGGTTGGTAATTCTGGAAGCGGTCGCGAATTCCGACGATCCCGTCTCTCTGGCCGAGTTAACGAATCTGGTCGGGATCGACCGCAGCAGCGTTTTCCGGCTGGCATTCACGCTCAAACGCCGCGGGTTTCTCGCATATCCGGCAGGGCGGAAAGACTTCATCCTGGGACCCACCCTCTGGCGACTCTCCCACCGGTACGATTGGGGCACGATGCTGATCCGCGTCTCGCAAGAGCACTTGAAGCAGCTTGCCAAGCGTACCAACGAGACCGTGCACCTGGCGATTCGCGAGGGCAGAAGCGCGCTGTTCATCGACCACGCGTCCGCCAATCACGTGATTGCCGTTTCCGGACAGACCGGGGAAATGGTTCCGCTGCATTGCACCGCTCACGGCAAGGCATTGCTGGCCGGACTTAGCCGGGACGAGTTGCGCGCGATTTTCGGATCCACACCGTTGTCCATACATACGAAGCAAACCATCGCTACCCTTACGGATCTGGCAAAGGCGTGCGCCGAAATCCAGGAGCAGGGCTATGCCACGGACGACGCCGAATTCAGGGAAGGACTCCGCTGCGTCGCTGCGCCGATCCGCGCACAACGAGGAATGATCGTCGGATCGATCGGCATTTCCGCTCCGGCGGAACGCTTTCCGTTGGAGCGATATCCGGAATGCAGCGAGCAGGTGCGAGCGGTGGCGGACGAGATCTCGGCGCGCCTGAGCATGGAACCCCAAGAGGAATGACGCTCCGGGCTTGTGTGATATTCTCGTGTCCACTGGTATTCTCGGATGGCCGGCAAAGTTGATAGCGCCACCCACGCGGCAGCCGTCGCCAAGATCAGCGAGGCGGTAAAGCATGAGGTGGAGTTGCGCGCTCACCTGGATGAGATCATCAAGGGAGCGACTTTCAAGGGCAGCCATCGCTGCCAGGAATTCCTGAAGCACATCGTCGAACAGGCGCTCCACGGCGACCCGGCGGACTTGCGGGAGCGCAGTATCGGAGTGGCGTTATTCGGCCGCCCTGCCACCTATGACACCGCCGACGACGCCATAGTTCGCGTGACTGCAAGCGACGTGCGCAAGCGCCTCCTGCAACACTACGGCACCGCCGGCGCCGAGTCGAAATTCCGTATTAGTCTCCCCTCTGGCTCGTACGTCCCGGAGTTCTGTTTCGTCCCCGCGTCCGCGCTCGGACCGCTGTATTCGCCTGTCACCGATGTCCCGCTCGTGCTGCCGCGATTAGCGCCCGATCGGTCGCACGATTGGCTCCGGCGTTGGCGCGTCGCGGCCGCCATCCTATTGGTGTGCGTGGCGGCCCTCGCGTGGTGGGGCGTGAGACGCTGGGTTCTGGTCAGCGGGTCGAGTGACAGCCTGATTGTCGCGGCCTTTCAGGGCACGCCTCGTGCCGCCCAGGTAATCGTCGCCGATGACGCCCTGGTGCTGATCCAGGTTTTACTCGACCGCCGGTTCACGCTCGAGGAATACGAGAACCTGACCTATCTTAACGTTCCAGAGATGGCGAAGGAGAAGGACCTTCTGCGCTTCTGGGGAAGCCTTTCCACGCGGCAGATTACCAACGTGGGAGACTTACAGAACGCCAACCGTATTGCTGGAGATCTGGAGGCGCGGGGTTGGGATGTGACCATTCGGCAGGCGCGTCAAATGCATGCCAGGGCTTTCCGGACAGGGAACTTCGTCGTTCTCGGTAGTTCGCTCTCGAATCCGTGGGCGGCTCTGTTTCCGGTGAACGATTCGAATTTTCCTTTTGATGAACTGCCGCGTCCGGGCAAACCGGAAGTCATACTCAACCGGCATCCGCTGCAGGGCGAACCGGCGAAATTCGAAGTCCACCTGGACACCAAGACCGGCAAGAAGATTACTTTTGCCAGGGTTTATTTGCTGGAGAATACCGCCCACTCGGGACGCGTCCTGTTGGTGGCGGGACAGTCCATGTCGGCGACCGAGATGTCGGGCGAACTGCTGCTACGCAAAGACTCCGCCGCGCAAGTCCGGCGCATGTTAGGACTGCCTCCCGGCAGCCGGCTTCCCGACCTGGAGATGGTCCTGCGGGTTTCCGAGCAGAATGAAATCGGCGACAGCGTGGAGTTGGTGGCGTGGCGCAAGGTCACCCAGCCTCCCGTCTGACGCTGCGTAGCTACCGTACCGGCCAACGTTAGGACGCGATGTAACGTTGCCTGACGCTTGTCTCTCGGCTAAACTTCTGACGGTGTGGCATTAGCGTCGGCCACTGCCCGGCCGGTTGGGATACCCTATGTTCACTGCAAGTCGACCGACGAGAAGGTCATTCCTGAGCTGGACCGGCGGACTGCTCGCCCTTCGACCCCTGGCCGCCCAGGAGCCGGGTCTGACCGCACGGCAGTTGATCGAGCGGATTCAGAAAAACGCCGGTGTGCCCTGGCGCGCGCAGACGGTCGACACGATCAAAGCCGGCAATCCGGATACCGTGGTCAAGGGAATCGCCACGACCATGGTGGCCACGCTCGACCTGTTGAAACGTGCCTCGGCGGCGCAGCGGAACTTCATCGTCGTACACGAGCCGACTTTCTACAGTGGCGCCGAGGATGAGTTTCACGCCCGTAACAACGCCGAGGATCCGTTGGTGCAACTGAAGCGGAGTTACATAGAGGATCACGGACTCGTGGTATGGCGCTTTCATGACCACTGGCACGCGCAGAAGCCGGATGGGATTATCCGCGGAATGGGCCTGGCACTGGGATGGGAGAAATTCCAGGTTCCCGACAATGTCAGGCTCTACACCCTGCCGAAGATTACGTTGGAAGAACTCGCGCGTCAGATTAAAGACCGCCTGAAGGTTCGCGCTATCCGAGTGATCGGCGATCCGCAAATGCCCGTCAGCTCGGTGGCGTTCAATCCGGGCTCCACGCCGGTCGGCCTCATCCAGCGGTATCTCTCGGGAAGCGAAGTGGACGTTCTGGTGTGCGGTGAGCCGGGAGAATGGGACGCGGGCGAGTACGTGCGGGACTCGGTGGCCGCGGGAAAGAAGAAGGGCATGATCGTCCTGGGTCACGACATGTCGGAAGAGGGCGGAATGGCCGAGTGCGCGCGATGGCTGCGGACCTTCGTCACGGAAGTGCCCATCGAGTTCATGCCGGCAGGTGAAGCTTTTTGGACGCCAAAGGCGGGTTGAAGATGTCGGCGGTGAAACGAATATTATCCACGGCGTTGGTGTTGTCGGGCATCGCGCTCAGTGCCCCGAAAGAGGGCGTCGTATTGTGGTCGCAGAAGCCGGTGGTTCGTCCCGCGGTGCCAGCGGGAGTGACGCGATCCAGGAATCCCATCGACGCATTCATCGCTGCGGAACTCAAGAAGAAGGGCCTGCGGCCGGCGGGTCCGGCGGACAAGGTTACCCTGTTGCGGCGTGTTTACCTCGACCTGATCGGGCTGCCTCCCACGCCCGCCGAGCAGGACGCCTTCCTCAAAGACGAGTCGCCCGACGCGTATGAGAAAGTGGTGGATCGGCTCCTGGCGGACCCTCAGTACGGCGTTCGCTATGGACGGCATTGGCTCGACGTTTTGCGATACGCCGATGTCGACGAGAGGATGTATGCCCAAGCCGGGATCCATCTTTGGCGCGACTGGGTCATCCACGAGCTGAACCGCGATTTGCCGTATGACCAGTTTGTGCGCGCGCAACTGACCGGATACCGCAACGAGCGCACGCGCGTATCGGACATCGGGATTCGCTCCCGGATCGAGCCCCGGGCGGACGATCTGTTCGCGTTGGGATTCCTCGCGCGCGGCGGAGTTTCGCGCGACAACAAGGACACCGGCGAGCTTCCCATCGTCGCCGTGGAGACGGTTTCGACCGCGTTCATGGGCCTGACCGTTGGCTGTGCCAAGTGCCACGATCACATGTACGACCCGATCTCGCAGCGCGACTTCTACGCGATGAAGGCGCTCTTCGATCCGCTGGCAGTCAAAAAGTTGACCTTGGCGTCACCGGCCGACATCCTGAAGAATGCCGATGCGTCCGAGGAAGCACAGAAGGCGCGCGCGGCCGCGGAAGCGCCTCTGAAGGCCCAGTTGGCGGCGCTCGAAGGGCCCATTCGCAAGCGGCTGGAAGAAGAACGCATCCTGATGCTGCCGCCTGATGCGCAGGCCGCCGTTCGCAAACCCGAGAGGCAGCGGACGTTCGCCGAACAGAAGATGGTGGACGACTACTTCGTGCCATTGCGAGTCGATCCCGTCAAGGTGAAGGAGCTTCTACCCGAGGCCGACCGCAAGAAGTTCGACGAGGTGAACCGGCAGATCGGAGCGCTCGGCGGGGGTCGTGGAGGCGGTTCGGCGCTGCCGGCGTTCTGGACGGTGGAAATCGACCGCGGCCGCGAGAAAGAGCAGAGTTACGTTCTCTCCAGCGGCGAACCCGATCGTCCCGAGAAGGACAAGCCGGTGGAACCGGGCTGGCCCTTCGCTCCCGCCAAACCCGATTTCCGGGACGGCCGAATCGAAGGTTTCGCGGATTGGCTGACCGCGCCCGAGAATCCATTCTTCGCCCGCGTGGCCGTCAATCGCCTCTGGCAGTGGCACTATGGCGAAGGCTTGCAGAAGACACCCAGCGATTTCGGGACGTTGGGCGGCATGCCCACGAATCCCGAACTGCTCGACTGGCTGGCGGCGGAATTCGTGGCCCGAAAATTCAGCATGAAGGAGATGAACCGGCTGATGGTGACCTCTGAAACCTATCAGCGGGCCTCTGCGATCGACCCCGCCGTGCTGTCCACAAATTCTAAGATCGATCCGGCGAACGATTATCTCTGGAGCTTTCGCTTGAACCGGCTGGAAGCGGAGCCAATCTGGGATGGCATCCTGGCATCGGCGGGAACGCTGGATCTGGCAGTGGGCGGCCCCTCGTTCGACATCGCATCGTCCGAAACGCCGCGGCGCGGAAACGGCGGCGGAGGCCGTGGAAACGGTGCGGCGCCGGCGCCCGCCAATCGGCGCGGCGCGTACATGATTCGCGGCTTCTCGACGAGCCGCGACGTGGTGCCCAATTTCCTGCAAGCGTTCGACGTGGATGACGGCCGCCTTCCCTGCCCGCTGCGCACGCGCACCGTCACCGCGCCGCAGGGCCTGTTCCTGATGAACAGCGATGAGGTCGAAAAGGCGACTGCCAAATTCGCTGAGCGGCTGCAGCAGGAAGCCGGTGCGGATCTCGGCGCGGCTGTCGATCTGGGGTACCGGATCGCCCTCGGCAGACACGCTTCGGGCGGCGAGAAGGACGAAGCGATGACTTACCTGGCAAACGATCCGGCGCGGCTCAAGGGCTTCGCCTGGCTGTTGTTTAATCTCGACGAGTTTGTGTTCGTCCGATGAATCCAGTGAACTCAATCAACCCCTATCCTTGCGGTCGAGTGTCGCGGCGCGGTTTTGTCACGCGGGCAGCGGGCGGATTCTTCGGCGCTGCCCTGGGCGGTCTCTTCGCGGACGATGGCAAGCTCAAAGACGCCCGGCTCGGGCCGCATTTCGAACCCAAGGCCAAGTCGGTCATCTACCTCTTTATGTGCGGCGGCGTGAGCCAGTTGGACACGTTCGACCCGAAGGACAATAAGCATGCCGGCAAGATGATGGACGGCACCGCCTTCGGAGACAACGTGGCCGAGATCAAGCGGCCGGTGATCCCGTGTATCCGCACTTTCAAGCCCTGCGGGAAGTCCGGCGTTCCGGTGTCCGACATCCTGCCCAACATCGGCGCAACGATCGATGAAATTGCCATCGTGCGTTCCATGTGGAATCACGAAGGCAACCACTTTCCAGCCGTGATCGAGACCGCGACCGGACATCGCGGCCGCGCCTTCGACCACCCTTGCCTGGGAAGCTGGGTCTCCTACGCCCTGGGAAGCGCGAACCAGAACCTGCCGACGTTCGTCAATATCGGGCGTCCCTCTTCGCCGGTGCAGTTGACGGGCGGGTATCTCGGCGCCAGCTCGGCCGCGACGCCGTTCCGCGCAGGCGACACACCGATCCCGAATCTGTATCCGCCGAAAGGCGGCACTGCCACCGAGCGCGAACTGCAAATGCAAACGCTGCTTCGGCTCAACAAGGAATTCCGCGACGTCTACGCGGTCAACACGGACATCGCCGGCCGCGTGCAGTCGTATGAGCTGGCGGCGAGAATGCAGTTGTCCGCACCCGAGGTGGTAGACTTCGCGAATGAGCCGAAGCACGTGCAGGACCTCTACGGAATCGGCGAGAAGGACACGGATGACTTTGGGCGGCAGCTTCTGATGACGCGGCGCCTGGTGGAAAAAGGCGTCCGCTACATCCAGCTCTGCAATGGCGGAGGCGGCAATGGAAGTTGGGATGCCCATGTGGACATGAAGGACCATGAGAAGAGTTGCCGCGCCGTGGATAAGCCGATCGCCGGCCTCATCCGCGACCTGAAGCAGCGGGGCATGCTCGATTCTACGCTGGTGGTCTTCGCGAGCGATTTCGGCCGCACGCCCTGGTCGCAAAACACTACCGGACGCGATCATAATCCGCGCGGGTATTCGGTGTGGCTCGCGGGAGGCGGCGTGAAGGGCGGGATGACTCACGGCGAAACCGATGAAGTCGGCTATCGGGCAGTGGAGAATCCGCATTACTGCAGCGACCTACACGCCACCATCCTTCACCAGTTGGGCCTGGACTACAAGAAGATGGAGATCCCCGTCTTCGGCAGAACTTTTCACCTGGTGGAAGAAGGGGCCGGCCCGATCCAGGCGATCCTCAGTTGACGCTACTATGATCCTCCGCAGGAAGTTCATGCAACTCGCGGCCGGCGGCGCCCTGACGCCATTGGCCGGCCGCGCGGCAGCGGGCCGTTCGCAGGACTGGAAACACTACGCCGGCGATCCGGAGGCGAGCCGCTACTCTCCCTTGTCGCAGATCACTGCCGCCAACGTTGCCGATCTGAAACCGGCGTGGGTGCACCACTCGGCTGCCGAGAACTCGCGCTATCGCGGTTCGGTGGAGTGCACGCCGCTGGTCGTGGACGGCATCATGTACATCGTCGGCGCCGACCTGGTGGTGCAGGCGCTCCACGCGGACAACGGCAAAGTGCTGTGGACGTTCGCTCCGCTCAGTGGGAACACCAACCGCCGTGGATTCGGCGTGACGCGCGGCGTGACGTATGCCAAGGACGGCGCCAACGAACGGATCTATGCGCCCATCCAGAACAAGATCTGGTGCCTGGATGCGAAGACCGGCAAGCCGGTGCCAACGTTTGGAGAAGAGGGCGCGATCGATCTCGAAAAGAATGTCGATCGCGACGCGACCGGCGTCTCGATTGTTTCGACGACACCCGGCGCCATCTACCAGGATCTGCTGATTGTCACCAGCCGGACCGGCGAGGGCCCGCGGCCGGCCGCGCCCGGACACATTCGCGCCTACGATATCCGCACCGGCAAGCAGCGGTGGATCTTCCACACAATTCCGCACCCGGGCGAATTCGGGTACGACACCTGGTCTCCGGAATCGTGGAAGACGACGGGCGGCGCGAACTGTTGGGGTGGGCTCAGTATCGACGAGAAGCGCGGCCTGGTGTTTCTGGGAACCGGTTCTCCGACCTTCGACTTTTTCGGAGGCGACCGCGCTGGCGCGAACCTGTTCGGCAACTCGGTGCTGGCGTTGAAAGCGCAGACGGGAGAGCGCGCCTGGCATTTTCAAACGGTGCACCACGACCTGTGGGATTACGATATTCCGTGCGCTCCCAAGCTGCTGAATATCACCCACAATGGGCGCAAGACCGATGTCGTCGCGCAAGTTTCGAAGACGGGCTGGGTGTATCTGCTCGACCGCCAGACCGGCAAGCCACTCTACCCGATCGAAGAACGAAAAGTTCCGCAATCGGACGCGCCCGGTGAAGGGTCGTATCCTACGCAGCCATTCCCTACTGCCCCGCCGGCCTTTTCCCGCCAGGGAATTTCGCGCGAGGACCTGAGCGATATTTCTCCCGCGGCGCGCGCGTACGCGATGGAGAAGACGAAGGACTATCGATTCGGGCCGATGTTCACTCCGCCCGGCGCCCGTGAGACGATGACGTTCCCGGGATTCCACGGTGGAGCGCTGTGGGGAGGCGGCAGCTTCGATCCGCAATCCGAGTGGCTATACGTGAACCATAACGAGATCTCCTGGAGCACGGCGCTCGAGGATGCGCCGGCCAATGCAGGCTACCGCTACGGTTTCAGCGGATACCATTTGAATGTCGACGAGGAGGGCTACCCGATCACCAAGCCGCCTTGGGGACGGATTTCGGCCATCGATCTCCACAACGCCAGGATCGCGTGGCAGGTTCCGCACGGCGAGTTCAAGGGACTCACCGCTCGTGGAATCCCACGCACCGGCACGTATATTCGGGGCGGCAACATCGTCACCGCGGGCGGCGTCGTTTTCAGCGCGGGCACCCTCGACAACGTCTTCCGCGCCTACCATGCCAAGACCGGCAAAGTGCTGTGGGAGACCTATCTGGGCGGAGGAGCGTTCGCCACGCCGAGCACGTACATGGTCGATGGCCGGCAGTTCGTGGTGGTTCCCGTGAGCGACGACCTGAACCCCGAAAAGTCTGTGGAACCGGGGCCTTTCCAGATCGGTGATTTCGTTGCGTTCGCGCTGCCGCGTCTATGAGGCGGGTCGTCCAATTCCTGGCCGTTGCTGTGATCTGCGCTGCGCAAACCAAGCCCTTCCAACCGAAGGCGCCGCCCGAGCAACCCATCCCGTTCAGTCATAAGACGCATTCCGCGGCCGGGGTGAAGTGCCTGGATTGCCACGCAATCCGGCCTCCGGGAGACGCCGCCGGATATCCTGCGGAAATCGCATGTATGGGCTGCCACCTGTCGATTAAGAAGGAGAGTGCCGCCATTCAGAAACTGGCTGGGTTCGCGTCGCAGAAGAAGCCAGTTCCCTGGGTAAGGATCTACCGGCTACCCAAAACGGTGTACTTCTCGCATGAAGTACACCATAAGAAAGCCAAGGTGGACTGCGCCATCTGCCACGGTCCGGTGGCCGAGCGGGATTCAGTCGGGCAGGAAAAATCGATAGCCATGACCGATTGCATGGCTTGCCATGACCGGTATCAAGCCTCCAATGATTGCAATCTCTGCCACGACTCGCACTGAGGCAAAGGCAATTGCCCGCAGATGGACACCGATGGACACCGATAAAACAAAAACTTTCTTATCAGCGTCCATCAGCGTTTATCCGCGGCCAATTGTCGTTTTTTGTGTTTCCGCCACCCAGTAGCTACCGATACAAACGCGAGCAAATCTAGAGAGCTTGTTTTCTGATGTTTAGCCGAACGTTAGGAACCTATCCTAACGTTGTTGTAATACTGCGTTCGGGTTACAGTCTCGCCATCGAGATGCTTTCGGCCCTGGTATCGCCGGGCACGCAACAGGGGTAGGCGCCAAGAGGCGACCACAGGGTCATGGTAACGACCAACCGGGCGGCGTTAGCTGTCCGTAAAGAGGGAGAATTCAACATGTCTCGCAAAATGGCGCTTCTGATCGCGCCCTTGCTCATGGCTACGAACGCCATCATCAGCTTTGCCCAAGTCGAGCAAGGCGCCATCACCGGAGTAGTCGTGGATGCAACGGGGTCGTCGATCCCGAAGGCGAAGGTTACGGCTACGAACCAAGCCACCGGGGCCATAGCCGCCGCGGAAACCACCGAGGAAGGCTATTACAAGATTCCCTACCTGCTGGCTGGAAAATACAAACTGGCTGTGGAAAAAGAGGGGTTTTCGATTAACCGCGTGACCGACGTTCCGGTGCAGGTGGGCCAGACCGCGACCATCAATGTAACTCTGAAGCCGGGCACCATTCACGACGAAGTCACGGTTATCTCGAACGCGGTGATCGTAGACCAGGTGAGCTCGTCGCTCGGCTACGTCACAGGCGCCACCCAGATCATCGAGCTTCCCACAGGCCGCAGTCCCTACTCCCTGATGAACCTCTCGCCGGGCGTGATCGCGACCGGCAATAGCGGGACGGGGCCGATCATCAGCGGAGGCCGTTCCAATACGAGCGCCATTTTGCTCGATGGACAGGACACGCGGAACAATTCGACTCTCGACAACGCTTACACTCCTCCTCAGGAGACCGTGCAGGAAGTCCGTTTCATTACCAACAGCTTCTCCGCCGAATATGGCCGCTCCGCCGGCGGCGTTCTGGCGGCAGCCGGGAAGACCGGCGCCAACCAGGTGCACGGCAGCGTCTACGACTATCTGAAAAATGACAAGCTGAATGCCAACAGTTGGACCAATAACCGGAACAACGTGTTGCGCGGCCGGCAGCGGCACAACGAATACGGGTTCACCCTGTCCGGCCCCGCCTACATCCCTCACGTCTACGACGGGCGCAACCAGACGTTCTTCTTCTTCAATTGGGAACAGGTAAACGATCACGGCGTCAGCACCCCCACCGCGAACGTGCCGACTGCCCTGCAAAAGAGCGGCGATTTCTCGCAGACGTTTACCAGCGCGAATGCGCTGATCAAGATCTACGATCCGCAGAGCACGGTGGCGGACCCTACCCAGAAGAGTGGTTATAGCCGCTCCCTATTCCCGAACAATGCGATCCCGGCGAATCGGATGGATCCGATCATGAGGAAGATCCTCGGATATTATCCCGATCCGACGCTTGCGATATCCACCACGCTCCAAACCAACTGGTCGCAGAATTTTGGCCTGATCACGCATACGGACAAGTGGTTCACGCGGGTGGATCAGAACTTCGGGACCAGGAACCGATTGTTCTTCCGGTATGGCTATCAGACTTCGCCCCGGACGAGCCCGTACACCAATGTCGCTTTTCCGGGAGAAGGCACCAACGGCGGCGGGAATCAGCAATCCATCGCGTATACCTACGGAATCAGCGACACCGAAACCTTTTCGCCGAACCTGGTCGGCGAATTCCGGCTCGGCTATACGCGTTCCATCATCAAACTGACGCCCCTCAGCGTGGGTTTCGACATCGCGAGCCTCGGGCTGCCCAACTATCTGAAGGCCGCCTCGGCGGA
Source organism: Bryobacteraceae bacterium (assembly GCA_041484525.1). GTDB lineage: Bacteria > Acidobacteriota > Terriglobia > Bryobacterales > Bryobacteraceae > JBGPHT01. The sequence goes on along the minus strand of JBGPHT010000059.1, from coordinate 6,612 downwards.
TGCGATCTTCCCACGGATCAATGTCACCGATTTTACGGCCATCGGTCCCGACCGCGCGTCGCACGATGTGGATGCCGAAAGCACGCCTGAAGTGCAAGCGCATTTTACGTGGCTGAAAAAGGCTCACGCGATCAAGACGGGCTACGACATGCTCTTCTGCCAGTTCAATACGTTCCGCCCGGATTATCCGTCCGGCACCTTTTCATTCAGCCGGAATTACACCCAGGGTCCCGACCCTGCCACGGCGTCCGCCACGGCCGGATACGGTTTGGCGAGTGCCATGCTTGGCGTGCCGGACAGTGGCAGTTTCACCGTCGGTCCATCGCTCGCGCTGTTGCAGACCAGTTACAACTGGTATCTGCAAGACGATTGGAAGGTATCCCGTACTCTCACCGTGAACCTGGGAGTTCGCTTCGAATACCAGACGCCGTTTAAGGAGCGCTACAATCAGCTCGCCTACTTCGATCCGAGCGCGACGGAGCCCGTCACCGGTCTGAAGGGCGTTCTGCTCGCCACCAGCAGTTCGCATCGCTATCCGAGCGACCCCAACAAGAATTGGGCGCCACGCGTGGGCGTGGTGTGGAACTTCCTGCCGAATACGGTGTTCCGGGCGGCATATGGCTTGTTCTATGCGCCAGGCAGCGGTGGTATCGGTTCCAGTCCGGGAGATCTGGGCAGCGGGTCGTCAGTCTCCACCGGCATTTACTTCGGGCAAACGCCGGCAGCGCCCAATACGCCGGTCGCGGGAGCGTCGCTGACCAATCCGTTTGTGACGGGACTGTTGCCCTATCCGAATTCGCTGGTCGGCAACGGCATCGGCGCGATTTTCCCGTCATGGGTGACACCCATGAACCAGATGTGGAACGCGAACCTTCAACGCAGCGTTACGAAAGACCTCATCGTCGAAGCGGCCTACATCGGCAGCCGCGGCGAACATATCTGGAACAATTTCACTCGCAACGCGACATTTCCGCAGTATCTCTCGATGGGCTCGCAACTCAACAATCTGGTCCCGAACCCCTTCTTCGGCAAGATCGCCACCGGAGCCATGAGCGCGGCGCAAGTGAGGCAGGGAGCCTTGTTAGTGCCCTACCCGCAGTACAGCGGCGTAAGTCAGACCCGCGCCTCGGTGGGTGATTCGATCTACCACGGGTTCACGCTGCGGGCAGAGCGCGCGTTCTCGCACGGCCTGTTGTTCCAGGCGTCGTATACAGCCGCCAAGCTGATCGACAATGTGAACGAGCGGTTTCTCGGGGGCACCAACTATATCAACCCGTACAATCTCAGTTTATCGAGGTCCATTTCGGCCGCCGATGTGTCCCAGCGGGTTGTCGCCAACTACGTTTATGAGTTGCCCTTCGGGCATGGCAAGCAATTCCTTTCGCACGGACTGGCGAGCTGGATCCTCGGCAACTGGCAGACCGCCGGTATCTTTGCGATGCAGACCGGCACGCCCATCTCCATCGGCGCTGCCTGCAGTTTCCCGGGCGCGAGCGGCCTCGGCTGCTATGCAGACCGCTTGAAGGACGGCAATCTGCCGAGCGGCACCCAGACCATGAATCAATGGTTCGACACAACGGCGTACGTCAGTCCCGCGGCATACTCCTTTGGCAGCGGCTCGCGTACGGAACCCGATCTGCGCAACCCCGGGACCATCAGCTTCGATTCCGTGATGAGCCGGTGGCAGCCCATCCACGAGCGCATGAGGCTGCAATTCCGTGCCGAGATGTACAACATCCTGAATCATCCGAATCTGGGTGCGCCCAGCGCCAGCATTACGTCTTCGACGTACGGACAGATCGCTTCGAAGAGCGGCAATCGCACCGTAACCATGGCCTTGCGGCTTGAATTCTAAACCGTCCGTAAAGAGCGATGCGTCCCTGGTTCGCGTCGCGTTCGTTCTGATTCTGTGCCGGGCCGCTCTCAGTGCAGCCGGCGCCGTCGACCCATCCACGCTCGACAACAAGGTCCTGATCGGATATCAGGGTTGGTTTACGTGTCCGTCGGATGGGTCCGAGCGCTGGACGCACTGGTCCCGCGGCGTTCCCACCGCCGACAGTCTGACCGTTGAACTGTACCCCGACCTCAGCGAACTCGATCCCGATGAGCGCTGCGAAGTTCCCGGCATGACCATCGGCGGAAAGCCGGCGTATCTGTTCTCGTCACGGAACCAGAAGACGGTGAGCCGCCACTTCCGTTGGATGAAAGAATACGGGCTCGACGGCGTCCTGGTGCAACGCTTCGTGGGCACGATTCGGGGGAAGCACGCGGATGGCGACGTAGTGCTCAAGAACATCATGGCGGCAGCCAGGGAATCCGGGCGGACGTTCGCCATCGAATACGACATCTCGGGTGGGAATGCCGAGACGTTCGCTCAGACGTTAAAGGACGACTGGGCGTATCTGGTAGACGAGTTGAAGGTGACTTCGCATCCGAACTATCAGCGCCACAACGGGAAGCCGGTCCTTTCCATTTGGGGCATGGGCTTGAACGACGGCAACGCCCATCCACCGGCCGATCCCCAGGCGGCGAAGGACCTGATCGACTGGTTCAAGTCCAACGCGCCGGTGCCATACCGGGTCACCTATATGGGCGGCACTCCCGCGCGCTGGGGGACCCTGACCGCCGATTCGCGCCAAGACCCGGCTTGGGCCGAGGCGTATGCGGCGATGGACGTCGTCCAGCCGTGGAACGTGGGCCGCTACGGCACGCTTGAAGCCGTGGACCGGTGGAAGCAGGACGTGCTGGTTCCGGATGTCGAACGTGCTGCGGCGAATCATCAGATCTACATGCCGGTGATTTTCCCGGGCTTTTCCTGGCACAATCTGAAACGCAACGCCCGGGAAAACCAGATTCCGCGGCTACGCGGCGAGTTCTTCTGGCGCCAGGCTTACAACGCTAAGGTGGCCGGCGCCAAGGTTCTGAAGATTGCCATGTTTGATGAAGTGGATGAGGGGACCGCGATTCTCAAGGTCGTTTCGCACCGCCAGGAGGCGCCCGATCAGGGCAATTGGCTGACGCTGGATGCGGACGGCGGGGAGTTGCCCAGCGATTGGTACTTGCGACTGGCGGGTGAGATCACCCGGATGTTCCACGGGAACATCAAACCGGATCCGAAGCTGCCACGACTTTAGGCCAGGTCGATCCGGAAAATCCAACCAGTTGTCGGACTGTCGTAATTCGGCCAGCCAGGATGAATGCCGGCGTCGCAGCTAATCAAGGCGCCGTCGTGCATGGCAAGGCCGTGCGGATCCGACGAGCCGGGAACCAGCTCCGCCGTCTCCAGCACTCTGCCGGTGGCAGCGTCATACTTCACCAGGGCCGAACGTCCCTCCGCGAAGTTTTTGCTATCATTTCCGGCCAACTGCCAGATGGAGCCGTTGTCCCAGGCGATGCCGTGATATCGCATCATGCCCGGAGTCTGGTAGATCGGAATCATGAATTCCGGCGTCCACGTCTTCGCGTCGACCCGGAGAATCCCGCGAATCCGGTTGGCGACGATCCAGAGCTTGCCGTCCTGGTACAACGCTCCATGGCAGCCGCCACCGTCGTTGGCGGGGCCTAGCGGGATCTGGCGGTGACTGACCAACTTGGAATTCATGTCGACCTGGAAGACACCTTCAGGTGGCGCATTGGCGCACATCCAAACGTATCCGCCGCCGACGGCCATGCCGCTCGTATTTCTCGATGGGGTCGAGACCTCCTTGAGCACCTTGCCGTTCCAATCGACCAGCCATGCCTTTTCGGAAAGATCCTTCGGCTCTTCCAGGTGATATTGCGCGGCCACGGCGCCCGAAAGTTTTTGCTCGGCGATCCATAAGCCCTCAGGCGTTACCGCAACGCCGTTCGGGAACCCTGGTGGACTCTTGAAGAGCTTGGTCGTTTTCGCTTTTCGCGAGGGAATCGGCTGGTTACGGCCGGATTGTGCTCCGCCGGCCCTCGGTGCCGCTCCCGACGAATCCTGCGCAAATGCTCGCGCTCCACCTAGACTTAAGCCCATCGCGAGAAATTCTCTCTTTGTCATAGGGATCAGGCCTCCATCTGAACGTTCATCGTGCATCCATATTATCAAACACCTTCAACAATATGATCCATTTCTTTGGCAATTTAGCCGGCCTGGCCGTCGCACTCTTTGACCATCAAGTGATCTATCATTGATCTTCCCGCGAAAGTGTGATATTCGTGTCTCGATGACTCGACGGCAAGCAATCCGCGGATTCTGTCAATTCCTGGCCGCGTCTCCGCTGCTGAAGGCAGACAAGAAATTCAGTGAACTGAGCGATGCTCTGCTGAGACAGGTAAATGTATTCGATTTTGCCAAAGCGGCTAAGGCGAAGCTGGATCCCGTTGCATGGGACTATCTGGATGAGGGCTCCGATGACGAAGCCTCCCTTCGCGCGAATCGGGCCGATTTTGACAACATCGCCATCCGTCCTCATTTTCTAGTCAACGATGTGAGCAAGATCGATACTTCGATCGGCCTGTTTGGGAAGCAACTCACCCAGCCTATCTACCTTTCGGTGACCAACGGCAAGAATTGCTTCATACCGAACGGAGAACAGGAGACGGCGCTCGCCGCCAAAACCGCCAACGCCATGATGATCACGACAGGGGGTGCTGCCGACATCCTCGCGTCGGGAAAAGGACCGAAGGTCTGGTGGCAGTACACCACCGCCGCCGAGTTTCGGACCAAGAGCCAGATGTCGGCCTTCACCGAAAAGTTGGAAGATCAAGGCTGCTCCGGCATCTCCGTCACCGTCGACATTTACGTTGTCTCGCATCGCGAGCGCAGCATGCACAACGGACTGGTGCGCAACTGGTGTCAGGGGAATGGCGTCCCCCGGGACCCCAGCGGGAAGCTGGTTTACAAGCCGGACGACGTGCTCTGGACTTCTGGCGATCCGCCGAGTCCCAGGCCTTTCCCCACGCCGACCTGGGACACACTGCAGCGGCTTAGGGAAGTCAGCAAGATCCCGGTAGTGGTTAAGGGAGTGTTGACGTCCGAGGACACCGATCGCGCGGTGAAGCACGGCTTGTCAGGCGTGATCGTTTCGAACCACGGAGCGCGGCAGCTCGATCAGGTTGGATCGACAATCAGGGCGCTGCCGGAATGCGTGCAAGCGGCCAGCGGCAAGATTCCCGTGCTCGTGGACGGCGGTTTTCGCCGCGGCACCGATGTCTTCAAGGCTCTCGCCTTGGGCGCCAGCGCAGTGGGGGTCGGGAGACCCTATCTGTGGGGTCTCGCCTCGTTTGGACAGCGTGGCGTCGAGCAGGTAATGAAGATCCTGCAAGCGGAGTTGGCGGCGGATATGGGAATGGCCGGAACCGGAAAGGTCTCGGAAATCGATCGCTCTTACGTCCGCATTGTCCGCCAATAATCCGTACGCCGGAGCGGCGCTCAATCCGAGACCGTCAGTTATGGCAGATCTTACACGCGCTTTCTTTCGGATACAGAAGGTGCGCCTTTACCGTTGACCCATGGGCGTTATGGCATACTCCGCATTGCTCGAGGACAGCCGGTTCATGAGTATGGATTTTCGCGAACCCATCCTTCTGATGACAGTCGAAACATCCGCCCTTGAAAACGAAACGTCCACGCGTATTGAGTCCGTGGCATTGCGTGCACTGGACGCCCGGAACCGGGGGATGTTGATGAAATTCCCGGTAACCGGCGGGGGGATTGGCGCCCACAAAAAAGCGCGCTTCTTTCCTGCCGCCCTCCCACGTCAGAACCACCGAATGTAATCCCGGCGATACCTTTAACGTGGTGTGAAAAACGTTGGGGAAGGGTTGTTCCGCTTGAATCGGAGCCCCATCCAGTTGCAGCTTGCCGGACTCGGCTGTGGCAACCAGGTCGACCGGGCCAACCTGGTGCCACGAGTTATCCGCAGGACGCAGGATTTTCCCGCTTTCGTCGTCCGCAGCGGGCATTCGCCCGCACGTCACAGCAAGGCTAACGGCAAAAAGAAACCGGACTGGCGATCGCGTGATTGTCATTGGCGAATTGGAAACGGCGCGACATCCGACGGCCTTCTAGACCGACATCCGCAGGCTAAACTGAATATCTCGCGGCGAGCCGACCGTCGAAGCCGGTCTCGAGATTAGTGATTGTGACCTGGGTATCCGGCATAGTGCCACCGCTCGAATCCAAAACGAGCCCGTTGACGCCAGCCGATGTTTGAGCGAATGACTGGCTTACGCAGGCAATCGCCGCTGCAAACACAAGAATCCACGCTTTTCGCATAGAGAACTCCTCGCCCCGCCGGGCCTCTCGTGCCTAACGATGATAGATTATAGTTCTCGTTGTCACATGTCAAGACTGAAGGCTTCAAGGATGAAAGTTGTGAATTCCTTGAGCAAGGCGCCATGGTTCTGGCGAGACGTGGGATCCCGTTTGTGCGGGTGTGCGACATAAAAGTGGAGCCACCCGGCGCAACCTGATTTTTGACGGCCCGCGGGGTCCCGAAGCAAAGGCCTCAAGGACGGGCAATCCCGCAACGGTCAAGATGTGCGTTCGCCGCACAGCGGCCAGAAGCCTTGCGTATGTGTACGCTCAGACTCTTGTCGTTTTGTTGAGGATGCGTAGGTCTCTCCACTTTTATGTCGCACACC
>JBGPHT010000058.1:0-42959 GCA_041484525.1 Bryobacteraceae bacterium | reverse complement strand
TATCCGCGGGACGCGTTTCGAGAGATCGACTGGCATGTCGGCCACCGTCTGTTCAGTCATCTGAACCGGCGCAGCCAGCGGGCTTTTCGTCTGCCGGAGGACACTACGTATTACCAGCACTTTCGGCGACTTGGGCTCAACCCCCTGGAGATCCAATGCGTGAGCCTGTGACCAAGGTTTTCAGGAGAGCCGGATGCGGGAAATCCGCACGTCCGGTTCGACGAGGGGACGGTGAGTAACGGATTACTCCGTTGCTCTCCGTCCTACTCTACCGGCCGCAATGGTTTTTTGGTGCATCTCACGAGAGTGGTCGTGCCCGAAAACCTGAGACTTTGGACGCCGCGCTCATAGATAACATGCTCAAAGTCCGCCTTCATCTCTTCCCTGAAGCTCATCTCGTGAAGCGTCACCGCGAAGGTCTCGTACGTCTTCTTGTCGGCTGATTCATAGTGCACTGCAAAACGGACACCGCAGGCCGTGACTTTGGCGGTCAGGCTATGCGTGATGACCTTACCGTTGCGGTCCCGGATAGAGATGTTGGACGCGATGAGGTGTTCGCCTTGGAACGAACCCGCCAATGCCGTCGAGAGGAGTTCGTGACGGCCCTGAGCATTAGCGAACCGCAACGAGAAAGTGGCCGGATCGCTGGTCCTGCTCATCGTGGCCGGCCTGTTCGTCCGCAGCCTGCAGCAGGCGCAGCGCGTTGACCTCGGTTTCCCCACCGACCATCTGCTGAACGTTCGACTGGACCCCCGCCAGATCGGCTATGATCGCCAGCGGACGAAAGACTTTCGCCGCCATGCGCGATCTCCGCGAGCAGGTGGATCGGTTCTCCGACGTCTTCGCGTTCCAGATCGGCATCGGAGGGCTCAGCGCTGATGGCAAGGTCAGCCAATTCCTGTACAGCGCCGTTACCGGGAATTGCTTCTCGGCGCTCGGCATCACCCCCGCCGCGGGACGCCTGTTCGTGCCCGGTGAAGGCGAGCTCACGCGAGCCGAACCCGTGGTCGTGCTTGGCTATTCCTACTGGCAGAAGCGATTCGGCGGCCGCAAGGACATCAGCGCCAAAATGCCCTGCCGGATCTCCGTTTTCTCGCCCAAAGGCTGCTCCTATGTGAAACCAATATGAGCTTGCCACAGAGTCCTATGGGAAAGCAATATCAACTTTTTGATATTAAGCACCACTCAAAAGAGGTTGTCAATTGAGAGATGTTCTGCTAACTTAAAGTAAGATATAGGTTTTACTGGAGGGAATATGCCTCAAGCAGTGGCAGTTAATGGACTTACAACTGGCCATGCACCCTTTGTAGAAGAGGCTCGCGACCGCGGCGAGTTGTACATCGAACAGGCATACGAGCTTTACACCGCGGAGAACCACGACACCTGGCGTCGGCTCTTCGGGCGTATGCGGCCGCGTTGGGAACGCTACGCCAACGACCACTTTCTACGCGGAATCGAGGCGCTGAATCTGCCGCCCGACCGGGTGCCGCGGCTATCGGAAATCAACCAGCGGCTGCAACCGTTGACGGGATTTCAGGCCAAGGCGGTGAGCGGGTACGTGCCGGGATTCCTGTTCTTCGACTGCCTGAAGCGGCGCGAGTTTCCGACCACCATCACGATTCGGCCGGCGGACCGGATGGACTACCTTCCCGAGCCGGACATTTTCCACGACGTCGCCGGACACGTGCCGATGCACACCGAGAAGGCGTTTGCCGACACGCTGGTGCGTTTCGGGGACTGCGCGCACACGGCGGTGGAAATGACATCGCACATCAAAGATGAGCGGGAGCGGACGCGGCGGCTGACGAACATCATCAAAGCGATGTCACGCTTCTTCTGGTTCACGGTGGAATTCGGGTTGATGCGCGGGCCCGCGCCGGAAGGTATCTGCGCGTACGGGAGCGGCCTCTTGAGCTCGTACGGCGAACTGCAGCATGCCATCGAGTCGGAAGAAGTGCAGCGGTATCCGATCCAGATGGAGTGGACGATCAATCAGGGCGCGGAGATCGATCGCTATCAGCCGATCCTGTTCATCGTGGATTCGTTCGATCACCTCTTTGAATTGGTGGACCGGCTGGAGCGGTGGATGCGCGAAGGCAAACTGAATAATGTAGCGCCGGGGTTGCCGGAAGTGAACGAGGGCGACCTGCGGAGCTTCATGGATGCGGGACGTCACACGTAACTCCACTGTAAGAAATACATCGTCATCTCAAGATGTTTTGAAAATGCGGGGGATAGCGGTGGCCCTTTGAGTGCTGCGTTGGAGTTCTTCCGTAAGCCAGACTCGAAGGAGGGAACCGCACGTGTGGAACAAACAGCGCAGTGACGAGGGGTACGCCCCGAGACCGCAGGTAGAACCGAATCGTCCGGCGGCGCCAGCGCCAGGGCCCGCACTCACACCTCAGGCAGTGCAGCGGCCGGAGCCGTCGGCGGCGATGCGGCAGAACGCAAGCATCGGCGCTTCCATGACGATCAAAGGTGAGATCAGTTCGCGGGAAGATCTGATCATCGATGGCGAGGTGGACGGCGCGGTGGAATCGCACAACATCTTGACTGTGGGGCCGAACGGGAAAGTGCGCGCCAACATCAAGGCCCGGGAAGTGGTGGTGTACGGGTCGGTGCGCGGCAACGTCGAGGTGGTCGAGAAGATTGCCATCCGGGAGCAAGGCAGCCTGGTAGGCGACATCAAGGCGGCGGGGATCAGCATCGACGACGGCGCGTATTTCAAGGGGAGCATTGACATCGTGCGGCCGGACCCGAAGGTGACGGTGAAGACCGTGAAGACGGAGCCGAAGCCGGTGGAAGCGGTGGCGCGGTAGCGATTCTTTCAGGCGCCGTCACTCGTGCCGGAGGGCTCGGAGCGGTTCCAGGCGTGCGGCCCGCCGGGCCGGCAGGTAGCAAGCCACAAACGCGACCACGCAAAGAAGCACCACAGCTCCGGCGAGCGCCAGCGGGTCGGTCGCCGGAACTTCAAACACCTCGCTGCGCAGATAGTGCGCGAGCAGGTAACTGCCCGCAAGTCCGGCGGCCAATCCTACGAGTACGAGCTTGCCTCCCATGGCGAACACCAGCGTCAGCACGTGATGGCGCTCCGCACCCAGCGCAACGCGAATTCCGATCTCGTGCGTGCGTCGCGCCACGACATACGAGAGTACGCTGAACACTCCGACCGCGGCCAAGGCCAGACCCAGCATTCCGAAGAAAGTGAACAGCGCCATGTTGAACCGGGGCTGCACGGTGTCGAATTCGAGCACCTCCGCCAACGTGAGCGGCCGGGTGACCGGCTGGTCCTTATCGAGTGCGGCCACTTCCTGGCGGATGGCATTGAGCAGAAGTGTGGGCTTGGACACCGCCTTCACCGCGATGCTGCGCGAAGGCGGCGCGAGCAGCGTAAAGGGAACATAGACTTCGGGCACCGTAGGGTTGCGCAATCCCGCATTGCGCGTGTCGGCCAGGACACCGACCACGGTGACCTCGGGCGAACTTCCGGGCGCCGCCAGAGTTGCGCCAGCGGGCTTCACCAGCAAATCGAGACGCACCCGTTTGCCGATCGGGCTCTCGCCGGCGGACCACAGACGGGTTGCCGCCTGGTTGATCAGCGCGACGTGCTCGGCGTGCCGAACATCTTGCTCCGTGAATCCGCGGCCAGCGCGTAACGCGATGCCGAGTGTCCGCGCATAATCCGCGCTCGCCATGCTGAACTTGACGCGCGGCGCCGCGGCCGCGGCCGATCCTTCGATCGAGAACGTCGATTGCGATCCTCCGAGCGGCAGGCCGCCTGAGCCAATGGCCGCGGATTCGACGCCAGGGATGCTGCGGATGCGGTCCAGCAGAGTCTGGACGAAGCGGTTGCGTTGTTCGAAAGTCGCGTAACGCTTGGGTGGAAGCGGCACCGAAACCAGCATGACGCGATCAGGCGCAAAACCGGCATCGATTTTCAGGATGTCCACAAAACCGCGGATGGAGAGGCTGGCTCCAACCAGAAGAATTACCGAGAGTGCCAACTCAGCGACTACCAGAAGATTGCGGGTGCGTCCACCGCTGACGCCGCTGCCGGCAGCGCGACCGGCGACCTTCAGCGCCTCGATCAGGTCGGGCCGGGAGCAATGGAAGGCCGGAGCCAGGCCGAATACGATCCCTACGATCAGCGAAGCTGCCAGCGAGAACAGCAGCACATAGACGTTCACCGTGATGCGCGCCTCGTTGGGGAGATAGAACTCGGGCATGAGCGCCACGATGCCTTTGGTGAGCGCGACGGAAAGAAGCATGCGGCCCGCGCCGCCAATTACGGACAGCGCCACACTCTCGGTGAGAAGTTGCCGGAAGACACGGGACCGTCCCGCCCCCACGGACATGCGGACGGCAATCTCGCGGCTGCGGGCCGAGCCGCGCGCCAATTGCAGATTGGCGACGTTGGCGCACGCGATCAGCAAAAGGAAGCCGACGGCGCCGAACAACAGCAGGAGGCTGGAGCGCATCTCGCCGCTGGCTACCGTGATATCCATGTAGTTCACCAGACGCGTGGTGAAACCGGATGCGGGAAACTCTTTCGGACGCACTTCCGCCAGTCGACGGTGGAGTGCGTGCAGTTGCTCCTCGGCGGACCGCTTGGATACGCCGGGGCTGAGCCGCAGGATCGGATTGACGCCGCGATCCAAGCCGGTGGCGGTGGCAAGCGGCAGCCAGATGCCCTCACTTCCGTACCAGCCGAAGCGCGGCGGCATCACGCCGATCACGGTGTGCGGCCGGTCGTTCAGCAGAAGCGTCTTGCCGAGCGCAGCGGGATCGCCTTCGAACCAGCGATGCCAGGCCTTGAAGCTGAGTACCACGACGGGTGCGGCTTCGCCCGCAGCCGTGATGTCCGAGGGCAGGATGGTGCGGCCGATGACGGGAGCAACGCCAAGGAAGGGAAACGCGCTGCCGGAGAGCCGAACACCCGTAAGGGCCTCGGGCGCGTGGTCGCCGGTGAGGAGCACGCCCTCCCAGCCGGTGGCCATCACATCGGCGAAGGCCGGCAGTTTCCGCATCTCGAGGAAATCTCCGAGAGAATATCCGCGTCCCTCACGCGGGTTTTTAGCGCGGATTTCCGGGGCCCAGATCTCGTTCGGTTTGGCGTACGGGTAGGGCGAAATGAGAGCGCCGTAGATCACGCTGAAGATCGCGGTCGAGGCGCCGATCCCGAGGGCGAGCGAAGCTATCGCGACCAGGCTGAAGCCGGGGCTCTGCCGCATCCGGCGGAAAGCGTATGTCAGATCTTGGATGAACCGTTCGATCCAGGAACGCATGAGGCTCCTTGTTTCGCTGGCCTGAATTTATCTGGCGCGGCAGGCCGACCGGAGGGCCGGCCGCAGACCTGGGGGTCTGCCCCACTTTCTTGGACGTCTGAGCCAGCAGATGGTCGCTATTCGTAGCGCAGGGCGTCGATGGGGTTGATGCGCGACGCCTTCATCGCGGGATAGATCCCGAAGACGACACCGACGATGAAGGAGACGCCGAACGCGATCACCACCGACGAGCTGGTGACGATGGTTTTCCATTCGGCGGTGCGGGCGATCAGCCACGCCAGGAAGAAGCCGAAGCCGATTCCGAGAAGGCCGCCGCCAACCGAGATCAGTATCGATTCGGTGAGGAACTGTCGCACGATATCGAAACGCTTGGCCCCGACGGCGCGGCGGATGCCGATCTCGCGAGTGCGTTCGAGAACGGTCGCGAGCACGATGTTCATGATCCCGATGCCGCCGACCAGGAGCGAGATGGCGGCGATCGCCACCATCACATACGTGAAGATGGTCTGGGTACGCTGCTGTTGCGCCAGCAGGGCGGCCGGAATGGTCACGCTGAAGTCCTGGGTATTGTGATGCGTTGAATTAAGAACCGCGGTCACGACCTTCGACACTTCGACGCTATCGGCGTCGGCGCGCAGGCGCAGCTCGATGCCATCCAGATCGTCTTTCATGCCGCTGCCCTGGTCCCAAAAGCGGTACTGCATGGTGTTGAGCGGGATGTAGATGATGTTGTTGATGTCGAGCATGCTGCTGCCGGTGTTGGTGGATCCGGCCATCAACTGCTCGTGCAGCACTCCCACCACTTCGAGCCACGCATCGTTGACCTTGACCACTTTGCCGACGGCGGGGCCGTAGCCAAGCAAGCTGACCTTGGCGCTCTCGCCGAGCACGCAGACGGTGACGCTGGCGGCGTCATCGGCTTCGTCGAAGAATTTGCCCTCGGCCAGTCGAAGGCTGTGGATGAGGACGTACGACGGCCGCACGCCATAGAGCTCGGGCATGTCGCGCGACGGCTTGGGAAGCACGCGAGCCGGGTGCATGGTGCGGCGGGCGGACATGGTTTCGACGCTTTCGATGTTGGCCTGGAGGATGCGGACATCACGCTCGGAGAGGCCGGGCGAGGCGCGGCGGCGCTGCTGAAATTCTTCGTTGCTGGTGGCGGCGCGCGAGTCCACCAGGATGTTGCGCACGCCGAGCTGCTCGATGAAACGCAGCGACTCCTCTTTGGCCCCGGAGCCGATGGCCAGCATTCCGATGACGGAGCCTACACCGAAAACGATCCCCAGGGCGGTGAGAAGCGTGCGGGTTTTCTGGGCGCGCAGATTTCCAAAAGCCTGACCGATATCGGAGACGAATATCATTTCTGAAGGGCCTTCATGGCGCCGCTCTGCTGGCCGGGCGCGCCGGGCTTGGAACTCTGATCGGGGTTGGACATGGCGACAATATCGCCTTCTTTGATGTTCTCAATCACCACCTGGCTCTCGCTACGCCGAACCATCTTCACGTCGTGCGGCATGAAGCCGTTGGGCGTTTTCGCGTATAGGAAGGTGCGGCCGTCGCTCTCGAACAGCGCCTGGAACGGAACCCAGAGCACGTTGTCAAGCGTTTCGACGGTGATGATGAGGTTGGACGTCATACCGGGGCGCAGCTCGGGGCCGCCCTTGTCGAGCGTGATGCGGCATTCGAAGTGGCGATCCCACGGAGAACCAGTGGTGCCGCCCAGGCTCTTGACGATGCCAGTGAATTCTTTTCCGGCGAGCGCGACTACGCCGAGGGTGACATGCTGGCCGGCAGTCAGATGGCCGCGGTCCAATTCTCCGATACTGGCGCTGACCTCCCAGTTCTTGAGGTCTGGAATCTGCGCCACGGTCATGCCGGAACGCGCCGAGTCTCCCAATTGGAACGAGGGCAGCGCCATCCCCCAGTACATCATGTTCATGTTGGTATTCTGCTGGACATTGACGTATCCGGCCGTCTTGGCCTTGAGCGTCATGTTGTCGATGTTGCGCTTGGCCAGATCGGCCATGACCTTGGACTTGTTCTGGTTGGCTTTCTGGATGGCGATGCCGGCGGCGGACGTGGCCTTCTTGTTGTCGTAATCCTGGTGGGTTTGGCGCTGGCGATCCTTAGCAGCTTCGAGTGCGAGATCGTTCTGCTTGGCCTTGATGGAGGCGACGAGCGGATTCTTGCGGCATTCGATTTCAGCCTGTTTCACGTCAGCCTCGGAGGAGACCATGGCGTACTTGGCTTCCTCATCCGAAGCCTGGCTATCCGCCTCGGCCTTGATCACTTGTTGTTCGGCCTCGGCAAGATCGGCCTCGGCTTCGCGGAGATTGTATTCCTGCTGGGTGGTATCGAACTGCACCACGACGTCGCCCTCGCTGACCACTTCGCCGGGGTCGCGGAGGAAGGTGATGGGCAGGTCGCCGCCGCCCACCATGGGCGCGGTGAGGTTCTCGGAGTTGCCGCCCTGGAGTTCTCCGCGAGCGGAAACGGTCACGATGACGCGTCCCCTCTTGACTCGTGTAATGGGCACCTCTGAGACGGGTGCGGTGTTGACCGTTTTGACGACGCGCATGGCGCCCCAGGCGAGTGCGCCCACGATAGCGAGGACGGTACCGATGAGCAGGAGCCGCAGTTTCATTTCTTCTGATCCTTCTTTTCGATATCGACCAGAGTGACCATGGAGCCGGCTGGAATGCCGGTGATGGCAACCTCATCGGGGTTGCGAGCCTGGACCTGAACCAAAGCTGGCTTGTAGCGGCCTTTTTCGGCCAGGTAGACAACGGGCTTCCCATCGCGGGTGAACAGGGCCTTCGACGGAATGCTGATGGCGTCCGGGATCTTGTTGATGATGATATCCATGCCGGCGTTCATGCCGGGCCGAAGGCGCGGGTCGGGGCGAAGCAGTTTGGCATACGCGCGGAAAGTGCGCGTGGGCGGCCACTCATTGGTGTTGAGCTCGGCCAAGGGCGAGATCTGATCGATCTTTGCCGACATGGAAAGCTCCGGGAGCGAATCGACCTTCACGCGCACGTCGTTGCTCAGCGCGATGCGGCCGCGGTCGATCTCTTCCACCTTGGCGTCCATCATCAGTGTAGTAAGGTCGGGCATCTCACCGATATTCATGCCGGAGAAGACGTTGTCACCCACCTTGAACGGACGGACATTGGCCCAGCCCTGGCTGTAGTTGGGCGAGTAGGTGACGATGCCATCGATGGGCGCTTTGAGCTCCATCTGGGCAATTCGCGACTTGGTGATATCGGCGTCGGATTTGGCTTGATCGCGCAGGCGGGTGAGAGAGGCAATCTTCGAGCGATCCATGGCGGCATGCAAGTCGACGGTGGCTTCCTGAACCTTGAGCTTCTGCTCGGCGACCCCGAGATCGATGCGGCTCTCCTCGCCCTGAATCTTGCTGACGATGTCCTGCTTGGAAGCCTCGAGGCGGGCGCGTTCCACGGTGTACTTCGCCTGACCGAGCTCGCTCTTGTCCTGCTCGCTGGTGATCCGAGCTTGCGCGAGAGCCTGGTCGAGCCCGGCCTGCGACTGCCGGAGCTGCGCCTCCTTCTGCATGAGCTGCTGCTGGGCGCTGCTGGAATCGAACTTGACGATGGAATCGCCAGACTTGACGGGCTCCCCGGCGGGGGCGAGCCAGCCGATGCGCAGATTGGGAACGTTAGGCGCATAGATGGGAGCGGAGCGGGCCGACTTCAGATCGCCGCGGCAGCGGATGATGACCAGGAAATCGCCTTTGCGAGCGGGCGCCACCGGCAGGTCCACGGCACCTTGCGTCAGGCGGTAGCGGTAGACTCCGGCGGCGGCGCCACCCGCCAGAACAATGAAGAATAGCAGCGTGGCCCAAAAGCGGATTCGTCTGGCGCGGGCGCTCACTTGGCGCCTCCGGAGGACGGGGCCGGGGCGGGCGCAGGATCGACCACGATGGACGCGGACAGGTCGGGCATCAAATGGGGGTCGGACTTATCCAACTTGAATAATGCCGAAAAGGTCTTGATGGGGCTGCCCAGCGCGGATGAAGCGACAGGGCTCACGAACTCCACGTGCGCGGGAAGCGCCAGCTCCGGATAGGCGTCGAGGTACACGGTGGCGTGGGCGCCGGCGACGAGAGCGGCGCCATCGGGCTCGCCCACCGAACAGCGAACCGCCATCTCAGTGGGGTCGAAAATGCTGACCAGCCCCTGACCGCGGAAAAGCTGGTCGCCTTCCTGGGGCTTCCCCTGACTATTGCCGCGATAGACATTCTGAACCGCCACCATGCCTGCGAGCGGGGCGTGGATTTCAAGCTTGGCCATATTACCCTGGGCGCGATCGAGCGCAACCTTCTGGCGGTCGCGCTGGAGTTCCAGGATGCGCTGGGAGGCCGCGTCCGACTTCTCGTGCAAGGCGTTGGATTTTTTCAGACTCTCGACGTGCTTGCGCGCGATATCCACCTTGACTTCGTCTTGCTCACGTTCGATCGTGGAGAGGACGGGCCCTTTTTTCAGCTCCAGTTCGGCCTTGGCGAAATCGGCTTCGGCCTGTTTGAGGTCGGAGGCGCGCTTGGCAGCGTCGGCGCGATTCTGCGCCTGCTTCTGTTCGACCTGATGGCCGAGATCGTCGTACTTGGCCTGCGCATCGCGCGCCGCATCGATTTGGGCGGTGGCATCAAAAATAGCGACCAGGTCGCCCTCTTTCACGGTAGACCCATTCGGGATGAGGCGCGTGAGCGTGAGGGGGCCTCCGGGTCCAAGAATCTGAGGCACGAGCACCTTGGAGGAATGGACGGCCTCGACGATTCCGGTGACGCGCACTTCCCGCTTGCCACGAGGAGCATCGGCGGCACCGGGAGAGGCAGCCTGCGCGGTGGGCGGCGTGGGGCGCGCACATGCGGCGAGGAATAGAATCGGGATGGCCGCGGGGAGCATCCGCACCAATGGCTTCATGTTGGAGTCTCGCAGGTTAGACGCCGGCAAGGTCGAATTGGTTGATAGCAATTGCCGACATTTTGTAGTGAATTCAGGACACAGTGTGAAGGATCGAAGGGATGGGAAGCAATACCTGTGCTAGGGGATGAGTGGAACTTTTTTGTATCGAAGAATAAGTTCCCCAATCTTTCGTATAGGCTCTGTAACAAGAGTTATGGTATATTTTGCACAATCCACGGTCGAGTGGATTTGTAACGTGTTCCCTTTCTGAGGGAACGGGGATTGTGTCGTAAATGTGTGGGATTGCTGGATTTACACGTTTAGGCCGCATGGTGTCGAAGGGCGTTGCCCAACGCATCACCAGTGCGTTGTTCCATCGCGGACCAGATCAGCAAGGCATTTTCGAGGGTAGCGAGGCTACCCTCTGCGCCGTCCGGTTGAAGATCATCGATCTGGCCGGCGGGGAGCAGCCGATGGTGAGCGATGACGGCGCCACCGCCATCGCATTCAACGGCGAAATCTACAACCATCTCGAAATCCGCCGTGAGCTCGAAGGACTCGGGCACCGGTTCCGCTCGAATTGCGATACGGAAACGGTGCTGCGCGCGTTTCTCGAATGGGACACGCAATGCTTCACGCGCATGCGCGGAATGTTCGCGGTGGCGTTGTGGGCGGAATCGCAGAAGCGGCTGGTGCTGGTGCGGGATCGGATGGGGATCAAGCCGCTCTACTACTATCGTCGCGGCGAAGAGTTGTATTTCGGATCCGAACTGAAGGCGATTCTGGAGCACCCGGACGTTCCGCGGCAGCTCGACCTGGAGGCGCTCGATTCCTATCTCTCGGTGAACTATGTTCCGGGGACGCGCACGCTGATCCAGGGGATTCACAAGGTCGCGCCGGGACACCTGCTGGAATGGCGGCACGGAAAAGTCTGGACGGAGCCCTGGTGGCAGCCGCCGATGGCTGCCAGGACGCGTCCCACGACCCTCGAACGGGCGAAGGAGGAATTGGACCGCCTCCTGCGGGAATCGGTGCGCGAGCACTTGATTTCGGACGTACCGCTGGGGGTGTGGGCATCGGGCGGCCTGGATTCGTCCACTATTCTGCATTATGCCGCGGAGCAATCCGCGGACCGGCTCAAGACATTTTCGGTATCGTTCTGCGGCCGCAGTTTCGACGAGAGCCGTTACTTCCGGGAGATTGCACGGCAGTATGGAACCGATCACTACGAGTTCGATCTGAACCCGGATGTGGAGCTGCGGAATACGATTGAGGATTTCGCCTACTATTCCGACGAGCCGAGCGCCGACGCGGGCGGGCTGCCCGTCTGGTACTTGTCGCGAATGAGCCGCCAGCAGGTGACGGTGGCGCTTTCGGGTGAAGGCGCGTACGAACTTTTCGGCGGGTACGTGACCTATCTGGCGGACCGTCTGGCGAAGCCGCTGCGGCTGGTGCCGGCGGTGGTGCGGCACGCGCTGCGCGGCGCGTTAGACCGGTACATGCCGGTGTCGGACGAAAAGATCAGCGTGGAGTACAAACTGAAGCGCTGGCTCGAGGGGAGCTGCCTGGATCCGGACGAGGCGCACTTTTTCTGGAACGGGACGTTCTCGAACGAGCAGCGGAACCAGATCCGGCGGGGCGGCAACGGCAATGGGCTGCGGAAGCTGGTGGAGGATCTGGGGATCGGGCCGGTGGGAGTGGTGGAGCGGTACATGCGGGTGGACCAGAGCTACTATTTGCCGGACGACATTCTGTATAAGACCGATCGCATGAGCATGGCTCACTCGCTCGAGGTCCGGCCGCCGTTCCTGGATCATCGGATTGTGGAGTTCGCGGCTTCGCTTCCGCAGAATCTCAAGATCCGCGGGATGCAGCAAAAATACATCCTGAAAGAGCTGATGCGGGACAAGCTGCCGGCCGCGATCCTGGAGCGGAAGAAGGCGGGCTTCGATATTCCGACGCACGACTGGTTCCGCGGCATCCTGCGCGAGCTGCTGATGGATACGCTGACGACCGAAGCTATCGAGCGAACGCGGCTTTTCGAGGCGGGCGCAATCCATGAACTGATACGCGATCATATGGAGAGGCGCATCAATGCCGGATATCACCTATGGGGCCTGTTGACGCTTTTCCTGTGGATGAAGCGATGGAAGGTCGAGATCCTTCCGCCGGAGGAAACGGTACAGCAGGCAGCGGATCGAGTGCTCGCTATCAGCTAATCGTTGCGATCGTCGCGGCCTTGGTTTTCGTTGGCTGCCTGATCAGCCCGCCATCCCTGATGGACGATGTGGACGCCGTGCAGGCCCAGATTGCGCGCAACATGCTGCAATCCGGCGACTGGGTTACGGCGCGGCTTGACGGCATCGCGTACCTCGAAAAGTCTCCCTTGAAATACTGGATGGTCGCGGTGTCGTTCAGGATTTTCGGCGTACACGACTGGGCGGCGAGGATTCCGTTGGCGCTAGCGGCAGTGTTGTTGTGCTGGGTCACGGCACGATTCGGCGCGTGGGCCTTCGGGCCGCGTGCCGGAATGTACGCGGGGCTGATCCTGGCGACGAGCATCGGGCTTTTTCTGTTTACGCGCATTTTGATACCCGACGTGATTCTCACTTTGACGATCACGCTGGCGCTCTGGGGCATGCTGCGGGCCATCGACGAGGGCGAACCGCGGCCCACGCGGTGGGCAATGCTGATGTGGGCCGCGGTGGGCACGGGGCTGCTGTTGAAGGGGCTGATCGCGGCGCTATTTCCGTTCGCTACGGGACTCCTGTACCTTTTTTTCACACGGCAGCTATGGGTGCGGAAGACGTGGGTGCGGCTGCGGCCGGTGTACGGGGTGGGGCTGGTGCTGCTGATTGCGGCGCCGTGGCATGTTCTGGCTACGCTACGAAATCCGCCGTATCTGGATTTCACAATGCATAGCGAGAAGGGCTCGTACCATGGCTTCTTCTGGTTCTATTTCATCAACGAGCACCTGCTGCGTTTCCTGAACCTGCGGTATCCACGGGACTACAACACGGTCCCGCGGGCGTACTTCTGGCTGTTTCACCTGTTGTGGTTTTTTCCGTGGAGCGTGTATTTTCCAGCGGCTGTGGAGCTCGACTATCGCAAGGGCGACCGGGCATCGCGGGTACGGCTGCTGGCGCTTTGCTGGGCCGGATTTATTTTGGTGTTCTTTACGTTTTCGACGACGCAGGAATATTACTCGATGCCCTGCTATCCGGCGCTGGCACTGTTGTTGGGCTCGGCGGCGGTCAGCGGCAATCAGCTTCTGCGATACGGAACACGCGTGGCCGCGGGGATCGCGGCGGCCGCGGCAGTGGCGATTGCGGCCATCCTGTGGATGGTTCGGGGCGTGCCGGCGCCCGGCGATATTTCGCACGCGCTCAGTCAGAATCCGGATGCCTATACGCTTTCGCTGGGGCACATGACGGATCTGACGCTCGGCGCCTTCGCATACCTACGAGTGCCGCTCGCGGTAGCAGGCGTGGCGTTCGCGATCGGCGCCTTCGGCGGGTGGCGATGGAAAAGTGGGCGCGGGCCGATTCCGGTGGCCGCATTCACCGTGATGATGGTCCTGTTCTTCCATGCGGCACGGCTGGCGCTGGTGACCTTCGATCCGTATATGTCGTCGCGGCCGCTGGCGGAGGCACTACTGCAGCAGCCGCCCGGCAAGTTGATCGTGGACGATCAGTATTACACCTTCTCGTCGGTGTTCTTCTACACTAACCGGCGGGCGTGGCTGCTGAATGGACGAGTCAACAATCTGGAATACGGCTCGTACGCGCCGGACGCGCCGCAAGACGTGTTTCTCGACGATAGCGGTTTTCAGCAGAAGTGGCAGGAGCCGGAGCGCTCTTTCCTTGTAGCGGAAGGACCTCAGCTTCCCAGGCTCGAGCGATTAGTGGGGAAATCAGCCCTGCATATCGTGAAATCGAGCGGCGGAAAATTCCTCTTCACCAATCAATAAGTTTTTTTGTCAGCCTGTTTTCAGCAGGATGGGATGTAAGTCCGGCGTAACTCGCACGGGCCGGATGTTAGTCTCAACTCAGGAAGAAGGTTGCGCGGCTCCGCCGAAGTTTGCGGGGCCGTTTCTTTTTGAGGAGCACAGATGCCACGGAAAACAAAAATACCAGAGAAGGCTCCCAATCTATGCGAGGAATGCAGCCGCTGGAAAGAGGGTAAGGGCAAGATGCGGATTTCGAGCATTCTTGCGACGGCGCTTACGAAGTTCGAAGAGAGATTGAAGAACGATGACTTCAAAGCATCGGTTGGGGATTACTTGAAGCTGATGGAGATGGAAAAGGAGTTTGAGTCGGAGACGGCAAAGGAGATCAAGGTTTCATGGGTCGAACCGGCGGTGGAGTTGAGCATCGAAAAATAGTGTACGACCCGCTGCCGTCGCAGCGGCTTTTTCACCGTTCGGGGGCAAGGTTCAAGGGGTTTTCCGGGCCGATCGGCTGCGGCAAAAGCCAGGCGCTCTGTCAGGAAGCAATTCGGCTGACTTATCAGAATCCGAGGAGTATGGGGCTACTGGGAGCTCCGACCTACCCCATGTTACGGGACGCGACCCAGGCGACGCTACTTGAGATTCTGGACAACAGCAAGCTTCCGTACGATCACAGCAAAGCGGAAAACATGCTGGTGATGCGGGACACGCGGTCGAAGATCATCTTTCGAGCGGTAGATGAATTCGAACGCTTGCGCGGCTCGAACCTGGCGTGGTTCGGGCTGGACGAACTGACTTACACGCCGGAAGAGGCGTGGCTGCGGCTGGAGGGCCGGCTGCGCGATCCCAACGCGAAACGGCTTTGCGGATTCGCGGTTTGGACACCCAAGGGTTACGACTGGGTCTACCGGAAGTTCATGGCCGACCGGGTGAACGGGTATGACGCGATCGTCGCGAAGCCGCTCGAGAACCGGCACCTGCTGGCCCGTATTCCGGACTATTACGACCGGCTGAAGGAAAGTTACGACCCGAAGTTCTACGCGCAGGAAGTCTTGGGCGAGTACCTGAACCTGGACGGGGGACGCGCCTACAGCTCGTTCGACCGGAACGTTCACATCAAGAAACTGGAAGCGGATCCGAACCTTCCGCTGTTCTGGGCGCTGGACTTCAACGTAGACCCGATGAGTTCGGTGATCGCGCAGGTAGTGCGCGGGGAGGTGATGGTGCTGGATGAAATCGTTATCCGGCACGGGACTACACAACAGGCATGCGAAGAGTTCCTGAAGCGGTTTCCCAAACACGATGCGGGCCTCGCGATTTACGGCGACGCCTCGGGGTTCCACGAGCAGACGACGGGATCATCGGACTACGGAATGATACGCGAGCACTTTCAGGTGCACTCGAGCATGGTGGTGCGATATCGCGTTCCGCGTTCGAATCCGAGCGTGCGGGAACGGCTCAACCTGATGAACGCCAGGCTCCGATCGGCGGCGGGCGGGATCGGGCTGTGGGTAGACGAGAAATGCACGGAGACGATCAAGGATTTCGAACAGGTGTGTTTCAAAGCTGACAGCAACGCGATCGACAAAGATCGTGACCGGCTGCGGACGCACTTGTCGGACGCGCTGGGGTATCTGCTCTGGCAGGAATGCAGACCGCTCGCCAGCATCGGAGAGCGGCGGGAGCGACTGTTTTAGACATGCAAAACATCAACCGGGAACATCCGGAATACATCGCGCGCAAGGCGATGTGGAAACAATACCAGGACCTGTACGCGGGCGGCGAGCGCCTGCGCGGGAACGCGTCGACATACCTGGTCCGGAGACACAAGGAACCGAACGAAGTGTACGGCGAGCGGTTGAGCAGGGTGTTCTACGAGAACTACGTCGGCTCGATCGTGGACTGGTACGCGGCCACGCTGATGAGGCGGGAGCCGGTGACGCTGTTCGGCGGCAGTGACGCTGTCGCCAGGGACTATTACAACCTGCTGACGGCGGACGCCGATTTGAAAGGAACGAGCCTGACGGACTTCTTCCGGCAGCAGATGGTGCAGACGCTGGTCTATGGAAGCAGCTTCATCGTGGTCGACTTTCCGCGCACCAATGGGCCATCGCTATCACGCGCGGAGGAAGATGCGTCGGGGAGGTCGCGGGCTTACTTAGTGGATTACGCTCCGGACGAGGTTATCAACTGGAGTTACGAACACGGCGGGGGCCTGGAGTGGGCGGTGATCCGGACGTCGTGTCTGCGGCAGTCCAAGGTCACGGACCCGAGATGGGAGCAAGAGACGCGGTGGATCTATTACGACCGCGAGAATTTCCAGGTCTTCAGCAAGGCCGGCGAGTCGAGCCCGATGGAGTTGATCGACGAAGGCCGGCACGGGCTGGCCTCTTTGCGGCGTGTGCCGATGTTCCGGATGAAGGTGAGCGACGGCCTGTGGCTTCTGAACAAGGCGGCGCTGCTGCAACTGGAGCATTTCAATAAGTCGAACGCACTGGCGTGGGCGCTGACGATGGGACTGTTCGCAACTCCGGTGGTGTACTCGGAGCGCGAGTGGAGTCAGATCGTAGGCGAATCCTATTACATCCAACTGGGGCCAAACGACCGGTTCGGATGGACGGAGCCGGAAGGGAAGGTCTATCAGATCGCGGCGGACAATCTGGTGCGGCTGAAGGATGAGATTTACCGCGTGTGTTACCTGATGGGCCAGGCGGGAACGTCGGGGAGCATGCAGCAATCGGGCCTGAGCAAACAGCGGGACTTCAGCGTCACCAACGAAGTGCTGCGGGCCTACGGCGATGCCGTCAAGGAAACGATGCGGCAGGTGCTGGGGGCGATTGCAGGGGCGCGGCAGGACGATGTCGGAATCGACGTTTCGGGACTGGACGAGTTCGACATCGGAGACTTCAGCAACGAGCTGGACGATGCGAAGAAGTTACTGGACCTGGGTATAGGTTCGGAGACATTGAAGAGACAGGTGTTCAAGAAGCTGGCTCTCAAATACCTGTGCGACACGCGACAGGAAATCAAGACCCAGGTGGCGGAAGAAATCGACGGGGCAGCATAGGGCAGGCGAATCGCCTGCGGGGAGGCATATGGAAGGTATCGACGTTCAAGGAATTGTGCGGCAGGCGGTGCAGGAGTTCGTGGACCACGAACACGCCAAAAACGAACCGGCTTACAAGGTGGAGTTGCTCGACGAACGGAAGCGGCGAGAGCAACTGGAGCGCCGCGTAAACGAGTTAGTTGACGAGAATCAGGCCAGCCGGAAAATGGCGCAGGAAGCGGATCGCAGCTCCATGGTGCGAGCCGAATTGCAGCGGTTAGGCGTGGCCAAGATCGACTTGGCATTCAAAGCCGTTCAGGACGGTATCGTACGCACCGACGACGGCAGGCTGGTGGCGCGGAACGAAGCCGGAGAGACCACGGTGAAGGACTATCTGGCGACCTTCGTGGCCGAGAACCCGGAGTTCCTGCCGGCCCGAATTCCGGGCGGGACGGGAATGACAGGCACGCAAAAGGCTCCCGCACCGTCAAGAGAGACGTTGGATCTCGACAAGATTCGTCCCGGCATGAGCGCGGACGAGATGCAGCGGGTACGAGAGGAAATCGTGCGCGTGGCGTCGCAGACGCTGAAGGGTCTGTAGCAGTACCGGCCACGCGGCCGGCAGGAACAACGCAGAAAGGAAAATGAATGGCAGCAATTACCTCGAGCAACGTTGCAAACGCGATTGTGAAGCTGGTGGCGGCCGACGCATTGCCGGTACTGGTGGGGAACCTCGTGATGGGGAACCTGGTGAATCGCGATTATGAACCGGCGCTGGCACAGGCCGGGGACACCATCAACGTACCGATTCCGCCCACGATGCAGGCGAACAATATCGCGGAGGGCGGGACGGTGCAGACGCAGAATCCGAACCTGGGCAGCGCTTCGATCGTGCTCAACACGCACGCGGAAGCGACCTTCCAGATTCCGGACGTGACCAAAGTGCTGGCGGTGCCCGACCTGCTGCGGATCTACATGGAACCGGCAGTGGCGGCGATCGCGCAGAAGATCGAGACCGACCTGCTGAGCCTGTACGCGGGGTTCACGGCGAACGCGGCCGTGGGCACGCCCGGGACGGCCATCACGGAAGCCATCATCGATGAGGCGGAGACGGCGCTCTTCCTGGCCAAGATTCCGCCGAGCGAGCAGAAGTTCATGGTGGTGGACGCCGCTACTTATTCGACGTGGCGGCAGATTCCGCGGTTCAGCGAATTCCAGACGGCGGGCGACGCCGGTCTGCGGTCGATCGTGGACGGAACGATCGGGAAGGTGAAAGACTTCTTCGTGTTCCGCTCCCAGTTCGTCCAGAAGACCGGCAGTGGCCCGGTGACGACTCACAACCTGGCGTTCACGAAGAATGCCCTCGGGCTGGTGATCCGGCGTCTGCCGCAGCCGCTTCCGGGGACCGGCGCCATCGCGGAGTACGCCGAACTCGGCACGTTCGGGATGCGCGTGGTGATGAGCTACCAGCCGAATACGCTGGCCCAGCAATTTACGGTGGATGTGCTGTACGGCTGTGGCGTTCTGCGGAACGTGGCGGGCGTGCAGGTCAACACTTAGCCAGGCGGGGCTTTCCCGCAACGGAGCGGGGGCAGGACGGAAAACCTGCTCCCGCACCAAGAATATCAAGAGGAGAATGGAATGGATTTGAAGCTCTATTACCAGAAGATTCGCGAAACAGAAGCGCTGATCGCGGAGCCGTATCCGATCGTGAAGAGCCTGGAAACGGCGGATGGCGGCAAGCCCGGGGCGCTGACGGAAGTGGCGAAGAAGGTGGCCGCCAAAATGGTGGTGGAAGGCCAGGCGCGGCTGGCCACGAAGGATGAAGCGACCGCATTCATCGAGCAGAACGCGGAGGCGAAGCTCTTGGCGGACCAGATCCTGGCAGCCTCCAAGGTGCAGGTGGCGGTGGTGTCAGCGGACGAGCTGATCCGGCTCAGAAACAAGTCCGGCACGCCGGCGCACTAGGCGGACCCAATGGCATTGTTCACAGACGGCCCGGTTTCCAGCATCGAGGACCTGACGGCGCAGGATTCGCAATTGCTCGACGTGGCCAACGTCGAGGGTATCGACCTGTCGCGCAAGCTGGCGGCGGCGCAGGACGAGTTAGGCGTGGAGATCGAGAGTCTCCTCGCCAGGATGAGCTATGGCGACACGTCCATTTGGAGGGGATCTTCGAAAGGGCTGGGGGGCGTCATCGTCACGCCAGCGCTCCGGCTGTTCCACACGTTCAAGACGCTGGAAGCGGCCTATCGCGATGCTTACAACAATCAACTGAACGACCGCTATGCCGGCAAGCTCCAGGAATTTCAGAAGCGCACGAAGTGGGCGTACGACAAGCTGGTGGAGGCGGGAATCGGGATGTCGAGCGAACCGATGCGCCAGGCGGCGGCGCCGGAATTGGCGCTCGCGGCGGGGACACTGCCGGCTGGAGTTTACTACGTCGCGATGGCATGGGTGAACGGCGCAGGTGAAGAAGGGGCCAGTTCCCTCCCGGCCATGATTGAGACTGCGGGGACCTTCGAAGTCCAGCCTGGCGTGGGGCCGGTGAAGGCGGCGGGCTGGCACGTATACGCTGGTGTCGCGCCCGATGTCCTGGTGCGGCAGAACGCCGAGCCGATCCAAACGGACGTGACGTGGCTGCAACCGAGTCCACTAGTCACGCAAGGGATCGGCGCGGGCAGCGGACAGGCGCTGAGCTACATCCAGCCGGTTCCGCGGCTGATCCAGAGGGGATGATGCAACCCAGAATCGGAAATGCGGTAACGGCGAAAGTATTCGATCGCGTTACCGGACCAACCGGGATCAACTCGGGCCTGGCGGCACTGAGCGAGAGCGAGCGCGCGTTGGCGGGGCCGCTCGATGCGACGCAGGTACGGACGCAAAATGTGGCGCTGGACCTGGTGGAACGCGGCAGCACGGTGAAATACCCGGCGGTCCATTTGTATTGCGAGAAGATCGCGAACACGCTGGCCGAAAAGTTCCGGACGTTCTCAGGAAACGTGCAGATGGCCATCGAGATCCGCCATTCTCACGACCGGCTGGACGGTTTGCAGGACCGGCTCGAGTTGTACGCCGATGCCATGGCACAGGTGCTCCACACAAACCGCGGCGATTGGGGCGACGGGATGTTCTATGCCGGCGCATACGAGCTCTCGTTCGGCGCGGTCAAACACGGCGGCAAGAACTTTCTGCAGGTAGCAAAGATCACATTCCAGATTGGAGTAAGCAAGAGCTAGTATGTCATCGTATATTTCTTCGAACGCGAACCGTTTCTACACGGCGCTGGAAGCCTCCTACGGTCAGGTCGCGACGGTTCTGGCGAGCCATCGGATACCCGCGGTCAAGTTGGCCATCCGGCAACAGATCGAAAATGCCAAGCGAAAGGACAAGACGGGAAGCCGGACGTTCGGTGGAACGCCCTTCGGCGGGCGGCGGCGCACGGATTTCGAATTGCGGACGTACCTGACGAGTTGGAACAAAGAGGCGGGCGATCCCGGTTACGGTCCTCTGTTCCACGCTGCTCTGGGCTCGACGCCGCTGCAATTTGCGGGTGGGACGGTCGCGTCGAGCACGAGCGGCGGGCAGATCACATTTACTTCCGCGCATAGCCTCAACGTGGGGCAGGCGGTGGGACACGCGGGAGAGATCCGATTTGTCTCAGCGATCGTGGATGCGAGCACGGTGCAATTGAACGCGCCGCTCGCCTTGACGCCGGCGGCCGGGGAAACGATTTCGGCAACGGTCACATATCTTCCGTCCACCAACTTGCCGAGCGTGAGCGTGTTCGACTGCTGGAGTCCGGCAACGGCGGTGCAGCGGTTACTGTGCGGCGCGGCCGTGGACCAGATGGAGATTCAGATCAACGGCGATTACCACGAGTTTCATTTCACCGGCTTGGCACAGGACGTCTTAGACAGCAGCAGCTTCTCCGGTAACAGCGGACAACTCGAGAGCTTCCCGGATGAGCCGGCGCTGGCTGCGTTTGACTATTCGATCGTGCCGGGGAACCTCGGCCAAGCCTGGCTCGGGACGTCGCCCACGCAATTCCTCACGATCACGAATGCATCGATCAAGTTGAAGAACGCTCTGGAGACGCGTGCGCGCGAATTCGGATCGAGCATTCCGCGCGCAATCCTGCCAGGCCAGAGGTCGGTGACGGCGGCGTTCGACCTCTTCAGCATGGACGACGAGGCGACAACGGGACTCTACCAGGCAGCGCGCCAGCAGTCGCCGATCTCGGTCATGTTCCAGTTGGGCGAGACGGAGAGCCAGGTAATGGGCGTGTATCTGAAGAGCGTGATTCCCGAGGTGCCCGAGCTGGATGACGGAGAGAATCGGCTGCAATGGCGGTTCCGGGCATCACAGGCGCAAGGCACCATTGACGATGAGATCGCGGTGGCGTTCGCATAGCTATGACCTATGACAGCGTGAAGACGGTCGACTCGCGAACCGCGAGCGGCGTAGCGTTTACGGTGGCGAAGATGTCGTTCGGGCGGCGCATGGAACTGATGCGGCGCATCCGCGAACTGGCCCGGGAGATGGAATTTCGAGAAGCCGGCCAGCAGCCTGGGGATCGCATGGATGCGGCGCTGCTGCAGGCGCAAATCGACCGGCTCTACGTGGTTTGGGGGCTGCGGGGAGTTTCGGGTCTGCAACTCGATGGATGCGAGGCGACGCCGGAATTGCTGTCGGAGAGCGGCCCGGAGGATCTCTTCCGCGAAGCCCTGGAGGCGGTCAAGTTCGAGACCGGGCTATCCGAGGCGGAACGAAAAAACTAACCGTCGCCTTTCACTTTCAATTCTCCAACCAGGCCGGTTGGAAGTGCGACGCATGCCGGAAGTCCGGTCTGGAAAAGAAGCGGCGCTGCGGCTGGCTCGGCTTCGGTGCGGAGAACGGCGCGTCGCCGGTTTGGGCGCGCCGCCACGTTTCCACCGACACGTGCCCGAAATCGTATATCACGGCCGAGAGCGAAGTATTGGTGGAGGACTTCCTGGTTCGACGAAGTCTGCGCTCAATCGACGTGGGCGA
Source organism: Bryobacteraceae bacterium (assembly GCA_041484525.1). GTDB lineage: Bacteria > Acidobacteriota > Terriglobia > Bryobacterales > Bryobacteraceae > JBGPHT01. The sequence continues at coordinate 20,726 of JBGPHT010000058.1, read as the reverse complement.
GTTGACGGCACGCGAGGTGGACGCGTTCGTGATTTTGGAGAGGGCACTTACGCAAGAGATGAATGATGGCCAGCACAACACAAGAAACACTTTTTGAGAGTTTCATGGCGGCCGCGGGAGGCCAGCTTCCGGCGATGGAGACGATCGCGAATGCCGGCCAGGAGATCGCCGCTTCGCTCTCGACAGCGGCTCTGCAGGCGGGTGAACTGCAGAAGCAGCAGACGGCGGTGAATGCGACCGCGGCGAAACCGCCAACCAGCGCGTCGGCCGCTACCTCGGCACAGGGCGACAGCGGTGTTGGCGGAACGCTCCTTTCGATCGCCTCCAGCGTGTTCAAGAGCGGGCTCGGACTGTCGCCGATCATCAGCGGATTGTTGGGGCTGTTTGGCGGCGGAGACGCTCCTACTCCGCCAGCGCTGACGAAGTATGCGCTACCGGCTTCCATCGATTTCGCAGCCGCTTATTCCGGAGCGGGCTTCACCGCAACCGACTACGATCAGGCAGGAATGCCGCGGGCGTTCCGCTCGTCAAATCCCGGCAGTGCCGCACAGCCCGGACAAAACAGCGGTTCCGGTTCGAGCAGCGCATCCGAACCATCGCAAGCCGCGGCGCCGCAAATTACAGTGAACGTGCAGGCGATGGATGCGCGCTCGTTTCTGGACCGCAGCAGCGACATTGCCCGTGCCGTCCGCGATGCCATGCTCAATCTGAATGCGATCAACGATGTGGTGAGCGACCTCTGATATGCCAAGCTTTCCAAAACTCAAGACCGGTGCGGTGGCGCAGTACCCGATAACCAAGTCGCTCCGTTTCCAGAACCAGACGATGCGGTTCGTGGACGGGACGGAGCAGCGGTATCGGGATTGCGCCGCGCCGCTGCGTCGCTGGGAAATACGCCTGGACCTTATCGATGACGGCGAGCTGGCGGCGATGGAACAGTTTTTCCTGGATGCTCAAGGCGCCTTCGGCCACTTTGCTTTTATCGATCCATGGGACGGGCATGAGTACGAGAATTGCAGCCTGGCTGCAGACCTTCTGGACTTGAGCACGCTGGCGGAGATGCGAGGATCTACGCGCCTGGCGATTGTGGAGAACCGATAGGTATGCTGGTCTACCCACAACTTTCGACGGGCGCCCTGGGGCAGTTCCCGATCCGAAAAAGGCACACGCTCAGAACCGTGGTGAATCGAGCGGCTGACGGAAGCACGGTGAAATTGGCCGACACTTCGGCGGAATTAACGGAATGGCAGTTGGAATATGAATCACTTTCTGATGCCGAGGCCGAAGCTCTGCGGCAGTTCTTCGTAGCCGCAGAAGGAACGCTAAACGGATTCACTTTCCTTGATCCCGCGGGGAATCTTGTGGCGTGGAGTGACGCACTTGAGGAATCGGTCTGGGAGCGCGCTCCACTGCTTTCGCTCGCCGGCGGGGTCGCGGACCCAGCCGGCGGCACCGCGGGATGGCGTCTGACGAACTCGGGAGCGGGCGCTCAATCGATCGCGCAGACGCTGGCGGGTCCGGGGGAATACGTTTACTGCCTCAGCGCGTACGCGCGATCGGAGGCTTTAACGCCGGTGACGATGCGGGCCGGTGAAAGCGGCGCAGTCCGGAAGGTCGCCACAGACTGGAACCGGATCGCATTCACGGCCAATGGAGACGCCGAAGCGAGTTCGATTTCATTCGGCTTCGAGTTGCCGGCCGGCGCGTCAATCGAAATCTTCGGAATCCAGGTTGAGGCGCAAACCGTGGCATCCGTCTACAAAGCGACGACCAGAGGCGGGATCTACGCAAACGCACGGCTCAGTGATGACATCCTCTCTATAACGGCCACGGGGGAAAATCGGCATTCCTGCACGCTAAATATCATTCATGCAAACCATCTTTGAGTTGAAAGAACAGGCAATCACCGATACTCCGCTGCTGGTATTCGACTGTGTGCTGCCGGATGGGCGGAGGGAACGCTGGAGCACACACAGTGTGACGGTCGGGGGCGAAACCTTTGCGGCGCGCGTACTGCAACACAATGTGTTTGAGATACAGACGGCATCGGATCAGGGCGTGGACGGGATTCCGCGGATCTCGATCGTGCTGGCGAATGCCGACTCGCATTTCTCGGAGATCGAGCGCTCGGGGGGATGGAAAGGCGCGCGGCTAACGGTCGGGTTTCTGTTTTACGATCTGCGGAACGACGCAGCGTTGACCGATCAGTCGGTATTGTTTCAAGGCGTGTGCAATCCGCCGGACGAGATCAAGGAAGCAACGTTCAGGCTCACGGCTACTAATCGGATGAACCTGCAGCGACTTCTGCTACCGCAGGTGCGGATTCAACGGAGGTGCCCATGGGAATTCCCGTCGACCGCGAGCCAGCGGGCAGAGGCCGTCGACGGCGGCGCGAGCGGGAAATACTCGCGGTATTACCGTTGTGGGTACTCATCTGGCGAGACGGGCGGCAGTGGGACACCAAATGGCAGCGTGCCGTTCACGAGTTGCGGGTTCACGCGTTCGGACTGCACGGCGCGCGGCATGTTCCCTCATTTCGGAGGGATCGAGTTCGTGCCGCCAGCTATCTCAGTTCGTACTTACGGGGATAAGAGCTCGCACACGTCGGCTGTGTCGGCAAACGAAGCCCGGTATAACGACTTCGTCCCGATGATTTACGGAACAGCATGGTATACGCCGCCGGTGGTGTTCGCGCGCAACGACGGCAACCTTACCCGGATGGAAGTCCTGCTCGGAATGGGCGAGATGCAGGGGGTGCTCAAGGTCCTCGTGAATGGCGTTGAGATTCCGGCCGGCGTGGCCGGGAGTAACATGACCGCCACGGGTTGGTACAACATCCCGACACTCGGTACTCGAAGCGGGGCCTTCAATCTCGACTTCACGGACGGCGCCGGGCAGCCGGCAGGCGACCCGTACGGCAGCATGGCATACCTTGCGGTGGTTGTCCCAAACCGGCTGAACGACGGCGCCACCCTGCCGAAAGTGCAGGTTCTGGCGCAGGGGTTGAAGTTGCCGATCTACGGCCAGGACGGGACATTCGACAGCGAGCCGTTCACGAATAATCCGGCGTGGGTGCTGCTGGACATTCTCCGGCGGGCCGGATGGGCGTTAACAGAAATCGATCTCCCAAGCTTCGCGAGGGCGGCGGCGTATTGCGGCGAAGCCATTCCCGCGGCAGACTTATACGGCAACCCCATCACGGTGTCCCGATTCGAATGCAACCTGACGTTGCAGAATCGCAGGAGCGCTGGGGATGTGGCACGAGGCGTTCGAAACGCCGCGCGCATGTTACTCACCTATGGAGATCTAGGCACGCTCCAACTATTAGTGGAGAACACAATTGCGCAGGAACAGCCCTCCAAGCCCGCCTGGTCTAACAGTACCGAGTCATTAAATGGCGGATGGCCCAGCTATGAATTCGGCGACGGAAGCACTGGGTTCTCGGGTATCCTGCGGCGCGCCGACGGGGAGCCGAGTGTCCGTCTCTATTCGCGCAGCATGGCGGATACCCCCAACCGCTTCACGGTGGAATTCCAGGACGCCCTAAACGAGTATCAGCAGGATAGCTTCTCGCTGGTTAATCCGGACGATGTGGCGCGCAGCGGGCAGGAAGTGTCGACGACGTTGGCGGCGGCTGGCCTTCCGAATTACGACCAGGCGGCGAGGATACTGAAGCTTCACCTCGATAAGTCAGTTCAAGGGAATACTTATGTCGAATTTGATACGAGCGTGAGGGCTTTCGGCGTGCGACCGGGCGACCTGATCGCACTCACCTATCTCAAGGAGGGCTTCACTCGCCAGCCATTCCGGGTACTCAAGATTGCACCCGGGGCCAATCACCGGATCACAACCATCACTGCACAGATACACGACGACGCGTGGTACGCAGATGACAACGGGCAGGTGGATGCACCCGGAGGACGGCGTCAGACTAATGCGGGGATCGGAGTGCCGCGACCCTTGTTGGGGAGCATTCTGGACGGCAATGGGGACGTTCAGTTCGGAGTGGAAGAGACGCTGGCCACGATTAGCGATGGCTCGGTGGAGACGAATGTGTCGGTGAGTTTCGTCCCACCGGCGATCGGCACCGTTGGGGGGCCCGGGATTCCGTTGCTGAGTCTCTCTCCAGAAATCAGCGGCGCCGGAACGCTCCACGCCGGCGAGATACTGTATTACGCTCTATCAGGCAGAGACGCCGCCGGTCAGGAAGGCGCGCTGTCGTTCATCGTTCGAGCGTCGATCCAAAGCAATTCGAGCAGCGTGAGTATCACCGGGTTAAGCTTTGCTCCCGGTACGGATGCCTTTCACGTGTATCGAGGTGTCACACCGGCGCAACTCTATCGCATCGCGTCCGACCAGCCAATCGCCGATCAATTCACGGATACCGGATTCGCCAAGCAACTAATCGCACCACCCGACCCAAGTTACGATCACGCCAATTTCTACTGGCGTCTGGAGCTTCAGCCGGAGACTGCCGCGACGATCCATTCGGAGACCACAATCGGCGACAGCGCGCTCCAAATGACCGAGAATCGATATCGCGGAATGGTTTCGCGCATTACGCAGGGGCGAGGCGCCGGGCAGGAGCGGACCATTCTCGCGAACACATCTACCACTTTGACGCTCACTCCCGCGTGGGGCATACAGCCCGACGCGAGCAGTTTCTTCGCGGTCGCGGAGGCGGGCTGGCACTTCGGAGCATTGACCAAAGGCAGTCCAGTGCAGTTTGCGGTTCCTAACCGTTCGGGTGAAACGGTTCAACTCTGCGGGCGCGCGGCCAACGTCAACGATGTGGAGTGTGCGTTGGAATTGTCGACGGTCACGCGATGGCAGATCGGCGGATCAGGATTGAGCGACAGCGATATTCCGCCCGAGCCTGTCTTCCTGATCGGGCCTGGACCGCGAGGCGGAACCGTGGAATTGAGCGGCGCTTCGTTCGCAGACCTGGCGAATACGCGATCGATCTCCGCGGGGACTCTCACGCTGCACTACTGGGATGAACTCCAGGGCAAGCCGGCGACGTTGCTGGCAAGCGCGATCGGTGCGAGCGACGACACGGTTGACCTCACGGTCCCACACCCGGTAGCGGTGGGCACGTTCCTGCAGATCGATTCCGAAGTGTTGCGCGTCGAAGAAGTGCAGAATAGCGGGAGCCGTTACCGCGTCGTGCGGGGCGTCCATGGCAGCGAAGCGGCGGCGCACGAAGCGCAGTCGGTGACTTACAACCTCTTGAACAAGACTTTCATCGCACCATTTCCGATTGACTTCTTCGGCAGTCCCTACAGCGGCAGTTGGAGCTTTCCGATCGCATTCCCGCATGCGCGCGTGGCCAGCGCCGAATTCTTCGTGACCAACCAGAAGGGCAATAGCATTGCGGCGAGCCTACACCTTACCGATACTGTGGATCGCGGGCTCCGAACACTCTCGGGCGGACAATATTCGATCCAAGTGGACGGCTACCTCGCAGTCGACGAATCGATTGCGCCGGCGCTTGTAGTGGAGAGCGCCCACTCGGTCCGGGATGTGTTCGCCGTGCTGGGGAAGCCGGCAGATGCGGTGGTCCAGCTCCGGGTGCATGTGGACGGTGTTGAGTATTGCGCCCTGACTTTTGCCGTCAGTGGGACGGTCTGCGATAGTGTAAGCGGGGTGGATCTGCCGCCCCTGGCGGCGGGGGCGCGTGTGACGGTCTCCGTGCTGTCAGTGGGACAGACATATCCTGGCGGCGACCTCACGGTTCTGATCCGACTCTAATGCCTGAACAACTAACTAAGCTGAGACCCGACCGGGACCTGCAATGTTACTTTGAACGTCCCTCGGCCGTGGCGGCGTTGAGTGAGACTGGCGCGAACGGCTTCACGGTATCGGGATGCTGGAGGCAGCAGTTCGATTGGGTCGTGATCGAATGGAACCGCGACAACGTCTTCGAGCACCCGGCGCTGCGTAACTTGCCGGATGGCGACCTGAGCGGCGTGCAGCTCAGCTACGAAGACGTGCGCACCAACTGTATCCCGCTAGACTCATTGCTCTATCCAACAGTAGACTGGCCGTCCTTGCGGATCTGGGCGGAGTCGGGTTGTGCGGAAACAGTCTACAAGGTTCCACTGAAGAGTTATGCGACCCCGACAAGTGGTGGATATGTGGCCCCCACTGTCGAGTTCGAACTGCAGGGTACACCGGCGGCGGGCGATTACATCGAACTGGCATGGCTCGACCAGCACTTCAACTGTCTCATCTGGGAAGGCGACACGCCCACAACTGCACTCGATAGATTAGCGACGACTATCGCGGACAATCAGGCGACGGGTTTGGTCGGCGCGGTGGCGAACGGAAACCGTATCACCTTGACGTACCTGGGAATGCCGGGGCACAACGGGAACCGGGTTGGAGTCTACGGAACCGTGCACGGCGCGAACACGGAGTCGTGGGCGCCATTGTCGGCAGTGTTCAGTGGAGGGTTGTCGCCCGAACGATGGCGGGTGGACCTTGATTTCAACGATCTGCACGATGAACACGGTACGCTGGTTCCAACTTCGAAAGTGCGGAAGCTACGCTGGACGTGGGCGGCCGACCTGCAAGCCAGCAGTTTCGAGCGAAGCGAGTTCTCGGTGGTAGTTAGTAACTGGACGGTAAGCGGCACGAATCTTCAGTACCAGGTTGCAGGCGCGGGAAGCCGGCGCGTGGAAGATGACGCGGCGGAAGTCACATACTCGGGAATCGCGGCGACGTGGCCGGAGGGGCGCGGCAATTACTCAGGCGGATCGATTCGTTGGACAAATACGGCCGGGGCATCGCTTCAATGCACCTATGCGGAAGCGGGCGCGCACTCTTTGTACCTGGGAACGAGAAGAGCAGAGGCCTGCGGGCTGGTGTCGGTACAAGTGGACGCCAATGCGGCCGTGTGCTTCGACCTATCGGTGTCAGCCGAGGACTTCCTGTTGCGAGTGCCTCTGGGCCAGCAGGCCGCAGGGCAACACACGGTAACCGTGACCCGCCCGATTACGGGCGGATTATACCTATATTTTGATTTCCTGGAGATTGTCTATCCGGCGGCCGACCTGCCGGCGTTTCAGACGCTCCCGACATCCACGTTGGCAACGGACTGGGATACCGACCATTCCATTGCGCTGGCTCCCGAGCGAACGGCGTGGCTGATCCACACACTCGGGTTCCAGGGAAGAGCCAATCACTATGCCGGCGCGCTTTGGTTTTACGAATTGTGCAGGCCGGGGCATCAGTACGCCTCCAGCATCATTACCTTCAGTGGAAGCCCCGAATTCGGTCAGCCGACGGCGATCACGCTGGGACCCACGGTGATTTCGCACCTGAACCTGATTGGCGATACTGCCGCGAGCATCGCGAAATGTTTCGAGCTGCTCGTCAATGCCGGCTCGACCGGCGTCTGGGCACACGCGGACGGCGCAGCTCTGACTATCACATCGAGAACCATGGGTACGGCAGGCAACGGTCTGGCAATTTCGGCAACTCCGAGCAGCGGCGTTTTCACTGCCCTGCCGAACACCTCAGCGCTCGCCGACGGCGGCGACATCGAAATATCTAGCGCGCGATCGGCGCACCTCAGCGGCGCGGGCGTGTGGCAGACCGACCTGAGCGCGACACCGCGTGTGAACCGGGCGTCGAGAGACTGGACGCGCAGTTTCCTCGTCGCGCTGAAGACCTACGGAATTGAAGTCGCCTCGGCGTTCAGCATGGAGTTGCAGCACGGCGGTGACAGCACCGGTGCGGGAGTCGCGCAACGGTATCCGAATGGCGATGCGGTGTGGTTGAACACGCCCGCCGTGCAGACCAATTTCAGCCCGGCGAGCACTGCGTTTTGGCAGCAGGTCTATGTGGACATGGCCGAAGTGATGATAGACGCGGAGGTGGCGCCCTACCTTCAGTTCGGGGAGATCCAGTGGTGGTATTTCGCCGCAGCCTCTGGAATGCCGTTCTATGATGACTACACGAAAGCATCGTTCGAGACAGCCTACGGGCACGCGATGGCCACGATTCCGAACCAGAACGCCGACCCGGCAAGCTTCCCGCAGGAGTGCGTGCACCTACCGCAATTGATCGGACAATTCACCAATGCAGTCATGGCGTTCGTGCGTGCGTCGCACCCGGCGGCAGTGTTCGAGGTATTGTATCCACCCGACGTGAACGATACCGCTCTGAACCGCATCGTAAACTTTCCTGCTTCAGACTGGACACCCGCCATCCTGTCCTGCCTAAAGACCGAGAACTTCACCTACACGGGGGATCGCAATCTGGATAAGGCGCGAGAGTCGATTGCACTTCCGATGGAACTCGGGTTCCCACGATCGCAGAGCAGTCACCTGGTGGGGATCGGCGAACATACCACGCCCTGGGAAAAGGAGCAACGGATGGCGCTGGGCGAAGGACTCGAGTCAGTAGTGCTGTTCGCGTTAGATCAGTTTTGCCTGTTAGGCTATCCGCTCCCGCTGAGCCGCGGACAGAGGAGCGCGGAGTTCCAAGGTGGCTAGAGCGTCATCCCGCCATCGACGCAGAGCAGCTGGCCGGTAACATAGTTGTCGGGCTCAAGAAAAAATCGAATGGCGCGCGCTACGTCCTCGGCGCGGCCGAACCTGCCGATCGTACCTTCCTGAATGAATCGATCGTACTTACCGGATGCGATACTTCGCTCGGCCATACCGGCGGCGGTCACGCCGGGACTTACAACGTTGACCCGAATATTGTCTTGTCCACGGCATTCCTTGGCGAGGATTCGGGCAGCGTGCTGCAGAGCGGCTTTCTGCGCAGCGTAGGCCGTGGAACCGGCAAACAGCGCGTTGGCCTGCATCGTCGAGACCAGCACAATCGACCCGGGGGTGGAGGTTGACCGCATGCGTGCGGCGGTTTCGCGGGCCAGGAGGATCGGCCCGAGATAGTTGACGTCGTGCGATCGGCGCATCGCGGCGTCGACCTCGGAAGGGTCAGAAACGCGCGCCGGATCACCCGCCAGGACAACCAACGCTTCGAGTCTCGGAGCCGCATCGAGTAAGCGGGCCCGATCCGCAGCGGAGACAAGATCCGCCTGCACGATCGTACACGACTCTTGCCAGCGGGCGGCTCGCTCTTGATTACCGCGGTAACTCAAGATCAGGCGGGCGCCCTCGGAGAGTAGCAACCCGGCCACCGCCGAACCAATCCCACCCGTGCCGCCGGCCAGCAATACTTCCCTGCCCCGCAGTGACTCAGGCATTGGCGAGGTCCTTCTCGATCGCCAGATAGCCGCAGGCCACCACTACCAGAAACATGGTGAGCACCTCGCTATCGCCTAAGTTGTATTCGACGACGCCCTCGACCAGGGTTGCGACCACCACGGCGATGGCGCCGTGCAGCACAAACCGGCGATCGCTCGGACCCGGCGGGAGCGCGCGGAGGCCTCTCCAAAAGTCCCACAGGATCTTGCCAATCAGCCAAAGGAAGATGAGCAGTACGGGAATGCCGCGCTCGGCCGCGTATTCCAAATAGATGTTGTGCAGATGAATGTAGGATCCCTCGGGTTTCTGCACGACATCGGCCGGCACGTACTCGTCGAAGTGAATGCGGGGCATCTCCGGACCGAGGCCCAGCAATGGATGCGCTGCGATCATGCGCATCCCAGTGCGCCTGGTCACTTTGCGAAACTCGTTCGAATCGACAGGGCTCGGATGAAGAATCGACGTGAAGCGCTGCTGAAGCGCTGCGGGAGCGAGAAAGAAACCGGCGGCGACCGCAACCGGCACCAGCACCACCAGCCAACGGCGCCAGAACCACACGAGGTAAAGGCCCGCGGCGCCGGTCGCGATCCAAACGCCGCGAGTTTCGGCCAGCACGATGGCAAGTCCCGTTAGAACCGCGGAGAGCATCCACACCCAGGACTGGCGTCGTCCGTTGGCCGCAAAGAACAGGAAGGCGAGGATCATGATCAGCGCGAACATCTGCTCCGCGGAGAAGGTATTCCAGTGACTGGTGAATCCCGTGATGCGCTCGCCAACATAGTAGGAATAGAAGTCCCTACCCAAATTGTGCGCCTGCTCAACCTTGTCTTTGAACTGCACGACGCCGCGAATCGCCGTGATGCTGCCTAATACGGCCCACGTCAGAAACAGCCAACGGATGAGCACCATGTCCCGCAGAAGCGAGAACACGACGAGCAGTACGCCGACAAACAGATAGAGTTTTCGGACCTGCGGCAGACCGGCTGTGGGATTGCCTGAGAACGCCAGGGCCAAGAGGGTCCCGACCCAGAAGAGAGCCAGGGGAAGCTTGATGGGCGGGAACCGGAGCTTCTCGCCGGACAACATCAGGGCCGCCAAGGCGAGTCCGAGCAGGATCTGGGACGGCGCGATCCCGAGCATGATCGAAACAGCGGACGCGAACGCCAGCCACCGCGCAGCCCGCAAGGTAAACGAATCCGAGGGGTTCATTCGTAGCGCAGCGCTTCTACCGGATCGAGGCGCGCCGCACGGCCCGCGGGCCAGATGCCGAAGAACAGGCCGACCCCGACCGACACCAATACGCCCGCAACCGCCGCCCAAAGTGGGACGGCGGTGGGCAGGTTCGGAAAGACTAGGCCGGCAGCGCGCGAGATAGTCCATCCCAGAATCAGCCCGAGGATGCCGCCGATGACGGTCAGAACCACGGCCTCGGTCAGGAACTGGAGGATGATGTCGCTACGGCGCGCGCCTACTGCCTTGCGGATTCCGATCTCGCGCGTGCGCTCCGTGACACTGACCAGCATGATGTTCATGACGCCGATGCCGCCCACCAGCAGGCCGATCGAGCTGAGTATGACCATCACCAGCGCCACCATGGCAGTGACGCTGTGGAACTGCTCGATCATCTGCTCGGCCGTGGTCATCGAGAAAGTATCGGGCGTGCTGAAAGGCACGCGCCGCTCGAGCCGCAGAACCGCGCGGACCTCGTCCTGTGCCTGCACCACCAACCCGGGTTGCGCGATCACGATCATCATCTGCTCCCGCGTATTAGGGAACATCTTTTGCATCGTCAGGTACGGCATGAGGATGCGGGTGTCGTTCTGCCCCGGTAGCGAGTTCGCCGGGCGGTCCATGACACCGAGTATTTCCAGCTCGTGTCCGTCAACCAGGATGCGTTTGCCGATCGGGTCTTCGTTGGGGACAAGCTGCCGCTGCACGTCCTCGCCGATCACCGTAACCGGCATGTGGTGCGAGTTCTCCTGATCGGTAAAGAAGCGGCCGGTCCGCATGGTGGTGCCGCCGAAAGCGTACCCTTCCTCCGTGCCACCCATCTGGACGGCGTAGAGATCGTTTCCCTTATAGCGCGCGCTGTGAATGCCGCCGGGTGGAAACAGGTAGGGGCTTACATGCGCCACCGCCGGACAGCGCTCGGAAACCGCGCGGGCGTTTTCGAGCGTGAGCGGTTTACGCTTGCGCTCCTCGCGGGTGGCGTTGCCCATGGCGGTGGTCTTGGTAACGATGATGGTGTCCGGGCCGAAGCTGCGGATCTGGTTGGTGATGGCGCCGTCGAGTCCCGCGATAATCGAACCGACACCGATCACCGCGCCGGTTCCGATGATCACGCCCAACACCGTCAGAAACGAGCGCAGCTTGTGCTCGCGAACCGTCGCCAGAGCCAGCCCTACGCCGGCAACCACCGCGCCTATCGTCATTTTTCCACCCTCAGAGCTTCGATGGGGTCGAGCCGGGCCGCGCGCTGCGCGGGGTAGATCCCGAAAAACAGGCCGACGGCCGCCGACAATGTGACGCCGAGGATGACCGCGCTCACCGGCACCGCCATCGGCACAGGAGTGAAGTTGCGGACTACCACCGCAACGATCCACGCTACGGTCACGCCCATAGCGCCGCCGATCGCAGCCAGCAGGGCCGATTCCACCAGAAACTGATTCAGTATGTCACTCCGGCGCGCGCCCACCGACTTTCGGATTCCGATCTCGTGGGTGCGCTCGGTTACGACCGCCAGCATGATGTTCATGATCACCACGCCGCCAACAACCATGAAGACCGAGACCACACCGATGGCGGCCGCCGCGATGGCGCCGGTGAGCTGATTCCAGAAATCCACCAGCGCGTCCGAGGTCAACATCGAGAAGTTATCCGCATCCTTCGGACCCTGATGGCGGTACGAACGCAGCAAGACGCGCGTTTCGTCCTGCGCCTGCAATAGATGCTGGTGATCGATCGCGAGCCCCGCGAAGTTCATGCCGCCGCGCGCACCCCAGATCTTGAAATAAGTCTCGACCGGAATGATGACGAAGTTATCCTGCGATTGCCCGAAGACGGAGCCCTTGGCTTTCGCCAGCCCGACAATCTGGAACGGAAGGCCCTGGATCGTCACCGATTGTCCGATCGGTGTCCCACCGGGAAAGAACTTTTCCTTCAGGTCGTGCCCGATGCACGCCACGTTCATGTGGCGCTGATTCTCGACTTCGGAGATGAATCGTCCCTCCTCCGCTTCATAGTTCGCAATCAGCGCCATGTTCGGGGTCGCACCCTGCAACAGCACGCCTTCGGCGACTTCGGTGGCGTGGTGCACAGTTACGCCGCGCCCAGTCGAGATACCCATCTCGCTGGTCAGCGTGGTATGGGTCCGCAGAAACTCGAACTCCTCGCGCTTGAGCTCCGGATTCCGCCGTTGCATCTCCAGAAATTTCTTGGGGTCGAAACCCAGCATGGCGATGCGTTGGACGCGGTAGCCATCCGCGCCCATGCGGGACGCGTTCTCGGCGATATAGACGTTCATGCCCGAGATCACCGCCATCACGGCGATGAGAGTGGTGGTGGCGAGGATGATCCCCAGTAGCGTAAGGAAGCTCCGCAGCTTGCTGCCGCGCAGGGATTGCAGAGCGCCGACGACCGCTTCCCAGAATGACGCACCTTGCGAGCTCATTATGTTCTAGACGAATCCCCAAGCTGGTTCTTAGCAGTTTGCCGGAGAATCCATTCCATTATCGCCTCCTCGGCCCAGAATCGGTGAGGGCGGCGGCCAATGAAGCCCAAGTGGCCGCCATACCGGGTCGCCAGTAACTGGATTCGCGGGTTCGCCCGCACCGGCTCCGTTCCGAAGATCTCGAACGGAATGAAGGTATCATCTTTCGCCTGGATGAGCAGCGCGGGGACGCGGATGCCGCCCAGGTAGCCGATGGCCGATTGGGTGCGGTAGTAGTTGACGGCATCGCCGAATCCGAACGAGGGCGCGGTGATGCGGTCGTCGATGTCACGCACGCTGGCGAGGCCGGCGAAATCCTTGGGGCGATAGCGGCCGGTGGCGCACAGGCGGTCGCGCATGCGGCGGACGAAGCGGCGCTCGTACACGCGGTTGCCGGGCTCGGCGATGCGGTCGGCGCAGGCAGCCAGATCGAGGGGAGTGGATGTGCCGCAGACACCGTGGAACAGCCCGTCCGCCGCGTTGCCCAACTCGCCCGCCAGTTTCAGCACGACGTTGCCGCCGAGGGAGAAGCCTACCAGGAAGAAGGGCGCGCGGCTCTCCACTCGAAGCTGCCGCAGGACCGATAGCAGGTCGCTGGTGAGACCGGCGTGGTAAAGGGTCCGGCAAAGATGCTCGGTGCCGCCGCAGGTGCGCATGTGGAAGCGGTGCGCGGCGAAGCCTGCTGCCAGCGCGGCGGCACTCAGTCCACGCATGTAGCCGGCTTCGCCCGATCCCTCGAGTCCGTGCACCATGACGATCTCGGCCTCGGCATTGCGTTCCGGCCGCTGCGACTCCACCAGGACTTCGACATCGGGCTCAGTGCGGAAATGGCGCCGCACGAGCGGGAATCGGGCCTCGGATGCGCGGCGCTTCCAGAAATGGCCGGCGATAGTCTGCAGGTGCGCGTTGCGGAAGAGCGGGTCGAATGGAGGCATCAGGACTGGGGAAACTTGTAGTATAGGAGAGTTGGTATGCGCACGGGTCTGTTACTTCTGTTTACCGCGGTAGCAGTATTTTCCACTGAGTCGGCGCGGCCTTCGCCTCCGTTCACCATTTCGCGCAAGGCTGGCCCGCCGCTGGCTCTCAGCCAGTACAAAGGCAAAGTGGTCGCGCTGGCATTCATCTCGACTACCTGCCCGCACTGCCAGGAACTCACGACCATACTGAACGGGATTGCGCACGGCTACTCGTTGCGCGGCGTGCAGGTGCTCGAGTGCGCGTTCAACGATGACGCGGAGCAGACGATGGCCGGGTTCGTGGACCGCTTCAGGCCGCCGTTCCCGGTCGGTTGGAGCAATCGCGCGGCGGTGATGTCGTATCTGCAGTACTCGATCATCGACCCGCGTCCGTTGTATGTGCCGCACCTTGTTTTCCTGGATCGCAGCGGCGTGATCCGCGGAGATTACCCGGGCGAGAGTGCGTTCTTCAAGGATTCGAATGCGAGCATCCGGGCGGAGTTGGAGAGGATGCTGAAGGCGGGGAAATAGGGTTACTGTGGCGGTGTAACCACTTTTACGCCGGTGACGTAATAGCTTGGGTCCCCGACGACTACCGTGGCCTCAATCTTGTCGCCGATGTGTAACTTCTGGAATTCGGCGTCGGGCTTCACGGGGTACTCCATGGTCATGGCTTCCATCCAGTCGCCGATCTTACCGGCGGCAATGGTGGCGGTTTTGGCGATCGGGTCGAGCGCCTTGACTTCACCTTGCATGGGATAGCGCTTGGGTTCGGGCTTGGCACTACAGCCAGCGAGCGCCAGGACTGCGATCAGGACCGCGGCTCTTCTCCTCATTACTTCACATCATCGCAGGAAGGCGCGGGAACCTGGATCTCCTCCATGGGTAACTTCTGGTCCGGCGGCTGCGTCTGCGCCCACAGCGACGGGCCGGGCAAGGCTGCGACAATCAGGCATATGCGCGCGATCGACATCCCGGTGGAGCCGTTCCGCTCCGCGCCGCAGATCCTGGTCCGATCGGCGGCGATGTTCTTCTCGAATCTGTCGTTCCTGGCGGCGGTCACGCTCATAGTCTACCTCCCGGCAAAGCTCGGATTACAGCTCGCCTGCTACGCACTGGATGTCCCGACCAGCGGAATCCTTTCGTTCGTTCTGCTCGATTTGAGCGATCTGGTTCTGGGCGCGCTGGTGGCACCGGCGGCGATCTACGGGCTGGTGGAATTGCTGCGCAGCGGTAAGACGCCCTCGGTAGCGGAGTCGCTGCGCCGGGGGCGCGCGCGATGGGGCAGCATGCTGTGGAACCAGTTCAAGGTCGAGATCACCATCATGCTCTGGGGTGCGCTGCTGATCGTGCCGGGCGTGATGGCGATGGTCCGGCTCATCTTTGTGGAGCCGGTGGTGGCGATCGAGGATGTCACCGATCCGTTAGAGAGGAGCAGGGAGTTGACGCGCGGGCATCGGTGGCGGATCTTCCTGACGATCGCACCGTTGGGGCTGATGGAACTGGTGGGCAGCTTCGTGGTGCTGAACCGGCTGGAGGACGCGGTGCATTCGCGCGTAGTGATGGCGGTGGCGGACAGCCTGCTAGCAGTAGCAGCGCAGTGGATGACAGCGGCAGTGCTGCTGCTCTATCTGTCTATCCGCGCTCCAGAAGTTCGAGCAGCTTCTCCTGTACGGACTCGGCGGTCGGGTTATCGGGGGTGATCACGAGGATGGTGTCGTCGCCCGCGATGGTGCCCACGACCTCGGGCCATTGCTCGGAGTCGAGCGCGACGGCCACGGAGTTAGCGTGGCCGGGCGAGGTCTTTAGAACAACCATGTTCTGGGCGCGCAGCACGTCCTTGAGGAACTCGCCGGCGAGGATGGAGAATTGCGGGCCGATTTCTTCGGGCGCCATCTCCTGGTAGCCTTCGCGGGTCTTGACGAGTCGCAGTTCGCGCAGATCGCGCGACAGCGTGACCTGAGTGGCGGCGATGCCCTGGTTCTTCAGCTCCTGCGCCAGCTCTTCCTGGGTGGAGATCTTCCGGCTCCGGATCAGCTTCAGGATCTGGCCCTGGCGATAGGTTTTGGTCATACGATCGACTTTCCGAGTAGTTCTTTGGCGCGTGCCAGCGCGGCAGCCACGGATTCCGGGCCGGTTCCGCCCGGGATCTCGCGCGACTTCATTCCCTGGCTGGGATCGAGCAGCGCCGCCAGGTCACCGGTGAATTCGGGGGCGAAGCGCCGCATGTCTTCGGACGTCCAGTCGGAGGGCTTCTTACCTGCCCGGATACTCTCCAGCACGAAGCGCCCTACAATCTGATGTGCTTTGTGGAAGGGAGTACCGGCGCGGGCCAGGGCTTCGGCCAGATCGGTGGCGACTACCCAGCTCTCCGCGGCGGCGGCGAGGGGTTTGGCAGGATGCAGCTTCACGGACTGGATGACGGCGCACGCCATTTCGAGCGACCCCGAGACTTCGTCGGCGGCCTCGAACATCGGCACCTTGTCCTCCTGCATATCGCGATTGTAGGTCATGGGCAGGCCCTTCATGGTGACCATGAGGGCGGTAAGGCAGCCCATGACGCGCCCGCTCTTGCCGCGGATGAGCTCGAGCGAATCGGGGTTCTTCTTCTGCGGCATGAGGCTGGAGCCGCTGGTGACGCCATCGCCCAGTTCCATCCAGCCGAACTCTTCGCTCGAATAGAGGATCCAGTCTTCGGCGAGGCGGCTGAGGTGGATCATGGTGACGCTGGCGGCGTAGAGGAAGTCGAGTGCGAAATCGCGGTCGGCGGAGACGTCCATGGAATTGCGCGTGATGCCGTCGAAGCCGAGATCGCGGGCGATGGCGTCGCGGTCGAAGGCAAAGCCGCTGCCGGCGAGAGCGCCCGAGCCGAGAGGCAGCAGGTTGGCTCGCCGTCGGGCTTCGCCGAAGCGTTCCCAATCGCGCGCGAACATCTCAAAGTAAGCCAGAAGGTAGTGGGGCCAAAGCACGGCCTGTGCGCGGCGCAGATGGGTGTAGCCGGGAATGACGGCATCGGGATACTCCGCGGCCAGGTCGACAAGCGCGCGCATGACGGCGCGCAGCAGAGTGCGGATGCGATCGCACTCCTCACGCAGCCAGAGGCGCGTATCGAGCGAGACTTGCTCGTTGCGGCTACGGCCGGTGTGGATTTTGTCGGCCACGGCGCCGGCGCGCTCCTTGAGCTTGCGAATTACGAGCGTGTGGACGTCCTCGTCGGTGGCGCCATCATAGAAATCGGTGGCGGCGGCTTCGCGGCGGATTTCGTCGAAAGCGGCGACGATCTGCGCGTGTTCCTCGGGCGTCAGGATGCCAACACGCTCCAGGGCGCGGGCGAAGGCCTGGGAGCCGCGAATATCGGCATCGATCAGGCGCCGGTCGAAGTGAAGCGACCCCGAGAAGCGCTCGAAGATCTCCGAAGGACCGGTTTCGAAACGTCCTCCCCAGAGCTTCATTTTTTTCCTGACAGCGCGGCGCGAACTTTGATCGGCAAGCCGATCAGGTTGATGAAACCGAGCGCGTCCTTCTGGTCGTAGGAAGCGCCCATGGTGAAGCTGGCGATATCCAGCGAATAGAGCGAGTGCGGCGACTTGCGGCTGAGCGGCTCGACGTTACCTTTGTACAGGCGGAGTTTGACTTCGCCGGTAGTAGTCTCGCAAACCTTGTCGAAGAAGGCGTCGAGAGCCTCGCGCAGCGGCGTGAACCAGAGGCCGTTGTAAACCATCTCGGCGTAATCGAGCGCCAGCTTCTGCTTGTAGTGGAGAGTATTCTTATCCAGCGTGAGGGCTTCGATTTCGCGGACGGCGAACATGATAAGCGTGCCGCCGGGGGTTTCGTAGCAGCCTCGCGACTTCATGCCGACGAAGCGGTTCTCGACCAGGTCGATGCGTCCGATGCCGTGTTCGGCGCCAATGCGGTTGAGGGTTTCGAGAAGCTCGAAAGCCTTCATGCGCTTGCCATCCACCGCCACCGGCACGCCCTGCTCGAACGTGATAGTGACTTCTCCGGGCGTGTTGGGCGCTTCCGCCGGACTGCGGGTGAGCATCCAGATCTCGTCGGGAGCGGCGTTGGCGGGATCTTCGAGGGCGCCGCCTTCATGCGAGATGTGCCAGATATTGCGGTCGCGGCTGTAGATCTTAGTGGTCGAAGCCGAAATCGGAATGTTGTGGGTGCGTGCGTACTCGATGGCGTCCTCGCGCGACACGATGTTCCACTCACGCCACGGAGCGATGACGGGGAGATGCGGGGCGAGGGCCTTGTAAGTGAGCTCGAAGCGGACCTGGTCATTTCCCTTCCCCGTGCAGCCGTGGGCCAGCGCGTCGCAGCCCGTTTGGAGCGCAACCTCGACTTGCTTTTTGGCGAGCAGCGGGCGCGCGATGGAGGTACCGAGAAGGTACTTGTGCTCGTAGACGCCGCCCGAGCGGACGAGTTTCCAGAGGTATTGAGAGACGAACTCCTCGCGCATATCCTCGATGTAGACTTCACTGGCGCCGGTCTTGCGTGCCTTCTCTTCGAGGCCGGTGAGTTCGTCGCCGCCCTGTCCGATATCGCCGCACACGGCGACGACTTCGCAGCCGTAATTCTCCTTGAGCCACGGAATGATGACGGAGGTATCGAGGCCGCCCGAGTAGGCGAGAGCCACTTTCTTAGGTTGAGTCATAGAAGCATTTAGCGTAACGCAGATTGTTTCAGCGGGCTCCGCTAAGGGATCATCATCAGCAACAGAGCTTTTTGCGCGTGCAGGCGATTCTCGGCCTGATCGAAAACTACGGAGCGCTCGGATTCCATGATGGAATCGGTGACTTCCTCGCCGCGCTTGGCGGGGAGGCAATGCATGAAAACGGCATCCGGACGGGCGAGCGCGAAGAGCGCGTCATTCACCTGGTAGTCGCGGAATGCGCGGCGCCGGTCGACGGCTTCCTGCTCCTGACCCATGCTGGCCCAGACGTCGGCGTAGACGGCGTGCGCGCCTTCGAGCGCGGCGGCGGTGTTGTGCGTGATCGTCAGCGACGATCCGGAAACGGCAGCGAGACCCTCTGCCTGCGCGACGATATCGCTGTTCGGCAGGTAGCCCTGGGGACAGCCGAGCGCGAAATCCATGCCGAGCCGGAGCGTGGTCAGCATGAGGGAGTGCGCGACGTTGTTGCCGTCGCCGATGAACGCCAGCTTGAGGCCTTTGAGCGCGCCGAATCGCTGCCGAACCGTGAGCACGTCGGCCAGGGCCTGGCAGGGATGGCAGAGGTCGGTGAGTGCGTTGATGACCGGCACGCGAGACCACTCTGCAAGTGCATCGACGGTGCTCTGCGAGAAGACGCGGGCGACGATGCCGTCGACCCAGCGATCGAGATTGCGGGCGATATCTTTCAACGGCTCGCGCACGCCGATGGGGCCGTCGACCAGGACCGATCCACCGCCCAACTGTCTGATGGCCAGCTCAAACGTGAGGCGGGTACGGAGCGAGGGCTTTTCGAAGAGCAGCGCGATGTTGCGCGCTTCGAGCGCACGCGCATAATCGCCCGGGTTGCGCTTGACGCCGGCGGCAAGATCGAGGAGGTAAACGAGCTCGTCGTCGGTGAGGTCGAGATCGCGCAGCAGGTCTCCGGCGCTCGTTTTCAGGATCTGGTTAGGGGCAAACACGGTAGTCATGCCGATTGAATTATTATTCACCTAAACGAATAATATTACATATCGGGCATGGCGGCGTCAATGAAGACGCATCAAAATGTGTGCGTGGCTTAGGACTTGCAAACCGTTTCTTGCGGCGCAAGAAGCACACCAAGCCAAGCCCGAACGCGCTGAGAATGGCGGCCGACGGCTCCGGCGCCGACTCGCTGGACGCGGTCGCGTAGTTGGTCCCGCTGAGACTGGTTGCTGTCCATCCCGGGGTCATCACATCTACATGGAAGCCCGCCGTGTTCAAAAAGTTCGCGATCGCGTCTGCCGAGTGGCTGGCCGCGGTATCACCAATGTGAACCGCCCGGGTGAAAACTTCCAACCAGCCCGTCAAGCCCACATAGCAGCCTGCGGCACAATTGCTCACGTCGGCGAGCGCGAACGAGACGTTGAGACCGCTGTCGTCACTAATATTCGGCCCGCAGAAGTTGGTTGGGTTGGTGCACATTTCCTGCGCGATCTGGTTGGCTAAGGCAACGGCATCATCTATTCCGGCACCTCCGAACGCGGTCGCAGTTTGCAGGCTGGGATCGAAATTGGTACTCAGGCTGCCATGCAGGTTAACAGTCAACTTCACTTGGATCGGGGCCGGATTGCCCGTGGGTGTCAACAAAAGGTAGTCCGTCCAGCTAACAGCGAGGTTTGCATAGGAGGTGCACGCTTGAAAACTGGCTGGCTAACGCACCAGTAGTGTTCGTGCTGGTAAAGTACACATCGTTGCCATTCAGCAGTCCATCCTTTGTCAGGTAGGTAGCCTGGAATTCCAGGGTTCCGGGCGTACTAGTTCCCATCAGTGTCAGCGCAGCCGCAAAGACAGGACTGGCGATGAAGAAGATTCCGGCTCCTGCGATTCTCAAGGTAAGTTCTCCTGACTTTGCCGGGGATCTCGATTTGGACCTACCGGTAAGGCAGTTAATGGTAGCACGGCCAGGAGCGCATCCCTTCGTCCGCGACCTTGTAAATGACCAGTCAATGTACCGGAAAGAATTGCGCAGAATCGTACCAGCAACTTATTGGGCGAAGGCTGATCTAGTGTAGTGCGTCGTAAATCGTAACGAGTATCTATTACGCGCCGTCTCTACAATGGAGGACGACGGAATGCGCGTAGCTCTACCCATCGTTTTGGACTCCGAACAGCGGCGATTACTGGAGCAACAATCTCGAGCCAGG
>JBGPHT010000057.1:0-44396 GCA_041484525.1 Bryobacteraceae bacterium | reverse complement strand
CTCAGGCTGCCGAATTTCGCGATAAACTTCTGCATGGCGTTGTGCTCCTTTTGGGACGTTTGCCCTGGAAACAAACATCTTACTCGGAGCGCAGCGCCATATCATTTTGGTTGCGGCTCTGCCGCGCTGTGTGGATCGGTGTCCAACTCCTTTTCAGCCCCCTACAGCAGTACGGTGTCGATCCGTTCCGCCGCCGCCGGTTCCATCGTCCCCGCGCCGGCCACCGCCACCGCCGCCTGCCCGTCGATTACGCGCAGAAAATCCAGCAACTGCGCCTGGGACCCGTCGAAGAACGTATCGGTCAACTCGCGCACCGCTATCCGCCGCATGGCATCGCGCGTGGACTGCGGCGTATAAACGTACGCCCGTCCCACCTTCCGCCGCGCCAGCTTGCCCTTGCGCACCAGCCGGTCGAGCACCGTCATGATGGTGGTGTATGCCAGCGGCCGGGTCTGCGCCACAATGTGCTGCACGTGTTTCACGTTGCCTTCACCGAAGGCCCAGAGAGCGCTGAGGCACATCAGCTCGAGAGGAGGGGGAACGTCGCGCGAGGTTTTGGGCATGAGCAGTCCTCTGTATCAACTTTCGTGTTCGGACGCGGTCGGCTGGAGCGCCAGGCGCAGCTTGTCTGCGAAGAGAGACTCCGGCTTGGGGGAGAATAGCGGGTGTTCCGCCGCAGCGGGCGGCACTACCGGTGCGGCCGGCCGCGCAGCTTCTTCCGTCCGGACCCCATTCGCCGCGGTCCCGTTGGGCTCGACAGCCACTCTCGTGCGCGGCGCCTCCGGCTCCGGATTCAAATACCGGTCCTTCTTGAGGACCGTTCGCTCGAGCGCGTGGTTGAACGATGTGAAACAACCCTCCACCTGGCGGTCGTTTTCGACCATCGCGCGAACGCACTCCATCTTGGCATCCAAATCGTCCAGGCAGTGCAGCAACAGCGCCTCGGCGAACTGCGGCAGCTTGGGCGACCCGAATTCCAGGCGGCCGTGATGGCTCAGCACCATGTGCTCCACCAGCGTGCGCAACCGCGGCGGGAAATCGGGCAGCCCACGCACCTTGTCCCCGATCATCCGCATGGCGATCGAAATGTGGCCGATCAACTGCCCTTCGTTGGAATAGGAAAACCCACGCTCGTAGTTCAGCTCGTAGATCTTACCGATGTCGTGCAGCACTACACCGCTGATGAGAAGGTCCAGGTCGATGAGCGGATAATGCGCCGCCGCCATGCGGGCCAAGGCGCACAGCGAAAGCACGTGCTCGATCAGGCCGCCCAGAAAAGCATGATGGATCTGCTTGGCCGCGGGAGCGCGCCGGTACCGCCGCGCCACGTCCTCATCCGCCAGCATGGCATCGAGCAGCGCCTTCAGATGCGGATTGCGGACGCCGGCCACGATCCCCAGCAACTCCGTCCACATCTGGTCGGGATCGCGCCGCGAGGAAAGGAAATAGTCGGCGTAATCGACTTCACTGTCGTCCATCCGCCGTACTTTGTGGATGGTCAGTTGGGGCCGGTTGTGAAAGACCTGTAGCAGCCCTTTCACTTTGACGAAATCGTCCCGGTCGAAGGCGTCCACCACCTCCGCCACGTTGTCCCACATCTTGGCGTCCAACTCGCCGGTGCGGTCGCCCAGCAGTAGCGAGAGGTACAACTCCCCCGACTTCTTCTGGCGAATCTCCTTGGCGCTGACCAGGAAGCTGGTCGTGATGATCTTATTCGGCTCGAGCTCGCTTATATAGGGAGACTTCATTGTTTGGCGCCGGCGGGCGGGGGCGGCGGAGTCGTAACGGCAGGCGCCGCGGGCATCGCCGGAGCAACCGGAGCGGCCGACGGAGTCTTCGGTGTCACATGCCCGTGCGGGATGATTCCGAGGAACCTCTTCTTGCGGCGCGCGGCCACTTCTTCCTTCGTCGTGGTCTGCGGCTTCAGTTCGGCTACGTCGCGCCACCGCGTGTCCTTGCCCGGGGCGGCGCCCGAGTCCACGTAGCCGTCCTTGATTTCGAGAAACGCATCCTGCCGCAGCTTGGTCAGGAATTCGCGCACCTTCGGCTCCGACTTGGGCGAGATCACCTGGTCGGCCACTTCGTTGCGGACATCCTCGAACGAGGCCTGCCCGGCTTCATACCGGTCTTCGACCTTCAGGATGAGAAGCATTCCCGGCAGCTTAATCGGTTCTGTGATGTCGCCCTTCTTTGCCTTGAATACGACGTCTTCCAGTTCCTTGCGCATCTGCCCGCGCTGCTCGGGACCGATATAGCCGCCGTTCTTCGAAGTCTCCGCGTCATCCGAATTGTCGCGCGCCAGATCGCTGAACTTCTCGCCCTTGCGCGCGCGCACCACCAGGTCTTTGGCCTTCTTGTCGGCCGCGGCCCCTTGCTCCGGCGTCTTGCCTTCGGTCGAAATCACGATCTGGCTCAGGAACACCTGCTCCTTGCGGACGTAGTCGGCCTTGTGGTCATCGTAGAATTTCCGCAGCTCCGCTTCGGGCGTGTTGAGGCGCGACATCACCTCCTGCCCCACCACGCGGCGCGCCAGGAACTCCTTCTTCTTCTGGTCGCGGAAGTCTTCGTACGACATGCCCGCCTGCTGCCGGATGAACTCGTGGAATTTATCCGCGTCGGCGATTTTGCTCTGCACCTGGATGTCCGCCATGTAGCGGGTGACCTCGGAATCCACGTTGACGTTGAGATCCTTGCCCTTCTGCACCAGCAGCAGCGTGTCGATCTGGTCGCGCAGCGCGTCCTGCTCCTGCTGTCTGGCGGCATCCGTCAGCTTCGGACCCGCGAGCCCCTGGCTCTTCAGGAAGGATTCGATATCCCTCCGCCGTTGTTCCAACTCGCCGCGCGTGATGATGTCACCGTTCACCTTGGCGGCGATCTCTTCGACCACCTTGACATCCGCCGCTACAGCAACCGGAAGAAAACTCACAATCAGTAATGCGAACCTGCGATACGACATAATCTTGAGACCTTTATTTTACCAAGCTCTTGGGCACGCTTCAGCCTGCCCGCACCGATTACTTTCCCGGCGCTAACTGCTGCAACCTCTCCCCCAGGAACCGCAAAATCTCTCCCGCCCCCGTCTGGCCGTCGAGCGGCAACAGCAAAACTCCGGCCGGCGTGAACTGCGCCCCTTTAGTCTTGTGCACAATGTTCATCAGACGTGTCGGATCCACGCGCGTTTCTTTGTGGAACTTCACGCTCAGCACTGTGTGGCGCCGATCCACCGCCTCGATTCCCAACCGCTCCGCGGCCGTCTTCAACGCCGAGTACTGGAGCAGGCTCCGAACGGCTTCCGGAACCGGTCCGTAGCGATCCTCGAGCTCCTTCTCGATCTGCTCCCGCGCCTCCTGGTCCGCCGCGCTCGCAATCTGCCGGTACGCGCGCAGCCGCTGGTTCTCGTCGCCGATGTAGTCCGGCGGAATGCGGATGTCCAGTCCCAGGTTGAGCGCCGAATGGATCTCGGGCACCACCTCTTCACCCTTCAGTTCCCGCACCGTCTCATCCAACAGCCGCACGTACGTGTCGAACCCTACCGAGTTGATATGTCCGTGCTGCTCGCCTCCCAGCAGATTGCCGGCGCCGCGCAACTCCAGGTCGAGCGCAGCGATCTTGAAGCCCGCACCCAGATCGCTAAACTCCTTGAGAGCCGCCAGCCGCTTGCGCGCGATCTCCGTCAACTCCGTATCCGGCGGCACCATGAGGTAGGCGTACGCCCGGCGGTTCGACCGCCCTACACGCCCACGCAACTGATACAACTCGGACAGCCCGTACCGCTCGGCGTTTTCAACCAGCATCGTGTTGGCCAGCGGAATATCCAGTCCATTTTCTATGATTGTCGTACACACCAGTATGTCGAATTCGTGCCGCATGAATTGCAGCATCGTTCTTTCCAGTTCCGCCTCGCTGAGTTGGCCGTGACCCACGCCGATGCGCGCCGCCGGCACTAGTTCCTGGATCATCGCCGCTCGCGTCCAGATCGAATCCACGCGGTTGTGCAGGAAATAGACCTGCCCGCCACGCGCTAATTCCAGTTCAATCGCCGATCGAATCAGCTCGGTCTGGAATGGCGCCACTACGGTGTGGATCGCGAGGCGATCCTTGGGAGGCGTCTCGATCACGGACATGTCCCGCAATCCCAACATCGACATGTGTAGTGTTCGCGGGATCGGAGTGGCGCTCATGCTGATCACATCCACGGTTCTCTTGATCTGCTTCAGCCGCTCCTTGTGTTTCACGCCAAAGCGCTGCTCCTCATCTACTACAACCAGGCCCAAATCGCGAAATTCCACATCCTGCGAGAGCAGCCGATGGGTTCCGATGGCCACGTCCACCTTCCCCTCCGCCAGGTCCGCAAGTGAAGCCTTCAGGTCCTTGGGCTGGCGGAAGCGGCTGAACATTTCGATGCGCGCCGGAAACGGCTGGAACCGCCGTTTGAAGGTCTCGAAGTGTTGAAATGCCAGCACGGTGGTCGGCGCCAGCACAGCCACCTGCTTGCCGTCGCCCAGCGTTTTGAAGGCGGCCCGCATCACCACTTCGGTCTTGCCGAAACCCACGTCGCCGCAGAGGAGGCGATCCATTGGCTGCGAGCTCTCCATGTCCTTTTTAATCTCGCGGATAGCGGTGATCTGGTCCCTCGTTTCGGAGAACTCGAAGGCGTCCTCGAACTCGCGCTGCCAGTTGCTGTCCCGGGAAAACTGGAAGCCCTCGGCCAACTTGCGCGATGCATACAACTTAAGCAATTCGTCCGCCATGTCGCGCATCCGCGCCTTGATGCGCGTCTTGGTGCGGGACCAGGTGGCGCCGCCCATGCGGTCGAGCGCCGGTTTCGCCTCGCCCCCGCCGCGGAATCGCTGCACCAGGTCCATGCGGGTGAGGGGCAGGTAGAGCTTCGACCCACCAGCGTACTCGAGCAGCATGTAGTCGCCCTTGGCCTCACCCTGCTCGATCTCCCGCAGGCCCAAAAACTGCGCCACGCCGTGCTCGGCGTGAACCACGTAGTCGCCCGGCTTCAGGTCGATCAGATCCGCTGAAAAAGTAGCCAGCGCCGACTTCGACGAGGGTGCCCGGGCCACCAGTTCCGACGCCTCGAATAGATCCTCAGCACCAAATACTACTAGTTTAGAATCCGAGAACGCCGTCCCTCGCCGGATTCTGCCTTTGATCAGGTAAATGCTGGCAACCGAACCTGCCATGTAGGCGCGTTCCGCCAAATATGCCGGCGTCGAGTCGAACTGTTCCAGACCGAGCTGGTACGGCATTCGGTACTCGTTCAGGATGTCCGCCATCCTCTCTACTTCACCTGTAGAAGAAGCGAAGAATGCCACGCGATTTCCTGCTTCCACGAGTGTCCTGCCCTCTGCAATCGCCACCTGCATATTGCCGTGGAAAGCCATCGAGGGCCGTGTCGCAATGTGCAACCCTTCGGCGCCGATCTCGAGCTCCTTAATATCCACTCGTGGCGCCCCGGCCGCTTGCCGTTCCAGATCCTCCCACCGGAAGTACACCTTGTCCGGGTCGTATGCCGGCGAGCGCTCCATCTGATCGAGGCGCTTCCAGAACCGCTCCGCCGCGCTCTTGACCTGCTCCGGTTCGTCCCAAACCACAATCGGACGATCGAGCAACGAGAAGACCGACCCCTGTTTCGGCCGCAGCATCGGCGACACCAGCTCCCACCCCGCGAACGGCTCGCCGGGCGCCGGCAGATCGCGGCCAGGAATGTCGGCCTCGCGCATCAACTCGCCCAATTGCACCAGGAGCGCGCGAGACTGCTGGTATTCGGTGAGCGGCAGCAGCGTGCAATCTTCCACCTTCAGCACCGATCGCTGCGACTCCGGGTCGAACCGCCGGATCGACTCCACCTGGTCCCCGAACAGGTCGACGCGCACGGGCTTCGCCGCTTCCGGCGAAAACACGTCGAGGATCCCGCCCCGCACGGAATACTGACCCACCGCTTCCACGGGCTCGCGACGCTCGTACCCGATGCTCTCCAGATGAGCCACCACTTCGTCGAGCGGCGTCTCCTCCCCCACCCGCAGTTTGAGCGCGAGTTGCCGATAGAACGGCGCGGGTTCGACGCGAAGCAGCGCCGACGTTACCGGCAGAATCGTGATCGGTACCCGCTGCGTCGCCAGGCGCCACAGGCCGATCGCCCGCTGCTCGCAGAGTTCCGCGTGCGGCGACAGGTTCTGCATGGGGATGACGTCCAGCGCCGGCAGTAGCTGCGGCGGATTGCGGTCCTCCGCGGCCAGTAAGCCGAAGAAGGTATCGACGGTTTCCGACAGTGCCTCTGCCTGTTTGTTGCCATCTACTACGACAATCAGAGATCGGCCCGTTGCCTGCCACAACAGCACGCTGTAGAGAGCCTTGGCGGTGGTCGTTAGGCCAGAAACCGATGCCGTTGAGCCCACTGAGACCTGCCGCACCACCTCCTGAAAGACAGGGTGATGCGCCAGATCCAGAAAGAGGTCTCGAACGGCAGGGTGAATCAAGGTCGATTTGCCAGAATATCTACAATCTTAGTAGTTGAGTAACCAGCCTCGAGCGGCACGGTGAGCACCTTGCCTCCAGCGGCCTCGACTTCTTCCCGGCCCGCGATGAAGTGCGACCAATCGGCGCCCTTCACCAGAACGTCGGGCAGGACGGCTGCGATGAGTTCGCGCGGCGTGTCTTCGTCGAACAGCGCGACGGCGTCGACAGCTTCGAGCGATCCCACCATTTCAGCGCGCTCGTTTTCGGGGAGCAGCGGCCGCGAAGGCCCCTTGGCGCGCTGCACACTGGCATCGGAGTTGAGGGCGAGAATCAGCACATCGCCCATCGACCGCGACGCTTCGAGCAATCGGACATGTCCGGGATGGAGCAGGTCGTAGCAACCGTTGGTGAAGACCACGGTCTTGCCCTCCTGCTTCCATTGCGCGCGCAGTTCGAGGAGTTCCGCGCGGTTGTAGAGGCGTGCCACCTTTTCAGTTTAGTATGGCTTCCGTCTGCGAAAGAAAAGCCAGTTCGAACCGACTCGTCCCACGAGTAGAATTGAAGTACCATGCTGAAGCGCGTCTACATCGACAACTTCCGTTGTTTTGTTAACTTCGAGCTTGCGCTTGGTCAACAGCAGCTCGTATTGGGGCTGAATGGCAGCGGCAAGTCTACCCTTCTGGAGGCGCTGACCGGCGTGAAGAAGCTCGTCTGTGGGGATGCGCATCCGGACGAACTGTTTCCCGATACCAGCCGTACTCGCTGGATGACCCTGCCTCAACAGACCTTCGAGCTTCAGGTAGATCTCGACGTCAGCTACAGGTTTCGGTTGGAACTGGATTCGTGGGGCAGCCCTCCGAGGACGCGGATCAGGCAAGAAGTTGTGCTGTGTGAAAACCAGCCGGTGTTTGAATTCATAGAGGGCGAAGTTCACCTGTTCAACGATCGTTTCGAACGCAAGGTAACGTACCCATTTGACTGGTTCAGGTCCGCATTGGCCACGATTCAAGCGCGGCCCGAGAACAAGAAACTGATCCAGTTCAAGAACTGGATAGAGGATCTGCATTGCTTGCAGTTGAATCCGCGTAACATGTCGGAGCGTACGGAGCGTGAAGAACCTAAGCTGACACCCGATATGTCAAACTTTGCCTCTTGGTATAGGCACATGACCCAGGAGCGTGCGGACTCCGCATCGGAGCTGCAGAATCACTTTGGGAAGATCATGCCAGGATTCGAGTCCCTAGACCTGCGTTCTGCGGGAGCGAACCTCCGCACCTTGGCAGCGCGTTTCTGCTTTCGCGGACCCGATTCTCAGCGCAGCTACGAGGTTTCCTTTGCAGAACTTTCCGACGGGCAGCGCGTTCTGATTTGCCTTTACGCTTTGTTGAACTTCTTGGTAGAGCGAAATGCCTGCTTGTTTCTTGATGAACCGGAGAACTACATCGCGATTCCCGAGATCCAGCCATGGCTTATGGAACTACGGGATCGCATTGAGGACCGTGGCGGGCAAGTCATCCTGATCTCGCACCATCCTGAGATGATCGACTATCTCGCACCGGAGCTTGGTCTGGTGTTCGAGCGAGCCGGCCCCGGGCCCGTTCGAGTCCGGCCGTATACGTCCGAGCCGTCGCTGCTGCCTTCCGAGCAGATTGCGCGCGGATGGTCAATCGATGGATAGACGAATCGAGCCGCTGGAACACGTTGCGCGCGTTACGTGTGTTGCGCTGGTGGCAAAACAGGTAAAACCGTCTGAAAATCCCGTTGAACTCTGCCACAGATGTTGTAAGATAGGATTTCGATGAGGAAGTTCTCCATTCCGTTCCTGGCGGCGCTGGTAATCGTGGCGCTGTTCTGGGGGAACTGCCTGTCGTGCCCGCAACTGCTCCTGGTGCTGAACTCCCACGGCTGCTGCCATCATGCCAAGATCGACTGCCAGTCGCCGGGATTAAGCCACTTTGTGAAAGCCGATGCCGGCGCGCAGGCGCCGGCGCTTTCCACGGTGGCAATCGCCCCGGCGATTGTAGCGACGCTTCTGCCCGACCCCATCTCTGCTCCGATCCCCGCGGAGCACGCTCCACCCGACCTGCTCTCTCTCCGAATCTAGTTTCGTGGCGCGGACACTCGTGTCTGCCGCGCCAGCACTCGTGCGGGCGCGTGGATTTCCATGCCATGAAACTGCGAATTCACATCCTGCTCCTAGTCGTGCCCGCGCTTGCTCTGGCGCAGCCTTTGCCGCAGCTCGTCGAAGAGGCCCTGCGCAACAACCGCGAAATCCTCGCGGCGCAAAAGAAATACGAATCCGCGCGCCAGCGGCCCATGCAGGCCGGCAGCCTACCCGACCCCACGCTCTCCGTCGGCTACAGCGCAAACGGCGGCCCGTACCCCGTCGCCGGCATCGGCCGCGAGCCCACCAGCAACGCCGGCGTCATGTACTCCCAGGAGATGCCGTTCCCGGGCAAGCGCGCGCTCCGCACTGAAATTGCCGAAAAAGAGGCCTCGGCTGAACTCGAGGAATACCGTGCCGTGCGGCTGAGCGTGGTCTCGCGCCTCAAACAGGCTTACCACGAACTGCACCATGCTTCCGTCAGCGCCGGGTTCGTCAAACGCTACCAGGAACTCCTGCAGAACATGATCCGCATCTCCGAAGCGCGCTACTCCGTGGGGCGCGCCGCGCAGCAGGATATTTTCAAGGCCCAGACGCAGTTGTCCATTTTCCAAACGCAACTCCTGCGCTACCAGCAGCAGCGCGCCAGCAAGGAAATCGAAATCAACGCCCTGCTGAACCGCCGTGGCGGCGGCCCTATCGACGCACCCGAGGAGATGGCCCTGGGAGAATTCCCCGCGACTCTGGACGCCATACTGACGCAAGCCCGCGCCAACTCGCCCATGCTCGCTCGCGAACAGAAAACCATCGAGCGCACCGATATCGCCACCAGCCTCGCGCGCAAAGATGCCTATCCCGATTACACTCTCTCCGGCGGCTATTTCAACCAGGGAAGCATGCCGCCGATGTGGCAGTTCCGCGTAGACCTCAAGCTGCCGGTGCGTCGCGCCAAACTGCGCGCCGAAGTCACTGAGCAAGTCTTCGCCGCCGGCCAGGCACGCCACAACTACGAAGCTGCCGCGATTTCGATCGAGGCGCAAATTCGTGAGCAGTACACCGTCGCCGAAACGGCTCGCAAGCTGGCCGATCTCTATCAGAAGACTGTCACCCCCCAGGCACAACTGACGCTCGAGTCGTCGTTGGCCGGCTACGAAACCGGTGCGCTGGATTTTCTTTCGATTTTTTCGAATTTCATGACCGTGGTGGATTACGAGCTCATGTACCACGAAGAAGTGATGCAGTTCCACGTGGCCTTGGCCAAGTTAGAGGAACTCACCGGAGGCCCACTATGAAGAACATCGCCATCCTCCTCCTGATCGGCGCCGCGTTCGCCGGCGGCTATTGGTACGCCAGGCAACGGTTGCCGGCCACGACCGGGGGCGCCGCCGAGCGCAAGATCCTCTACTGGGTCGACCCCATGCACCCCTGGTACAAGTCCGACCAGCCGGGCACCGCGCCCGATTGCGGTATGAAACTGGTCCCCGTCTACGCCGGCGAAGAAGCCAAGTACCGGCGCAAAGACTCCGACGCCCCCGGCACCGTTCAGATCACGCCCGAAAAACAGCAGCTCATCGGCGTCGAGTACGGCACCGCCGCCTACGAGACCACCACCGATACCCTGCGCGCCGCCGCCCGCGTCACGCTCAACGAAACCAAAATCGCCAAGGTCCAGCCCAGGCTCGAAGGGTGGATCGACCAGGTCTTCGTCGACTTCACCGGCAAACAGGTCCAGAAAGGCGACCCGCTCCTTACGGTCTACAGCCCGGAGGCTCTCGCGACGCAGCAGGAGTACCTGCTCGCCCTAAAAGCGCAGCATCTGATGCGCGACAATCCCATGCGCGAGATGATGGGCAGCACCGGGAATCTGGTGGCGGCCGCCAGGAAGCGCCTCGAACTCTGGGACATCAGCGAGCCCGTGATCGACCAGGTCGCGCGCACCGGTGAGACCTTGAAGTACCTCACTCTCTACGCCCCCATCTCCGGCTTCGTTATAGAGCGCAGCGCATTCGCCAGGCAGCACGTGACCCCGGATACTGCGCTCTACACCGTAGCCGATCTCTCCACCGTCTGGGTTATCGCCGACGTCTTCGAGTACGAGGCGGCGCGCGTCCGTCTCGAACAGCCGGCCACTCTGACGCTCGCGTATCTGCCGGGCCGCACTTTCCGCGGCCGCGTCAGCTACATCCTGCCGCAGGTCGATCCCGCCACGCGCACGCTGAAAGTGCGGCTTCAGTTCGACAACCCGGGCTACATGCTCAAGCCCGATATGTATGGCGACGTCGAATTCCATACCGGCGGTCTGCGCCGCCTGGTGGTACCGGACACCGCGGTGCTCAACTCGGGCGACCGCCAGACCGTCTTCCTGGACCGCGGCGACGGCAACTTTGAGCCGCGCGAAGTCAAGATCGGCGCGCATCTCGGCGGACGGGTCGAGATCCTCAGCGGCCTGAAAGGCGGCGAGCGCATCGTCACCTCCGGCAACTTCCTCATCGACTCCGAGAGCCAGTTGAAGGCGGCCGCGAAATGATCGACCGCATCATCGAATTGTCGGCGCGCAACCGCTTCGTGGTGATCCTGTTCATCACGGCCGCGGCGCTGGCGGGCTGGTGGTCGATGAACAACATTCCGCTC
Organism: Bryobacteraceae bacterium; assembly: GCA_041484525.1. Taxonomy (GTDB): domain Bacteria; phylum Acidobacteriota; class Terriglobia; order Bryobacterales; family Bryobacteraceae; genus JBGPHT01. Next base: position 33,193 of record JBGPHT010000057.1, on the reverse strand, counting down.
GACGCCATCCCCGACCTCAGCGACACGCAGGTCATTGTCTATTCGCGCTGGGACCGCAGCCCCGACATCATCGAAGACCAGGTCACGTACCCCATCGTCAGCTCCATGCTGGGCGCGCCCAAGGTGAAGGACGTCCGCGGCTTCTCCGACTTCGGCTACTCGTACGTCTACATCATCTTTGAGGAAGGCACCGACATTTACTGGGCTCGCTCGCGGACACTCGAGTACCTCTCGAAGATTCTCCCCAGGCTGCCGCAAGGCGTGAATACCGAGCTCGGCCCCGACGCCACCGGCGTGGGCTGGGTCTTCCAGTACGCGCTGGTGAGCAACACACAAAACCTGGCGCAACTTCGCTCCGTACAGGACTGGTTCCTTCGCTACCATCTGCAGTCCGTGCCGGGCGTAGCGGAAGTCGCGCCTCTCGGCGGCTTCGTGCGGCAGTACCAGGTGAACGTCGATCCCAACCGCCTGGCGGCCTACGGCATTCCGATCTCGAAAGTGGTGGCGGCAGTCCGCGGCGGCAACAACGATGTCGGCGGGCGCCTGGTCGAATTCACCGGGCGCGAATATATGGTCCGCGGCCGCGGCTATGCGCGCTCCACCGAAGACCTGGAGAAAGTTTCCCTCTCCGTCAGCGCCAGTGGCGTCCCGATCACCGTGCGCGACGTCGGTTCTGTCACGCTAGGCCCCGACATTCGCCGCGGCATCGCCGACCTCGACGGCAAAGGCGAAGTCGTCTCCGGCATCGTCATCATTCGCCAGGGCGAAAACGCCCTCCACGTGATTGAGCGCGTCAAAGCGAAACTCAAAGAGATCGAGCCGGGGCTACCGCCGGGCGTAAAGATCGTCACCGCCTACGACCGCTCCGAGCTCATCCTCGCCTCCATCGACAACTTGAAGCACACGCTGATCGAAGAGCTGATCGTGGTGGGGCTGATCATCCTCATCTTCCTGTGGCACATCCCGAGCGCCGTCATTCCCATCGTGACCATTCCGGCGGCGGTGCTGATCGCGTTCGTCCCGATGCGCATGATGGGAATCAGTTCCAACATCATGTCGCTGGGCGGAATCGCCATCGCCGTGGGCGCCATGGTGGACGCCGCCATCGTGGTGGTGGAGCAGACGCACAAGAAGCTGGAAGGCGCCGGTGCGGGTTGGACTACGGAGGACTACCGGCGCGCCATCGTGGGCGCAGTGAAAGAAGTCGGCGGTCCCAGCTTTTTCGCGCTGCTGGTGATTGCGGTATCGTTCCTGCCCGTGCTGACTCTCGAAGCGCAGGAGGGCCGCCTCTTCAAGCCGCTGGCCTACACCAAGAACTTCGCCATGATCGTGGCCGCCGTGCTGGCCATCACGCTCGATCCGGCGCTCCGGCTGCTCTTTTTCCGCAAAGAGAATTTCCACCTGCGCCCGCGCTGGCTCGCGTCCATCGTCAATGGCATTCTGGTCGGCAAGATCCACTCGGAAGAGAAGCACCCCATCAGCCGCGTGCTCATGCGCTTCTACCATCCGGTGGTGGCCTGGACGCTGCGTTGGAAATGGCTCGTCCTCGCGGCCGCGATAGCGCTAGTCGCGGTGACTGTGCCGGTCTACCAAAGACTCGGCTCGGAGTTCATGCCGCCGCTGGATGAAGGCACGCTGCTCTTCATGCCCACGACCCTGCCGGGCATTTCCGTCGCCCAGGCGCAGCGCCTTCTGCAGGTGCAGGACCGGATCCTGATGAGCTTTCCCGAAGTCGAGCGGGTGCTCGGCAAAGCCGGCCGCGCCGAGACCTCCACCGACCCCGCCCCGTTCTCCATGATGGAAACCGTCATCACGCTCAAGCCGAAATCCGCGTGGCGCAAGTCGATCCAGTCTACCGACCAGCTCGTCACGGAGATGAACGACGCCCTGCGTATCCCCGGCGTATCCAATGCCTGGACCATGCCGGTCAAGAACCGCATCGACATGCTCACCACGGGCGTGCGTACGCCGGTCGGCATCAAGGTCTACGGCCCCGATCTGCGCGAGATCGAGCGCATCGGCACGCGGATCGAAGGCGTGCTGCCCAAAGTCGCGGGCACACGCAGTGTCTTCGCGGAGCGCGTGGGCGGCGGCTATTTCCTCGATTTCGACCTCAAGCGCGACCAGCTCGCGCGCTACGGCCTCAGCGTGGACGATGCCCAGATGGTAGTGATGAACGCCATCGGGGGCGACAACGTCTCCACCGCCATCGAAGGCCGCGAGCGCTACCCCATCAACGTTCGCTACTACCGCGATTCGCGCAGCTCGCTCGAGCGCCTGGGGCGCGCGCTGGTCCCCGCCATGGACGGCAAGATGCAGATCCCCATGGCGCAGATCGCGACGCTCAAGCTGACTGCCGGCCCCTCCATGCTGCGCAACGAAAACGGCATGCTCAACGGTTACGTCTATGTAGATGTGGCCGGTCGCGATGTGGGCAGCTACGTCGCCGAAGCCAAGCGCGCGGTGGCGGACGCCGTGCCGCTTCCGCCTGGATACACGCTCGCCTGGAGCGGCCAGTACGAAGCCATGGAGCGGGTGCGCGAACGCCTGAAGATCGTGCTGCCGCTGACGCTCTTCCTCATCTTCCTGCTGCTTTACCTGAACACGAAATCGACCGCCAAGACGCTGATCATCCTGCTGGCCGTCCCGTTCTCGGCAGTCGGCGCCATCTGGCTGCTCTACGTGCTCGGGTACAACATGAGCATCGGAGTCTGGGTGGGGCTGATTGCGCTGATGGGCGTGGACGCTGAGACCGGCGTCTTCATGCTGCTCTATCTCGATCTCGCCTACGAAGAGCGCCGCCTCGCCGGGCGCATGCACACGGTCGCGGACTTGCGGGAGGCCATCGTCGAGGGCGCCGTCAAACGCATCCGGCCCAAGTTCATGACCGTAGCGACGATGTTCGCCGGCCTCGCGCCCATCATGTGGTCCACCGGCAGCGGCGCCGACGTCATGAAGCGGATCGCCGCCCCCATGATCGGCGGAATTTTCACTTCTTTCTTACTCGAGCTGGTGGTCTATCCAGCAATTTATGAGGTATGGAAATGGCATTCGGTAAAACAGCAGCAGGCCTGATCCTGGCGCTCGCCGCCAGCGTCCAGGCGGCGGAGTTCACGGTCCGCCACGAGCACTTGCGTAAAGGTTGTAACGGCGTGATGACGGTGGACAGCACGGGAATCGCATTCGCTGGCTTGAAGGGGCATGCCTGGAAGTGGAACTATGGAGATATCCAGCAATTGAAACTGGGTGCCGGAAGCATTCACATCTTGACCTACCAGGACAGCAAACTCCGCCTGGGCGCCGACCGCGCCTACGAATTCACCGGCCACGTCCCCGCGGGCGACCTGTACCGTCTCTGGAGCGCCGCGCTCGACCAACGCTTCGTCGCCAATGTGGAGCAGGAGGATCGTCAGCCCATCTGGTCGGTCCCCGCAAAACGTCTACGCCCCCTGATCGGCTCGCAAGGCACCCTGCTGGTCACGAACGAAACCGTCGTCTACTCCGCCGAGGGCGATTCCCGCACCTGGCGCTACACCGATATCGACCACATCAGCAGCGCCAGTCCGTTCCAGTTGACGGTCGCGACAATCCAGCAAGAGTTCAATTTTCAGTTGAAGCAGCGCATCACCGAAGCCAGATACAACCAGCTCTGGCTCGACATCGAAAGGAAAAACGGAAAAATCCAATGAAGAAGCTAATTGCAATCACCATCGCCGCCGCGGCCCTGACCTTCGCGGCCGACCCCAAGACCTTCACCGGCATCATCACCGATAGCATGTGCGACAAGGCCGATCACAAGGACATGAAGATGGGCACGGACGCCAAGTGCGTCACCGAGTGCGTGAAAGGGATGGGCGGCAAGTACGTGCTCTTCGACGGCAAGGATGCCTGGGAGTTGAGCGACCAGAAGACGCCCGAGAAGTTCGCCGCCAAGAAAGTGAACGTCACCGGCACGCTGGACGAGAAGACGAAAATCATCAAAGTCGATAAGATCGCCGCCGCGAAGTAGTGTGACTCGGAGGTGGGCGATTCGCCTGCCCCTCGGGGTTCATGACGATGCCCCGGCGCGCTGGCGGACAATCTCGCCGAAAGCCTCTTCCAGTACCGCGACGCTTTCCCGAATGGCGGCCTCGTGGATCACCAGCGGAGGCGAGATCTTGATCGTGCCGCCGCCGAAACCGACGGGGCTGAACATCAGCACGCCCTTCTCGACGCAGCGCTCCACTACTTGCCAGGCCAGTTCGCCGTCCGGAGTTTGCGTGCCCGGCGTCACGCACGCGACCCCGGCCACCAGTCCTTTGCCGTCCACGCTGCCAATCTGCGGGAACTGCGCTCGCAGCCCGCGTAGCCGCTCGTGCAAAATGGTCCCCATGCGGCGGGCGTTTCCAGCGAGGTCCTCGGAGACGACCAGTTCGATCGATGCCAGCGCCGCCGCACAGCAAACGGGATTCCCTGTGTGGGTCGAGGTCATGCTGCCCGCGGGGTGCACGTCCATCACGTCCGGCCGCCCTGCCACAGCGGAGATCGGCAGCGAACTGGCCATGCCCTTTCCGAATAGCGCCAGGTCCGGAACCAAGCCGTACTGCTCAAATCCCCACAGCGTTCCCGTGCGCCCAAAGCCGGCCTGCACTTCATCGCACACCAGCAGCGCCTTGCGGCCGGTGCACCATTGCCGCAGCGACTGCATGTATTCCACGGGCGCGAAGGCGGCGCTGCCACCCTGGTAGGTTTCGAGGATCACGCCCGCCACATCCCGCGGTTCCACGTTGTGCTCGCGCAGCGCGCGTTCGAAACCTGCAAACGAATTGTCCGCGGTGCGATATCCATCCGGAAAAGGGATTTGCACGAAACCCGGATCCACGTTTACGATCCATTCCTTGAGTGCCGGGATGCCGCCGGCTTGCTGCGATCCCAACGTGCGTCCGTGGAACGATTTGTCGTGGGACACGATGACGTGCTTGCTGCGTCCTCCAACTCTGGCGCCATGGCTGCGGCACAGCTTGATCGCGCACTCTACTGTTTCCGAACCTGTGGTCAGCAGAAAGATTTTCTTCAGCGGTTCCGGCAGCAACGTGGCCAACCGCTCGACCAGCCGCGACCGGATCTCGCTCGGGAAGCAGTAGTTGGTGAGAAGCCTGCTGGATGTCTGGCGCACGATGGCATCGGCGATCTCCTTGCGCCCATGGCCCGCGTTCGCAATCAGCACGCCTGACGACCAGTCGATCCACTGGTTGCCCCACGCGTCGTATACCTGAAAGCCCTCGGCGTGGTCCCAGACGACGGGCGGCTGTCCGCGCATAGCCACGGGCTCATAAGTCTGCAGTCTCTGGAGAATCGGGATGGATTCGGGTACGGCGAACTCCGTCACAATCCTGCGAAACTGCGTCTCCACCCGCGGGACTCGCTTCGGTGTCAGGTCGAATTCTCTTGCCATATCGTTTTATGTCAGTTCTTCTTCCGGATCAAAAGGAAGACCAGCGCCGTGGCCACCAACGGCACCAGGCTGGCCACCACCAGGATTGGCGCGAACGAATATTTGTCGGCGACGTGTCCGATCAGGAGCGTGGAGAGAATGGTCCCGATGCCGGCGCCGGTGCCGCTCATCCCACTCACCGAGGCCACCGATGCGCTGGGGTACAAATCCGACGGCAGCGCCAGCGCCATGGTGGACCATGCCGAGTAAGAGAACGTCGAGATCGCGAACAGCGAGACGATCGCGGCGAACGAAGACACGGCGACGGCCGGAATCAGCAGCGTCATGCCGAGGCCGCAGATCAGGATGACGAACTTGCGCGCTTTCAAAACCGGCCAGCCGCGTTGGATGAGGTAGCTCGACAGGCCACCGCCAAAAAAGTTGCCGAAATCCGCCGCCAGGAACGGGACCCAGAAGCCGAGCACCGTGTTTTCCAGCGTGAAGCCTTTGGAGACCAGGTAAATGGCGAACCAGTCCGTGATGAAGAACCAGACGGGGTCGGTAAGCGCCTTGCCCAGCACGATGCCCCAGGTCTCTTTCAGGCTTAACAGTTGCCGCCCGGAGGCGGGACGATTTCCGTCCGAGGCTAGCACGTGCGCCTCCACTCGTTGCTCGTCCTCGCGCGCCTGCAGAAGCATGGCGCGTTCCTCCGTTCCCAGGTTCGGATGCTTTTCCGGAGGCTGGTAGAATGCCTTCCAAACCAGCACCCAGATCAACCCCAGCACGGCCGTCAAGAGGAACACCGGCCGCCAGGTTCCGAAGGTCCGGTAAATCCCAAACACCAGAAATGGCGCGACTGCCGCACCCACCGCGGATCCGCTATCGAATAGCGCCACCGCCCATCCGCGTTCCGCCTTGGGGAACCACTCGGAAACTGTTTTGGTCGCGCCCGGCCAGTTGGCAGCTTCTCCGCAGCCCAGCAAGAACCGGAAGAACATGAAACTCCTGAGGCCCACCGCCAGGGAGGTAATAGCAGCGGCCACGGAATACCAACTCACCGTCAACAGAAGCCCGCGCCGCGTCCCGAGCCAGTCGAGTACGCGTCCCGCGACCGTCTGCATCAGCGCGTAGGCAACGCGGAAAGAGACGACGATCAGGGCCCAATCCGAATTGTTCCAAGAGAACTGGACCTTCAGATGGGGAGCCAGCACGCTGAGCGTCTGCCGGTCAATGTAGTTGATGACTGTGGAGGCGAAGAGCAATCCGCCGATCCACCAGCGGAGGTTCGGAATGGTGCGTCTGCGAGGAAGAGTCGCGGTGCTCAATTGGCCTGCCGTGCTTCACTGTACCGAAGGATGCCCCAGGAAATATACAAGCTGGCTGGAAGCTTGGAAGGCCCAGTTAAACGCCCGCGCCGTCTGGTTCAGATCCTTGTCCTGAACGGCGCCAAACAGCGACTCGATGCGCTTCTGGTAAACCAGCTTGCGGGCCGGATCCTGACTGAAATAAACTCCCATGGCAAACTGGAAAGACATCTCGGTGTTGTGCCGGGTCATGTCCCCTTGCACGGTCGAAGGCAATTCGCCGGGATCTCCGGCAAAGCAATTGATGACGTAGTAGGCGCTCCTGCCATCCGGCTGCAGTCCCTGGCGATCGAGGAAGTCGCACCACTTGGTCACCATCGCAGGAATGCGATCGTCGCCGGTGAGCGTCCAGCAATGGAATAGGGGGTCCAGGAGAATTGCCATCATCCAAGCTGAGGTGGCCCCTTTGAATTTCGCTTCACTCGGGTCGTATTTTTCCCAATTCTGGCGAAACGAGCCGTCTGGCGGACGTCCGTCCGGAGGTTGTGCCTGGTGCTGAGACAGCGCGTCCGCGTAGGCGATCGCTTTTTTCCAGTAGGCCGGATCGCCCGTCAGTTCCCAGCCATGAACAACTCCCAATAACCCGTAGCCTTCATGGCGAGGGGTCCAGAAGCCGCGGTTGTAGACCGGATCCCACTTATTGAGAATGAGTCTTGCCATGATCGTTCCGGCCTCGCGGGCACGCTCCTCGCCGGTGAGGAGATAGTGGATGTGCATGGCGCGGGGATACACGTATTTGAGGTCGGCGCTCCCTTTGGGAACGAACATGCCGGCATCCGGACCATCCAGCTTGGTGTGAGTCCTGACGAAATGAGCCCCATGGTACGCCGCTTCGATGAATTTCCTGTCGCCCGAGCGAACGTACATCTTGTACCAACTGGTAGTGCGGTCAAAGAGCCAATTGTCGAACACCGGACTGTCGATGTACTGAAGCGATCCAGGGAAACTCTTCTCCACGAAGCGATCGTAAAACGAGTAGGGACCGGAGCGGGCCGCCGGAACTTGCGGCCCCACCACCCAGGAATCGCAGAGCCATTTGGCCGGCAGGATGGCGAGGACGCGCGGGCCCTTCAAGCCGTCCGGCTGGATGAGCGTGTCTGCTACAGGGACAAATCGTTTGCCATTCTTGCCCCGCGCTTTCCCGAAGACCACTCTTACCTGCTGCGTCTTCTCGCGTCGAAAATCCGCCTGGAATTGAATCTGAATCGAACGGATCGTTCCGTCCTTTCCGTCGATCCTCCAGGGTTCGAGCGAACGCACGGCAGCTTCGATCTCCGTGCCCCGAGTGCCGTAGATGCGGACCAGACTGGCATCGCGAAGGAACCCGGGCGGGAGCGGCAGACCGAAGTTGACGACCTCGCTCCCGAGGTTCTCCGCACGGCCGACTAGCGTAACGGCGACCTCTTTCTCCGGTTTGGCCGGTTGCGGACGGTCCATGCCGTAAGTGCCTCCGGCAAGGACGAGCAGAGCGCTGACGGCCTTTAAGCCGAGAGAATGTCGGATGGGCTCCATGCGGGCTCCTGCAGGATTCGAATGTTCGACGCCGAGGGGAACTCCGCCCGTACCGCCTCTGCCGACAGCCGATTGCCGGCTCCGTCGATGGCTCCGGCGAGCGTCACTCGACGTGGCGTAAGCGACGCGGTCAACTCCGGCAGGTCGGTTTGGGCGAGCAGGTTCGGGACGAAATTGCCTAAGGGGTATTTATACACTTCCGTTTCGACAATGGACCGGAACGAAATCAGACCGTCCGCCAGGTACAGGCTGTCGATCGCGGGTTCCAGAGCGGCGGCAAACTGCGCGGGTACGGTAAGCACGCCACGAGCTGCGATGACGACGCGCCGGCGCGCGAACTCCGGGCGCGATCGCAGTCCCCGCACGATGGATAGAATATCGGTGACGCGCTGCCCCGCAAGCGGCTTTCCGAGGACGAGTGCCGACCACGCGTAATCCTCCTCGCTATTATGCGGTCTGGCGTGGCGTGCGGCCCCACGGCTAAACTCGGGCGTCATGTCCCCGATACCGCGCAGGTCCGCCGCGCAGACGACGCAGCCCTCCGCCGCCATCCGGTTATAGAGTTCGGATTCGTGCCACGCATTCCGGCCGCCCGGCTCCAGCACGATCGTCAGCGGTTTCGAAGGGTCACTGGCCTTGGGCTGGTACAGCCAGGCGGGCACCCACACTTTTGGTGCGGCGGGGAACTCTACGGCTTCGACCAGGGTCTGGTGGAACGACGCGCGGCCTACTGTTGTGATGCTCGCGCCGGCGGCGGAGCGATCGACGCCCAGCAACCGGGCCAGGTCTGCCGGTGTCTTCGACAGACTTCGCTTCCGGTTGAGCGTGAACGGCGTCTCTCCGTGGAACGACTGTACGACGCTCCCGTTGGCCGATACGAACAGCGTCTCTTCCTTTTCCGCCTGGATGACAGGCTCCTCGGCGACCGGTTGGGACTCACCCTTCAGCCAGCGCGCGAACCAATTGTACATCTGCATGCGGAGGTCGAAACTGAACCCATGGGGAAGCGGCGTGCCGAACCAGGAGATCCGGTCAACGTGGCCGAGCGTGCGGTAGACGCGCTGCAGTTTTTGAAACTCTTCGGTTCCGCTAGTGAGGTAATTCGGCGAATAGGTGCCAAAGAAGTCGCGCTCGCTCACCATGACCAGCAGGGGCTTGGGCGCGATCGGATAGAGCAGATCCCAGCGGTCGAAGCCGACCGGCGCGGAAGCGACCAGGTTCTGTTCTCCATCGTCGGTCGAGCCAGGCGGATTGAAATTCGCACAGGCGACGTTTTCGGTATTGCCACAGGAGACTACCGCCGCCGCGAGCCGGTCGTCGACGGCGGCCAGCAGCATGGTGTTGGTGCCGCCGCCGGATTGCCCGGTCGAAGCGAGCCGTTTGGGATCGACCAGGGGATGCGACGCCAGATAGTCCAGGCTGCGCACCGAATCCCACGTCTGCAGCCAGGTACTGGTGATGCCTTTGAGCAGCATCTGGCGGCCAGGGTAGGTGTGCTCCTCATCCGCGCCGAGACGGCTGCGGGAAGGCACGCGGCCCGGATAGTAAGTGCGTTCGCCCTGGCCCATCGGGTCGAAACCGAGCACCAGATAGCCGAGGCATGCCAGGGTCTGGCAGCAGAGTTGATAGGTGCCGTCACCCTTTCCGTTGGTGGTGTGGCCCATCTGGTATAACACTCCCGGAAACGGCGGACGGCCCACGGTGGGGATGTACAGAGTCCCGGAGACGTGAAAATTCGGCTGGCTCTCGTAGACGACTTTCTCGACGCGATAAGCCGGCCGCTCGAACGAGCCCACGGTGCGGGCGTTGAGGGGAGTACGCTCTGGCATCCCTCCCACAAGGTTCCAGAACGTTTCGGTAACCCACCGCTGCCTTTGCTGGATCGCCGCCAGCGTGGTCAGACTGGAGATCGCGCGGTTCCGGGACTGATAGGCGCGCTCCGCCAAATCGCGCAGGTAATCCGGGAGGCAGCGCGAATAGTCGCGATACATGATGGAAGGAGCGCCCTGCTGAGCGCCGGCATGCCTGCGCAGGAGAGCGCCCATCGCAGCCATGGCCAGAACATCCCGCCGGGTTTTCGTAGGCATTTAGGAATTATCCTCCGGGCGCGCCGCCCCGCCTTACTTCTCCTGCAACCGCTCCGTGGCACTAATGTACTGCATCGGGTGCTGCTCCAGCCACTTCGAGTAGTGGTCAAAACTGGCAAGCGCCGGAACCATCACGTCGGCCGATTTGCGGAGCACGTCGACCGCGATGTCTATGTCGGAGCGTCCGTTGAATATCACGCCCGCGTTGCCCCCGTTGCCGTGATTCTTCTCTTCGAAATAGCGAAATCCGACCGCACCCCACTTTCGCATGGCGACGATATCCGGCGCGACCTCGGCGGGCTGATCGGCTTCCCTGACGGTCTTGATTTCCTTGGACCAGTTTTCCAGCGGAATCGGCCGCTCGCGGCCGAGAATCCTCAAGCTTGCCAGATCGATCTGCTGCTCGTTGAAATAGCCGGAGTAGCCACGCCACAAAGCTTGGACTTCGGGAAGGTCGAAGGCGCGCCGGGCGGAAATAAAGAAGCTGGGCTTCTCGGTCTCATCGAATAACTCGCGCGCGGCGACCATGCCCGCGGTGTCCTCCGGGTTGGTTCCACCTACCAGAACCGTACGCCGGAATCCCTGTTGGTTAAGGGTCGACGCAATACGCTTGAGCACCATGACTTGCTCGCCGTGCGTGAACGACACAGTTCCGCGGAAGGTGCGGGTGGCGCCAGCAAAACAACAGTGCGTCAACGGAAAGACCAATCCATTCGCCCTCTCCGCGATCAGCAGGCTGAGGGCGTGGGCCCAATGCCCATGCATGCCCACCGGGATCAACGCGCCGTGACCGCTGACCGGTCCGAACGGAATCAGAGCCATATCGCCGCCGGACTTCAGGTAGAGCTCAATCTCGCGGCTTGTCATCTCATCCATGCGGCGGCTCGAGAAGGAGCTGGCGCTCGCATTTTGCGGCGCGGCCTGCACGGTCTGAGCTGCGCCAGCGCCGGCAAGCAGGCCGCCAGTTAAGAGGTTCCGGAAGAAACTGCGTCGTCCGATCGATTCCATGGATAACTCCTTCGGTACAGCTTATAGCAAAACTCATCGTAATGGAACACATTCCAATGAGTAGAATCTACCGGACTCGAGCCCATGAGCCATGCATAGGAATCGTCTTGACATCGGCCGCAAGGAGGTGTAGCTTTCCTTAGACCTAGTTCAGCGCAACGACTTCTACTCAGTAGAATTCAGGGGTTAGACAATGAAACAGGATTCGCGCCTGGCATCTTTCGGCCGCGGCTTAGCAGTGGCCTGGCTGTTGACTCTAATCGGCCCGCTGGCTTATCCGCAATCCAGCACCGGCAGCGTCCGCGGGACCGTCCGCGACCAGACCGAGGCCGTAGTTCCGAACGCCGGCGTCACGTTGACCAACGCGGCGACGAACGTGACCTCCAAAGGCAAGACGAACGAAACCGGATTCTACGTGTTCCCGGTGGTGACGCCGGGCCAGTACCGCATCATGGTCGACGTGGCCGGCATGCAGAAGTATCAGGCGACGCTGACGGTGCAGGTGCAGCAGTCGACCACCGCCGATGCCGTGATGAGAGTGTCGTCGGAGACGGTAAGTGTGTCGGTTAGAGACATCACGCCCGTAACGGTGACCGACCAGATGTCGCTCGGTCACGTGCTCGACCGCAGGGGTATCGAGCAGTTGCCTATCAACGGCCGCAACCTCACCAACCTGCTGGTGACGGGCCGGCACAAGTGCGCTCCTACGGCGTTCGCCAGGGCGCCCACGATTTCATCCTCGATGGCGCCGCGCTATCCGATCCGGTCGACGGCGAAGGCGCCAACATCCGCCCGCCTGGCCTGGACACGATCCAGGAATTCCTCGTGGAAAACAACGCGCCGTCGGCGAAGTTCAGCCGGCCGACCAGTATCATTCTGACTACGAAGAGCGGCACGAATCAATTGCACGGATCGCTTTTTGAGACTTTGCGGAACAATGCATTCGGCAAAGCCCGCGCGAAAACCGATCTGGGCGCGCTGCCCACGCTGATTCGTAATGAGTATGGCGGCACGGCCGGCGGCCCGGTCTGGATCCCCAAAATCTACAACGGCAAGAACCGGACATTCTGGTTTTTCTCATACGAAGGTTTTGCCAGCCGCAGCCCGGCTTCGGCGTCCGGCGTGGTGCCTACGTTAGAGCAGCGCAAGGGCGATTTCAGCCAGACGCGGGATTCGCAAGGCCGCCTGCAGGTAATCTACGATCCGTTTACGACAAACGCCACCACTTGGGCGCGCACTCCGTTCCCGGGCAATGTTATTCCCATCGACAAACAGAGTCCACTTTCAAAATACATCTTTGCGCAGATTCCGCTTCCGACCTTCACGGACCGCAATCCGCTGCTGCAGTCCAACTGGTTCGGTCCCGGAAAGAGCAATACGAATCAGGAAACCATTACAGCCCGCTTCGATCACAGTTTTAGCGACAGGGACAAATTCTACGCTCGTTACACTCAGGGCAACCAGAACCGGAGCGCTTACAGCAGCGGCACCATTCCCCTGCTGGACGGAGTTGCCAACTACACCGTGCGGCCCGAAACCAACCATAGCCTGGCCCTCAACTGGGTGAAGACCGTATCGCCGGTTTTCGTCAACGAGCTGCTGGTGAGCGCCTCGCGTGAATACGCCGACATCTTGTCCGGCGACCCGAGCATTTACTATGCCGACCAGCTTGGCACTCCCAATCCACTGCACGTCACCGGCTTCCCGGTGATCGGCGGCTTCGGCATCGGGGCTACCAACTATTTTCAGCCGGCCAACCGCCGGACCCGCTTTCTCACGTACTACATCCTGGAAGACAATGCTACCAAGGTGAAGGGCAAGCACGAGATCCAGTTTGGGGCGCACATTCGTCTGGACCTGTGGAACATCCTGCCGCAGCAGACGCAAGCAGCAGGCAACCTCCAATTCAGCACGCTCGCCACCGCGCTGTGGGACGGCGCGTCGCGCACCTCGCCCGCGGCCACGCCGCTCACCGGCTTCAATATGGCCAACATGTTTTTGGGCGTCGCGAATTATTCCAACAATCTACGCAAGGGTACCTGGTACACGCGCCGGCACGAGGATGCGCTGTACCTCCAGGACAACTACAAGGTGACTCCCCGCCTCAACCTGCGCCTCGGCCTGCGCTGGGAGTTCAGTCCGTTCATGCGCGACAAGCACAACGTGGCTGCCAGTTACGACCCGAAGCAGCGCGCCTATGTGCTGGCCCAACCGCTTGAAACTCTTTACACTTTGGGTGCTACTCTGCCCTCGCTGATCAGCTCACTGACCACTCTTACCGGCGCTAAGTTCATAACCTATGACCAGGCTGGTTTGCCGCAGAGTCTGGTGCATGGCAATTGGAAGGATATCGGTCCCAGCCTCGGACTCTCCTACCGTGCGCTCGACGGGCGCAAGTCCTTTGTGATTCGAGCCGGTTTCGCGACGAAGTTCTATCCGGAAGCGCTCTACAACTGGAACGACACGATGACGGGGAACACGCCGTTTAGCGCCACGTACCAAAACAGCACCACGGATGCCACCCAGACGCCGGACGGGATAGCCAACTACGCGATGCGTTCCGTGCCCACCATCATCGCCGGGAAGAATAGCCTGGACGCCGTCTCACTAACCACTGCAAGAGGGCTTACTCCGACTTCCGGGACAATCACTTACTTCAATGTTGACCAGCCGACATCCCGCGTTCACACCTGGAACTTCACGTTGGAGAAGGAAGTGCTGCCGCAGACGGTGTTGCGCATTGGGTACGTCGGTATCCACGGTACCCATGACGACGAAACCTATCCCGTCGCGCAAACCACTCCAACCTATATCTGGTATGCCACCAAGGGGATCGCATTGCCGACGGGGACTAATGCCGGAGTGTTGCAGAAACCGTATGACCTCAACCCGGACGGCTCGATCGCATCCAGCGTCTTCGGCACGGTTCAGGAACTGCGCAAGACCGGCTATTCCTGGACGAATGGGATCCAGCTCGAATTCGAGCATCGCTATAACAAGGGGTTCCAGTATCAATTCCAGTACAACATGCTCAACGCCCTGCGCCTGGGCAGCGGCGGAGGTGGCACCGACGATATCGTGAACGACAGCAACCAGTACCTGCCGGGGATCGTCCCGGGCGATGTCAACGAGCGCCACAAGTTCCTGGACTACCAACGCGAGTCAGCGACTCCCAAGCATCGGGTCCGATGGAACTTCATCGTCGACCTTCCCGTGGGCAACGGCAAGTGGATCGGAAAGGGTTCCCATGGCCTCTTGCAAAAGATCATCGGCGGATGGCAACTGGCTGGAATCGGATCTTTGCGCAGCAACTGGTTCAACCTATCCAACGGCATGTTTCCAACGGGACAAAAGCTGGAATCCTACGGCTACACTCACCCGATCCAGGATTGCACCGGAACTTCCGCGACGCCCGGCGGCGCGACGGTCTGCACGTCCGGCTACCTGTGGTTCAACGGCTATATTCCGGCCAATCGGATCAACAGCCACACTTCCGATGGCAGGCCTAATGGGATCATGGGTGTGCCCGACAACTACAAGCCGTTCTTCGCGCCCTTGATTCCCAACGGCTCCACGGCTCTGCCGGCCAATGCCCCCGCGAACACCGATATCACTCAATTCTGGGATACTAACACCGTCTGGATTCCGCTGAAGGATGGAACGGTGCAGCGAACCACTTACGCCCCCGGTATCAATCCGTTTCAGAATCAGTATCTGCCCGGCGTGGTCACCTGGGGTCTGGATGCGGGCCTGATCAAGAATTTCCGGATCACGGAGAAAGTAAACCTCCGCTTCAATATGGATGCGTTCAACGTGCTGAATCACCCGGGAACTCCGAATAGCATTAGCGGAACCAGCGGTGTCTTGAGCACGTTCGGCGCGGCTAATGGCGGGCGTGAGGTCGAGTTCACCCTCCGGCTAGGATGGTAATCAAGTGGAACGAAGACATTTCTTAATGGGTTCTCTTGCCGCCGGCGCGGCGCTCGGTCCGCGAGCCCGGGCCAGCGCCAACGACACCGTACGTGTGGCTTGCGTAGGGGTTCACGCGCAGGGCCGCGAGCACATCCGCCGCTACAGCGTGATGGAGAACGTGGAGATCGCAGCCATTTGCGATGTCGATGAATCGGTGCTGAATGCCCGTGTGGACGAATTGGAAAAGGCCGGCAAGAAGCGTCCCGCGGCGTACACGGATTTTCGCAAGCTGCTCGAAGACAAGACCATCGATGCCGTCTCGATTGCCACTCCGAACCACCACCACACGCTGCAGACGATTTGGGCGTGCCAAGCCGGCAAGGACGTGTATGTGGAGAAGCCCTGCTCGCATGACATGTTCGAGGCGAAGCAGATTGTGGCGGCGGCGCAGAAGTACAACCGCCTGGTGCAGCACGGCACCAATAGCCGCTCCAGCATTGTGCGCGAGGCTGTCCAGCACTTGCGGGACGGCCTGATTGGCGAAGTCTACATGGCTCGCGGCCTGTGCTACAAGTGGCGCGACACGATTGGCCGCAAGCCGGTAGAACCGGTGCCTGCCGGTGTGCACTACGACCTGTGGCTCGGTCCGGCGCCCGAACACCCGTTCACGCAGAATCGCTTTCACTACAACTGGCACTGGTTCTGGGACTACGGCAACGGCGATCTGGGCAATCAGGGGATCCATCAGGTAGATGTTTCGCGATGGGGTCTCGGCGTGAAGTACCCGACTAAGGTCAGCGCCATCGGCGGTCATTTCATGTTTGATGACGACCAGGAGACGCCCAATACCCTGACCGCCACATTCGAGTTTGACGACAACGGGAAGAAGAAGATGATGGTCTTCGAGGTTCGCCACCGGATCAGCAACCATGAGGCGGGCATTGACGAGGGCAGCAAGGCGTCGAACACGGTGGGCGCAATTTTCTATGGGTCCAACGGCTACCTTTCCGTCTGGGATGAAGACCACGGCCGCTACCAGACTTTCCTGGGACGCGAGCAGCAGCCCGGCCCTTCGGGTCATGACGCCGGAAACAACTGGGCCAATTTCATTGCCGCGTTGCGCACGCGCAAGCACGAGGATTTGAGCGCGCCGATCGAAGAGGGCGCGATCTCCACCACGCTGGTCCATCTGGCGAACATCTCGTACCGGCTCGGCAGGACGGTGCATTTCGATGCTGCGAGCTACAGCATACCGGGCGATGCCGCGGCCAATAAGATGTTCCGGCGGGAATATCGCAAGCCTTTCGTGGTGCCGGAAAGGGTGTAGGGAGCCATGTGTTCCCGTGTTTCCAGAATTGCGCCACTGTTGGTCCTGCTGTCGGCTGCCTCAGTGGCGTGGGCCCCGGATGGCTGGAGGCGGATCGGACCGGGCGGCGGCGGCGCACAGTACATTCCCACCATCAGCCCGCACGATCCCGGCACCGTTTTGGTGCGCTGCGACATGACCGGCGGCTATGTCTCTCGTGACGGCGGCGCTTCGTGGGGGATGTTCAACCTGGGTGGTGGCGTGCGTTTCTTCGTCTTCGATCCGCTGGATGCGCGGACCATATACACCGAGGCGCTTGGCTTGTGGCGCAGCACGGACAGCGGTCAGACGTGGAACCTTCTCTATCCGTCGCCTGGTGAAGCTGCCGGTGTAGAGATGCCGTCGGATCACGCCGATGGGCGGATCGTGACGAAGGACGGGCGCTATCCGCGGGTGGCTGCGCTGGCCATCGATCCCGCGGACTCCAAGGCACTCTACGCGGCGATCTCGGAGGGCAACTCGACGATTCTCTCGGTCTCGGCCGACGGCGGCAAGAGTTGGAATAAGAGCGCCGATCTCCCGACGGGCGTGCTGCGTATCCACATCGATCCGGCGTCACCGCGCGGGGATCGCACGATCGCAGTGATGACGGCAAAGTCTGTCCTGGTCCGCGCGGGTGGTGCATGGAACGAGCGCCCTTCGCCGGCGCAGTTCATCGACATTTCCGCGGGACTTGCCGAACGCGGCGGAAACCTGCGGATTTACGGTGTGTCGCGCGACAGCTTGTATGTCTCCGACGACGGCGGCGTCACGTGGCGCAGCTCGGAGATTCAGCCGGGAGCGAAGCCGCGCCTATCCGCCGTGGCCACCAGCGCCCAACATCCGGATGTGGCGTACCTCGCTTACAGCAATCTGGAAGGCCGAAACTTCGGCGTCGCCAAGACTGTCGATGCAGGCCGGAACTGGACGCTGGTGTGGAAGGAAACGTCCAACGAACCCGCTGCTAATGTTCACGACGGCTGGATCACCGGGCGATTCGGCCCGAGTTGGGGAGGAACACCGCTTAATCTCGGCGTCGCACCCACCGATCCGAATATCGTTTACGCCACCGACCTCGGCCGGACTATGCGCTCCACCGACGGCGGCAAGACCTGGACCGGCGTCTATTCTCAAAGGGGATCGGGCGACGGCTTCACCACCAACGGCATGGATGTCACCACTGCGTACGGCGTTCATTTCGATCCGTTCAACCGCAAGCGCCAGTTCATCACCTACACCGATATCGGACTGTTCCGCAGTGAGGACAGCGGGGAAAGCTGGGTCAGCGCCACGATGGGCGTGCCGCGCGCGTGGGTGAATACGACCTATTGGGTTGAATTCGATCCCGCCGTGGAGGGTCGCATGTGGGCGGCCATGAGTGGCACGCACGATCTGCCGCGGCCGAAGATGTGGCGCCAGCGCGGCGTCGCCAGTTACAACGGCGGGGTAGCCATAAGCGACGACGGCGGGCGAACCTGGCGTCAGGCCGGCACCACGCTTCCGCAGACGGCCGCCACCCACATCCTGCTGGATCCCGACAGCCCGAAGACGGCCCGCGTTCTGTATGTGACTGGATTCGGCCGTGGCGTGTTCAAGTCAATCGACGGCGGCGCGACCTGGGCTCTCAAGAACAACGGCATCGAAGGCGCGGAGCCGTTCGCCTGGCGTCTGGCGAGGGATCCGCGCGGTACTCTCTACCTGGTGGTGGCGCGGCGCAGCGAAGACGGCAGCTACGGCAACGCCGGAGACGGCGCCTTGTATCGCTCCACCGATGGCGCCGAACACTGGGAAAAACTGCCGTTGCCCGAGGGATTGAATGGACCAAACGGGCTGGCTATCGACCCGCGGGATCCGTCCCGTATGTACTTGGCCGCCTGGGGCCGGCAGGCAAGCAAGGAGGCCCGCGAAGGTGGCATCTTCCTCACGACCGATGGCGGCCGGAAGTGGCGCAGCGTTCTCTCCCAGGACCAGCATATTTACGATGTGACGATCGATCCGCGAGATCCCAAGCTGCTTTACGCGGCGGGATTCGAGTCCTCGGCGTGGCGTTCCACCGACCGCGGTGAGACATGGAGGCGCATTGCCGGCTACGACTTCAAATGGGGCCACCGGGTGATCGCAGATCCGAACGACGCGAAGAAGATCTACGTCACCACGTTCGGCGGCAGCGTTTGGCACGGCCCGGCGGACAAAGTGGCGCCCGCAACGCCAACCTGGCAAGTCCGCGCGAACGAGCCCCCGCTGTCCGGCCCGACGCGCCGGTGATTGGAAAGAGAAACGTGATTCTGCTTGTCAGAACCCATTCTGATTCCATAATTCACTGTGTTATAGTACGGTCTTCGGAGAGCAATTCAGCGTAATCCGGTGACGCAATGGCCCGCAATCCCCTCGTAAGGCGCCTGTGTTTTTCCGATATCCCGGATGCCATGCGCTTGACGGCGGCCGCTGGCTGGAATCAGACGGAGCAGGACTGGTTCCGCATGCTCGCGCTCTCTCCCGAGGGGTGCTTCTGTGTGGAGTGCGATGGCGTGGTGGTCACGACTACGACGGCCATCTGTTACAACCGCGAATTGGCCTGGGTGGGAATGGTGCTCACGGCACACGAGTATCGCAGGCGGGGTTTCGCGAGGCTGCTGATGAATCGAGTGCTGGATTTCCTCGACACCAGCGCCGTGTCGCAAATCAAACTCGACGCGACCGATATGGGAACCCAACTCTACCGGAGCGTCGGCTTCATCGATGAATGCCGCATCGAGCGCTGGGCGCGCCAGCCCGGCCTGTCGACGGCGTCGCTGCCGCTCGATCCCGGCTTCGACCTCGCGTTGGATCGCGAAATCTTCAGCGCCGATCGCGGCCAGTTGCTCCACCAACTGGCGCGTGCCGGCGCCGCCAAGGTGCCGGAAGCGGGATTTGCGATGCGCCGGCCCGGCACGGACGCCGAGTACTTCGGACCTTGCATTGCCACGTCGGCGAGTGCGGCTCAGCCGCTGGTGGAATGGTTCCTGGCGAGGCACGGCGGCGAGCAGACGTATTGGGACCTGTTGCCCGAAAATACCGAGGCGGTCCGCCTGGCCACTGAGTTTGGTTTTTCCCCGGCGCGCCGGCTTACCCGCATGACGCTACCGCGTAACGGAGCCGTCGCAAGTTCCGATTCATCGAAAGTCTTCGCCATCGCAGGCTTTGAATACGGATGATCGGGTATGGACGACATGGGTTACGACAAGTGAGGAGGTCAGGAGACGGATGCCGGCACGGAATCACATCGATTTGGTAGTGAAGGTCATGAAAGTTCTGGAGGCCTTGCAACCTAGTGAGAGCGGTGTGAGTCTGAAAGACGTCACGGCTAAGGTTGGCTTGGTCAAGAGCTCGGTCTTTCGCATTCTGTACACGCTCCGGGAGAGCGGCTATGTCGAACAGACTGGTGAAGGCAGTTACCGGCTCACCTTGAAGATGTGCGGCCTGGTACGGCGGCCCGCCGTACGCCCCACTCTCATCAATATTGCGCGCCCGCATCTCTTAGGTTTGCGCGACAGGCTCCAGGAGTCGGTCTGGTTGGCTGAGCGCCGAAGAACAGCGGTCATCATAGTGTATGTGGCGGAAGCCGGCCATCGGTTGCGGCTGTCCTTCGATATCGGCGATCGCTGTCCGGTGCACGCTACCGCCCTGGGTAAAGCGATTGCCGCTCATCTTCCGGCCCAGGAATTGGACACGCTGCTTCACGATGCTAAGCTGCGGCGATTCACTGGACATACCCTCACCAGGCGTGCGGACGTGGCCGTGGAACTTGCCAAAGTTCGCCGTCGCGGATACTCGATCAACAACGAAGAGACGGTCGTCGGCGCACTGCTGGTTGGCGCTCCGATCTTCGATTCGGTGGGAGCAGTGTTCGCTGCTGTCAGCTTGAGTGCGCCCATGGCCCGC
This sequence comes from Bryobacteraceae bacterium, assembly GCA_041484525.1. Taxonomy (GTDB): domain Bacteria; phylum Acidobacteriota; class Terriglobia; order Bryobacterales; family Bryobacteraceae; genus JBGPHT01. The sequence goes on along the minus strand of JBGPHT010000057.1, from coordinate 12,631 downwards.
TGCTCCAGCGAAAAAAAGAGAGCGATGATAGCGGGTATCCGGCAGACCAGTCAAGCGATCACCAGGGACCTCGATCTCGCGGCCTTCCGTGTCCAACAGAACGGCTCCGCGGAGCCTGGTCCAGATGCGCGGGACATGTTGAGCCGGCAGTAGCCTCGGAGGTGCACAATGAGGAAACGACTTTCGGCCGTAATACTTTTGGTTTGGCTCCTGCTGCTTGCCGGCGGTCGCCGGGGGAGAGCCACTCCGGTTCCCGAGTTCGTGGATCTATTCAACGGGAGGGACCTGGCCGGGTGGGTGAACGTCAATACCGCCGATGACACCTGGCGGATCCGGGACAGCATCCTGATCTGTTCCGGACATCCCATCGGAGTCATGCGGACCGAAAAGCAGTACGAGAATTTCATCCTCCACATCGAATGGATGCACATAGAACCGGGAGGGAATTCCGGAGTGTTCGCATGGAGCAACGCCAGCCCGAATCCAAGCAGCCGCCTGCCTAACGGCATCGAGGTCCAGATGCTCGAATTGGACTGGCCAAAACTGAACCAGCGGGACGGAAAGACTCCACCTCTCGCCTACGTGCATGGCGAGCTCTTCGGTGTCGATGGCGTGAAGATCGTGCCGGATAACCCACGGGGCGAGCGGAGCATGTCCATCGAGAACCGCTGCAAGGGCCGGGGGGAATGGAACACCTACGATGTCGTCGCCGTCGATGGCGTGATCAAGCTTTCCGTGAACGGCAAGTTCGTCAACGGTATCCGCGGAGCGACGCAAAGGAAGGGTTACCTTTGCCTGGAATCGGAAGGAGCGGAAATCCATTTTCGCAACATCAAGATCATGGAATTACCGCCAGGGGTGACGGCCAACGACCAGGGCGCCAATCGCGGACCAGCGTGACGATTCGAGAACGCGCACCGTGTTGCCACCCCCCGTCACCAGCAGCGCCGCCACGCCCGATTGCCTCTCGATGAAGTCCATCCCGCGATCCGGCCCCATGACGCTCACCGCGGTCGCGAGTCCATCCGCATCCATTCCATGACCCGCTACAATGGTGACCGCGATCGGGCGCGTCAGGCCCATTCCGGTCTCCGGATCGATGATATGCGAATATCTCTCTCCGCCGGAATCGAGGTGCTGCTCCGCATCGCCAGAGGTAGAGACCGCGGCGTTCGATAGTTCCAGAACCCGGGTCGGCCCGGTCTCCGCGCGGCCTAGTGAGTCGATGCCGATTCGCCAACCGTGTTGCCCCGGCGGCGGGTCGCCGATCGCAAGGTCGCCGCTTGCCGCTACTAATGCCCTCCGAATCCCAAGCTGTGTCAAGACAAGGAGTGCTTCGCCGGCGGCGTAGCCTTTGGCGATCCCACCGGCATCCAGTTGCATCCCCGACTGGTCGAGCGTCACGGTCATCCCCGCCGGGTCGAGATGTAGCTTTCGATAACCGCACCGGCCGGAGGCTTCACGCAGTTCCGCGTCATCCGGGAGGCGATTCTCTTTCCGCGCCTGCCGCCACAACCGAGTGACCGGCCCCAGCGTTACGTCGAATGCACCGCCGGTCTCCCGGGCGAGCTGCTGGGATGCCGCAAGCACGCGGAACAGATCCAGGCTGACTTCGACTGGCCGGCCGATGGCGGTACGGGAAATCCGATTCAACTCGCTGTCCGGTTTGTAATCCGAGAGCGTAGCGTCGAGTTGAGAAATGCGATCGAAGGCAGCGCGAAATGCGGCCGCTGCCCGCTGCTCGCCGGCCGCATACACCTGGATACGAACCAGCGTCCCCATGTGCGGCTCGACCGCCTCAAACAGCTTCAAGTCCGCCGCCGGCGTGCGTCCTGGGCAGACGAGCCAGGCCGATAGCAGAAGCCATCGGAGGCTCGTGCTAGTCACGCTCCTGCCCGCTGTTCCAATACCGGTACATCTCTTCGGCGCTCGGAACCTTTACCGGACGAACCAGCCGGAACCCGAGCCACTGGGCATCGGTGTGATACCAGATGCTTTTCGGCAACTGCGGGTCCTGCTGCTTCCAGGATGGATCGGAGGCGACCCGCGCGGCACAGCGCAGCATGTCGGCTGGATCGTTCCAGGAGCCGCCGCGCACCGCATGCGGGTACGGTTGGGACGCCCGAATCCACGGGTTCACTTTGGCGCCCGGATCGTAAGCCGCATACTGGTCGAGCGTCCATTCCATGACATTGCCGAGCATGTCATACAGGCCCCAGGCATTCGGCGTTTTGGTTGCAACCTGATGGTATTTGCCTTGGCTGTTACCGGCATACCATGCGTAGTCGCCGAGCTTCGAAGCGTCGTTGCCAAAGAAGTACGTCGTCGTGGAGCCGGCACGGCAAGCGTATTCCCATTCGGCTTCGGTCGGCAAGCGATAGAACTCGCCAGTCCTGGCGCTCAGCCACTCGGCGTACTTGTTGGCGGCGTGCTGCGTCATGCTGATTGCGGGAAAGCCGTCGAGGCCCATACCGAAGCTCATCTCCACGTAGGGGCGCGTCGGCCGGCTCACCGCATCTACCACCGCATCCGCATGCGATGCTTCGCCGCCCTGGCTGGCGAACATGAACAGCCGATACTCGTCCCAGGTCACTTCATGGGTCTGCATCCAGAAGGCGTCGACCCGTACCTGGCGCGGCGGCTGTTCGTCCTTCTTGCGCTGTAGATCGCCTTCACCGGAGCCCATGGTGAACTCGCCCGCTGGGATGGGAACCATAGAATAGGAGATCGTCGTGTTCGGAATCGTTACCTTATATGCCTCGCGGGTTGCCTTGGGCTGGTGTCCCTGTATGCGGTCGTAGATGCGACGCACGTTGGCGCGCTCATTGGCTTCGCCGGGACTGCTTGCCGTCTGCTCGTAAGCGGCAGGCGTGACGAACGTCCACGCTACTATCGCCACCGCGAATGCCGGTCGCATCTCAAATCAGCTTGGTGACACCAGGCTCGGCGCGCGGCCGCACATCGAGCTTGCCCTTCCAATCCAGATTCTCGGGGACAAGCCGGTCCTGCGAGTTCATCGCCTGATCCCAAGTTACCTGCTGGCCGGTGTAGGCTGCCATCCGGCCCATGATCCCGAGCAGTGTGCTGGTCGCCATGCGTTTGCCGTCGTTGATTGGCTGGTTCTTGCGAACGGCGGCGAAAAGCAGATCGTGCTCCCGCTGATACATGTTGTATTGCTGGCCGGTAAAGGTCCAGTTCGTCTTGCCTTCAATCCGTGGCACCGGACCCCGGCCGATGGTGCAGGTGCCGTCGCCACCGAGCATGTAATCGGAGGTCTCGTTGTAACAGCCGGTAATCTGCCGGTTGGCCAGGAACGCGCGCACGCCGTTCGGGTAAAGGTAGTTGACCTCAAAGTGGTCGTAGATGTTGCCGCCTTCGGCTGGGATGGCGCGCCCGCCCACGCCTACGCAACTCAGCGGAGGTTCATCATGCATCGCCCACGCGATCTTGTCCACGCTATGGATTGCCTGCTCGACAATACTGTCTCCGCATAACCACACGAAGTTGTACCAGTTGCGGATCTGCCACTCCACGTCGCTCATACCGGCGGGACGGATGCTGGCCGCCGGCATGGGCTTCACCGGGCTCGTGTAATAGGTGGCGTAGTAGGCCAGAAGCTTTCCGATCGCTCCGCCTTCCACGTTCTGGAACGTTTCCTGAATCATGTTGCTATAGCGCCAGCAAAAACCCGCGACCAGCGACAGGTTCTTGGCCTTCGCCTTCTCCGCGGTGTCCAATACCGAGCGGACACCGGGCGCATCGGTAGCGATGGGCTTCTCGCAGAAGACGTGCTTATTCGCGGCGATGCAGGAGGCCAGATGGAGGGGACGAAAGCCCGGCGGCGTCGCCAGCAGCACGACATCGACTCCGCTCCCGACCACCTTTTGGTAGGCATCGAGGCCGAGAAACTGCTTCGCCGGTTCGGTCTTCACTCGATCGGCGATCTTTGCGACCCGCTTCAACGCCTGGAGGCATTGATCGATTTGCGGCTGATCGATGTCCGCTACCGCCGTTAGCTCGGTATAGTCATCCGCCTGCAACGCCTGGGAAGCTGCCCCGCTCCCGCGGCCTCCACAACCGACCAAGCCGATTTTGATGGCATTGGTAACGGTTTGCGCCTGGATGATCGCAGGAAATCCGGTAGCGATTGCGGCGCCCAGCGCCCCGCCCGTACCTTTGAGAAAATTACGACGTTCGAAATTCGTTGATTCTTCTTTCATAGCCTTCCGACGCTCGATGCCATTTTACACGTCCGTTCGCCTCGGATTCCCGACATTCTGGCTTGTAGAATAGCATCAGGAGGGCGGGACGCAGTTTTTTCACCCGTGAGCCGCACAAGATTTTTCAATGGTGGGCTTGCACAGACTCGAACTGTGGACCTCCTGCGTGTGAAGCAGGCGCTCTAACCAACTGAGCTACAAGCCCTCTCGGCGGGGGCGCAGGACGCACGCCAACTATCGAGTTTACCCGAATTCTACCGGTGCCGCCACATCAGAAAACCGACGATCGTCTTCGCGTCTTCCATCTTCCCGCTGCCGATCATTCGCGACAATTCCTGCGGCGTGAACCACCTCGGCTCGATGCGCTCGTCCTCCATCGGGGTTGCAGCGCCTGCCTTCAGATTCGTCGCCAGGTAGATCGTCATCTTCTCCTGCACGTAGCCGGGGCTCACCCAGAAACTCGCCAGCTTTTTCCAGGCGCGCGCGCGATAGCCGGTCTCTTCAATCAGCTCGCGCTTCGCAGCTTGCAGAGGCGTTTCGCCCGGGTCCACTTTCCCGGCGGGCAGCTCCCACAGATATTGGTCCGCGGGCAAGCGGTATTGGCGCACCAGCAGCACGCGTTTCTTTTCATCCACCGCCATCATCACGGCCGAGCCGGCGTGGCGGACCACGGAGCGCTGGATCTCGAAACCGGCCTTAGGGTCGACGGCCCGGTCGTCCGTCACACGGAACAGGGCACACTTGTAGACTTCGTGAGAAGAGATGATTTTCATGATCTGGTTCGAAGCGCGGCGGCGAAGCGTTCGGCCGGCAGCGTATTCATAATGTCGGCGGGACCGAGCCAGCCGCGGCGCGCGGTCATAACGCCCCAGCGCATATTTAGCAGGTGCTTGGGATGGTGCGCGTCGGTCGAAATCGCGAACTTTGCACCCTTCGCATGCGCCGAGCGGATGAGCGGGCCGTGGAGATCCAGGCGTTCGGGGCTGGCGTTGATTTCGAGCCAGACGCCGCGGCGCACAGCCTCCGACGAGACGCGCTCAAAATCGAAGGGGAACGCATCGCGCTGCAACAGGAGGCGGCCGGTGGGATGTCCCAGCATCCGCAGGTGCGGGCATTCGAGCGCGCGCAACAGGCGATCGGTCATCTCCGCGGCTTCCAAATTCATGTGGCTGTGGACGCTGCCGATCACGATATCCAGCTCCGCTAGGGCGTCGTCAGCGAGGTCGAGCGCGCCGTCCCGCAGGATGTCGCATTCGAGCCCCGAGAACACGCGGATCCCGAGGTCGCCGGCGCGGTTGATTTCGCGCACCTGTTTGGCGAACGCCACGGCGCGCGCCTCGTCGAGACCGTTCGCCATCGCCAGCGCCTTCGAGTGATCGGTGATGGCGACATACTCGTAGCCCCGTTCGCGCGCGGCCTGCGCCATTTCCTCGAGGCTGGCGCGGCCGTCGGTCTCGGTGGTGTGCATGTGGAGATCGCCGCGGATGTCCTTTAGCTCGACCAGCTCCGGCAGGCGTCCCTCGGCCGCGGCTTCGATCTCGCCGAGATTCTCGCGCAGCTCCGGCGGAATCCAGCGGAGGCCGAGCGCTTCGTAGACGCCCGCTTCGGTTTCGCCTGCAACTTTGGACTCGTCATCCACACGGTAGAGGCCGTACTCGCTCAGCTTCAGCCCCATCTTGACGGCGCGCGCGCGGATGGCAACGTTGTGGTCCTTGCTGCCGGTGAAGTACTGCATGGCGGCGCCGAAACTCTCCGGCGGAAGCGTGCGCACGTCCACCTGGAGGCCCTGATGGCCGACCAGGGCGCTGGCCTTGTTCCCACCCTGGGCGAGCACTTCGTCCACGCGCGGGTCTTTCATGAACACCTCGAGCGCGTTGGTGGCCTGCGGGCCGGTGACGAGCAGGTCGAGATCGCCTACCGTCTCGCGGCCCCGCCGCAGGCTGCCGGCCGGCGTGATCCCGGCCACGCCGGGCACCTTTCGCAGCGTCTCGATCAACTCGGCCGCCACACCATCCGCATAGCTCAGCAGGTACCGTCCGGTGCGCTGGCGATACTGCGCGATGGAGCGCAGCACCTTCTCTTCGAGCCGGGCGCCCATGCGCGGCAGCACGCGCAGTTTCTCCTCCTTGCACAATTGCTCCAACTCGTCGATGGTGCCGATATGATAGTGCTCGAAGATGACGGCGATGCTTTTCGGGCCGAGGCCCTGAATCTTCAGGAACTCGAGAGCGCCCGGCGGGAATTTTTCGAGTAGCGCATCGCGGCGCTCGCAGGAGCGGCGCTCCACGATTTCGGCGAGTACCTGGGCCAGACCCTTGCCGATGCCCGGGATATCCGTGACCTTGCGCTCGGGGTCGTGGAGAATGTCTTCGATCCGCTCGGGATGGCCGTCCACGGCGGTGGCGCCGTTGCGATAGCTGCGGATCCGGAAGCCGTCCTCGCCGGCGATTTCCATCAGGTCGGCAGTCTCCTGGAGCACGCGCGCGATTTCCTTGTTCTCCAAACGGAACCCTCGTTCCAATTGTAAGACTGGGACGCGCCACCGGCTCCTGGGCACGCCGGCGAGGTTCGGGCCGGTGGTGAGGCTCCCTGAAAAACGGTCCTGGCCCACATCGGCGTGGCGGCGTCGCACAGCGGGAGGCCCTTCAGCGAAGAGATGCTGCCCGGTATCCGCGGCGGCATCGGCATGTCGTACTGGCTCTTGCCGTTTCCGGGCGCGAACGCGGAAGAAGTTTCCCGGAGACGGAGACGCGCACGCGGTGCGGCGTGGCCTGAGCCAGGCGATTCTGGCGCTGCATGCGGCGGAGGCTTCGGCGGCCACGGCTTTAGCGGACTGCATGGTATAGGTGGTTGTTGGCCGAAGGATCCTACCTCTACTGCGATGTCAGTCTGCCGGTGCCGCTCGATCGGACGTTCACCTACGCACTGCCGGAAACGCTGCGGCATCGCGTGCGGCCGGGCAGCCGGCTGGTTGTTCCGTTCGGGCCGCGCAAGCTGACGGGACTCATCCTGCGCTGCCACGACGACCCTCCGGCGGTGGCGACGCGCGAAGCACTGCGGCTGCTCGACGCCGAGCCGGTGCTGGATGACGAACTGCTGGCATTGGGCCGTTGGATCGCGGGTTACTATTGCGCCCCGCTGGGGGAGGTGCTGCGCGGCATGCTGCCCTTGGCGTCCGAGATCCGGCGTGGCAAGATCTTCACCCTGACCGATTCCGGCCGCGACGCCGCGCGCCAGCTCCTGCTCGATTCGGCGCCCGACGATCCGGTAGGCCAGGTCCTCCGCCTGCTCGAAAAGCGGCCCCTTTCCGCCGCCTACCTGGCCAAGGCGCTGCCCCTGGCCGACAAGGCGATTCGCTCGCTCGAACGCAAGGGGTTTATTGTGTCCGAGCAGGTGCAGACCGAACGCGACCCCATGCGCGCACCTTCCGAACGGCTGCGGGTGGAGTTGGCGCCAAAGTCCCCGGACGTCAAGCTCAACAAGCCCGAGCGCGAGTTGCGCGCCTTCCTCGAACTTCATCCCGGATCGCACAACCTGAAAGACCTGGAAGCGGCCGTGAAGAGCGCGAGCCTGGCGGCGCGCTCGTTGGCGCGCAAAGGAGTGGTGAAGCTGGCGCCCGAGACGATGGTGATTTCGGGAGCGCCGGTGCGTGCGCGCCACACGCTCAACCCGGCGCAGCAGGCGGCGTTCGAGCCGATCCGCGACGCCATCCGCGCGCACCGGTTCCAGACATTTTTGCTGCACGGCGTGACCGGGTCGGGCAAGACTGAGGTCTACCTCAGCGCCATCGAAGCGACGATCGCGGAAGGACGCAGCGCGCTCCTGCTGGTGCCCGAGATCGCGCTTACGCCGGCCGTGGCCGGGCAGTTTTTCTCGCGCTTCGGCGACCGCGTGGCCATCCTGCACAGCGCATTTACCGACGTGGAGCGTTCCGAGCAGTGGCGGCGCATCCGCAAGGGCTCGGCGACGGTGGTGGTGGGAACGCGCTCCGGCGTTTTCGCGCCGGTACGCAACCTGGGCCTGATCGTGGTGGACGAAGAGCACGACGGCAGCTATAAACAGGAGGAGACGCCGCGCTACAACGGCCGCGACGTGGCCATTGTGCGGGCGCAGGGCGCGGGCGCGTGCGTGGTGCTGGGGTCGGCCACTCCGAGTCTCGAGAGCCGCTACAATGCGGAGCGCGAAAAGTACACGCTGCTGGAGCTGCCGGGCCGCATCGAGGAGCGTCCGATGCCCACCGTCGAGCTGATCGACACGCGGCAGGAGTTCCTGGAGACGCGCAAGCAGGCGACGTTTTCGCGCAAGCTGCTGGACGCTTTGGGGCAGCGCATCGAAAATGGCGAGCAGACCATCGTCCTGCTGAACCGCCGTGGCTTTTCCAGTTTCGTGGCCTGCCGTTCGTGCGGCGAGCGCGTGCAGTGCATCAACTGCTCCCTGACGCTGACGTACCACAAGCGCGACCGGCGCCTGCTATGCCACTACTGCGGATACGCCGAGAAGGTCCCGAGTCTCTGCCCGAAGTGCCAGAGCGAGCACATTTATTTTCTCGGCCTGGGCTCAGAGCGCGTGGAGGAGGAACTGCACCAGGCGTTTCCCGCTGCCCGCATCGCTCGGCTCGACCGCGACACTGTCACAGGAAAACGGCAATACGAGACCATCCTGCAGGATTTCCGCGAGGGCAACTACGACATGCTGGTGGGCACCCAGATGATTGCCAAGGGCCACGATATTCCGAACGTCACGCTGGTGGGAGTGGTGTCGGCCGATGTGGGTCTCGGGGTCCCGGATTTCCGCGCGGCTGAACGGACCTTTCAATTGCTCACGCAGGTGGCCGGGCGGGCGGGGCGCGGCAGCCTTCCGGGGATCGTGTTGATCCAGACCATTAATCCCGACCACTACGCCGTCCGCATGGCGGCCGCGCAGGATTACCCGGCGTTCTACCAGAAAGAGCTGCACTTTCGCCGCATGATGCACTACCCGCCGTTCAGCGCCATGGCGAACGTGCTGGTGCGCGCCGAGAAGAAAGAAATGGCGATGCGGATGGCCGCGGAGCTCGCAATTCTGCTGACGCCGCCGCCCGAGAAACTGAAGATCATGGGTCCGGCCGAGGCTCCGGTGCCGCGGCTCAAGAACGAGTATCGCTACCAGTTCCTGATCAAGGCGGCGAGCCGCAAGGCGCTAAACGAGAACCTGCAGCAGATTCGCAGCTTCGCGCAGGCGCACAAGTGGGGCGCGACCGCGCTGGTGATCGATGTGGATCCGCTGTCGCTGATGTGACTGCCGGTCCCCCGGTCAGGGAACACAGACTCCCGTCAGGAATTCCTCAACCTGCTCCAGTACACGGCCGGCGGTCTGGCCTTCGCTGTTGACGATCGCAACCGTCAACTCGATCATGGGCCGCACGCTTTTTCCGCCTTGCAGACATGCGTAGGGGCCGCTCAGGTGGTCCGCAACCCACTTGGCATTGGCGGCGGCATCGGCATTCGTCATCCCCGCCACCAACGCTACGAACTCCTCTTCGCTCCAGCGGGAGATCGCGGCGTTGGCCGGAAGGCTGTTGCGCAGGCGCTTGGCAAAAGCGCCGGCAAGTTCCGCCGCTACTTCGCGGTTGTATTGCACGCCGGCTGCGCGGAACCCGCTCAGTTTCACCAGCAGCAGGCCGTAATCCGCGCGCTCGATGGTACGGATGTGGTCTTCGATTTCCACGCGGGTGAGCAGCTTCGTCAGGTTGTCGATGGAAGCCGCTCGCTCCAGCGAATCGATGCGCTTGTGCAGCATCCGGATCTCGGCCAGGAATTGCGACACCGCAAACTGGTGCTGTTTCCGGACTTGCTCCATGCTGTCTTCGATGGCGTTGGCGGCGGCCAGCACGTCAGGGTCAGTGGCCTGGCGCAGGCGCCCTACCGTTGTCCGCAATCTGTTCTCGTGATCGCCATCGCTCTCCAAAAGCGAGTCCAGGATCTCCTGAAGGGAACGCATGGTTGATCCCAGTTCCTCGCGCAGGTCGCGCAGGTAGTGGGACGCCTTGTCGCGATAGTCGCGCAGCAGGCCGCGGACGGTCGAGCGAGTCTCGCCCAGCACCACAGGATCTGCCCGAGCCGCTTCGCCTGCCACCACAGTCAGATACTTGCGGAAAGGGCCGGTGGCCTCGTCATCGAACTCGATGGCGTAATGCGCCACATTGCGGATAGCCGTAACGTAGCATTCGACGGCCGCGTTCCGCTCTTGATTGCAAATCTCCATTTCGGTCATTGAATACCCGGTTGAAATCATCCTTCCCAGTCAAAAGAACCCATCGGCAAAAGGGCGGCATAGCTTTAGAAGGAATTCCGGAGCAAAACCACGCAATTCAGGGATCGCGTAGCCTGTCCCCGGGATCTTTTGGAACTTTTTGGAATTTTTTTGATCCATTTTGGCCGTCATTTAGCGCGCTTACGGGTATGTGGTGAGGCGATGGAAGGTGCCATCGCGCGGGCGCGAGGACGACACGTCAGGCTACTGAAGAGTGCCGGGCAAGCGATGGTCGGAGACTCGCAACTGGCGATGCAGGACTTAGTGATCGGTGACGAAGGATGATGAAGGGGAGTTCCGCTCTTGACGGCGAAAACACCCGCCCGGAGCGATCAGGGCGTGTGGCCTCAGCCCTAATGAGATTCTGCGGCGCAGGTTGACGGGTGGAAGTTTACACCAAACTTCACTTTTTGGGCCGAGGCTTGACGTGCTCCTTGGCCACCCGCAAGACAAGACCACACCGCGGCGATAGCTAACGTTGTCGCCGCTTTGCAAAATCCGGGCAAGCGCCTCGACAAGCCGGCGATCTCTACGCGCGACCTTTGGCACCAGATGCGAGGTTCCAGAGTCTGATACCGGCGCGTCGTGTTCAAGCCACTGCTCCAGACTCTGAACGACCGACTTCTTGAATGCCTTGCCGTTGTGCGGCGTCGCTGTCATTATCAGAAAGTGCCGCGTGATCTGTCCGAGAAGCTGGCTCCTGCGTCGCCATCCTTAGACAGCCTCTCCGCTTCGGGCCGGTCCCTCATAAGCCGGAAAGGGGGAAACCGCCCTTTGCCGAACACCACCCGTGCCGCTAACCCCAATCCCTCTAGACACTTGACAAAACTACTGTTATCCCGTAGTATCATGAAATCTGGACTTCGAATGGGACGATATCAAGGCCGCCGAGAATGCGCGCAATCACGGTGTGAGCTTTGCTCAGGCGGCACTGGCCTTCCGCGACCCGTTCGCCGTCGAGTGGATCGACCTGCGGGAAGCCTACGGCGAAGAACGAATAATCCTGCTCGGCATGACCAGCAATCAGGTACTGACCGTGGTGTATACGGAGCGGGCGGAACGGATCAGAATCATCTCAGCCCGCCGGGCGACAAAAAATGAGCAAGACCACTACTATCGCCAGAATGCGCCGTAACGGCAAGCTTGTCCGGGTCAAACCGGACGGCACCGAAGAGGCCTTGGATACTGCGCCCCTGGCTCCGATGACCGCGGCGGAAATCGAAGCCGCCGCTGCTCGCGACCATGAAAACCCGCCGCTCACCGATGCGCGACCAGGTCAACTGCGTCCCGTTCCGCGCGTCAAGACCCTCCGCCGCGCCCTGGAGTTGACTCAGGAGGAGTTTGCCGCGCGCTACCACATCCCTCTCGGCACTCTGCGGGATTGGGAACAGGGCCGCGCCGAGCCGGACCAGCCGGCGAAAGCATACTTAACCGTCATCGCGCGCGATCCCGAAGGCGTTGAGCGAGCGCTGCATCCTGTGCCAGGCTGATTCATCCATTTGTGCGCGTCCGGGCTGCGCACAGATCCAGAAGTTGGACCGTGCCTGACAACACTGCTCTACTCGATCAACAGGCGGGCGAATGAACCCATGCCAACGGGAACGATATGGCCACTACGTACGTGATCGGTGCCGGGGCCTCGTTGCACGCAGGCTATCCACTTGCGTCAACGATGGGGCGGGGACTACTCGATTTTATGCTGCACTACCCACTCCAACCTTATCCGAGCGCAGCACGAGTCCTGATTGAGACCTTCGGCCATTTGTCCAACATCGAAGATGTCATAACTGAGCTTGGGGCGCGCATCCAATCGCTCAAGGACGCGGGAGCTGTCGAAGACAAAGCGAATCCGTTAAGCGTAGGCAATCTTCGAGGCTACCTGGGAATCGCATTGCGCGAGTGGTTCCGAGAGATCCACACGAAGCCCGCTGGGGCTTACGCCGAGTTCGCCGACAAACTCGTACAGCCCGATGATGTAATTAGAGCTTGTCCCTTATTTTCGTAGACACAGGCCCGTCGAAACAGCGGTCTCTTCCGACCAAAAACATAAATAGACGATTTTGTTTGACTATGGGAAAGAAGGCATTTATAATTCGGAATGCCCACCCAGCCGGACTTTT
>JBGPHT010000056.1:0-44745 GCA_041484525.1 Bryobacteraceae bacterium | reverse complement strand
GCGGTGTGGGGCACCGCCAATCGGGTGGCGGTGTGAGCGCCGGGATGCTGGGCGCGGCGATGTGGGCGCCGCCAATCGGGTGGCGGTGTGAGCGCCGGGATGCGGGGCGGCGGTGTGGGGCACCGCCAATCGGGTGGCGGTGTGAGCGCCGGGATGCGGGGCGGCGGTGTGGGGCACCGCCAATCGGGTGGCGGTGTGAGCGCCGGGATGCTGGGCGCGGCGATGTGGGCGCCGCCAATCGGGTGGCGGTGTGAGCGCCGGGATGCGGGGCGGCGGTGTGGGCGCCGCCAATCGGGTGGCGATGCGGGCGCCGCGAATCGGGGTGTGGCGGTGCTTGGCGCCGTGCGGGCGCCGCTATTTCTTCAGCGCCTCGATCAGCTCGGGCACCACCTGAAATAGGTCGCCCACAATGCCGTAGTCGGCCACTTCGAAGATGGGAGCGTTCGGGTCCTTATTGATGGCCACCACGGTGCGCGACCCCTTCATCCCCACCAGGTGCTGGATGGCGCCGGAGATGCCGATCGCCATGTACATCTTGGGCGCCACCGTCTGGCCGGAGCTGCCGACCTGGCGCTCCATCGGGAGCCAGCCCGCGTCGCAGATGGGCCGCGACGCCGCCAGTTCGGCCCCCAGGGCCTGCGCCAGTTTCTCCACCAGCGGAATCTGGCCGGCCTCCCTGATGCCGCGGCCGACCGACACGATGATCTCGGCTGCACTCAGGTCCACGGCGCGCTGCGATTCGCGGAACAGCTCCAGCGGCCTGGTCCGGATGTCGGCCGCGGCAAGTTGCGGCTGAAACTTCTCCACTGCTGAAGAGCCTTCCACAACCCGGTCCGCGCGGTACGCACCGGCCTGCAGCGAGGCGAAATTGGGAGCGTCGCTCACGAACCGCACGCCGGCGTTTACCTTGCCCTGGAAAAGCTGGCGCACCAGGACGAGCCGCTCGCCATCCGCCCGATGCCCCACTACGTCGCTCACCGCCACGCGATTTAACGACGTAGCGAGCTTGGGAAGAAAATCGCGCACCTGGTAAGTGTGCGGCAACAGGGCTAGCGTGGGCTTGACGCGATCCAGAAGCTGCCGCAGCGCCGCCGTGTACCCGTCGGGCGTGTATTCCTTCAATAGCTCGTGCTCGACGGCGTAGATCTTTTCGAGATGTTTCGAACCTAGCTCGCCCGCCAGCCCGTCGATTCCCTGCCCCACTACCGCGGCGCTAGCCGTCGTGTTCAGCTCCTTCGCTAACTGCTGCGCGGCGGCCAGAGTCTCGAACGACATCTTGTTCCACTGCCCCCCGCGCTGCTCCAGAATCGCCAGGATGCTCATATGACGCGCGCCTCGAATCTCAGTTTCTCCACCAACTGCGCCGCCTGCTCCTTCGGAGTGCCCTCGAAAAGCTGCGTGCGCTTGGTGCGTTCCGGAGCGTAGATCCGATCGAGGGCGATGCTGGGCGTCCCGGTGGAACCGCCCAGATCCGCCGCCTTGAGCCGCCGGATCTCCTTCGTCTTCGCCTTCTTGATTCCCATGAGCGTGGCGTAGCGCAGCTTGCTGATGCCGGATTGAATCATCAGCAGCGCCGGCAGCGGCATCTCGACATGCTGGAACCACCCGTCTTCCAACTCCCGCTTCACCCGGATGGAGCCGTCCTGCTTCTCGACTTCCATAATGATGGTGGCGTGGGGCAGCCCCAGCAGCTCGGCCAGGATGACGCCGGTCTGCCCGTAGCCGAGGTCGTCGGATTGCAATCCGGTCAGCACCAGATCGGGTGCTTCGGATTTCAGGGCAGCGGCCAGCAGGCGCGTGGCGGCCAGCGGATCGAGCGAGCCCGGGTCCGCTTCTTCGATGTGGATGGCGCGGTCGGCGCCCTTGGCCAGGGCTTCGCGAATGGTCTGCGCGGCGCGCGCCGGGCCCAGGCACAACGCCACGACTTCGCCCGTGTGTTTCTCCTTGAGCTGCAGGCCGGCTTCGAGCGCGTAGGCATCGGGCTCGTTGATCTCGTAGGTGAGATCGGTCTCTTCAATCCACTTGCCGGAGGCGGAGATGCGCAACTGCGAATCCCGGGCCGGGACCTGCTTGATGGCCACTACGATTTTCATGGAGTGAGCCTCTTGCTATTCGTATCGTTTGAAGATCAGGGAACCGTTCGTACCGCCGAACCCGAAGCTGTTCGAGAGCGCGTACTCGATCTTCATGGGACGGGCCTGGTTGGGCACGAAGTCCAGATCGCAGACCGGGTCCGGATTTTCGAGGTTGATCGTGGGAGGAGCGATCTGGTCGCGAATCGCCATCACGGTGATGCCGGCCTCGAGGCCGCCGGCGCCGCCCAACAGGTGCCCTGTCATGGATTTCGTGGAGCTGACCGCAACCTTATATGCATGGTCGCCGAAGGCCCGCTTGATGGCCGCGGTTTCGGCGCGGTCGCCCACTTCGGTCGACGTCCCGTGCGCGTTCACGTAATCCACCTGCTGCGGCTGGATGCCGGCGTCGCGCATGGCGTTGCGCATCACGCGGAACGCTCCCTCGCCGTCGGCCGGCGGCGCCGTCACGTGGAAGGCGTCGGCGCTCATGCCATACCCCACCATCTCCGCCAGAATGTGCGCGCCGCGCCGCTGGGCGAATTCCAGATCTTCCAGCACCAGCATGCCCGCGCCTTCCCCCACCACGAAGCCGTCGCGATCGCGGTCCCAGGGGCGGGAAGCGCGCTGCGGCTCGTCGTTGCGCGTCGAGAGAGCGCGCATCGCCGCGAATCCGCCGATCCCCATGGGTGTGATGCAGGCCTCGGTGCCGCCGCAGATCATGGCGTCCGCATCGCCGCGCTGGATGATACGGTACGAATCGCCGATCGAGTGGGCGCTGGTGGTGCACGCCGTAGCCGTGGCGGAGTTGGGCCCTTTGGCGCCGCTGCGGATCGAAACATATCCGGAAGCCAGGTTGATGATGGTGGCGGGAATGAAAAACGGGGAGATGCGGCGCGGCCCGTGTTCGAGCAGCGTCTGGTGCTCGCGCTCGATCACTTCGAATCCGCCAATGCCGCTGCCGATGTACACGCCCACCATCTCTTCGTTTTCGGGCGTGACCTTGAGGCCCGAGCCGGACAGGGCGCACTCCGCCGCCGCGATGGCGAACTGAATGAAGCGCCCCATCTTTTTGATTTCCTTTTTCTCGATGTAGTTGGCGGGATCGAAGCCCTTCACCTCGCCGGCGATCCGGCAGGAGAAGGCTGTGGCATCGAATCGCGTGATGGGCCCAATGCCGGATTGGCCCGCACGAATGGCCTGCCAGGACGTTTCGGTCCCGATCCCCAGCGGCGTCAGCAGACCGACGCCGGTCACTACCACTCTTCGGTTCAAAACGATCTCCCTGGTGGGCTACTTCTTGGTAGTTTTGTTTTCGATGTACTCGACGGCGTCTTTGACGGTGGTGATCTTCTCGGCGTCCTCGTCGGGAATTTCCAGTTCGAAGGCTTCTTCGAAGGCCATGACGAGCTCGACGATATCGAGGGAGTCGGCGCCCAGGTCGTCGACAAACGACGCGTTCATGTCGACCTGACTTTCGTCGACGCCGAGTTGCTCGACAATAATCTGCTTCACCTTCTGCTCAACAGCCATGCTTCCTCCTGGGATTTTGCGAACGCGTTGATTTTAGCTGGCTTTGCTGCGGGTTCGCAACTTAAATACGACTGCTCCGCCACGGTCTTAATCCGGCCCCGGGGACTTTCCAGCACAGCGCGAAGTCAACCGATTCCATGATAGACGACCTGCGGTACGCCGTGTGCGCCCTGTTTCCGGAATGGTGTGGCTGACGGTATTATGAAGAGGATGGTGCACCTGCGGCTGAAGAACCCGATCTCCGATCGATTGGCCCACCACGCACCGTTGTCACATCCCCCGGAGTTTCCGCTCAAGCCTAGAATTGAGCCTCGGACTGAGCGCAGATTTCAGATCGTCAGTCTCCCCCAAGAAGACGGCTCATTTGTCGCATCTGTTTTAGAGGCTCCGGAAATCCTTGTATACGGGCGCTCGCGCAAGGTTGTCGAAGACAAGGCTGCGAAAAAGTTCTTGAAGACTCCGTATCCCTACTCCTATACTCGCCATCCGCTGGCTACCACCAAAGCAGTGACGATCGATCTGGAGTATGACGCGGACGCCGAAGCGTTTGTAACCTATGTGAAGGAACTGCATCGGATGTCCAGCTTCGGCGAAACGGAATTCGCTGCGCTGGACAACACCGCCGAGATGATCCGAGGCTACATCAAGTCCATGGACGCGAATCGCAAGAGAATCCCGCTCACCGCCTCACGACTCGCTGAACTAAAGCGCGTGGTCGGCATGGGCTGATGTCCTCCGGCCCGGCGGTCTCCGGCAAGGATGCCGTTCGAGCACTGCAGAGACTTGGTTTTCGACTGGACAGGGTCGAGGGCAGTCATCACATGTTGATCAAGGACGGGCATCCCCACACAGTCGTGGTCCCCGTTCACGCCTCCAAGCCACTGCCGAAAGGCACGCTGGCAAGCATCATTCGCATCGCCCGTGTCGCCAGAAAACAGTTCTTCTCGGCAATCAGATGATTTGACGCGAGTGGCGGTTGCTCAGCTCAAAACTGAAAATAGATAAACGGGATGGCGGCGTCCACTACGCCGAAGATTTCCAGGCACAGGAACATCGCGCCCATGGCTCCCGCGTAGGCCCAGGCAGGCGCGCCGATCGCGCGCTCGAACCATCCCCACTTCTCTTCCGCCACCGCCAGCAGCAGCGCGATCCCGGCCAGCAGCAGGTGCCACGGTTCGAACAGCATCGGGCCCGGCCTCGCGCCGAACATCTGGCCGAGCACCCGCAAGGTGGCCGGCAGATCGGCGGCGCGGAACGGCACCCATCCGATCATCGCCAGAATGACGGTCAGCACATGCCCGGGACGCCGGCCGTGGAACACGCGCTCCAGGCTCAGCAGCGCGCCGTGATAGCCACCCCAAAGGATGAAGTTCCAGCTCGCGCCGTGCCACAGGCCGCCCAGCAGCATGGTGAGCATCAGGTTGCGGTAGGTCGTCCATTCGCCGTAGCGGTTGCCGCCCAGCGGAATATAAAGGTAGTCGCGCAGCCAGGTGGAGAGCGAAATGTGCCACCGGCGCCAGAAGTCCGTGATGCTCGCGGCAAGATATGGTCGCCGGAAATTCACCGGGAAGTGGAAGCCCAGCAGTTTGGCCATCCCGATCGCCATATCGGTGTAGCCGGAGAAATCGAAATAGATCTGCAGCCCGAACGCGAATACGCCGCACCACGCGGCCAGCATGCCGGGATGCGCCGGCAGATTATTGAAATACTCGTTGGCCACCTTGGCGAACTGGTCGGCGAACGCCATCTTCTTGGTGAGCCCGAGGGTCATCAACAGCAAGCCGCGCGCCACGTCCTCGGCGCTGGGCGCATGCCAATCGAGCAGGTCGCGGAAGAAGTCGCGCGCACGTACGATGGGGCCGGCGACGAGTTGCGGAAAGAAGCAGATGAAGAGCGCGTAGTCGATCGGATCGCGCACCGCGCGCTGCTCGCCGCGATAGACGTCGATCACGTACGACATGCTCTGGAAGGTGTGGAAACTGATGCCGAGCGGCAGCACGATATCCAGGAAGAACGAGTGCGCGGGCCTCCCCATCAGCAGCGCTAGATTACCCGCCAGGAAATTGTAATACTTGAAAAAGCCCAGAAAGCAGAGGTTGGCCGAGAGGCTGCCGATCAGGATCAGCTTGCGTTTCCGTCCCGGCGGCGTGCGCTCCAGCCACAGCCCGGAAGTGTAATCGATCGCGGTGAGAATCAGCAGCAGCGCGATGAATTTGTAGTTCCAACTTCCGTAAAAGAAATAGCTGGCGGCCAGCAGGATGTACCGGCGGAGGCGCTGCGGGCTGGTATAGAAGAGCACCAGCACCACCGCCAGGAACAGGAAAAACTGGGTGGTGTTAAAGAGCATGGGTCACCTTCCCAGGATCCCGGCGATCTCGCGCGCCATCATTTTCGAGAACTGCGTGCAGCCTTCGTCGTTCAGGTGCAGGGCGTCTTTGAAGAGATCCGGACGCTCGAGCGAATCAAAGGCGTGCTCGGGCGCTAGCATCACGTTGGGCCTCGCGGCGAGCTCGCGGATCGACGCGCTCTTCTTCTCCACCAGACTGTCCGGCCGGACCACCGGGCCGCGCGGCAGCCGTAGAAAGATGACTTTGGTGCGCGAACCGCGGTAGCGGTCGACGATCTTGCCGAACCACTGGCGGCGGAACCGTGCGTAGCGGCCCGTTTGTGGGATGGGCTTGCGCAGCAGCGCGTTCTGCGTGGTCTCGCGCTGTTCGGATTCGAAATTCGGCGGAAACGTGGCTTTCAGGCTGGACCACTCGACGGCGAGACCGGTCATCGTCGACTTGGAATCGACGTAGTCGTATGTCCATTGCGGGAAGCCGCGGTGGCAGAGCTGGACGTATTGGATGCGCTTCAGAGGGTGCGATAGAAACGCGTGCAAGTCAGCCTGGAGCATGAAACCCTTGAGCAGAGCGGCACGGAACGCCTCCCACTGGAGCTGCCGGTTTTCGAACGAGCGCGCGAACTCGATGGCGTCGGCCCAGCGGAGGCGCGCGGCGATGTAGTGCAGCGGGCGCAGGTCGTCGTACGGATTGAAGGATTCGTCCTCATCGTCGTAATCGTTCACGCCGAAAACGATGGCGCGGTAGCGCTGCCGGGTGGGATCGAGGTCGCGCAGCATGTAATACCAGGAACGCATGTCGCTGCCCGCCACGCCGGCGCTGCGGATGACGTACCCCGTCTCGGCGGTGAGCTGGTTCGACACGCGCGGGTAGAAGGCGAAGCGGGAATCGCCGAGCGTGACCACCAGGTTGTCGCCGTTCTGCTTCTGGGCCTGCTCCTCGCGCCACAGGATCAGCTCGAACTTGCCGGTGGAGGAATCGGGCTCGAGCCAGGAAGTGTACAAGCCGGTTCGAAACAGGAGGCCATCGAGTGCGAATAATCCCACCACGGCCAGCAGGCACGCAAGCGCCACGCCACCTGCCCGAAGTGACACGCGGGACGGGGCGAGCGAGGTGATGGGGCTGGACATGCGGGAGTTTAATCCGTGATTCTACCACCGCCCGCTGCCTGTGCATGGTGGCTGAATTCCACCACGGGCGGTGCAATCCGGCCAGGTTCTGGACGCGAGTTTAGCTGTATTTTCAAAGGCTTGAGAGTGGTACGGAAGGTGCATATGCAAAGGCGGTTGGATCGAGGAAGCTCTTATGAAACCTGTTGCCGCTTTCACACTCGTCATCTTCACGGCCGCTGGAATGGCGGTTGCTCAAACGTCCAATAGCGGCTGGCGCCGCGTGGGCGATGCTCCACCGGCGGCACCGGCACAAGCGCCCGTGGCGTCCGACGAATTCGGCCAGGCGCAGGCGACGGGTCCGCAGGATGCTCCGTCATTAGCGACGGCTCCGCAAGCGGCAACGCAATCCGCGCCCGCTCCCAGTGCTATGCAGAACGATCGCCCGTACTATGGCGTCCCGCAGCAATTGAACGTCAAAGCGGGAACGTTCGTCACGGTGCGTATCAACACGGGGATGAGTTCGGACCGCAATCGGGAAGGCGACATTTTCTCCGGCACGCTGGTGCAGCCGGTGGTGGTGGACGGCATCGTGGTGGCACAGGGCGGGCAGACGGTCTTCGGCCGTGTAGCTGAAGCCAAGAAGGCCGGACACATGGGCGGCGTCTCGCGCCTTGGCCTGGAGCTCACGGGTCTGACTTTGGTGGAAGGAACGCAGGCGTCGGTCCATTCGCAACTGGTGACGCGCAACGGTCGATCGAACACGGGAGCCGAAGTGGCAACCGTGGCCACCACTACTGGATTGGGCGCCGCTATCGGAGCTGCTGCGGATTGGGGCCGCGGCGCAGCCATCGGCGCCGGAGCCGGCGCGGCGGCGGGAATCGTGGGAGTGCTGCTGAGCCACGGCCAACCGACGCAGGTGTTTCCCGAGACCGTGCTGACGTTCCAGCTCACGCAGCCGGTAACGATTTCGACGGTGCGCGCTCCGCAGGCGTTCCGCTACGTGGATCCCAATGATTATGACCGGCCGGTGGCGGTGGCAGCCGCACCGCAGCCTCGGCCGGTTCCGCGGCGAGTCTACGCGCCCTATCCTCCGTATTACTACGGCGGCCCGGGTTACTACCCGTATTACGGTCCGTCTTATGGCGTTGGTGTGGTGATCCGCGGCGGCCGCTGGCGCCGGTGGTAGTCAGGTTTCCAGGTGTGGGGCAGACCCGCAGTCTGCCCCACTCAGTGCGTCATCGAATACAGCACATAATTCACTGCCAGCCGAAGTCCCAGCGCCGAGTATTTCTCCGGATAACGCGGATCGTCGGCCCACTCCCATGAATCGCCCAGATCGTTATTGAAAGCGATCGCCACCATCACGCGGCCCCGGTCGTCGAAGATTCCCATCCAGTGCGGCACCGTCCCAGCGGCGCGAAACGACATCTGGCCTCTGAGCGCCCACATGCCGGGGACCTGGTAGCGTTCATCGAGATCGAACACGATGTGAAAGATCGGATCGTTCCCGTCGATATCGACGATGGGCCGGTCGGGAAAGACCAGCTTCATACTCTGGTCGAAGCGCGCATATTCTTCGGGGCCCCAGAAATCGTCGAGCAGCAGGAAGCCGCCGCGCAGCAGGTACTCGCGCAGGGTTGCGGCTTGCTCGGTGGTGAGCTTCCAGTCGCCCATCTCGCCGGCGCAGAGCCAGGGCCAGTTGAAGAAGTCGTCGGTGTCGTCGGGGTTGACGGGCTGTTCGAGAGTGCGCGCGTGGACACGCGTAAGACGGCGGACGGCGGCCGCGAAATGGCGATCGGCGCGCGGATAGTCCTGGGTCCAACTGGTGCCGCCTTCCCGCCAGTCCATGAAGCCGAAGCGGCGGTAGCGGCCGAAGCGCGAGTCGGGGTGCTGCGGGTACATGAGCCGGGCGAAAACCCACTCGGCTTTCT
Source organism: Bryobacteraceae bacterium (assembly GCA_041484525.1). Taxonomy (GTDB): domain Bacteria; phylum Acidobacteriota; class Terriglobia; order Bryobacterales; family Bryobacteraceae; genus JBGPHT01. The sequence goes on along the minus strand of JBGPHT010000056.1, from coordinate 35,752 downwards.
CCTGCCAGTCGGGCGGCATCGGGATATTGTCATACGGCTCCATGCTGGAATAGAGGCGCCAAGGGCGCTGGGCACAGAGCGCGGCGACAACGGCCAGGCCGCCTGAGATCAGCCAGAGTGCCCTCCGAGAAATCATCCGATCCGCCTTGGTTCGAGGATAGCAGGAACCGGTTCGTGCGGCCAAAAACAGCGCACCGCAAATCGCCGTCGCCAGATCTGATAATATGCCGAAGCATGACGAGACGTTCCATCCTCATGACGGCGGCCGCCGGTGCGCTGCTGCCGGGTGCAAACGCAGCTCCGGCCGGGCGTTTGAAACAATCCGCCTGCCGGTGGTGCTATTCGAAAATACCCATGGAAGATTTTTGCCGCCAGTCCGCCGAGATCGGGCTCAGCGGCATCGATCTGGTCGAGCCTGAGGATTGGCCCACCATCCGCAAATACGGCCTGGTGCCGACGGTCACGCAGGGCAAGGCCAGCATTCCGGACGGTTGGAATCGCAAGGAGAGCCACGATCGCCTGGAGGCCGGCATCCGCGACCGCATCCATCTCGCGGCTGAGGCCAAGGTTCCCAACGTCATCACGTTTTCCGGGAATCGGCGCGGCATGTCCGACGAGGAAGGCAAGGCCAACTGCATCGCGGGCCTGCGGCGCATCGCCAAGTTCGCCGAAGACAGCGGCGTCACCGTCGTGCTCGAATTGCTGAACAGCAAGGTGAACCACAAGGACTACATGTGCGACCACACCGCCTGGGGCGTCGAGGTTTGCAAAGGCGTGGATTCGCCGCGCGTCAAGCTCCTCTACGACATCTACCACATGCAGATCATGGAGGGCGACGTCATCCGCACCATCCGCGACAACATTCAGTACATCGGCCATTTCCACACCGGCGGCGTGCCCGGACGGCACGAGTTGGATGACACGCAGGAGCTGCAATGGCGGACCGTCGCCAAGGCGATCGCCGACCTGAACTTTCAAGGTTTCTTCGCGCATGAGTTCACTCCGGTGAGGGATCCGATGACCTCTCTCAAAGAAGCCGTGCAGCTCTGCACCGTGTGAGTACCATAGCCGTGCGAGTGCGCGATTACATACACTCCCATAACCTTTCGTGGCGGCGCGCTCCCCGCGGATTGGGATTACGCGCTACTTTTTTGCGCTACTCGAGCGATACAAAAGCGGTCCTCTGAAGTTAGACATTTGGTGCGAAGCGTGCTCTTGCCGTCGGACTTGGATCCAGAAACACGGCGATCGCAGAAGAACGGTACCCTTTAGAGCCAACGTACTATACGTGGTCGTTTCCTGGATGTCCGGTCGATATCCACCTCGATCTCACAGTGGCCGGGCGACTGGGGAAACGTTTTGGCGGGCCGGGACGAAGCGGCCAGGGAGTGCTGTTAGGAAGGATCGACGGGCGGACGACCGGAATTTTCGATTTCGATTCCGCCCCTGGTGCTGGCATCGAGGATGTCCAGCCGTCGATTCGAACGCTCTCCGACATGGCCATGGAGTCGCGGCCGGTTGGCTACTATCGCACCACCACAGAAACTGATTTTCGGCTGACCGCGAACGATCTCGCGCTGGCCGAGGCATGCTTCAACAATCCGCATCACGTTTTCCTGCTGATACGCCCACTGGAATCGGGCGCGCCGGTCGCGACATTCTTCTTTCGGGACAGCCGCGGAATGAGCGGCGATCTCGCATTCCTGGAGTTTTCGTTGGATCCGGCAATCCTGGCTTCTCACGAACGCCAGAGGATTCTGCGTCTCCAGACGGCGCTGCTCGCGGAACGCGTGGCCGCCGGCACGGCATCACCGGCAGCGGCGCCCACGGTAGTCGTGAAGCCGGCACCCGTCGCGACGCTTACGGAAGTGGAGAAGCCGACAACGGCCGCCGCACCTGTGGAAGTCGCCAAGCCTACACAGGTCGCGGCGCCTCCGGAACTAGCACGCCTTGCGGCGCCACGCAGCGCGCAACCCTCGCAAGCGCGGCTCGCCTTGAAATATGCGGCGGCTGCGGTCGTAATTTGCGGGGTCGTCATCGGCGCGATCTTCCTGTATGAGAACCTCACGCAATTCCGGGCGGGTTCTGCGCCGGCCGGTTCGCAGCCGGTCGTCACATCGCCGGTCGCCGTAGCACCCATGCCCGCCATCGGATTGCGCGCGGCGCGGCAAAATGGCGACCTACTCCTGACCTGGAACCGGGATGCGGCCCCGGTGGCGCGCGCCTCCTCCGCGCTCCTGGTAATTCAGGATGGCCAGTCGGAACGGCAGATCCCGCTCAACGCTAAGCAGATTCAAAGTGGAAGCGTTCTCTACTCGCCGGTCTCGGAACAGATCCAGATGCAGTTGACGGTGACCAGTCCCGCCTCCAGCGTCTCCGAGAGCGTGCTGGTGATTCTGCCGAAGGCGGGGCCGCCCCAGATCAAACTGCAAGCCACGAAACGAACGCCCGAACCCCCGGCGAACATGGCGAGCGCTCCTGAAGAGAGTGCTCCAGTGCGCGCTCTGAAGCCGTTCACCGCTCCCGCCCCGGCCGCCAAGGCGCCGCAGACCGCGGCAATCGATGACGTCCCGGCATTGGCGACGGGCTTGAACCAATCCGCGCCGGCGCGTTTGCCGCTGGCGGTATCCGCGCCGCAGGTCGTCCGGCCGCAGGCACCGCCGCCACCCGCAGCCGAACCAGCCGCGGCGCCGGCTGCGCCTCCTCTCGTGCGCTCCGAATACCACCCGCCGGAAGCGCTCACCAAGGTCGTGCCGCAGTTCCCGCAAGCCCTCCGGGCAATCGTGGTCAAACCGAAGACGGTCCAGGTGCGCGTCAGCATCGATGACAAAGGGAAGGTCACCAAGGTCGAGCCGCTGCGGCAGCCCGACATTCATGGCATGCTAATTGAAGAGTCGGTGCGGGCTGCGCGCGGTTGGCGGTTCCGTCCGGCGCGGCAAGGCAGCCAGGCGGTGCCGAGTGAAATGGTCCTGTCCTTTGCGTTTAACACCAACATATACAAAGACGGCTCTCAGGAGTAACATCGGTTTCCTCTGCCGGTTCCTCGCTATATTCTGCCTGGTGCGGGCGCCTTCGTTATTAGCGCAGACCTACGACCTGGTGTTGGCGAACGGGCGGGTGATGGATCCGGCTTCGAACCTGGATGCGCCGCGGCACGTCGGCATCCGCGCGGGGAAAATCGCGGCGATTTCGCAGAGGCCGCTGGCGGGGCGGACGGCGATCGACGTCAAGGGCCTGGTGGTCGCGCCCGGATTCATCGATCTCCACCAGCACGGCCAGACCCCGGAGAACTATCGCTTCAAAGCGCGCGACGGCGTGACCACGGCACTCGAAATGGAGGTGGGCGCGTCGCCGGTCGCGGCCTGGTATCGCGAGCGCGAAGGGAAGGCGCTGATCCACTTCGGCGCGACTGCGGGGCACATTCCCGCCATGATGGCCGCCATGCACGACAGTGGCACGTTTCTGCCGCACGATGCGGCCGCCAACCGCGAGCCCACGGCCGACGAGCACCACGCCGCGATCGATAGCATCCGCCGCGGATTGGACGAGGGCGCGCTCGGAATCGGCCTGGGTATCGCGTACGTCAAATCGTCGCGGGAGCAGATCCTCGATGTCTTCCGTCTCGCGGCCGAGCGCCACGTGCCGGTGTATGTCCACATGCGCTCCAGCGGGCCCGAGGAACCGGGCGCCGTGGATTCGCTGCAGGAAGTGATTGCCGATGCGGCTGCGACGGGCGCGCCGCTGCACGTGGTCCATATCACCAGCACGTCGCTGCGGCAGACGGCCCTATGCCTCGACATGATTCAGGGCGCACGCCGGCGCGGGCTCGACATCACCACCGAAGCGTATCCCTACACCGCCGGCATGACCGACCTCGGGTCCGCGATCTTCGACCCGGGCTGGGAAAAGCGGACGGGCGGCATCACGTACGCGGATCTGCAATGGGCGGCCACCGGCGAGCGGCTGACGGCGGAATCCTTCGCACGCTACCGCAAGCAGGGCGGGATGGTGGCGATCCACAGCATTCCGGAAGAGGTAGTGCGGGTGGCGATGGCCGACCCGCAGGTGATGATCGCGAGCGACGGCATTCTCGCCGAGGGCAAGGGCCACCCGCGCGCCGCCGGTACCTACGCGCGCGTGCTGGGCCGCTACGTGCGCGAGCAGCACGCGCTCACCCTGATGGATGCGCTGCGCAAGATGACCGTCATGCCCGCCGATCGGCTGGGGCTAAAGAATAAGGGCCGGATCGCGGTGGGCGCCGACGCCGACATCACTGTGTTCGATCCCGCGCGCGTGATCGACCATGCGACGTTTGAGAACCCCGCGCAATACTCGGAGGGCATTCCCTACGTGGTGGTCGGCGGCACGATCGTAGTGCAGGACGGCCGCGTGGTGGAAGGCATCGCGCCGGGACGGGGCGTGCGACGGTAGCGTTCCGTCTGGCCCAATTGACTTTCGATCCTGGCCAGTATATATATCAACTGATATATATACCGCCATGAAGAAGCCACCCGCTCCCGAAAGTTTTCTGCCTCTGAAACCGAACTGGTTTCATGTTCTCCTCTCCCTGGCGGATCAGGACCAGCACGGTTACGGCATCATGCAGGAGGTGCTCGATCGCACCGGCGGCAAGGTACGGCTCTGGCCGGCGACGCTGTATGGCACGCTCAAGCGGCTGATCGACGAGGGGCTCACGGAGGAATCGGAAGAGCGGCCGGCGGCGGACCTGGATGATGCGCGGCGCCGCTATTACCGGCTCACGCGACTCGGGCGGCGCGTTCTGGCGGCGGAAAGCGAGCGGCTCGAAGACCTCGTCCGCGTCATCCACTCGAAGCGCGGCATGGCGGAGAGGAAGGCGGACTCATGAGTCGCGAATCCAACAAGCCGGTGGCAATGACTTTGCGCCTCTACCGCGCGCTGGCGAACGCGTTTCCTCACGAGTTCAAGAATGTATATGGTGACGAACTCATGCAGGTGACGGAGGACGCCATCGAGCCCATCTGGCGGCAGCATGGCGTACTCGGACTCATACGGCTGCTGCTCGATATCGCGATCCGTGTTCCCGCCGAGCACGGGGCGGAGTTATGGCAGGATGTGCGGTACGGTCTGCGGATGCTGCGGGGATCGAAGGGGTTCACGGCGGTGGCGCTGATCTCGCTTGGGCTGGGGATCGCGGTGGCAACGTCGGCGTTCAGCGAAATGAACGCCGTGATTCTGCGCCGCCTTCCCGGAGTTCCACAACCCGACCAACTGGTGGCGCTTCAGCCGGCGGCATCGTATCCGGCGTACCAGCGCTTCCGCCAGCGCAGTGATTTGTTTTCCGCTGCGTTTGCGTACGTGGCGCCGGTGCCGTTCGGGGTGTGGCTCGACGGGCATACGGAACGGATCTGGGGACACCTGGTGACATCCTCGTGTTTTTCGACGCTGGGTGCGCGTCCGGTGCTGGGCCGCGCATCGAAATAGTCCCTCCCCACAACGTATTTGTCGGCGGTATAGACCACTCGCGCGCTTTGGGCGTCCGCTGGGGGCGTGGAGAGCGGTAAGAACGCAGTGGGGCGGCGAATCGAAATCGGCACCGGCGAGATCGTCCCGGGGAACAACAAGCTCAGTCCCATCGGATCTTTCGACCATCGCCCGCCGGCCTTCGGAAAAAGCCGTGAGACCTTCGAAGTGGTGGGAGTGGTCAGGACATCCGGCACGGGTTGGGATTGGAGAAGCCGCGTGCGTCGGTTTTCTTCCCGCTGCGCGCGGTGGACTATGCGTCGCCCTCGCTGCAGGGCGTGACTCTGATGGTGCGGGCAAGGGGCGGCGATGTGCTGGGCGCGGTGCGCCGCGAGGTTCAGGCGATGGATGCGAAGCTCACGCCGTTCAACGGGCACTCCATGACGGAGCAGCTCGAGCACAATATGTCCCTGATCCGGGTGGCGGTGTGGACCTATGGCTCGGTCGGGATCTTCGGCTTGATCCTGGCGGCGGTCGGGCTGGCAGGGGTGACGGCGTATTCGGTGGCGCAGCGCGGAAGGGAGATCGGAATTCGCGTGGCGCTGGGTGCGGGCAAGGGCGACTTGCTGGGGCTGGTGATGAAGGAAGGCGCAACGCTGATAATGGTGGGCAGCGCGATCGGGCTGGCCTGCGCGTGGGGCGCGACGCGTGTGCTCGCCGCATTCATGTCGGCAATTTCGCGGACGGTTACGACGAGCACCTCCGACCCGGTGTTGCTGGTGGGCGCTCCGCTGCTGCTGGCCGGATTGGCGTTGGCAGCTTGCTATTTGCCAGCGCGGAAATCGATGCGAATCGACCCGGCGGTGGCGCTTCGGCAGGAGTAATCACACAGCCGCCGATGGCGCACTCCCGGCCGTCGGCATACCTTTCGGAACCATCGGGAGCGAGCGGATGCGCTGTCCGGTGGCATCGAAGAGGGCGTTCCCGATTGCCGGAGCGATTCCCACAATCGGTGTTTCGCCGGCGCCGGCCGACACCAGATCCTTGCGGTCGACGAGCACCGTCTCGATGACGGGCATGTCCGCGAATCGCGGCACCCGGTAGCGCGACAGGCGCGGGTTCACGATCTTGCCATCAGCGAATTCGATGGCCTCGAACATCGCGCCGCCGATGCCCATCGCGTTCGAGCCCTCCACCTGGTTGCTCAGTTGATCCGGGTTGACGATGGCGCCGCACTCGAAGGCCGTCACAGCGCGTAGCACCTTCACCGCGCCATTAGTCACGCCGACCTCGCAGCAGGTGGCGACATAACTGCCCTTCTCGAAACCCGCCGCGATGCCGAAACCGCGGCCCGCCGTCTTCTTGCGCGCGGACCAGCCGAACTTCTTCGCCACCGCTTCGATGACGCCGCGCAGCCGGTCGTCCTTGGCATTCTTCAAGCGGAAGTCGAGCGGGTCCATCTTCGCCGAGTGCGCCAATTCGTCCATGTAGCACTCGCGCACGAAGTGGTTCGCCGTCGCCGCCAGGCCGCGGTACGAGCCCTGCCGCAGAGGCGATTTGACGGCGTGATACTTCTCATTCTTGTTCCCGATGGCGTACGGCGTCTGCAAGCCTGAACCGCCGGAGTTGTAGTTGTGGAACTCCCAGGAGGCGATCGTGCCGTCGGGATCGACCTTCGCGCCCACCTCGATCAACCCGCCCGGACGGAAGTAGGCCCAGGTCATTTCTTCCTCGCGCGTCCAGTTACGTTTGACTGGCTTGCCGACGGCTTTCGAGAGGCGCGCGGCTTCGTACGCGGCGTCGCCTTCGTGCTTGCCGCCGTAGCCCGACCCGGTGTCGGGCATGATCACGTGCACCTTATCTTCGGGAAGACCGAACTTCGCCGCTAGCTCGCTGCGCACTCCGAACGGGCGCTGCGTGCCGGTCCAGACGGTGAGCTGATCGCCGCAGAAATCGGCGACGGCCGCGCGCGGCTCGAGGGGCACGTGCGCGATGTAGGCGACAGTATATGGCGTCAGATCGCCGCCCGATGGCGCGCCCGGCGCGTTCTTCTTGAAATAGGCGAAAACTTCGCGGCTGTTGGTATCCGCGGGTGGCTGCTTCCATTCGGCCTTCACGGCGGTGAGCGCCTTCTCGGCGGTTTCGGCATCGGGCGCCACTACACCCAGGAAATCGCCGTCACGGACCACTTTGACTCCCGGCATCTTCTCCGCCGCGGCGCCATCGAACGACACAAGCGTGGCGCCGAACGACGCCGGACGCACCACTTTGCCGTACAGCATTCCGGGCAGTTTCACGTCGTAGGCGTACTTGTGCGCGCCGGTGACGATGGCGCGGCCGTTCACCTTGGGTACTGACGTCCCCGCCACCTTCCATTGCGTGGTGGGCGTGAGCGCCGCACTCGACGGAATGGTGAGGGTGAGTTTCTCGCCCTTGGTCAATTCGCCGAAGCCGGCGGAACGGCTTCCCGCCGTCACCTTGCCGTTGGCGATCGTAATGCCGGCGCGCTCGACCATCCACTTTTGGGACGCCAGATCGATCAGCATTTCCCGCGCGGCGGCTCCGCACTTGCGCATCTGCGGCCACATGCGGGGCGTGGTCTGGCTGCCGAACGTGCCCATGTCGAAGGGAGTGAGCGCGGTATCGCCCATCACCATGGTGATGTTGGACACGGGCGCGTGGAGTTCCTCCGCCACCGCCTGCGTGAGCGACGTGCGCGCGTTTTGGCCGACCTCGACCTTGCCGGTGCACACCGTGACCAGGCCGTTCTCGCCGATGTGCAGCCAGGCGCTCAACTGCTGCGGGAAGGGCTCGTTGGTGCCGCGCCGCGCACCACCACCGGATTCCTGTGCGTCGGAATCGTCGGCCACCAGGATCACTACGATGCCGCCGCCCAGAACGGAAAAGAAGTCGCGCCGCGTAATCATACCCGGCCTCCTTTCTTCGCCGCCGCGTGGATGGCCTGGACGATCCTCGGATAAGTGCCGCACCGGCAGATGTGGCCGTTCATTCCGCTAACAATTTCGGCGTCGCTCGGATTCGGTGTGCGCTTGAGCAGCGAGACGGCCCCCAGGATCATGCCGGGCGTACACCAACCGCACTGCAGCGCCTCGGCTTCGAGGAATGCCTGCTGCACCGGATGCAGCCTGCCTGCGGGCGCGAGGCCTTCAATAGTGACGATCTTCTTACCGGCGACGGCGCCCACCTTCGTGATACAGGATCGCGTTGCCAGCCCGTCGATCAGCACCGTGCAGGCGGCGCATTGGCCTTCGCCGCAGCCGTACTTGGTGCCGGTGAGATCGAGATCGTCGCGCAGCACGCTGAGCAGCGTGCGGTCGGGATCGGCGGCGATCGCGCGCCGGGTTCCGTTGACGTCCAGTTCCGTGATGCTGCGCACGTCAGGACACCTTCTTGGCGGTAAGCTCGAAGGTCTCTTCCCTTCCCGGGAACGAAGACGTCAGCTTCATCTCGCTGCCTGTGACCTTGCCTTTGTAGTTGATGACGAACTCGCCGTTCTGGCCGTTGAACTTCACGGTGAAGGAGAGATTGTCACCGTCGACCTTGCCGTCCGAAATGGCTTGCTCGCCCATGGGGCTGCCCACCGTGCCCGTGAGCTTGGCGGCATCCGCCTTGAGATCGAACGTGAGCTCGATACCTCCGTTGGGCGTATCCACATTTGCTTTCCACTTACCGGTAATATCCGCGGCTGAGGCCGCCATGGCGAACAACGAGGCCAACCCGATCAGGCACAAAAAGCATTTCATCCGGAACTCCTTTGGTGTTCCTTATCAATGTCCTGTATTCCCGGATTGAGGTCAAGGGCCAGGCCGCTCTCGATGCATGGCCGCCTACATTAAGCCGGCATAAGATTAAGTTCGATTCACCCCCGCAACGCCCGGCGCCGTAGGCGCGTTCCATGCTTCAGGAGGTCGGGATGATGAGACGAAAACTTGCCTGCGCCACGTTTATTTTACTGAGTTCGGTCTTAAGCGGTTGCGCCGCTCACGGTGCGTATTACGGGCGATATTCTGCTCCGCCGCCGCCCCGCTATGGTGTCCTTGGCGTCGCCCCCGGACCGGGCTACGTCTGGACCGAGGGTTACTGGGACCAGCGCGGCAGTAACTGGATCTGGGTCGGCGGCCGTTGGATGCACCCGCCCCGCCCGCGCGCCGTTTGGGTGGCCCCGCGGTGGTCGCAGGAAGGCCGCGGCTGGAGATTCCACCAGGGGTACTGGCGGTAGCGTTCCTATCGGACCTTACCGGGCTTTGCCACAGTCTGAGATCATTTCCGGGACACGCCGGACGATTATCGATTCCGGGCGGGTAGTGGAGCAGTACCCGATCGGCCCCAACCATCCGGATTCGTTCACGAGCATACGGAATCGTTCAATTCATTGTGTCATCCTCCGGAAACGTTCACGACCATCCGGAAATGTTCACAGACTAGTGGTTTTAACCGGAATCGTTCAGGAACCCAGGATTTCTAGGTACCTAGCTACCGCCTCAATTCCCCGGTAAAAGTTCGGCAAATGGAACTTCTCGTTAGGGGCGTGGAGATTGTCGTCGGGGAGGCCAAAGCCCATCATGACGCTGGGAATGCCCAGGTAGCGGTCGAAGACGCCCACGATCGGGATCGAGCCGCCGGAACGGATATAGACGGTGTCCTGGCCGAACACCTGCTTGAGGGCGGCGGCAGCGGCGTGGATGAACGGGTTGTCCGGATTGGTGAGCGAAGGGGCGCCGCTATGCAGCACCTTCAACTCCGCCGTGACGCCGCGCGGGCAGGCGGCGGCGATGGCGGTGCGAAGTTGACCGGCAGCCTCGTCGGGGCGCTGGTCGGCAACCAGCCGGGTGCTGATCTTGGCCACGGCGCGGGCGGGGATCACGGTCTTGGCGCCCTCGCCGGTGAAGCCGCCGCGGATGCCGTGGACTTCCACCGTCGGACGCGCCCATAAGCGCTCGAAGAGGGGAATCTCGGGCTCGCCCACGATTTCGTCCGCGCCCATTTCCTTATCGCAATATTCGTCCGCATCGAACGGCAAACGTGCCCAGGCTTCGCGCTCCTTGGCGCTGGGCGGCACCACGCGGTCGTAGAAGCCCGGGATCAGGATGTGGCCGTCGCGGTCCTTCAACGCGGAGAGAATCTCGGCGATCGCCTGTATGGGATTGGGTGCGGCGCCGCCGTAGACGCCGGAGTGGAGGTCGTGGCCGGCGCCCTGCACGATCAGATCGCTATAGACGATGCCGCGGAGCCCGACGCAAATGGTGGGGAGTTCAGGCGCGAACATTTCCGTGTCGCACACCACCGCGGCGTCGGCCTGGAGGCGCGGCGGGCGAGTCTTGACGTACGCCTCGATATGCTCGCCGCCGGTCTCCTCTTCGCCTTCGAGCAGAAACTTCACGTTGACGGGCAGCCGGCCGGTGGTCTTCAGCAGCCCTTCGACGGCTTTGATCTGGATGTAGACTTGTCCCTTGTCGTCGCAGGCGCCGCGGGCGAAGATGTCGTTGCCGCGCACGGTGGGCTCGAAGGGCGGCGATTTCCACTCGTCGAGCGGATCGGGCGGCTGCACATCGTAGTGGCCATAGAAAAGGATGGTGGGCTTGCCGGGCGCGCCCAGCCACTCCGCATAGACGAGCGGATTGCCGTCCCCTTCGATGAGCGTGGCCGCCTTCATCCCCGCATTGGCGAGCTCGTTCCTGGCGAACTCGGCAGCGCGACGAACATCCGGCTTGTGCTCGGAGAGCGTGCTGATGCTGGGGATGCGGAGGAAGGATTTCAGGCCTTCGAGGAACTCCGCCTGGTGCTCCTGGTAGTAGTTCATGAGGACTCTCACAAGAGGTTAACCCAAAGCGTTGCGGGCAGGCCCTGGTCTGCGGTCGGCCCTTGGCCGGCCTGCTGCACCAGTTTGTTTGCGGGCGGCCCATCGGCCGGCCGCCGGCCAGGGGACTGCCACACTACACCTGTGACTTGAGGTCGAGCAACGCCTTCAGGCGCTCTTCGGACAGACCGGACTTCTCCCGCGCTACTTCCCGAATAGTGCGTCCGGCGGCGTAGGCCTCCTTGGCGAGTTCGGTGGCTCTTTCATAGCCGATGGCGGGAACGAGCGATGTGGCCATGGCGAGCGATTGCTCGACGAAGCCCTCGGCGCGCGCGCGATCGGCCTCCAGGCCGTCCACCAGTTTCCCGGCGAAGTTGCGGCTTGAGGCGGCCAGCAGTTCGATGGATTCGAGCAGGTCGTACGCCATCACCGGCATCATCCCGTTGAGCTCGAAGTTGCCCGCGGCGGCGCACCAGGCAATGGCGGCGTCATGGCCCACCACCTGCGCGCAGACCATCAGCAGGCTCTCGGCGATCACCGGGTTGACCTTGCCGGGCATGATGCTCGAGCCGGGCTGGACGGCGGGCAGCTTCAGTTCGCCCAATCCGCAGCGAGGACCGGAACCGAGCCAGCGGATGTCATTCGCAATCTTGGTGAGCGACACGGCGTAAGTGCGAAGAGAGCCGCTGAGGAAACAGGCGGCATCGCGCGCGGCCTGCGCCTCGAAGTGGTTGACCGCTTCTACGAACGGCAGGCCGGTGCGGCGCGCGATCTCCGCGATCGCGGCCGGCGCGAATTCGGGAGGAGCGTTCAGACCGGTCCCCACGGCCGTGCCTCCGAGCGGCAACTCGTAGATGCCGGGGAGCGCGGCTTCGACGCGCGCGCGGCATGCCTCCACCTGGTGCGCGTAGCCGCTGAACTCCTGGCCCATGCGGATGGGGACGGCGTCCTGCAGATGAGTGCGGCCGATCTTGATGATGTCGTGGAACTCGCCGGCTTTGCGTGCGAGCGAAGCTGCGAGTTGCCGCATGGCCGGAATCAGGCGCGCGGTGACGGCCTCGGCGGCGGCGATATGCATTGCGGAAGGGATGACGTCATTGCTCGACTGGCCGCGGTTCACGTCGTCATTCGGGTGCGCGCCGGCCAGGCGGCCGATCGTCTCGTTGGCGTTCATGTTGGTCGAGGTGCCGCTGCCGGTCTGGAAGATGTCGACGACGAACTCGGCGTCGTGACGGCCGTCGGTCACCTCTTCGGCGGCGGTCTCGACCGCCGGAAGGCCGTTCACCTTGGCGGCGGCGCTCTTGATCAGCCCGAGCGCGCGAATGAAGGAGCGGGGGAATCGCTGGCCGCCGATCGGGAAGTTTTGGATGGCGCGCGCCGTTTGTGCGCCGTAGAGCGCCGTGGCTGGCACCTGCATCTCGCCCATGGTGTCGCGTTCGGTTCGAAAGGAGGGCTCCATGCGTCAATTGTAGGCCCGGCTACGCCGCCGCAATTTTTCGCGCAGGAAAGAGAGTAAGTTGAAAGGGAATGCGCCGCCGGGGCATTCCCCAAATGTGAGGTCGATATGAAACGCGCAGTCGCAGCCGTAGTCCTGAGCGCCAGCATGGCGCTGCCCGCGGAGCTTCCAGTAAAGCAAGTGGTGTTGTACAAGCACGGTGTCGGATTCTTCCAGCGCGAGGGGAGGCTCGGGCCCGGCGAATCGGCGCGGCTCGATTTCGACGCTTCGGAGATGAACGACATGTTGAAGTCGCTCACCGTGGACGAGAAGGGCGGCGGGAAAATCACCGGACTGCGCTACGATTCGCAGGACCCGCTCAGCCGCAAGCTGGCCAACTTCCCGTTTCAGATCGGCGAGGACCAGTCGCTGGCCGCCATGCTGGGCAGGATGATGGGGGCGCGCCTCGAATTGAAGCTGGGGAGCGAGACCGTCACCGGTTCCATCGTGAACGGACGCATGACGGCGGGCAACGACAAACAGCCGGAGCGCCAGTTGCTCACGCTGCTGCTCGATTCGGCCGAGTTGCGGACCGTCGATCTGAACACCGCCACCGGCATCCACTTCAGCGACCCGCAATTGCAGCAGCAGTTCAAGGATTACCTGACTACGCTGGCAGCCGCGCGCTCCAAAGAGAAACGCAGCGTCTACATCGATTCGACAGATGCCAAAGAACGCGACGTGGTGGCCGGCTACATGATTCCGGCGGCGGTGTGGAAGTCCAGCTACCGTCTGATCCTCAACGCCGCGGGGCAGCCCGTGCTCGAGGGCTGGGCCATCGTGGACAACACTACCGGCGAGGATTGGAACAAGGTGCAGCTCTCGCTGGTTTCGGGGCGGCCGATTTCGTTTGTCAGCCAGTTGTATGCGCCCAAATATGTGAACCGGCCATCGGCGGAGTTGGCGGATGACACAGCGGCGCGGCCCGTCGTGCACGAGGGAGCATTCGCCACCTCGGGCGCTCTCGGCGGGTTTGGCCCACGGCAGGAAGCGCAGAAGGCCGCCATGGCGCCGGCCCGGCCAGGCGTGCGATCCGAGATGCTTGCCGATAACATGGTCGTGGCCAGCACGGTCATGCCCAGCTCGATCGTCTCCGACGCTATCGCCCGCGAATTAGGCGACCTCTTCGAGTACCGCATCGCCCAGCCCGTCACCATCCGTAAAAACGAATCCGCGATGCTGCCGTTTTTGCAACAGCCGATTCAGGGCCGCAAACTGCTCATCTATTCCGACCACAGCTCGCCCCATCCAACCAATGCCGCGGAGCTGACTAACTCGACGGGCAAGACGCTCGATGGCGGCCCCATCACCGTCTACGACGGCGGCGCGTACGGCGGCGAAGCGCTGATGGAGACACTCAAAGCGAGCGACAAGCGGCTCATTAGCTACGCGGTGGATCTCGGCACGCGCATCACTGAGGCATTCGGCAGCCAGGCCGCGCTGGTGCGCGAGATCCACGCCAGCCGCGGTGTCGTCACCACCAAACTCGCCGCCGAGGAAACCCGCACTTACACGCTGCGCAACGTGGATGCCAAGGCCAAGACCCTGATCCTGGAGCATCCGCTGCGCCAAGGCTACACGCTGCTCAGCCAGAAGGCCGCGGAGAAGACGCCCAACGCTTATCGGTTCGAGATTCCGCTCGGGGCCGGCGCTTCCCAGGAGTTCGTGGTCAACGAGGAGCGCGTCTACGACCAGTCCTACGCGGTGACCAACCTCACGCCGGATGTGCTGCTCACTTACGTGCGCAACAAGAACATAGGCGACGCGGGACGGAGGCAGTTGCAGGGAATCGTGGACCAGAAGAGCAAGGTGGCGGAGAACGACCGCGCGCTGGCAGAGGTGGAAGGACAGATGCGCGAGTTGACGATGGGAGAAGAGCGCATCCGGCAGAATATTTCCAGCCTGAATTCCGTCAGCGGCCAGCAGCAGCAAGTCCAGAACTACGCGCGCCAGATCGATGCCAGCGAGCAGCAACTGGCCGCGCTGCGCGACAAACAGGCGGAACTGCAGAAGAGGAAGAGCACCCTGCAGAGCGAGTTGAACAAGACGATCGAGGGACTGGCGTTCTAGTTCGCTGTCAGGCGGTCCTATTCTTCGCGCAGGGCCTGAGTCGGGTCCAGCCCTGCGGCGCGGCGGGCAGGGAGCCAGGATGCGGCGGCGGCGATCAACGCGAACATCACCGCCATCACCGCGAAGGTGGGCGGATCCGTAGGCTGGACGCCGACCAGCATGCTACTCATCACGCGCGTCACGGCGAACGCGGCTACCAGGCCCACGGCAATCCCGGCGGCGCTCAGTCGCAGGCCCTGTCCCACCACAAGGCTGAAGATGCCGCTGGGCGCGGCGCCGAGCGCCATCCGTACGCCGATCTCGGCGGTGCGCTGCCGCACCACGGTGGAAAGTACGCCGTACAGTCCGACCGCGGCCAGCAGCGCGGCGATCACAGCAAAAATTCCGATCAGCAGCAGCGAGAAACGCGTGCCGGCCTGGGCGCGCTCCACCCACTCGTCCAGGGGACGCAATTCGGCGATGAGGAAACTGGGATCGAGCTTGCGGATTTCCTCCCGCACAGCAGTGGAGTATCGGGCGGGGTCGCCCGCGGTTCGCAGGGCCCACCGGTTAACAGCTCCGAAGTTGACATAGCCATCGGTCACGTACACCTGCTCGCGGCCGGCGATAGCCAGGTCTGTGTCGCGCTGATGAGTGGCCACGCCGATCACCTCCACCCATTCTGCGGCAGGAGTGGCGATGCGAACGAGAATGCGCTGCCCCACGGCGGACCGGCCGGGGAATGCCTTGGCGGCCAAAGCCTGGTCGACGATCGCCTGCTTCCTCTCGGGGACGTTATCGGCCTCGGTGAATTCACGGCCCTCGAGCAGCGGCGTGCGCAAGGTCCGGAAATATCCGGGGAGCACGAACTGGAGATCGGCGGCCTGGAATTTGCTGGGATCGGCGAGCGCCTCGCTGGTGCCCCACCGGATCGGACTGAAGTTGCCGGTGAGCGGGAAGGGGTTGGACGCGGTCGCGCTCTGCACTCCCGGGATGGCGCTCAGGCGCTCGCGAATCTGGCGCAGGAAAGCCGCGCGCTCGGCGGGCTGATTGGGGAAGCGGCCGCCGAGCAACTGGAAGGTGAGCAGGCCGTGCGAATCGAAGCCGGGATTCACGTGCTGCAGCGCGATGAAGCTACGAATCATGAGGCCCGAGCCGATCAGCAGCACGAAGGAGAGCGCCACTTCGGCGACCACCACGGCGTTGCGCATCGCGCCGGACCTTCCGAGACCGGCGGAGCGGCCCGTCCCTCGCAGCACATACATCAAGTCGGGACGGGCGGCGCGCAGGGCCGGCGCCAATCCGAAAATGACCGCCGAAACCAGACCCGCCAGCGCGGTGAAGCCGAGCACGACGGGGTCGATCCGGACGGCATCGAGACGCGGCAGCGTGGCGGGCGCGATGGCCAGCAATTCCCGAATGCCCGCCCATGCCAGCGCCACGCCGAGAAGGACGCCCGCGCCCGCGAGCAGCAGCGATTCGGCCAACAACTGACGCACCAGGTCCCACCAGCTTCCACCGATGGCGGCGCGCACGGCGAGCTCGCGTTCCCGGAGTGACATGCGGACCAGCAGCAGATTGGCCACGTTGGCGCACGCAATCAGCAGCAGGAAGATGACGGCGCCCATCAGCGCCTTGATGGTGTCCTCGACCGAGGTCACCAGGTGCTTCTTCATGGGCTCGATGCGAAAGTACTGTCCGGCGGTGTTCGAGATCGCATTCGTTCGCCGGACTTCGGCGGCCACGGTTTCGGCGTCCTGCTGGGCGCGGTCCAAGGTGACGCCCGGCTTCATCCGGCCGATGACGCGCCAGGCGACATTGTTCCGATTGGCAGGGTCGTAGGGGATGCGGGCGGCGATCCAGAAATCGGGCGTGCGTTCCATGTTGGCGTCGGGCGGAAACAGCAGTTCGAACCCCGGGGCCAGGACGCCGACGATCTGAGTGCCCGCTCCGAACCCTGGCCGGGTCGCGAGGCTGGTGCCGAGAACATTGGGGTTGCCGGCGTAGCGCCGCTGCCAGTATTCATAGCTGAGGATGACGCTGTTGGGCACGCGCGGCGGCGCCTGTCCAGGTGCAGCGGCGGCGCCCTGCGGAGGAGGCGGCTGCGGAATGCCGTCGGCTTCCGCAAAATCGCGGCCCATGACGATGCGGGCGCCGAGCAATGAAAACAGGTTCGTCGAAGCCGTGCCGAAGTGGACCTGCTCGGGGGTGCCATCTTCGCGCGACAGGACGTTACGGCCGGTGCGCACGGCCGCGAAGCCGTCGAAGGAGCCGGCGGCGCCTTTGCGGATATCCAGGAAGTCGGCATTGGAAATAGGGAAGTCCTTCACGTTGCGCTTCCGCATATCGGAGCAGACGAGCACGAGGCGGTCGGGGTCCTGGTAGGGGAGGGGGCGCAGGAGAACCGCGTTGGTGACGCTGAAAATGGCGGTGCTGGCGCCGATTCCGAGCGCCAGCGTGATGACGGCGATCAGGGTAAACGCCGGGCTCTTGCGCAACGCGCGCGCGGCGTGGACGAAGTCTCTGACAAGCATGGGCGGCCCTCCCGGGGATTAGACGTATTAGTTTCGAGTTTCGGGGACAGGCTACACAACCTCGAAATAGGCAGCGGCTTACGCCTGCAATTCGGGGACAGGCAACGAAATTCCGCGCAAAGACGGCGCGGAAGGTTTCGTAGCCTGTCCCCGAATTGCGACTAGAAGCGGTAGTACATGGCGAATTGCAGGACTCTCGGGCCCGTGTAGGTGCTCGAGATCTTGCCGAAGGTCGTCGACGTCGTGGTCTGGTCGCCGATCGTGAACGCGGGGTGATTCAGGAAGTTGCGCGCGTCCATGCGGAGCTGGATGCGGTTGCGCTCCGTGATCATCGTCTCCTTCACCAGGCCGAAATCGAACGTGGAGTCCCAGGGGCCGTCGAAAATGCGCTTGCCGAGCGCGCCGACCGTGCCGGCGCCGGGCATGAAGAATGCCTGGCCGGCGAAGGCCGCGGAACCATCCGGAGCCACGGCCCGCTTGTCGGTGCCGAGGGCCGAGGCCTGGACCATGTAAGGTCCGCTGGGCGTCATATTGAAGGCCAGGACATCGCGCAGTTGGCTCAGCGTCAGGGTCGTGTTCACGGTGTTGCACTGATTGGATTGCACGTTGCTTTGGCGGTTGAACGTGCCGCGGCCGGAGCAGACGGAGAAGGGGAAACCGGACTGCCGGTCGTAGATACCGGAGACCTGCCAGCCGTCGAGGACGAAGCGGTTGAGCGGCTTGAAACCCACGCGGTGGCCGCTGCCGATGGGCAGGCGGTACACGAAATTGAACTTCATCGCGTGAGTCAGGTCGAAGGGAGCGCGCGCCCGGTCGAGCTTCGGATTGTTGTTGTCCATCAAGGGTTCGTAGCGGCCCTGGTTGTTATTGTCGACACCGCTGACGGCGTCGCTCAGCACCTTCGAGTAAGTGTAGTTACCCTGGAAAGTCAGTCCATGGTAGCGCGGTGTGCGCAGCTCGACCTGCAGCGCGTTGTAGCTCGAGTTGCTGTAATTCGTCATCATCCGCAGGCTGGTCGCGTACTGATTGAAGAAGAAGTTGATGGGTCCGTTGACGCCGGTGGATTGATAGGTGTAGGCCAGATCCGCCACCGCACCCTGTTGAATCGTGGTGCGGTTGGTGGCGTTGGTCAGACTGCCGCCGTTGGGCAGCGTCGGGAAGAC
The DNA here is from genome assembly GCA_041484525.1 of Bryobacteraceae bacterium. Classification (GTDB taxonomy): domain Bacteria; phylum Acidobacteriota; class Terriglobia; order Bryobacterales; family Bryobacteraceae; genus JBGPHT01. Next base: position 17,251 of record JBGPHT010000056.1, on the reverse strand, counting down.
CGTCAACACCTGGCTGCCCGGGATGGTCGCATCGTAGGCGGGGTTGAAGGTGCCGGTCCGGGCGAGCGCCAGGTTGCCGTTATTCTGCGCCCGCCGGAAGTCGTCCAGGAAGCCGCCGGCGTTGATGTTGATCTGGTTGTAGTCGAGGGCGCGGAGCAACTTCGTGCCGTGGTTGCCGATATACCGGAAGTCCACCACGAAGGCCTTGACCTGGCGCTGGATCCCGATATTCCACTGCTGCACGTAGGGCGTGCGCAGATTCGGATCGGCCATGCCGAAGCTGGTTGTGGGGCTCAGAGCATAGTTGTCCTGGAACGTGCGCGGAACCTGGAACGCGGGCTGCGCGATGGTGGGCAGGCCGTTGCGGATCAGGTTGGTGAGCGCCGTGGGGTTGGTCCTGGTCTGCGACAGTCCGGCGTTGGTGTTGGCGTTACCCGTGATCGCGACCAGGTATTCGTCGTTGACGAAGTTCATGCTATAGCCGGCACGCAAAGCCGTCTTGCCGTCGCCGAACATGTCCCAGGCCACCCCGAGATTGGGGGCAAAGTTGTTGCGGTCGGCGTTGTAGAGCGGCCGGCCGCTGCCCGACGCGAAATCAAGCGTGGCGTTCGAACGCAGCGTGGTGATGGCGTTGTTGTTGATCAGCACCGGCAGCAGCGAAAGGCCGTTCTGCTCTTTGACGACCGTGTAGTTCTCGTAGCGCACGCCTAAGTTCAGAGTCAGGCGAGGCAGAAGCCTGAAGTTATCCTGCGCGTAGAACGAGTAGTCGTCCACTACCCAATGGCGGTCGGATGTAGCGCCGTTGACAAACCCGGAGGTGCGGTTGGTAACGTTGAAGGTCTGCGTGTAAGTGGTGAGATACCCCGCCAGGTTGGCCAGGAGATTGTTGGCGGCTGTAACGTCGTTCGAGCTGGCTCCGGGCAGTTGCGCGGTGCCGAGGCCGTTGGTGTTGGCCGAGCTGATGCCGAGGTTGTAGGTGGGGGTGATGCCGGCATCGTTGTACGGCTCGGTGAATGCCCGCTGCAACTGGAATCCGAACTGAAGGTTGTGCTTGCCGCGGTTGTAGCCGGCATTGTCCGCAAAATTGTACGTGTTGGTATAGCGGCCCTGCGCGCGGAAGGTATTCAACGGGTTGCTGAACAGAGTGTTGCCGATGATGGATGCTCCGAAATCCTCGCTGGTGAGGAAGAGCGCCGGCGCCAGGTTGAATCCGAAACGCACTTCGTTGGTGAGGTTGGCTTTCGGGACGAAGCGCCACACGCTCGACAGCAGGCTCACCTTGTCGTCATTCGACACCAGCGGTGCGGCCGTAAAGTTGGTCGCGAGATCGGGACGGTCGAGCAGGTCGCTGTTCCAGGCATAAGTCACCGCGAACGTGTTCTTCGGCGACATCGCGTAGTCCAGCTTGCCGGTGACGTTATTGCGGATGCGATTGTTGCGGATGTTGAAGGCGTAACCGCCGGTGTTCTTCAGGGCGGAGAGCGAGCTGCTATCGCCCGCGGTCGTCGAGTTGATCTTGTCCGCACCCGGAATCTTGGCGATCATGGCGGCCATGGTGGGATCGGCCGTCACGCCGGCGGCCTGCAGGACATTCACTTTCTGGAAGGCGCCGGCGGCGTTCGTATAAGTGAAGATGCCATTGCGCGCATCGGCCGTGAGCAGGGTACGGGTTGCCGCCGACTGCTGGTGCTGCCGGAACGCTTCAAAGTTGGCGTAGAAGAAGAGCTTGTCTTTCTTGATTGGCCCGCCCAGGGTGCCGCCAAGCTGGTTCAGGTTAAGAAATGCTTTGGCGACGCCGTTGGTGTTGTTAAACCACGAATTCGCACCGAAGGCGCTGTTGCGGTTCTGAATGAACGCGCTGCCGTGGAATGTGTTGGATCCTGAGGGCGTGACGAAGATGACCTGGGAGGCGCCGTTGCCGGCGGAAGGATTGGTGTTCGACGTCGAGATGGTCATTTCCGCGACCTGGTCGAGCAGCAGCAGGTTGGGCGAAAAATCGACCGCGTTGGTGCGGATGAAATTGTCCTGAATATTGATGCCGTCGAGCGTCACGTTGGTGAAGGTGGTGCGCTGGCCGTTGATGACAGTGTCACCGCCGCGTCCCAGCGCCACGCCGGCTTGCGTGGTGACGAAGGACTGCGGGCTGCGGTTGAGCACCGGCAGATCCTTGATCTGGTTGCGCGCCAGGTTTAGCGAGATTTCCGCGTTGGTAGTCTGGACGGTGACCGCGGATTCGGACACCTCGACCACGTCCGTCACGCTGCCGACCTCGAGGTGAATGGCGGGCATGGAGGTTTCAGCGCCAGCCGTCAGCGGAACGCCGCGGTCCGTGTGTTTCTTGAATCCGGTTAACGCGACGACAATGTCGTAGTTGCCGGCGGAAACACCGGTAAACGCGAAGAGGCCGTCGCTGGTGGTAGTGGCGGTCAACACCGGGCGAGCGCCGCCCGGCAGATAGACTTCCACAACCGCGTTGGGAACGGCCAGGCCGGAAGGGTCAACGACGGATCCAGTCAGGCGGGAAGTGGTTTGTGCGAAGACGTTACCCGCAAGCGCGAGCGCGAATAGGCAGGTAGCAGCAACACGAACTTTCATGAAATACCCCCAAAGATTCCGTCCAGGTTTGAGTCGATTGGTAACCGCTTTCATCCCTGGATCGCTGTCTGTTAAGCTACGACGGCCCAGCGTGGTTGTCAAGCAGGTAAAGCCTTAAGAGGTTAAAGTGTTAAGACTTAACCTTACTCGAACCCGCAAGGCAATCAGCTACTGTTTTGCCTCGACACCGACTTTGAGGTGGTGCTGGATGTCGATCAGCCAGCTCGACACTACCGGGGCACGCGGAGGGCAGTCGCACCCATCACTCTGAGCGCAGGGCGATCAGGGGATCGACGCGCGTGGCGCGCATAGCGGGAAACCAACATGCAGCCAGGCCGGCGAGCCCGATCACGAGGGTAACCGAAACAAAAGTCAGCGGATCGTGCGGCGAGATCCCTTCCAATTGATTCTTGAGGAGGCGGGTGACGGCGAAGCTGGCGGCCAAGCCAATGGTGAGGCCGATACCGATCATCAGGAACGCCATCCGCAATACCATGCCGAGCACGTGCGCACGGCCGGCGCCCAGCGCCATACGGATGCCGATTTCGTGTGTCTGGCGAGAGACCGTGTATGCGATTACGCTGTAGACTCCAATTGCTACCAGGACCAGACCGATGCCGGCGAACACGCCCATCACGAGCAGGGCGAAGCGCGGGCCGGCGTAGGAGTAGTCGGCCAGGAAGTCGTCGAGGGTGCGGGTCTCGGTCATGGCGACGCTGTTATCCACAGCCCAGATCTCGCGGCGCACGGTGTTGATCAGCGGCATGGGTGGGCCGGCGGTCCGCACCATGATGGCGCGTTCGTAGAAACCGGTGATGGCATAGGGCACGATGGCCTCGGGCTGGACGGGCTCGCGAACGCCGTCGTTGCGAGTGTCGGAAACGACGCCGACGATCTCGAAGAGCGCATTCGGCACCGGCGACTCAGGAATGGTCTCGAACCTCTTCAGGCGGATCTGTTGTCCGAGCGGGTCCTCGTTTCCGAAGTACTTCTTCACCAGGGTCTGGTTGACCAGCGCCACTTTGCGCGAGCCGTCGATTTCGGCTTCGAGCAGATTGCGCCCGCGCAGGATGTGAAGGCCGAGCGTGCGCACATGGCCTTCACTCGCGAGACTGCAAATGCTGTCCCATCGGTCGGAATGAGTCTTGCCGGGAATCTCCACTTCGCTCCGGATGCCGCCGAATGGGGGCAGGGAAGTGATCTGGGTGGCGCCGATCACACCCGGAATCGCCTGCAGGCGCGGCAGCAATCGATTGAAGAAACGCTGCTTCTCGGCCGCAGTTTTGAATTGGCCTTTGGGAAACGGCAGGCGCGCCACCAGGATGTTGCTCGGGTTGAAGCCGAGGTCGGCGGTCTGGAGCGCCACCAGGGTGCGCATGAGGAGTCCGGCGCCGGTGAGCAGCACGAGGGAAAGCGCGAGTTCGACGACCACCAGCGCATTGCGCAGGCGGCCCCGCCGGAAGCCGCCGCTGATGCCGCGGCCGGAATCCTTCAACGGCTCGACGAGGTTGCGCCGCACCATCTGGAGTGCGGGAGCAAGTCCGAACAGGACCGCCGTAAAGACCGAGAGCCCCAGGCTGAACAGCAGCGCCGGGACGTTGAGCCCGATCTCCGCCTCTTGCGGAATGGCGCCCAGGGGAATGAATGCCACCAGGGCCTTGGTGCCGGCGAAAGCCAGCAGGCAGCCGGCCGCGGCTCCGGTGAGCGACAACATCAGGCTCTCGATCAGCAGCGCCCGCACCACCCTCCAATGGCTGGCGCCGAGCGCGGCGCGGATGGCGATCTCGCGGTCGCGGGCGGTGGCGCGCGCCAGCAGCATGTTGGCGACGTTGGCGCAGGCGATCAGCAGCAGCAGGCCGACGGCTACCGCCAGCGTGGTGAGGATCGTCTTGAACGGGCCGACTATGCTGGCCGCATAGCTCTCGACTTCGACGGAGAAACGCTTCGGGTATTCCTTGGGATAGATTTGCGCCAGGCGCTGCGCGATAGGCAGGAGATCGGCCGCCACCTGCTTGTAGGTCACGCCGCGCTTGAGGCGCGCCTGAAAGATGAACCAACGGGTGTCGGTGCGATCGAGATTGGCGGAAACCCAAATGTCGGCGCCGCGCTTGGTGAAGCGCTTCGGCATGATGCCGATCAAGGTGGTGGGAGTGCCGTTCAGGACGAAACTCTGCCCGAGGATGGCGGGGTCGAAATGGAACCGCTTCTGCCACATCTTGTAGGCCATGACGAAGACGGGCGGGGCGCCGGCCTTGGCGTCGTCGGGCGTGATGGTGCGGCCGAGTTGGGCCGGCACGCCGAGGAAGTCGAAGGTGTTGGGGGTGACGTAGGCGCCATCGAATTGCTCGGTGCCTTGGGAGGTGGTGAGCAGGATGTCGTCATTGCCACCGCCGATGACGTCTTCGAAGACGTGGCTCTGGTTCTGGTATTCCAGAAACTGGGCAGGCGGGAAGACGGACCGTCCGCCGTTGCGGCCATTCTCCAGATTATGGATGTTGAAGGCGACGATGCGGTCGGCGTCTTTGTAGGGGAAGGGGGAGATGAGGACGTTCTGGATGACGCTGAACATGGTGGTGGCGGCGCCGATCCCGAGGGCCAGAGTCAGGATGGCGAGCACGGTGAATCCCGGGGTCGCGCGCAATCCGCGGAAGCCGTAGCGGAGGTCCTGCCAGAGGGAATACATACCGGTTGGACGCGGATGGAGGGTGAAATGTTGTCGGAATTTGAGTCAAATGAACAGATCTGCCGAAACTTTGAAGAATTCGGCAAGGTGCCTGGCATGTAATTTACTGATGGCGCGTTTGCCGTTGACGACGTCGGATATGTAGCCCCTGGACTTGAAAATCGGAAACAGGTCGGCTTGCTTCAACCCCCGCTGCTCCATTAGATACACCAGCATTTCGTGGGGACTCGGATCGGGCAGGGGATGGTGCTTTTCCTCGTAGTCTTGGATTAGACGAACCATCAGTTCCAGGGCGGCATCCTCCTCCGCGGTAGATGCTCGCCTCTGTCCATCAGTTTCTCGACTTCGGCCAGCATGCGGAGATGTTCTGCGTTCGTGACGATCACTCGTGGCAGGACTTTCGCCAATACGCGAGCGTACTTCTTATTGTCGATGGCTAGCGCGCCCATTTTTTCCAGCCTCCTCGGGTGTATTCCTTGTGAGTGAGGAATGCCTTGATCATAAGAAGCTTTGCCCGATAATCCACCTTCACGATCAGGCGGTAGTAGTTGTGACGGATGTTGAAAATCAATAGCGACTTATACTGGTCAGCATCCGGGAAATGTAGACGAACCTCATTCAAGTCTCGCCAAACAACGTGGCTGGCTGCCTTGTTCCACCGCAAATAATTCTCCGGCCGCATCGGCGTGCAGAGATGCGTACGCCTTGATGGCCGTCGAACCGATCACGTTCAAGACTTATGCTCGCATAACGCGAACATGGAGTCAATGGTGTTCCCCCTCACTCGTCGCGCAAGGCGATCATCGGGTCCACGCGCGTGGCGCGCAGCGCCGGGATATAGCTGGCCAGCAGCGCCACGGCGGCCAGGAAGACGGCTACGGCACAGAAGGTCGCGGCGTCGGTCGCGCTGACGCCGAACAGGAGGCTCGACATCACACGCGTCAGGAGGAACGCGCCCATCAACCCGGCGGCGACCCCGATGGCGGTCAGCTCCAGTCCCTGGCGCACGGATGTCCTGGAGCAGAAGTTGCACGTTTCCCCCTATTCAATGGTTATACGCAGTTGAACAAATATTGTAAGGCCGCTATTCTCAGCGAAATGAAGGAACTGATCGATGCTCCGCGGGCGCGCGACCTGGCGGGCGTGCGAGCGGCGGTGAAGACGGACCCCGCGGCGGCGCGGCATCCGCGGCCGATCGTGCAGGCGGGGCAACTGGGTTGGCGTGCGGCGGTCGAACTGTTACAGAGCCACGGCGCGGACCTCAACGCCAAGTGGAAGAATTACCGGCCACTGCACGCGCTGCAGCAGGAAGAGCCGCACGCGGCGGCCGGCAAGCCCGCTCCAGAACGGCTGGAGTGCCTGGAATGGATGCTCGGGCACGGCGCCGATCCGGAGGAGTTGGGCGCGTGGCCGGCGGCGCGGGCGATCGTGGTGGCGGCGTTCGTCGGGCAGCCTCCTTACATAAAGGTGCTGCGGAAAGGCGGCGCCGTGGTGGACGGTTTCGCCGGCGCGGCTTTGGGCGACCGCAAGCTGGTGGAAAAGGCGCTGGCCGTGCGGCCCGAGTTTGCGCGTGAGCGGGACCATGGCGGACTGACGGCGCTGCAGTGCGCGGCGGGGTCGCGGCTGCCGGGGGCGGCGGTGCTCGAAGTGGCGGTGATGCTACTGGACGCGGGCGCGGAGATCGCGGCCAAAACCAAATCGTGGGGGCACGATGTGGATGCCGTATACTTCGCGGCCTCGGCCAAGAACCTGGACCTGTTCCGCCTGCTACTCGATCGCGGCGCGGACCCCACCGCGGCGGTCGTGCCGGCGCTGTGGAACGGGACCACCGAACAGGCGATCCTGGCGCTCGAGCACGGCGCCGATCTGGATCGCGCGGTGGCGGACGGCAAGCCGCTGCTCAACCACCTGATCTGCTGGGGACAGATTCCGCAAACCATGTGGCTGCTGGCGAATGGCGCCAGTCCGAACGTGCCGGTGGACGGCGGTCCATCAGGCGGCCTCGCGCGGCAACGCCCGTATCATGCGGGCCGTGCTGGACGCGGGCGGCGACCGGCTGCGGCGGGATCGATACAAGCAGACCCCGATGGAAGTGGCACGGTCGAAGAAGCGGGTGAAGCTCGTCGCCCGACGGCGCAGTAGGAAACTACGCGGCAGACTCGTCCGGCGCTTGCTCGGGCGCTTCCGGAGGAATTGGCTTACGGCTCGAATTCCAGTGGTCCCAGGCGCGGCTGACCGTGCGGACCACCTCGGCTTCGTTGAATGGCTCCGCCAGGACGTCGTAGGCGCCCAGGTTCAGAGCTTCCGCCCATAACCGGTCATCGGCGAGCCGCGACGTGACGATCAGCACGGGCGGATTGGGCAATTCCCGAATGAGATCGAGCAATTCTCTCCAGCCGTCTGCGGTGGCCGCGGCCCCGGATTGCGGCTCGGGCTCAGACTCGCACAGCACGACCGGTATCCCTTCCCCGCCCATCGCCTTTTCGGCGGACGCCCAGGTGGACCCGGCGATCAATGACCATTCCATGCCGGGACAGAGGTCGCGCTCGTGGTGTTCGAAGATGGTCCACAAGGACTGCCAGTCCTCGGCGGCCGAATTCAACCATAGGATATTGATCGTCCCGCTGGCGGCCCCTGGGTTGTTCGCTTCTGCCATGATGGAGATCGCTTTCTAAGCGGATGTTCCGGTCCGTTATTAGGCAAGGCACACCGGCCAGGCCTGCGTGATTGGTGATTCGTCCTTCGACCTTCAAGCAGCTCCAGGATCGAACTGCCCGGTGAAAGCGGAGTCTGCCCGTCGGCGGGACTCGATGTTGGTGATTTTGGCGCTGCGTCCTCTTCGGGCGAGCAGGCGCTCTGCCAGGGACCAGTCGGCTTCGGATGAACCGTCCGGACAGCCCTTGGATTGCCAGATCTGATTCGCCACAGCGGCGATCTCTCTGCGAAGGTCGCCGTTTGCGCGCGGGGCCAATTTCAAACTTGAAATTGCAGTCAACTTACCTTTTACGGCGGGAGTGAAACGCAGTTTCGACACGGGAAATCCTCCACTTTTGCCGAGGCACGCAAACAAGGGCACTCGGCGGCCGGTCAGGCGGGTGGAAGCGGCGCAACGGCGGTACCTTACGCTTCCATGACTCCGGGATTTCGGGCTCTTCAGCTCCGAAAACCGACTATTAGGATTTCTTAAGAATAGTTTGAAAAGCATTTTCTGTCAAGAAAAAGTCGCGTGAATTTCGCTAATTTCAAACTGATATTTCTGCCCGGAAAGGGAAGATTTGGTAGTACGGAGAGTACGGCTACCCGCATCGGTTGGTGGTAACTTGGGACCTTGAACGCCGCGCGCCCGCGCCGCCAGCTCGGACTCTTCGACGCCACCATGATCGTGATGGGTGGCATCGTCGGCTCCGGCATCTTCATGAACCCCTACGTGGTAGCGCAGCACGTGCACACGCCCTTCCTGATTTTGGGTGTGTGGATGGCGGGCGGGGCGCTGGCGCTGGTGGGCGCATTCATCTGGGCCGAACTGGCCACGCGGCTGCCGGAAGCGGGCGGCCAGTATCTCTATCTGCGCGACGCCTACCATCCGGTGGTGGCGTTCCTCTACGGCTGGGTGCTGCTGCTGGTAACCCAAACCGGCGGCATGGCAGCGGTGGCGGTCACGTTCGCGCGCTATTTCCGGGAAATCTCGGGAGTCGCGTGGAACGACAGCTCGATCGCAGCCGCGGTGCTTCTTGGCCTGACGATCGTGAATTGTTTCGGCGCACGCGCCGGCTCGAACGTGCAGAGCGCGCTGATGCTGATGAAGACGGGAGCGATCGCGGCGCTGGTGGTGGCGGGGATCGTGTGGGGCGGCGGCGCCATCCACCCGCTGCCGCTGCTCGACCGTCCCGTCTCGCTGGGGCTGATCGGGGCGATCGGCGCGGCCATGGTGCCGGTGGCGTTCGCCTACGGCGGCTGGCAGACGTCCACGTTCATCGCGGGCGAGATGCGCGATCCGCGGCGCGATCTTTCGCGCGGCATCATCATGGGCGTCATCGGCGTGGTAGTGCTGTATCTCTCGGTGAATTTCGTCTGCCTGAAAGTGCTCGGACCAGACGGACTGGCCGCCACGCGCACGCCTGCCTCCGCGGTGATGCGCGCGGCGCTGGGGGACCGCGGCGCCTTCTGGATCGCGGTGGGGATCGCGGTCTCGACGCTGGGATTTCTCAGCCAGGGGATGCTGACGGCCCCGCGCGTCTACTATGCGATGGCGCGCGACGGCCTGTTCTTCGAGCGAGTGGGGCGGCTGTCGAAGGCGTCGGGCGCGCCGGTGACGGCGATCGCGCTGCAAGGCATCGCGGCCACGGTCATCGCGTGCTCGGGGAAATACGAGCAGATTCTGAACTACGAAGTCTCGGTGGACTTCATCGCGTTCGCACTGGCGTCGTCGTCGCTCTTCGTCTTCCGCCGGCAGCGTGCAATGGGAGCCGGGATCTACCGCTCGCCGGGACATCCTTATACGACGGTGCTGTTCGTGCTGGCGTGCGCGGGGATCGTGGTGAGCTCGGTCGCGAGCGACCCCGCGAATACGGGAGTGGCGTTCCTGATTCTAGGCGCCGGCCTGCCCGTATATTGGTATTGGAGCCGGCGGAAGTGATGCATCGACATTCGGAGTACATGCACTGGGCCAAGACCCGGAGCAAGGCGCGGTATAACCTCGCGACCAGCGGCGTGGGCGCGTTCCCCATGCGGGAACTGCCGTTCGATTGGACGGCGATGGAGATTCACGGCGACAACATCTATGGGTATCTGCCGCTGAAGCGCGCCATCGCGGAGAAGCACGGGGTGGACGCGGATTCGGTGGTGACGGCCCAGGGCACGTCGATGGCGAACTACCTGGCCATGGCTACGCTGCTCGACCCGGGCGACGAGGTGCTGATCGAGCATCCGGCGTACGGTCTGCTGGTGGATGCGGCGTTGTACATCGGGGCCGACGTGAAGCGCTTCGAGCGCACCGAAGAGAGCGGGTACGCGCTCGATCCGGCGGCGGTCCGGCGCGCGATCACGCCGCGGACGAAGCTGATCGTGGTGACGAACTTGCACAACCCTTCGAGCGCGCTCGCGCCCGAGCCGGTGCTGCGCGCCATCGCGGACCTGGGAGTGCGTGTCCTGGTGGACGAGGTGTATCTCGACGCGGTGTTTGAGAATACGCCGCGCACCGCATTCCACCTGGGGCCGAACGTGGTGGTGACCAGCAGCCTCACCAAGGTCTACGGCGTGAGCGGCCTGCGCTGCGGGTGGATTCTGGCCGAGCCCGACCTGGCGCACGCCATGTGGCAGATGAACAACCTGTTCTCGGCGACCCCGGCGCATCCGGCGGAGTTGCTGAGCGTGGCGGCTTTCGAGCATCTGGAGATACTGCGCGAGCGGGCGCGGCGCGTAGTGGAAGTGGATCGCGCATCGCTCGCCGAGTTTCTGGACGGCGTGACAAGCGTTTGCGCACCGCGGACGGAGTGGGGCACGACGTCGTTCATGCGGCTGCGGAACGGGGGCGCCGAGGAGTGGATCGCGAGGCTGCGGGAGGAGTTCGAAACGTCGGTTGTGCCGGGGAAGTTTTTCGGAATGCCCCAACATATCCGAGTGGGGATGGGGGTGAACCACGAAATGTTTGGCGAGGGATTGAGAAGGTTGGGAGCGTCGCTGAGGTAGAATTCGTCATGGCAAGTTGCCCTGCCTGCTCCCACGAGATTGCTGCATCGAGCCGCTTCTGCGCCTGGTGCGCGGCGCCGCTAGACGCATCGTCCACCGAGACTCGAGTGCTGGTGGCTGCGGCGCCACCCCCGTTGTCGTCGGCGTCCGCGCCGCGGCTGACGTCGAGCACCACTGTCGACGAAGGGCGTTTCCTGCCGGGTACGGTGCTGGCCGGGCGCTACCGCATCGCCGGCCTGCTGGGGCGCGGCGGCATGGGCGAGGTTTATCGCGCCACCGATCTCACGCTCGGCCAGGCCGTCGCGCTCAAGTTCCTGCCGGAATCGCTGGCGCAGGATGAGCGGGCGATGGCGCGCTTCTACAATGAGGTCCGCATCGCGCGCCAGGTGACGCACCCCAACGTTTGCCGCGTGTACGATATCGGCGAGGTCGAGGGGCTGCACTACATCTCGATGGAATACGTCGACGGCGAGGACCTGGGCTCACTGCTGCGGCGCATCGGGAGGCTGCCCGTCGACAAGGCGCTCGAGACGGCGCGGAAGCTCTGCGAGGGACTTAATGCGGCGCACGAAAAGGGCGTGCTGCATCGCGATCTCAAGCCCGCCAACATCATGATCGACGGCCGCGGCCAGGTGATCATCATGGATTTCGGCCTGGCCGGCCTGACCGATCAGTTGCAGGGCGACGTGCGCAGCGGGACGCCCGCCTACATGTCGCCCGAGCAGCTCGCCGGCACCGAGGTCACGGTGAAGAGCGACATCTACGCGCTGGGACTCTTGCTGTACGAGCTGTTCACCGGGCGGCGCGCGTTCGACGCGTCCTCGTTGATGGAACTGATGCAGATGCAGGAGCGAGCCGCGCCGGCCAGCCTCACCTTCGTGGTGAAGGACCTGGATCCGGCGGCGGAGCGCGCGATCATGCGCTGCCTGAACCCCGATCCGCGGCAGCGTCCCGCCTCCGCGAGGGCTGTGGCCGCGGCGTTGCCGGGCGGCGATCCACTGGCGGCGGCGATGGCGGCGGGCGAGACGCCCTCACCCGATCTGGTGGCGGCGGCGGGCGAGACCGAGGGGCTGGAGCCCAAACGAGCGGTCTTGTGGCTGGCGGCGGCGATCGCGGCGATCGTGGTGGTGGGGATACTGGGCGCCCGGTGGTGCATAACTGCGAAGGTTCCACTGGATATGCCGCCCGATGCCATGGCGCGCGATTCGCGCTCGCTGCTCAAGAGCTTCGGCTACACAGCGAGGCCCGCCGATACGGCCTACGGGCTAGACTACTTCAACAGCTACCTGAATTATCTGAAGCGGAATCCGGCCCTCGCGGCGGCGCGATGGGCGAACCCCGCCGGATTTCCGCAACTGGTCCAGTTCTGGTATCGCGAGAGCCCGACCGACATGATCGGCGAGCGCCACTTCAACACGTACATCGCCTTCAACGACCCTCCCATGGAGACCTCGGGGATGGTTCGATTGACGATGGACACGGAGGGCAAACTGCGCGCGCTCGATGCAGTGCCGCCGCAAACGGAGGCGCCGGCGCCGGCGGGCGCGCCCTTCGATTGGCAGAATCTCTTCGCCGCCGCCGGCCTGGATGCGAGCCGCTTCCAACCGGCCGAGCCGCGTTGGACGCCGCTCGCCAACTGGGATACGCGTGCCGCTTGGACGGGGGAAGCCGCGACCGGCGTGACGGTGCGGGTCGAGGCCGCCGCGTGGCGATCGAAGCCCGTCTACTTCCGCGTCCTCGGACCGTGGAACATTGCCGAACGCATGCAGCGCACTAACCCCAACCAGACGCAGCAAATCCTGGTCATCTCGGTGGTATACACCGCGTTGGCGGCGGCCATTCTGATCGCCTGGTACAACGTGCGCGCGGGCAAAGGCGACCGGCGAGGTGCACAGTGGCTGGCGCTGCTGTATTTCCTAGGAATGGTGGGCGAGCGCTTTCTCCGCTCGCCGCATACGCTCGGCTTGGACGAGCTGAGCACATTCTGGAAAACCATCGGAGCTTCGGGAATCAACGCCGGCGCCGTCTGGGTCTTTTACCTGGCGCTCGAGCCTTGGGTACGGCGGCGATGGCCCCACACGCTGATCTCGTGGGGCCGCTTCGTGACCAGGGGAGTGCGCGATCCGCTGGTGGGCCGCGACCTTTTGTATGGCATCGTATTCGGCGCGGGCTGGGCGCTGGCGGTACTGGCGCAAACGGCTTTGCAGGGAAAAGGAGGCGAGCCGCTTCTGCCGGATATAGGGGCACTGGTGGGAACCCGGCGGGCCCTTGCCGAGATCCTGCATGCGGCCCCCGACACCGTAATCAGCTCGCTGTTGTTCTACTTTCTGCTGTTCCTGCTGCGCGTGGTGCTGCGCAAACCATGGATAGGGGCTCTGGCGTTCGTCGCGGTGCACGCCGTGTTCAACACCACGTTCCAGACGACGCATCCGTGGGTGGACTGGCCGATCAACATCGGCATCGCGGCCATCTACGCGCTAGTGCTGCTGCGCTTCGGATTGCTGGCGCTCATGATCGCGGATGCCGCCCACACGGTGCTGCTGGCCTTCCCGCGGACGCTCGATTTTTCCCTGTGGTACGCCGGGATCGGAGTGTTCCCGCTGGTGCTGGTGGCGCTCATGGCGGTGTACGCGTTCCGCGTGGCGCTGGCGGGCCGGCCGCTGATCCGCGAGGACTTGTTGTAGGGCGGGCGCTACGGAACCTTCTCGAGAGGCGGAGCCTGCCACTTGCCGTCCAAGGCTTGCTGCTTGGGACCGTACAAACGCAACTGCGCCACGAACGGGCCATCGGGGACCGGCAGCCAGTTGGCTTCTTTGTCTGTGCCGGGCGAATCCTTTTGCAGGTAGAGCGTGACGCCGCCATCCGGGTCCTTCGTCAGGCTGGGCAGCATGGGCGAGTTGATCAGGTAACGTTTGATGGGATTTTCGACCAGCAGAAATGTGCTTCCGTCATAAACCGTTAACGACCAGAACGCTTGCACCGGCGGAAAAGTCTCCGGCGCGAAGTGCATCACGTATGCGCTCTTGCTTCCATCGAAGGGTTCGTCGGAGGCGTCGCGCACATATGCAGGGTACATCGCCTCTTCCTTGGCATTCCCATAGATCCCGTTCTTCGCGCCCACGGCGCGGTTCAGAAAGTTGCCATCGTAAAACCGGCGGCTGCCGAAAAGGGCGCTGGTGTCGGTCAGTTTCGCGCCGGCCTCGTCGATGGCCTTGATGCCGTCCTGCATTCCCAGTTCCATCGCCTCTTTCATCTTGGGTGAGAGCAGTTCCGGCCGGAACGGTTTGCCCTGCTCGATGCCGATGAGCATCATGCGTTTGCGAAGCTCGGTATCTTCCGGCATCGCCAGGCAGTAATGCAGCATGAACGCCAGGTAGTTATAGAAGCCCAGGCCGCCGGCCTCCTTTTGCGTGTAGACCGGCCACACAATTTTGGGAGGAGCCTTGGGAGCAGGGCGGCCGAGGAATTCGCTCAACGTCTGTACTTTGTAGCCCGCTTGAATCTTTTTCACGTTGTCCAGGTCGTCGGGACCAAAGAGCTGCGTGCGGAATCCGGCCAGCGCAAAATGCGTGGGGCTCTGAATGACCATGTCGATGCCGTCCGGCTTCGGACGCTGCCAGGTGGGCCCCGCGAGCATGTATTTGCCGCCTTTGTTCCCAGTGGTGCGCGTGCCGACGTAGGGCAGGATGTTGGTGTAGGCATCGTCGGTCTGCATCGACCAGTAACGGTCGGCGGGCTCGACTTTGGCGACGGTGACGACCAGCGGTTCGCGCTGCAAATCCGCCCAGAGGAATGAGTACGGTGTGTCCGAGTTGGGCCGGATGATCGCTTTGTCGGCGGGCGTGTAAACCCGGGCAACATTGAAGATGGTGTTGAACGGACCTTTGTATTCCGGATTCTTCTCGTCGATCTCGTAGGCGTACATTACCTTGTAATTCGCGACCACGGGGAAGCCGTAGATGTACGCGTCTTTGGCGATCGCGCGGGCGTCGGCGGGGGCTGTTCCCGCAGGCTTGGCGCGAAGCACGAGAGTCGCGGGGATCCAGATGACGGCAAGCAGGGCGACGGCCCATACGGATTTCTTCTCAACGGTCCAAGGCATAACCATCAATTAAGATCGCTGGCCGGTGGAAGAAGTCTGATTTTATTTGGAGCGTGGGCTGTGCGATTCCAGTCAAGACGTCAAAGCGTGGGCGCCGCGACAGGAGCGAGCGCCTGATCGAGGTCCTCGATCAGATCGTCGACGTGTTCCAGACCAACGCTCAGCCGCAGAAGATTTTGCGGCGTTTTGGTCTGCGGGCCCTCCACCGACGCGCGATGTTCGATCAGGCTGTGCGCGCCGCCGAGGCTGGTGGCGCGGATGAACAGCCGGCAGCGCCCCGCCACCGCCATGGCTTCGTCGCGGCCGCCGCGCACCTGAAACGACATCATGCCGCCGAACGCCGACATCTGGCGCGCCGCAATCGAATGGCCCGGGTGGCCGGGCAGGCCGGGGTAGTGCACCGCCTCGACGGCAGGGCGATCCTGCAGCCAGCACGCCAGCCGCATGGCGTTGTCCGAGTGCGCCCGGACGCGATAGGGCAAGGTGTCGATGCCGCGTAGCGAGAGCCAACAATCGAACGGTGAGGGCACGGCGCCACCGTAGCGCTGCGATTGGCGCGCGCGCTCGAACAGATAATTGTCGTGCCTGGTCACGAGCGCGCCGCCTACCACGTCGCTGTGGCCGGAGATGTATTTGGTGGTCGAATGGGCCACCATGTCGATGCCGGCATCGAGCGGGTGCTGCAGAATCGGGGTGGCGAAAGTTCCGTCGCACACCGTGACGGCTTGAGGCGCCGCGGCGCGCGCCAGGGTCGCGATGGCAGCGAGGTCCGTAATCTTCATCAGCGGATTGGACGGCGTTTCGGTCCAGATGAGGCGCGTGTTGGGGCGGATGGCGGCGCGGACATCGTCGGGCCGCGTCATATCGACGTAGCTGGTCTCGAGATTCCACTTGCCGAAAACGGTGCCGATCACTTTGCGCAAGCCCCAGTAGACATCGTCGGGCGCGATGATGTGGTCCCCGGGCTCGAGGCCCTGGACCAGCGCGGCGGCCACCGCGAGACCGGATGAGAAGACTAGCGCCTCCTTGCCGCCTTCGAGATCGGCCAGGCAAGTTTCGAGCGCGCGGCGGTTGGGGTTGTCTTCGCGCGAGTAGCTGAAGCCGCGCGGGTATTCGCCGCCGGGACTGCGCTCGAAGGTGGTGGAGAGGTGGATCGGCGAGGTGACGGCGCCCGTGGAGGGGTCGATGTGCCGGCCGGCGTGGACGGCGCGAGTCTCGATTCTCATCACGAACAGTTTACCGGCTCAGATATCCGCGGTGCAGAATTTACACCTCGTGGCTTCGAGCGCCACCGCTTCTTTGCAGCGCGGGCAGGACTTCGTGGGAGCGGCAGGCGCTTCCTTGATAAAACTCTTCGTGAGCAGATAAATGACGATCGCGATGATCAGGAAGTCGACCACGGTGCCGACGAAGCTTCCGTATTTGATCGCGTTTAGGACGGGTTTGCCGTCCGCTCCCGTGCTCTGCGAGAGCACGAGTTGGGCCGAGCGCCACTCGCCGCTCGGCAGCAGGAGACTGATCACCGGCATGATGACGTCGGCCGCCAGCGAAGAAACCACCTTACCTACGGCTCCGCCCACGATCACCGCGATCGCCAGGGCCAGAACGTTGTTCTTAAACAGGAACTCTTTGAAGCCCTTAATCATAGGCACCTCCTCGCAGAAACTTCGTCAACCGTTCCATGGCTGGCTCGAGGATCGAGCGTTCCGCTGCATAGCATATACGGATGGAGCCTTCGCCGCCAGCGCCGAACGCCACGCCCGGCGCCAGTCCCACACGCGTCGATTCCAGCAGCCGCCGGCAGAAGCCGAAGGAATCGTCTAGACCGTCGATGCGCGGGAACAGATAGAATGCGCCGTCGGGCTTCGGCACGGTGACACCGGGAGCGCCATCCAGGGCCTGCAGGCAAAGATCGCGATTCTCTTTCAGCCGTTCGAGCATACGGACCAGCTCGCCTTCACCGTCGGCCAAAGCGGTCTCGCCGGCCTTCTGCGCGAAGGTGGGGGCGTGCGAAATGATGAACTCGTTCAACTGCGTGGCTTTCGGCGCCGGCGGCGAGGGCCGCGTGCGCATCTGCTACGCCGCCGAGCGGTCGATTCTCGAAGCCGCCATGGAGCGCCTGGGGCGGTACCTGCGAAAACGGGACTGACACCTTTTCCGCCAACGCGGCTTCGATCCATCGT
>JBGPHT010000055.1:0-45759 GCA_041484525.1 Bryobacteraceae bacterium | reverse complement strand
GACACTTCACAGCGCCCAGTGCAAAACTCGGGGCCGAGCGGACCGCTAATCCTTTCTCGTGAGGCTCTTTCATCCTCAACTCCATGCCGGTTCATCCCGGCGCACCACCACATTTTTTTCCCGCCACGGCTTGAAGTCGTGGTGGAGGAGCAGAGCCCGGATGGTTTCCCTTCCCACTCGTGGGACCAGCCTCCGCTTCACCGCTTCTTCTGCCACCAAGCGCACGGTCCAGCGGGCGCGCCCTTCGGGCGGGTCGCTACAGACCATGGCGGTGATACGCTGCCTCTGGCTGTCCTCCAGCACTTGTGCAGCTCCGGGTCGCTGCTTGTCGTAGAGAGCCTGTTCGAGGTGGGAGTCCTCGTAGCGGCGACCAATCTCCCGCACCGCTTTGGGAGTCAGTCGGACGCTGGCAGCCACCTCGGATACCGTCTTGCCATCGTGTAAATGACGCAGTGCCAATGCCCGGAGAACGGTGCGAACAGCCTGAATGCCGCCGCTCAGAACGTCATCCAATTTTTCGCGATCACGCTTGGTCAATCGCACCCGAAGACGCCGATAAGCCCGCATGCCCCAGTATAGGCCAGAACATTTTATAATGGAATTGTTTTAAATAACTTTTTCAGGCGGTCAAGGACCTAGTCGGGGTTGGCAATGGATATCGCGCGAGGATCGCCTTCACAATCGCTGGACGGCGGGTAGGCGCCGGTTCGCAGATCCGCCATGCTCGTCAGCACGCGCAGACCCCGGCGTCCGTTTACGACCAACTCCGTCAAACAGTGCCTTCCGTTTTGGCCTAGCCTATTGATAAGTGACCGGGGTGCTAGAGGTTACCGCCGCAGTGATGGAGCCTACATCCAACCCCAGCGCCGTGAATCGCTGCCCATTGGAATAGTTGCCAACCGATAGGGTGCCATACGCTCCCGGACCAGTTCCGGTAGGCGGCAAACCCAGCAAAACCGACGAGGGGACCGTGAACTGATTGGCGGAAACCGGCGCCGCGCAGGTAAAGAATGCTCCGATGGTAGTGAATCCTCCACTCGTCGCAAAAGAGGTCCCACTGATCCTGACGTAGCGGTTGGCCAAGCCTCCAGCCCAGTTGACCGTCACTCCGTTTGACCGATTCACGGTCGTGATGGTGGCCTCATTCGACCACACCAGCGGAGTCCCAAGCGTGATGCTTGCCGTGAAAGATCTCACATCGGAGCCGCCGGCGCCATTGTCAAAGTTGAACGTACCACCAGTAGTCGGGATGAAGGTCGGCAGCGTGGTCCCACTACTTGTGCTGCCGCCTATCTCGCCGCTGTACGTACCGACGTCGTCGCTTTGATTGAGGGTCATTTTACCGTTTGGGCCGCTGAGATTGATGGCCGGGCCTGCGTCGAGCTGGGTGCCCTGAATCGGGGCCGCCGGCCGATTGTTAGCGCCGTTAAACATTATGCAACTGCCGATTGACGAATACTGCAGGTCGGCGGTGCCAAGCTGCGCCGGCGCGATTAGGAGGAACTGGGCCTTGGCGCTGTCCGTGATGGAGGTGCTGCCAGGAGTCGTGGCTCCACCTACGCTTGTCGGCGGAGTCGTGCTCAAATCCTTGCGGAGGTCGACGGTTCCGAAGGTGAATGAGGGCCTGCTGAGCAGGTCCGAGGTTATGTCGAGCGCCGGCTCGGAGCAGGCGCGGCCGCCGGCCGCCACTGGAATCGTGGCGAAGTTGCTGACGATATTCCCCGTCCGGACCACGACCGAGACCCAGCAGCCGGGCTGAACGTTTGCTGGGACGATCACCTGAATCTGATCGAGGCCGGGATAGATCGACCGGCCGTGGTAAGTCACCGTCACGGATATTCCACCGATGTCTACCTCGATCGGAATGCTGGCGAGGTCCACTGGTGTCAGTAAGTTTGTCTCGTCACCCGCGGCCGGGCCGACGCCGGAACCCCAAAGGTTGACAATATCGCCCGGGTTGGCCGAATTCGTGAAACCGAGGTAGTTGTTTTTGACATCGAACGCCGCCGCTGCGCCCGTGCCGAGGCCATTGAGCGTCAGGATCCCGAAGGCGCTCTGGACCACCTGGATGGGTGCCGGCGGGCCGGTTTGCCCGTTATTCGTCACGCTGATCTGCCCGGTACCCACCGGCGTGCCGGAAGGCAGGATCGCCCCAACCTGGCCCGCCGTAAGATAGTACAGAATCTGGTGGGTGGTCGTGCCATTCACTGTAACATCGACCGAGACTCCTTCTAGCGTGGCAGGTAGAGGATATTGGTCACGAGGGGAGTACTGGTGTTGGCGAGATTCCTCCCTTGTATGATGAAAATCGCACCTTCGGCAATGCCGTAGCTCGGCAAGCCGGGCGGTACGTAGCTGTAGTTGTTTTGCAGTTGGCTGATGACTGGCGCGGTGGTGTCGGGCAAGGTCAATTTGTTACTGGCTGCTCCTCCGATCGTGAGCGAGATGGTCTGATTGCCGGTCGTCGCGTCGGCCCGCATGATGAAGTTAATCTGGTGAACGCCGACTTGTCCGGGCGCCAGCCCCGAGAAAGCAACTGGGGCTGGCTTGCCTGCCACGCTAACAGTCGGTGCCGCTGTAGTCCTCACGAGGGGGGTTGATGGCGGTACAGCTCCCGTTGGTACGACCGGAGTGGTGGGTCCCAGGCCGATGGCAAAAATAAGAATCACTTCATTCGGCGAAGCGGGGCTGGAAAGGCTCACCGGCGCACCCGATCCGTGGTACGCCTGGACATTCCCTTGCCCGGTGCCATCGGCGCTATACAGCACCGGCGCGAACTGGGTGAGGGAAATGTTGAACGGTGCGGAGGCCCCGACCTGGATGGTGGTTGGTCCCAGCAGTGCATCCACTGCGATCTGGATCTGAAGCTGCGCTGCGGAGACCGACAACACCGCACAAACCTTGCCGCCGACGTTCACCGGGATCGAGGCGCTGCTTCCGAAGTTGGCGCCGATGACATTCGCCAGGCTGCCCGGTGCCAGTTGGGTGCTGAATGAGGCGGCGTCGACCACCCGGTTGATCGTGGGCGTCTGACCGAACAGTACGCTTGCGCAGACGAAGCAGAACGAACCGGTAGCTGCAAACAGGACCTTCACAATTTCCGTCCATGCTTCGACCGCCGGCACGATGTCTCAACTCGTTGCAGATGTCACTCGCCAACACGTTGAGTCGCGCCAACAATCGATGTAAAAGATCCTTCCAGTCTCGTCAATCCTATCAAACAAAGCGCTCGGGATGTTCGCCCGAGTCGATCGGAATCGTGCGCCGCTGGCGCCTATTCTGCTTGATGTCCCCGCCACCCCGAGGTAATGTCCACATAGCTATCGATATTGCCCAATAACGCTATTGAGAGGACCTATATGAACGCGCTCGTAGTAGCACCGAAAGCGACAGACTGGCACAGGCTGAAACGGCTCGTA
Organism: Bryobacteraceae bacterium; assembly: GCA_041484525.1. Taxonomy (GTDB): domain Bacteria; phylum Acidobacteriota; class Terriglobia; order Bryobacterales; family Bryobacteraceae; genus JBGPHT01. The sequence goes on along the minus strand of JBGPHT010000055.1, from coordinate 42,340 downwards.
CTGGATAGCGTCTCGTCGCCGATTACGCGAAGAGTCTACAACCTCGGGCTCGACGACCTCGTGCATGCGCCGAACGATGGGTAAAGCTAGGAGTGGCGGTGTAGCGGGGTTTGGATGGCGACTCCTGGACAGCCTGGGGCCGGATTGCGCAATAAGATGGCCAAAGGCGGCAATTCTGGCGCACGATGCGCCCGGAAGCGATAAACCGATGCGCAACACCAATTTAGATGAGAGGCGTTGGGAGGTCGATTCGAAAGGACGGTTCCAACCATGAGATTTAATCTTTGGTGACGATCTGCGCCTTAAGGTGCATGGTATAAATCAGGTGCTAGAATCTATGACGTGTTGCCGATGACCAGGCATCATCTCGTCTTGCCAGCCCGATTTACCTGGGTACCTGAGTTCGTCTCGGACTTCGCACATCACCTTCTCAGCGCGATGCATCGTCAGGCGGAGGGATTTGCCGGAGAAACGGCGAATATTCTTTTGGTAGATCCTAGCGCACGGAAAATCTGGGAGTTGCGCGATCGCAAGTCGGTGGTTGTGAGTTGCTTTGAACCCAACATTCCGCAGATCCTCTTTAACCCTGCATTCCTGCTTTCTGATGCCCCACCCCTGAAAGATTTGTTCGAACGTGCCAACAAGTTAGGGCTCGGTTTGTGCGGCTCCCAAGCTTCCCGTGAGTTTTACGCGTTCGCCTTTGTCCCCCCAGTACTGACCACCGAGCAGTTTTGGCTTTTGCTCCATCAGGTGACCGCATGTTCTGATGAGGACACCACCGGCTTCTGGGATCTCACGTCAGCATTGCATTTCATTCCTGTCCGCCCGAATGGCAGCGACTGGTCTCCCGCCATGGAGGGGATTTCTGGGGTGTCGACGCATTCAACGAACGAAGCTCCTAAGTATTGGAACACAGCGGTCCGTGAAATCTTGTACGAATCGCAAGACCTTCGTCCAGTTGACGGAAGCCCGACACGTATGGCTGCAGCGTTGTTGGCACAACGCAATCGTTCGAAAGTGCCTTGGCTTTTCAATTCATTATTGAATGAAGTCGAATACAGACTTGGGACTGAAGTTCCGCACAGCTACCCTCCGGAGGTCCACGTCTCGCTTACAGGGCGATGCAACATAGAATGTGGCTTTTGCGGCTACACTCATGCAACGGCGCGGCCAGGATCGGTCGGCGTTTCTGAGGTCACTAATCTGGCTTTCCTATGTAACATCGCGACCCTGCGCCTCAATAGCGGCCTTGGAGAACCGAGTCTTGTCCGAGACTTGCCGTACATCATCGCGTATGTAGCTGCCCATGCTCCCCACCTTTACACAAATTTCTTTACTAACGGCATCGTCCTAAACCGCCCCGGCCTAATTGCGGCTCTAATGGGGCGCATTGATCACATAAGTGCATCGCTAAATGCCTCCACGAGAGAGTCCTGGTCCGACGTTTCTGGCGGCGCCGATCACTTTGATCGCGTTTGCAGTAACCTGCGTGAGTTGCATCGCGCCAAGCGTTCGTCACGCACTTGTAATCCGCTCGTGTTTGCATCCATCGTGCTGAATTCTGCGAACATTCAGGACCTGCCTCGGTTGCCGTCCCTCTGCCGTGAACTAGGTATTGATCGGCTCACAGGGTTCCCATATTTCGGATTAGGGCTTGCCCCTGATAAGTTCGGCCCCGGCATGACTCTCGATGGCTGCCGATCTCAGTACGACGAAATCTACGACGAAACAGTCCGGGAGGCGGAAGCAAACCGAGTATCTCTGGAACTCCCGGCGCCGGGTGCTCGAAAGCGCACCTCGTTTGGTCTGGAAGTCCGGACGTTCTACGACTTTGCTAGCATTGAGCGCAATTTCTGGACGCTAGGGCGCTTTCTTACGATGTTGAGCTTTGATGCTCCAGCGAATTCGTACTGTGCCTTCCTATGGCGGACAGCTTCGATCGGGAGCACGAACAATGCCGGCCATTCTAATCACGAGACACATTATCTATACCCATGCATTGGACCACTTTCCAGCGTGGACCTATCCCGGGACACCGGCTTTCGCTTTGAGGGCCGTGACGAGTTGCTCAATATCCTGCAGAGCCGCCTCTTCCGGCTGTTGCGACGGGGCCAACTCCAGCGCGGCCTTTGCCCCGTCTGCGACCATTGCCGCGGACATGATACCCGGTCCCCGACGGGCTTCGGGCATCTGGAGAGGCTCGTGGCAGAGTTCGCGAAGGAGCATGTCACGAAAGAGCCATTGGTCCAGATTGCGTCGTGGGCTGAAAAGCGCTGCCTTTCATGAGGTCAACAATGGAATTTCGAGACGGCGGTCGAGGCGGTTTCGTCTCTCCGCCTCCGCAATCGTAACGAGCGCCGCATCTACTGCCGCCAACGTCGCGTCGATTACCGTCCTGCCGCGGTGCGCATAGCTGGGCAACAGAAAGCCGTTGTATGTGATCAAACCCGCCTTCAGGAGTTCCTGCTGAAGCAACGTTCTCTTCAGTGCCAGTCGCATGGGATCGTCTTCCGCGAAGGCGAGCGTGAACCGGAAGGGAGGCCCTTCGCAGTTTGCCGCGACTCCATGGAACCGGCACGATCCGTTGATGCCGTCCTGTAGGACACGGCCGAGGGACCAGACGGTTTCCGCCACCGGTTCGGTGCGATAGATCTCCATCGTGGCACGGGCGGCGGCGAGCGAATACATTTCTCCCCGGAACGTCGGACCGTAGTGCGTCTGCCCCATGCTGCGCTTGAGGACTTCGGCTCGTCCGACCAGAGCCGACAGGGGCATGCCGTTGCTCAAAGCCTTTCCAAAACAGGCAAGGTCGGGGACAACCCCAGTCGCCTTCTGCACGCCGCCGCCGGGATATCGGAACCCCGTGATGATCTCATCGAAAACCAACAGCGCGCCCGCTTCCCGCGCCATGCAAGCCACTTCGGAGAGATACTGGGTGTCGGCGTCTGGCGAGGGGCCTTGCGATCCTTGCGAGGGTCCGGCGGGCTCCATTATGACGGCAGCTAGATCGGATCGGTGCTCCTCCCATAGCCGTGTGAAGCCGGCGATGTCATTGAATACGAAACGGTGGAGGAGTTGTTCCTGGCGATCCGGCACTCCCGTCGCCGCAAATCCGAACTGCTCCACCCACCAGTCTTGCCAGCCATGGTAGCCGCAGAAGAGAATCTTCCTTTTTCCTGTGAAGGCTCGCGACACCCGCGCGGCGAGGGTGCAGACATCCGAGCCATTCTTGCCAAACATCACCATCTCGGCACACGGAATGTCCTCGGTCAGCATGCCCGCGACCTCGATTTCTAGCTCGTATGGGAACGGAACGATTGCGGCAGAATCTAGCATCTCGGCGATGGCGCGCTGAACGCGCGGCTCCGCGTAGCCGAGTAGCGCACAGCCCCATCCGATGGTGTAATCGATATACTGCCGTCCCTCAAGGTCCCAGAGGTGGCATCCCTCTGCCTTGGAGACGAAGTGAGGGAATCCTCTGCCGTCGCGGCTCTCGAGGACGCCCTGCGTCGCCTGATAATACCAGGGACTGAGTGAACGCGCGCGCGCCAACAGAGCCGCACTTCGGCTTGGCCGCGTGTCATCAACATCGATGGAAAGTCGTAGCGTCTCCGCGCCTCGCTCAGAAAAGCGCGTCACGTTCTGCTGCACTAGGTCGAGGGTGAACTCGTGTGATCCGGCGCCGGCGGGTGCGGCCAGTGGAAAATGAAGTGTCACCGATTCACCCGGCATAACCACCGGCCGCGAGAGGTGGTGAGTTGCCACGACTTCGCCGTCCCAACACACCACCAGGTCGACGTTCTTCCCCGCGGGTTCCTCGCGCCGCCAGATCAGTGTGCCGCCATTGGCAACGGTGACCGAGGCTCCGATGACGCTTTGCGTCGAAAGGCGCAGGGGGATGTTGTTTTCTCCATAAGAAGCCGCGTACACGGGCGCTGACACCGTCGCGAGAGGCTGATTATCCATGGGTCGTGACGGTGGAGCTCGTCCGCACTCTCAGTTCGTGGCGATGGATTTCTGTGCCCTCTTCATGGCACGATCTTGCATTGAGTGGAGCCAAGAAGAACGAATAATTGTAGTATCCGCAGCGTCCGTGGCCGCCGATCTCGAAGACGACGTGCGTCCTTGTTCCCGGTTCCACGTCATGACGAAGCGGAACCTGAGTTCTGGTTTCGCCGGATTCCATTATCGATAGTGCCATCGCCGCGGAGTCTGGCGTCCTGGTGCCTTCACGCCACGCTGTGCGGCCGGCGTTTTCAATCCAGAAGAGCCCCGTGCCGACTTCTCCAGAGCCCAGCGACAGTGGAATTTCGCGTCGGATAACCCGCAGCGGAAACGGACCGTTTCGCAGTTCCTGCGGGAACTGGGCAGGCGTTACCGGCAAGATGCCTTCATCGCGCCATGCGCGCATCTGGCCATGGATATCGACGAGGCTCTTGGGAATCTCTATCCCGACCGGACAGGCGCAGGTGATGTCATCACAGACCGAGCACGTCGCTGTTTCCCCTGGGTGTAGGTGAAAATACCGGAGGGCATCAATAGTTTCGAATGTTTCGGAGGGATGGTTATTGATGTAGGTGTCCCGGAATAGCCACGACACGGGAAGTCTGCGGCTGCACGTGGTATCGCAGACTCCACAGCGGCTACAAAGAGTGCGCTTCCCCTCAGCGACCGCAAGATCAATCTTGTCCAGCGTCGAGGAGGATAGTTCAAGGGGCTCCGCTCCGGCGGTTGCGTTCTCCTCGGCTTCCTCGGGAGACGCTGTGCCAGGCACGACGCAAGTCACTTCCGGATGGCGCAATATTCCACGCAAGGCCTCGGCTGCGGTGAGCTTTCGTGATCCGCTGAACAGCGGACTGCGGGGCGGAAATGCTTTGCCGCTTATCAGCAACCCCCCCGCCAAAGGTTTCATGATCATCAGTCCGACGCCATGCAGCGCGGCCAGGGGGAAAACTTTCTCCAGGTTCCCCGGCAGGCTCTCCAATTCCCGCGCTCCCGCCGGATTGTAAGAGAGAAGATGGAAACCGAGTGCGTTATAGGAGAGCATGATAGCGTCGAAGACGCCCGATTGAACTAATCCCGCTATGTATTCCGGCTTTCCGTGCGTAGTGCAGAAGATCGCTCCCAAGCGGCCTTCCTGCTTCTTCCGTAGCAGGAACTGGACCATGCCTCCCCGACCCCACACGTTCTCGCCCAGGTATTCCCGGTCGTCGATGCAGGCGATCCCGTAAATTTCCAGACTCTGTTTCTTGAGCCGCCGGCAAGTGGACTCGAAGAGCCATTCGAAATGAGCCGGGTCTCCGTAGCCTTGCGACATGACGATGATTTCGCGGCCGGACTCCTCAACCGCCTCAACGACAAGTGCGTCAGCCCCCTCGTAGTCGGGAGCCGTGTGGACGACGTTCACGCCGAGTTCGAAGCCGCGCCGGAGTGTAGCGAGCGCCTGACGCCGGCTGACCAGCCTAAGCTGGCATGTCCCAAATCCAACGGCGCTGACACGAATCCCCGTCCGGCCCAATAGGCGATACTGCATCGCTACATTCTACGACAGCCGAATCCTTCTCCACGGTCTACGCAAGTCCGCCAAAAAACCGATATCGGGTGAGAGGAGTGTAAGCTTCCAACCTAATCGTAGCCGCAGCAGGTCATCGGTCACGGAGAACTGCCGCAATTCAATGCCGCGGAGCTCAAGTAGGAGAGGGCGTGATCGTTATCCGTGTGACTTTGGCGAGCCCTATTTTCTCTACGATGGACCACGCCGCCTGTTTTCCTATCCACAAGCGGAATTCGAGTACTGGAGTGAGCACATTTGGCGCGGGTTCGACGGAGCGGTGGGGAAGTTGGCTGAGCTTGGCGGGCAGCGGGAAAGGTCTCCGAAGGAGACGCATGAGGCGTATCGGGACCGCGTAAGGCAGCGTATCGACCTCCGATACGTCGTCACGAAGAATACGATGCGGGGCTTGTCTTACGATCTGGCCGTGTTGCACGCGAACTACATCATCGATCGCCGGTTGCGAGGCAACGCAGCTATCTGCGCGTTTCAAGAAGCGCTGGCGGATCTCATCGAGAGCGTGAGGATGTTTTGGCGGGAAAGCTCGAAGCAACTCGGCCTGTCATGCCGAAAGCAGGAAAAGGGAGGGATCGATTTCGTCAGACCGTTCCATGAAGTCGCGACCGATCTGCGAGCCTTGCTTGCTTCATGCCGCGAGGCGAAGGAAGATCCGTCCGCCGGCACTCAAATCCCTGATCCGACCGTTGTGCCGGCACCGAGCGCCGATGGGGGGCGACCCCGTCGCGGAAGCATACAGGCGTGCCGAGAATGCACTCGACCAAGCCCTCAAGACCGTGCCATTCTCGACCGATTATGCCGCATACATCCCGCCGTTCTTGGCATTTGCCTCGACTGTTCGTGACCGCGGAATCCTACTACTGGCTGCAAGGCATCGACGTGCTCGCCCCACCCGATGCGGGAACGTTGGTTGCCTTCGGCGATTCCATCACGGATGGCGATCAATCCGCCATCGACACGAATGGCGCCTGGCCCGCAACTCTAGCCGAACGTGTGCAAACGGGCAAACATCTGGCAGAGTCGCCGTTGTGAACGATGGCATCGCCGGCAATCGCCTGCCGGGAGGCGATTCGAGCGGCCTCGTGGGCCTCTTCCGCGACGCGCTAGCTCAGCCCGGCGTCCTCTGGCTGATGCCGCTCGAAGGCATCAACGACATCACCGGCGCCACACGCCAGGAGGCCGTTAGCTGCACGGTCACCCCCTGCGGCAGGTCGCGGCATTCCGCGAGTCGGGGGAGGCGATCCGCCAAGCCGTAAACCACTGGATCCGCACCGGCGGCGCGTACGATGCGATAGTCGATTTCGATGCGGCAACTCGGGACCCGCGGGACCTCACCCGTTTCCGCAAGGGCGGCGATTCGCCCGATCTCCTCCACCCCGGCGACGCCGGATACCGGATGATGGCCAATGCCGTCGACCTTTCGATCTTTGCGCCGGAAACGCCCGACCGAAGAAGGGAAGATGAGTAATATGAACTCCCATCTGTGTGTGGTCGCGGCTCTGCTCATTGCGTGCCCGGCATTCAGCGCCACCGCGCCGCTCGACCCCGCCCTGACCACGATCTTCATCGCTGGCGACTCCACGCCGCCGAAGGCAACCCCGACGCGATCGGATGGGGACGGCCCTTCGCCGGATTGTTCGACCCCGCGCGCGTCAACATCGCCAACCGCGCGCGTGGCGGGCGCAGCAGCCGTACCTTTGTTACTGAGGGCCTGTGGGATTCCCTGCTCGCCGACGTCAAACTTGGCGATTTCGTGCTGATCCAATTCGGGCACAACGATGGCGGGCCCGTGAACGGACCGCAGATCGCGCGCGGCTCCCTTCCCGGCCTGGGCGAAGAAACCCAGGAGATCGACAACCTCCTCACCAGACAGCATGAAACCTTGCACACCTTCGGCTGGTACATGCGCAAGATGATCCACGAGACCAAAGCCAAAGGCGCCACTCCGATTCTGCTGTCGCTCACGGTTCGCAACATCTGGACGGATGGCCGCGTCGAGCGTGGGTCCGGCCAATATAGCGGCTGGACCAGGGAACTGGCACAAGCCGAGGGCGTCGAGTTCATCGACCTGACCAATCTCGTGGCCGGCCGTTACGAGCAGATGGGCGCAGCCGCGGTAAAGGCCCTCTTCCCGAAAGACCACACGCACACCAACGCCGCCGGCGCCGAAATCAACGCGCGTCTTGTCGTCGCCGGCATGCGCGCTCTGCGAGAGAACGCCGCAATTCGCACGCTCGCCCCCTCCGCCCGCTCCATCGTCACGGCCCCGCCCGCGCTGGTGATGATGCCGCGCCTCGCCGTCCCCAAACATGAGACGCCCGAGTTCTACCGCTGGCTCAACCTGCCGCTGCCGGATGATCCCGCGCTGCCCAATCTGTTTTTGATCGGCGACTCCACCGTCCGCAACGGCCGCGGCGACGGCGTCAACGGTCAATGGGGCTGGGGCGACCCCCTGGCCGCTTACTTCGATCCGGCGCTGATCAACGTAGTCAACCGCGCCGTGGGGGGCACCGGCAGCCGCACGTTCCTCAACATCGGGTATTGGGAACGCGTGATGGCTATGCTCAAGAAGGGCGACATCGTCATCATGCAGTTTGGCCACAATGACAACGGCCGCACCGGTCCGCTGCCCGGCGTGGGCGATGAAACCGAAGAGCGCGACACCGCGGCCGGTGGACGTGAGACCGTCCACAGCTACGGCTGGTATCTGCGAAAGTACCTCGCCGACGCGCGCTCGCACGGCGCCATCCCGATCGTCTGCACGCTCGTGCCCCGAAACATTTGGGAGGGCGGCAAGATTGCACGCCCGCGAAACAGCCATGCGGACCGGGCGCGTCAGGTTGCGCAATCTCAGGGTGTGCCCTTACTCGATCTTCACGAAACGATCGCCCGTCGTTACGATGAACTCGGCGAAGCCGCGGTGCAGGCGCTGTTCGCGGATCAGCGCGTCCACACCGCACGGGCCGGCGCCGAAATGAGCGCGGGCATAGTCGCCAGAGCCTTGCGCGAATTAACCGCGGATCCCCTGGCGCGCTATCTTCGCTCTGCCCCCGCCCCGGTTTGGTAAGGGCAGACCGTCGAGCCACGTGTTTCGCATTGTGACACCGCAGCCCGTTGGTCCCACGCGCGGTCCCCCCGGTCGGATTCCGCCTCGTGGCGCCTTCAAAGCGCTCAAAGAAAATACTTTGGCGATTACGCTAAGCTTGATCCGCCGATTTATCAGTACGAAACAGGGCTCCATTTCGTCGAGCGGAAAGCATTGCATGCCCTACGCTAAGATGGTGGGCTGGGCGACTTTATGCGTCTGCTGCCATCCATGCCGACTCTGAGCGTCGTGGGGATACTCGATATCCTCGCGGTGGCGTTCCTGGTGTATCAGGCCTTGATGGTGGTTCGCGGCACGCGCGCGGGACACATCCTCATCGGCATCCTGATGATGGTATCGCTCTACGCGATCGCGCTGGCGGCCGGCCTCGAAGCGCTGCGCTCGGTGCTTTCGTTCATCGTTCCCTACTTAGGCCTGGCGATCATCATTCTCTTCCAATCCGAGATCCGGCGCACGCTGGCGCGCATCGGACGCAAACGATGGATGGCGGCGGGGTTCCGCGCACCAGAAGCCATCAATGAGATTCTGATGGCGGTGGAGCAGCTCGCGCAGCAGAAGACGGGCGCGTTGATCGTGCTCGAGCGCGATATCGGACTGCGCACCTTTATCGAGAGTGGCGTGCGCCTGGAGGCGCGGATTTCGCGCGACCTGCTGCTCTCCGTGTTCACGCCGGGGCTGCCGCTGCACGATGGCGCCGTCATTATCCAGAAGGACCGTGTGGCCGCGGCCGCCTGCTTTCTGCCGCTCACTACGAACCCCGCGCTCGCCCGCAGCCTTGGAACCAGGCACCGCGCGGCCATCGGCATCACGGAGGAAACCGATTGTCTCTCGCTTGTCGTCTCTGAGGAGACCGGCCGCATTTCGGTAGCGACGTTCGGCGAACTGATCTCGGGTCTTTCCATTCCGGAAGTGCTCGAGCGCATCAACCGCCATTTCGGCATGCAGCGGCCCTCGCCCCTGCATATGGACGAATTCCCAGCCGACATTCCGCTGGCGCCGGATACCGGCGGTACGCCCACGGATAGCCGTTCGAATGAGAGAGTGCATCCATGAAGCGCTTCGCCGGCGCCTTCGTGCGGCTGTTGTTTGAGAACTTCGGTTGGAAGGTGCTTTCGCTCGCGATCGCGTTTGCGATCTGGGTGCTGGTGGCGAGCGAGCCGGAGCTGTCGACCTTCCAGACGGTCCGTCTGGAATACAAGAACCTGCCCGAGGATCTGGAAATCGGTTCCGATCCGGTGGAATCGGTGGTGCTCGAGCTGAGCGGGCCGTCGGGCGCGCTGCGCGATTTGGGCGACGGCATACGGCCGTCGGTGATTCTCGATATGAGAGCGGCGCAACCGGGACAGCACACGTTCCCCATCGGGGACGGCAATGTGAAAGTCGCGCGCAGCATCCACCTGGTGCGGGCCATTCCCTCCGAAGTGCGGCTGAGTTTCGAACCGCGGGTGACGCGCGATGTGGACGTGCAGGTCCAATTCACCGGCGAAGGGCGCAACGGGTACGACGTGGCGCGTTACACCGTGGATCCGCCGCGGCTGCGCATCGCGGGGCCGGCCAGCCACGTGGCACGCGTGAAGGCGGTGGAGACGGATCCGCTCGACCTGGCATCGGCGGTGGGACCATCGGAGTTTCGCGTGAATGCATTTCTAGCGGACCCCTACGTGCGGTTTCAGACTTCCCCGCAGGTGGTGGTTACCGTGACAATGAAAAAGAAGTAGGCAACGGAGGATCGGTTGGGGAAAGAACTTTTCGGTACGGACGGAATCCGGGGCGTGGCGGGCGAGTATCCGCTCGATCCTTCGACCATCTATGCGTTCGGCGTGGCGTTGGGGGATGATGTCGCGAAGCGGGCTCCCGGCGCGGAGATCATGATCGGCGCCGACACGCGCGAGTCCAGCCAATGGATCGCGGAGATGGTGGCGGGCGGCTTGGAAAGCCGCGGGGCGCGCGTGCGCTACGCCGGCGTCATTACCACTCCGGGGGTGGCGTACCTCACCCGCACCGGCGATTTCGCGGCGGGCGTGATGATCTCCGCCTCGCACAATCCTTACCAGGACAACGGGCTCAAGGTGTTCGGCCACAGCGGCTTCAAACTGCCTGACGCCGAAGAGCATGAGATCGAGCAGGAGATTCTGGCGCTGCGCGAGAAGGGTGTGACACCGCGGCCGGCGCAGCTCACGGTGGATGAATCGCTCGACCGGCAGTATCTGGAATACCTCATCTCGACGGTGTCGGTGCAGTTCGACGGACTGCGGATGGTGGTCGATTGCGGCAATGGGGCGTCCTACCGGCTGGCCCCCGATCTCTTCGCGCGCCTGGGAGCCGACGTCACTACGATCTCGTGCAAGCCCACCGGCCGCAACATTAATTTGAATTGCGGCGCCATGCACCTCGAGGCGCTCCAGGAGGCCGTCGTGGCTGCGGGCGCCGATTTCGGCGTGGCGTTCGATGGCGATGCCGACCGCTCCATCTTCGTGGCGCGCAGCGGCAAGGTCGTGAATGGCGATGCGGTGTTGTTGGCAGTGGGGCGCGCGCTCAAGGCCGCGGGGCGTTTGCCGGGCGACATCGTGGTGGCAACCGTGATGTCGAACCTAGGACTCGAAAGGGCGCTTGAAGCGCTGGGCATCCGCATGCTGCGCACGCCGGTGGGCGATAAGTATGTACTGGAAGAAATGGTAAGACTAGGCGCAGCGGTGGGCGGCGAGCAGTCGGGGCACGTGATCTTCCGCGAGTATGCCACCACCGGGGACGGGCTGCTCACGGCGCTGCAGTTGTTTCAGATCGCGCGGTGCGCCGGTACGGGGTTGGACGAACTAACGGCGGATCTGCTGGTGTTCCCGCAGAAACTGGTCAACGTTCGCGTGAAGCAGAAAAAGGCGCTGAACGAAGTGCCCGCGGTGGCGCGCGAGATCGAGCGCGCCGAGGCTGCCTTCGCCGGCGCCGGCCGCGTGCTGGTGCGCTTCTCGGGCACCGAGCCACTGGCGCGCGTAATGGTGGAAGCGCAGGACGCCGGGCAGGTGGAGAGTTTCAGCGAAAGTATTGCCGACGCCATCCGGCGCGAGATGGGGGCGTAGCGCAGTACGGATGGCGCGGCGCCTGTTCTACTGCGACCGCCACACCATTCCTCTTCCGCCCGGCCACAAATTTCCCATGGAGAAATACCGGCTGCTGCGCGAACTGCTGATGGCGGACGGTTTCTACAAGCTGCAGCCGGCGCCATTCGCTAAGTCTGCGACCATCGAACTGGCGCACGATTCCGAATACGTGCTGCGATTTTTCGACGGCACGATCGACGCGGGGGTGATGCGGCGCATCGGATTCCCATGGCCGGTGGGACTGGTGGTGCGCACGCTCGCCTCCGTGGGCGGCACGGTGGCCGCGGCGGCGGACGCGCTGGCCACGGGATTCGGCGGGAGTCTCGCCGGCGGCACGCATCACGCGTTTCGCGACCAAGGCTCGGGATTCTGTGTGTTCAACGACATTGCAATTGCGATCCGCCACCACGGGCGGCGCGCAGCGGTGCTCGACCTGGATGTTCACCAAGGCGACGGCACCGCCGCCATCTTCGAGGACGATGCAGAAGTGTTAACCGTGTCGCTGCACGGCGCCAACAATTTTCCGTTTCGGAAACAGCGGAGCCGGATTGACGTGGCGCTCGCCGACGGAACGGGCGACGACGAATACTTGAGTCACGTGCGCGCGGTGCTGCCGCAGGTGCTCGACTTCCGGCCGGAGATCTTGTTTTTTCAATCCGGTGTGGATGGGCTGGCGGGTGACCGGCTGGGACGCCTGGCGCTGTCGCACGCGGGCCTGGCGGAGCGAGACCGCAGGGTCTGCGAATTCAGCAGGATGTACGGAATCCCCCTGGCGATCGTGCTGGGCGGGGGTTACGCCGACCCCATTTCGCGCACCGCCGAGGCGCACGCCGGAACGTTCCGTACCGCTGCAGCGGTGTTTGGATAGCGTTACGGCAACCTTTTATATAAGTTTTACGTCTGGAGAGTTGAGAGGCTTTTTGCGAGTTGGTCTCGAGGGGAACCTGGTTGCCTTCGGGCCAAACCGGCGGATGTTTTCCTCCGAGCGTCCGCCGGTTCTTTTTTCTTACTGGATCTTCCGTAACACCAGCGCCGAATTCTTGCTCCCGAAAGCGATGCAGTTGGCCACGGCGTGTTCAATCTCGAGGCGGCGGCCGGTCTCCGGCACGTAGTCGAGATCACAGTTCGGGTCGGGCTCGTCCACGTTGATGGTAGGCGGCAACACGCCATCGCGCATGGCGAGCAGGGTGGCGGCAACTCCGGCTGCGCCGCACGCGCCCTGCGGGTGGCCGATCAGGCTCTTGAGCGACGATCCGGCCAGCTTGTAGGCGTGGCCATTGAAAGCCAGCTTCACGGCGCGCGTTTCGATGCGGTCGTTCAACTCGGTGGACGTGCCATGGTAGTTGATGTACTGCACGGCCGAGGGCGGGATGCTCGCCTCGGCGAGTGCCAGGCAGATAGCGCGCGCCGGCTCTTCGCCGCACTCCTCGAGTCGCACGCGGTGGAAGGCCTCGCAAGTGGAACCGTAGCCCGCGATTTCACCGTAGATGCGGGCGCCGCGCGCGCGTGCGCGCTCCATCTCCTCGATGACGAAAAACCACGCGCCTTCGGCGATCACGAAGCCGTCACGATCGCGCGAAAAGGGCCGGGAGGCGCGCGCCGGCTCGTTGTTCCAGCGCGTGGTCATGATGCGCATGAGCTGGAATCCGCGCAGGATCAGAGGGGCGATCGGGGCATCCACGCCGCCCGCGACCATAGTGTCGAGCACGCCGGCCTGGATATTGCGATACGCATAACCCAGCGCGTCGGTGGACGAAGTGCAGCCGGTGGACACGATGTGGCTGAGGCCGCGGAATCCGAAGCGCATCGACACTTCGCTCGCCAGCGTCCCGATGGTGCTGGTGGGAATGGTGTAGACGCTGCACTGTTTCAGCTTGCCGCTGTAGTAGAGGCGATACTGTTCCTCGGTGAAATCCTGGCTGCCACCGCCCGAGCCGACGATGACGCCGACGGTGCGCAACTCATCGCGCGACATGCTGCGCCAATCCACGGCGGCGTCTTCGAGCGCTTCGGCTACACTGGCGGCGGCCAGGGGGACGGCGCGCGAGACGTGCGGCCGGTCCTTGACCTCTACCCAGCGATTCTCGTCGAACTCGTCGGGCACCTGGCCCGCCACTTGAACCAACAAACCCGATGGGTCGAATCGGTCGATCCGGCGAACGCCGCTCTCCCCGTTCCGGGTGGCTTCCCAGAAGCGTTCCCGCCCAATCCCATTGGGGCTGACTGCTCCGATTCCTGTAATGACCACTCGTCGCATTGAATTTAATTTTGCCTTTGTGCCAAACGTCAGTATAGGCTGAATCTCATGGACACGGCTACGGAGAGACCGGCTGCGGGAGTGTTTTCCGCTTCTTTGGCCGGACTCCAGGCGGGAATGGTCGGAGTCTTGTGGATGCTGGCGTGGCTCGGCCTGAGCGCCAAGTGGCAGACCCGCAGCGTGTGGACGTCGGAGAATCTGATGGCGAGCATGTTCTACGGCTCCGCCGCCATCCACCGCGGTTTTGCACCGGAGACGCTTGCCGGTCTCGCGGTCTACCTGCTGGTGTACAGCCTGCTGGGAGCGCTGCTGGCGGCCGTGATGCGCGACCGTCATCCCCGGCTGCACGTGACACTGGTGAGCGTGTTGTTTGCACTGGGCTGGTATTATCTCTCATTCCACGTGATCTGGAGGGCGGTGAGTCCGCTGGTGACGCTGCTGCACGTGGAGCGCGCGACCATACTGGGGCATCTGGTGTACGGGACGCTGCTGGCGCGGTATCCGGTGTACCTGAAAGATTCGGCGGTCAGCGTGGTTACGCCGACGGCGCCGTAAATCGCCGCGCGCTTCCTATATCACTTCGACTTCGATCTTCTTGCTGGCGGCGTCGAGCTTGGCAATGCGGAAGCTGCGAATCTGGCCGGAGCGCACAGGCTCGCGCTTCGGTCCGCCGCCGGACTGTCCGCCCTTCCACCTGGCCTCGAGCATCGAAGTCAGCGACGAGAGGTCCACTTTGTTCTCGGCGGGCTTGGCCTGTTCTTCCGCCTGCTGTTCCACGCGGCACGTGGCTTGAATACCTTCGCCCAACTCGACGCGGCCACGGGCGCCCGAGACGTCGGTGAAGCGGCCGGTTACCACGTCGCCTTCCTTGTGCTCCGCGATGTATTCGTCGAGGCTGGTGGGAACGAGCTGCTTCATGCCGAGACGCAGCCGGCGCTTTTCGGAATCGAGTTCGAGCACCTGCGCCTTCACCACCTGCCCCATCTTGAGCGCTTCCTGCGGATGGTTGATGCGCTTCTCGGCGCTGATGTCGCCGACGTGGATCATGCCCTCGATACCCTCGGCGAGTTGTACGAACGCGCCGAACTTTTGCAGGCTGGTGACGGTTCCATCCACCACGGCGCCGACCGGGAACTTCTGCGGCACGTCCGCCCAGGGATCGCCCAGCGCCTGCTTCAGACCGAGCGAGATGCGGCGGTCGGCCTGGTTCACGCCCAGGATCATGACATCCACCTGGTCGCCCGGCTTGAGCACGTCCGACGGCTTCCGCACCTTCTTCGACCACGACATCTCGGACAGATGGATCAGGCCTTCGACACCCTTTTCGAGTTCAACGAATGCGCCGAAATCGGCCACGCGGGTGACCGTGCCCTGCGCGCGCTCGCCCTGTTTGTATCTCTCGGCGGCCTGCTCCCAGGGATGCGGGAGGAGTTGCTTCATGCCGAGCGAAATCCGTCGCTTGCCGGGATCGACCTTCAATACCTTGGCGTCGATCTGCTGGCCCACCGTGAGCACGTCGGCCGGCTTGTTGATGCGCGACCACGAAATGTCGGCCACGTGCAGCAGCGCATCCACGCCGCCGATGTCCACGAAGGCGCCGTAGTCGGTGAGGCTGCGGACGGCGCCATGCACGATCTCGCCTTCCTTGACTTCCGAGTAGCGCTGCTCGCGTGTGGCCCGCTCTTCTTCTTCGAGAACGGCGCGGCGGTCCACGACTACATCCTCATCGGCGATGTCGAGCTTGATGATGCGGCACCGGATCTCCTGGCCGATGAGCTTTTCCATCTCGGCGGCATCTTTCGCGCCTGAGCGCGAGGCCGGCATGAAGGCGCGCACGCCCACATCCACGCTCACCCCGCCCTTGACCACGGCCGAGACAGTGCCCGCGATGGAGGTTTTGTCGGCGAACGCCTTTTCGAGCGCGGTCCAATCCCTGGGACGTTCCACTTTGAGGCGTGAGAGCTCGTAGTAGCCCTCCGGGTCGCGGCCCTTGATGGAGACGGCGAGTTTGTCGCCAACCTTCACCGGTTCGCCGGCGCTCACAAAATCGGCCAGCGGAATGATGCCCTCGGTCTTGAATCCGAAATCGACCAATACCGATTCGGCGGTGACTGCGACGACGGTGCCTTCCCGGCCTGGCTGGCCCTCGCCGGGTTTGTGCGAGTGCGATCGTTCGTACTGGGAGAGGATATCGCCGAAAGACTCGCCGGGTTCGTTGGTGTTTGTGGAATCGGGACCGGTGGCCCGGTGCTGATCCAGCATGCTTGGGTTGGACATGAGACTTACACAATCATTGTGGCATAATCCCGACTGGGATATCGTGCGCGTGCCCGCTCCTGTAATGCGTTGGATTCGCCTGATTCGGCCGCAGGATTTCGTCTGGCTGCTGCTGTTTGCGGTGCTCATCGCAAGCAGCGAATACGGCGATGCTTCCGAGATCGGGATGCTGGTGGCGCTGGCCGCCGTGCAAGTGCTCGAGCCCAAGATTCCGGCGCTTGCCACCACGCGCGGGCGCATCTTCTGGAACCTTCTCAAGCTGGTGCTGGCGTACCTGCTGATCGGGTACACGCAAGGCATCAACAGCCGCTACTGGGTGGTCCTGATGATACCTGTGCTGTCGGCGTCGACGGCGTTGGGCGTGTTCGGAACGCTGCTGTTCTCGATGGCGGCGGTGGGCGCGTATCTTTCCTTCCTGCTGCACGTGGATTGGTCGATCTACAAGATGGATCCGCAGGACGTCAGCGACCTGGTGATGCGGGTGGTCTTCCTCGCCATGGTCGGAAACCTGGCGAATACCTTGGCCGAGGAACTGCGGATTCAGTCGCAGCAGCATCGCCGGACGGCGGAGCAACTGGCCGAAGCCAACGCGCAGATCCAGGAAGCCGAGGAAGCGGTGCGGCGCTCCGACCGCCTGGCCGCGCTCGGCCAACTCTCCGCGGGACTGGCGCATGAACTGCGTAATCCGATGGGCACCATCAAGGCGTCGTCCGAAATGCTGAGCAAGAATCTGAGCGCTGAAAACGAAGTGGCGCGGGAAGTGGCGGGCTTCATCACAACCGAGGTGGACCGCGCCAATTCACTCATCACGCGCTTCCTGCAGTTCGCGCGGCCGCTCGAATTACGTCTGCAGGCCGCGGACCTGGGGCAGACTCTCGACCGCGCGATCGCGGCCGCTGAGCGCGAGACTCCGCAGGTGACCATCTACAAGAACTACGCGCCTGAAATTCCGCCGTTCCCGTTCGATGCCGAGTTGCTGGAACGCGTCTTCTACAACCTGGTGCTGAATGCCGCGCAGGCCACCGCTCCGGGCGGGGCCGTGACGGTGAAGACGCGCGCCGCCGGGGGCACGGCGGAGGTCGCGGTGATCGACCGCGGCGTGGGCATCGACGCCAAGCAACTGGGCAGCATCTTCAATCCATTTTTCACCACCAAACCGCAGGGTGTGGGGCTGGGACTGGCCATCGTTTCCAAGATCGTGGACGTGCACGGCGGTAAGATAGCTGTGGAGAGCGAGCCGGGGAAGGGCAGCATTTTCCGCGTGCAACTGCCGATGGAGTCCGCCTCCAAACCCACCGCATGAAAAGGCGCATCCTGGTCGTCGAAGACGAAGAGAAGTTGCGGCGCGTGATCGAACTGCAACTGGTTTCGGCGGGCTTCGAAGTGGACAAGGCCGGCAGTGCCGAAGAGGGCCTGAAGATCGTCGACCGCGCCGACCTGGTGCTTACCGACCTCAAGCTGCCGAACATGGACGGATTGCAGTTCCTGGCCCTGATCCGTCGCCAGAATACGCAGACGCCGGTGGTGATGATGACGGCCTTCGGCAGCATCGAGACGGCGGTGGAATCGATGAAGGCCGGCGCCACGGACTTTCTGCTGAAGCCGTTCTCGCTCGATCACCTGATGCAGGTGGTCAACAAAGCGCTCGAAGTGCGCGCTCTGCGCGACGAGAACACGCAACTCAAGGCCGAGCTCGGGCGGCGCTACGAATTCGACAATATTATCGGCCGTAGTGAAGCCATGCAGGAAATTTTCGCCGCCATCGAGCGCGTGGGGCCGACGCGCGCCACGGTGCTGTTGGCGGGCGAGAGCGGCGTGGGCAAGGACCTGATCGCGCGCGCCATTCATTTCCACTCGCCGCGCAAGGACCGGCCGCTGGTGAAGATCAACTGCACCGCGATTCCCGAAAACCTGATGGAGAGCGAGCTGTTCGGATACGAGAAGGGCGCGTTCACGGGAGCGACGGGTTCGAAGCCGGGGAAGTTCGAACTGGCGGATACGGGCACGGTGTTTCTGGATGAGATCGGCGACGTGCCCGCGGCGATTCAGGTGAAGCTGCTGCGGGTGCTGCAGGAGCGCGAGTTCGAGCGGCTGGGGAGCAACGTGACGCGGCACATCGACGTGCGCGTGGTGGCGGCGACCAATCAGGACCTGCGCGCCGCGCTCGAGCAGGGCACGTTTCGCGAGGACCTGTATTACCGGCTGAACGTGGTGCCGCTGAACATTCCGCCGCTGCGCGACCGCAAGCAGGACATTCCGTTTCTGGCGAATCACTTCGTGAAGAAGTTGGCACCGGACACCGGCGCACGGGTGGAATCGATTACGCCCTCCGCCATGGACAAGCTCGTGGCTTATCACTGGCCGGGCAACGTCCGCGAACTGGAAAACGTGATCGAGCGCAGCCTGGTGATGTGCACCGGGACGCAGTTGGACGCGGACGATATCAAGCTGGAGGATGGACGTCCACGCACGCAGACAGGCGACATCCATTTCTTGCCCGAGGGGCTGACGCTCGACCAGTACGAGCAGGACATCATCCGCGAGGCGCTGCGGCGCGCCGACGGCAACAAGAGCCAGGCCGCGCGGCTGCTGGGGCTGACGCGGAATGCGCTTCGGTACCGGTTGACGCAGATGGGGCTCGAAGCATAGAGAACGGGCGCCCGAACCCTCAAGTCGGAAGACAGAAACCTGCTCAGAATAGTTCAGCTTGCGCCCGTGGGTCTTGTGGCGAATCTGGGGTAGACGAAGGTTCGAATCGCACCTTACTCGCCTCCAAATACTCGGCAACGCGTTCCATTGCTATCCAGCGGCGCCCAAGACCTTCAGCCACGACTCCCGTGGTATTCGATCCAGCGAAGGGATCTACAACCGTATCACCCTCGTCGGTTAGCAGCTTTATGAAGAAGATTCTGGCAAAGCCGAGGGGAACCGAGCAGGGGTGCATCTTGAGCCCCAGTTCCTTACTTCGCATTGCATGCTCATCATTTGCCGCGTTGTTGCCGAACTTCAGCATTGCTTCTGGATTCGGCAATCCCAATTCTTCTGGCAGTTCATGCTCGACAACGTTGGGAGGAATGGCGCCGCCAGCTTCAAGCTTGTCGAAAGAATCCCTGATCACGTGCCCCGACGGACGTACAGTGGGCCTTACTCCCCGCCGGCTCAATCGGATCATGTCAGGACTGTATTCTTTCAGGACCCGCAGATTGCTTGCCTTCGGCCAAGGCGTCTTTGAGAACCACCAAACATACTCCACGGAATCCTTAATCCGGATCCGTCGAACTGTGACCCATTCGGCTGGCATCGGCATTTTTGCAGGGTTGTACCAGAAGCACTCCTGTGCCAGGTGGAAACCAACTTCTTCGACGAGTGCGCTAAGCAAATGGAAGTGGTACAGCGAACGGGTCGGCTTCCCTTCGTTGTAGCTGCCACCGATGTTCAGGACAAAGCTTCCGCCGTCTTTCAACACGCGCAGGATCTGAGTAGCGAATGGGATGAACCACCGCACATCGTCACGCTTGTGGGCGTTACCATACTCCTTCTTGAAGTGAAGCGCGTACGGCGGCGAAGTGAAAACCAGGTTCACACTACCCGTGGGGACCTGGGCTAGTAGTTCCTGCGAATCGCCGAGGAACGCGGCCCCGTGCGCCGTTCGGTAGAGAGGTTCCTTGGCAAGGAACGCACCGACATCGACTGCGTTCACCTCAGCATGCGGGCGGTTTCCTGGCATGAACGGGAGTAGAACTCCATTCTCGTCGCTATAATTATCAATGATCCCATCCTGCCATAATGGATTGACAATGTCAACCTATTTCCGCGACCCGACTGACTGGATCTCGCAGGCCGATGCCGCTAGGCTTCGCGGCGTGTCGCGGCAAGCCATCGCACTTCTAGTGAAGAAGGGGCGACTACCGGTTCTAAAGATCGGGGGACGCACACTCGTCCGGCGCAAAGAAGTTGAAGAATTCACACCGGAGCCCGCCGGAAGACCCCCTAAATGAGCGAACTAACGGAGCAAATAGGCGAATTGATCGACAGAACAAGCGAGGAAGAGCGGCTTTTCGTCCTCAGCTACTTGCGGCGTCGGGTTCCAGTTCACGCGCTCGAAGAGCAATGGGGCACGACCTCCGAGGCGATACTAACGGCAATCGCGCGTTCGTCCGATCTTACCTTGCGTGGTATTCGCGGCATTCTCGCAGAGGCGACTTTTGAGCAAACGGTTCTTCCGAAGTTGGAGTCGATTGGATGGACCGCCGTCGAGATTGTCGGCGATCGGGCTTATGATTTTCTGCTTGAGAGGGCTGCTGTCAGCGTCCGGATCCAGGTGAAGTTGCAGCGAAATGAGGCCGGTGTTCCCAAAGAGTATTCCGCGCGACTCGCGCGCTTCACTGAACTGCCCATCGGGGACGATCCACGTCGTCGAAGTACAAAAGACAAGAAGTGGCGAAAAGGGCGGCAAGGAAACGCGGCCGTACCGATTTGGCGATTTCGACATCCTAGCTGTAAACCTTCATCCATCAACTGGAGACTGGAAGCGGTTCGTTTACACGGTCGGCAACTGGTTGTTGCCGCGCCCCAAACACCAGGACTTGATTGAGATTTTCCAGCCCATTCCCGACCGCTCCGACGAGTACTGGACTGACGACTTGAGCCGGTGCATTGACTGGTTCTTGACGGGCAACAGGAAACGACTCTATTCCTAGACCCTTGGCTGCGGGAGCAACTGGTGCGCGGTACTGAGTGGGATTGAACTGAATGCCGAATCGCATCGTTACCGGTTGAACCAGCCGTGCGACCCCGATAAGATGACCGACAGCATGTCGCCTCCGCCGTCGCCGGAGTTCGAGCCAGGCACTGTCTTCCCGACTGAAACCTCGCACGCCGCCAAGTCGCCAGGCGCGCCGGCCGATGCGAATGAACCGCGCCTGGCCCACTGGATAGCGCGCCGCGTCGGACCCTATCGGATTCAAGAGCTGCTGAGCCGCGGCGGCATGGGCGCGGTCTTCCTGGCCAACCGCGACGACGACCAGTTCCGTAAGATCGTCGCACTCAAACTCCTGCGATTCGAGACTGATGAACCCGCCGTCCTGGCCCGCTTCCGAAATGAACGGCAGATCCTGGCCGCTCTCGACCACCCCAACATCGCCGCGCTCTACGACGGCGGATCGACCGAGGAAGGCCTGCCCTACATCGTCATGGAATACGTGGCCGGCGACATGCTGACCGCTTACTGCGAGTCGCGCGGACTTCCGCTACCCGATCGCCTGCGGCTCTTCCGCCAGGTCTGCGATGCCGTCCAGTACGCGCATCAGAGACTGATCGTCCACCGCGATCTCAAGCCGAGTAACATCCTCGTCATCCGTCATCTGGCATATGCCCTGGAGTGCAATCACCGTCCGGCGGATGCCGTCACGTAGCCGAGGAGGCCGTCAAAGTCCAGCAGCAACTCCTTGCCGAAACTCCGTCCGACGGTAGCGAGCGCGAGCAACTCGCGCAGTCGCAAAAAGCGCTGGCCGAGCTTTCGAAGTAGCGGTTCTAAATCAACTGACTAGCCAGCCAGGTGCGAGCGAATTCCCAGTCTCGTTTAAGGGTTGCCACCGAAATCCCCAACGCTTCCGCTGCTTCCTTCTCGCTCAAACCGCCAAAGTAGCGCAACTCGACCACCTTGGCGGCGCGCTCATCCAAGGATTCGAGGCGCGCCAGTGCTTGATCGATCTCGAGCACGCGTTCGTCCCGATCCACGACTGGCCCGTCCATTTCGTCCAAGGAGAACTTGATCTGCCCGCCGCCGCGTTTCTCGCTTCGCCCGCGGCGCGCGTGGTCCACCAGGACGCGGCGTAACTGCTGCGCCGCTACGGCAAAGAAGTGGGCGCGGTTTTGCCAGTCTATCGGCTCGGAACCAAACAGCCGCAGGTACGTTTCATGTACCAGGGCCGTGGCCTGCAAGGTATGTTCGCCGCGCTCCCGGCGCATCTGCCGTGCGGCGATCTGATGCAACTCCCCGTACACCACCTCCATCAGCCGGTTTGCTGCTCCCGGCTGGCCGGTTCGCCAATCCTGGAGCAAACCGGTAATGTTATGGGTGTCATCGGCCACTATGAGCTGTCTTGACGGCTCTCCGCGCTATGCCGTTTGAGAGGAACTTGCGCGATGAGACCGGCCACGCTTTGTTTACGGAGCTATGATACCTCTACCCGGCGCGAGGTGCGTCTATGACTGTCGAGCGGTTTCGCCAAATTCGCAATGTGTACGAGGCCGCCCTGGAAGTGGAAGATCCAGCGGGACGCGCGGCATTTCTCGCTCAGGCGTGCCAAGGCGACGAAGACCTCGGCCGCGAAGTCGGCAAATTGCTGACCGCGAATGAATG
Source organism: Bryobacteraceae bacterium (assembly GCA_041484525.1). GTDB lineage: Bacteria > Acidobacteriota > Terriglobia > Bryobacterales > Bryobacteraceae > JBGPHT01. The sequence continues at coordinate 19,672 of JBGPHT010000055.1, read as the reverse complement.
CGCCGCGGACTTCATCGACGGGCCGCTCCTGGGAACCGTAGACCCAGGCGTGCCGGAGGATCCCATGCCGCGCATGGAAGGGCGGCGCGTGGGTGCCTATTTGATCTTGCGGGAACTCGGACATGGCGGGATGGGCACGGTGTACCTGGCCTCGCGCGATGACGGTGTCGTTCACAAGCAGGTAGCCATCAAGATTGTGCGGGCCGGGCTGGGCGAGGCGGACGTGCTGCGCCGGTTCCGCCAGGAGCGCGACATTCTGGCGGCGCTCGACCATCCGGCGATCGCGCGGTTGATCGACGGCGGCAGCACGGAAGAGGGGCTGCCGTATTTCGTGATGGATTACATAGAGGGAGAGCGCATCGATGCCTGGTGCGACCGGCGCAAGCTGAATGTCACCGAACGCCTGAAGCTGTTCCAATCGGTCTGCGACGGCGTCCAGTATGCGCATCAACGCCTGGTCGTCCACCGCGACCTGAAACCGGCGAATATCCTGGTGACAGCCGAGGGCCACGTGAAGCTGCTCGATTTTGGCATCGCCAAGATGTTACGCCCCGAAGGCACATCCGGGGACATGGCTCGCACCGAGACGCTGCTGCGGCAGATGACCCCGGAATACGCCAGCCCGGAACAGGTGATGGGCGAAGCCGTTCACACCACCAGCGATATATATGCCCTAGGTGTGGTGCTGTATGAGCTATTGACCGGACATCTCCCTTATAAGATGCGCAACCACGTCCTGCACGAGATCGCGCGCGTGATCTGCGAGGAAGAGCCAACGCGTCCCAGCGCCGTGATCAGCGAAGGGAACGCCCAGACGATCAGCGAGGTCCGCGAGGGAGATTCGGTCCACCTCAGGCATCGGCTGGAAGGCGATCTGGACAATATCCTGCTGAAAGCCCTCCAAAAGGGACCTTCCCGGCGTTACAGTTCAGCGGACCAATTCCGTGAGGATGTGAACCGGCACCTGGCAGGCCTGCCTGTTAGTGCCCGAAAGGACACGGTCTGGTATCGCGGCGGCAAATTCATCCGGCGGCACCAGGTGGGCTTGGCCGCGACTGTGTTGGTCGTGGCGGCTTTGGCACTTGGACTGTTTACCACCTTGTGGCAGACCCGTCTGGCTCTCGAAGCGCTCTCGGGCGCCACGGCGCGTCCCATCCCAGTGCTCGCACCGGAAATCGTACTGTTCACCGTCCTGCTTTGGTGCGGGCTCGGCGCCGCCGTATACTTCACGCGGGCGACTCTCCGCAGAACTTTGGGCGCCCTTGCCGCGGGCCTCGCCTTCATGCTCCTGTTCCTGGTGGAGGAAATGCTGCCGGCCTCGATGGGCATCCAGCATTTCACCTGGACAGTAGCACCCCCTCCAACGGGGCTCATTTACACGGCGATCGTCCCCTACGGAGCAATGATCGCGCTGTTAGGCTGGCGCATCACTCGCAAATTCGGGTGGCGCGGCCAGGTGGCTCTGTTATTGGCCGCAGCCATCGGCGGCCCGGTTCGGGACCATATCGTTACGCTCTGGATGCCCGGCGTTGCCGCCGTTCCGGGATGGTTGCCCTGGATTTCGGATGGCGTTCTCTGGCTTTGCGGCGTCGGCTCAGGACAAGCCATCCTGCGGCTCATCGCAGGCCCGGCCGGAGGCGATCGCTTCACACGGCTTCCCTGGAAACCTTGAGCTGTTCTGGTTGCCCTCCGCGCTAAGCAGGGTGCAAGTGATTCCAGATCGACTCAGCTCGAAAGGAACATCTATGAATTTACACCAAGCAACCTTTACGGTGATGGCAGCACTCTGCTCCATCGCATCGGCCCAGACGCCCCACCCGACCCCTTGAGGAGACTATCATCAGTGGCGACCATGAACAGCAACCAGGGCAGCAAAACCTGGATACCGGTCGAGGCGTCCGAGCGATACACCACACTGGACCTGCTGCGAGGTTTCGCGCTCTTCGGGGTGTTGCTGATCAACTTGCTCTATTTCTTCCGTGTCTCGCTGTTCGATCGCATTCTTCACTTCCACTCGCACGCCGGAAGGGTAAACCATGCGGTCGACCTGCTGGCGACGGTACTGGTGGAGTTCAAAGCCTTCGACCTGTTCGCTCTCACATTCGGCATCGGTGTCGCCGTCCAGGGGGAGCGGGCCGGACTCCGCGGCGTCCGAGTCGAAGCGTTCCTTGTGCGGCGCTTCCTCGTTCTGTTCGGCTTCGGGGCCTGTCACATGCTTCTGGTATCCAACGTCGATATCCTCACCCTTTATGCGGTGTGCGGTCTCCTGTTGATACCGCTGCTGCGCCTCCCCATTGCCGTCCTGGCGACGGCCGGTCTCGCAGCCATTTACCTGCCTTCGGTCTTTTCTGGATTTCGAGGCTTGCCGCCCGCAGCCATTCTGCATGCGCATGCGGCGAACGCAACACGGATCTACAGCCAAGGAAGTTTTGGCGCCATCCTGGAGTTTCGCTGGCGCGAGACGCAGGAACTGATCGTGCCACTGCTCGTCGGCGTGGCGCAAAAAGCCTTTGGGATGATGCTGCTCGGTGTGGCCGTGTGGCGCGCCGGCGTGATACGCGAGCCGCACCGATACCGGTCTCTGCTCTGGGCCATCGGTCTCGGAGCGGGAATCGTTGGCATCGTCAACAGCACGGCGGACGTCTCGTGGGAGGCCTTTAGAAAGGCGGTACACGTCATGCCCGCCTTCGCGGTCTTGGGATCCGACGTTCCTCTGGCGTTTGCCTATGCATCTGGTTTGCTGCTATGGAGGAGATCTGCGTGGGCTGCGGCGTTTACCGCGCCGATAGCCGCCGCGGGGCGGATGGCTCTCACCAACTACCTGATGCAGTCGCTGGTTTTTGCTCTGCTCTTCTACGGCTATGGGTTGGGACTGTTCGGCCGGCTCGACCCTACGACGGCAGCGCTCATCGGTGGCGCCTTTTACGCCGGGCAACTTTGGTTCAGCAAGTGGTGGCTGAACCAATACCGCTTCGGACCGTTCGAGTGGCTTTGGCGGTCGTTGACGTATGGCCGCCGGCAACCGATGCGTCTCCTCCATTTGGCACCAACGTTGGCAACGCCTGGCCCACGAGTTGAACCGTGAGGCAACGGCTGGTTTTTTGCGTTTTTCGTTTTACCGGGCGGCACTGGGTGCGGCGACGTATTTCACCCGCGCTACGGCGTGGCGAATGAAGGCCGCTCTCGCCGGGGGCTTGAGCACAGCCGTTTTCTGCTCGCGACCGCAGAGGCGCAAGGCGGGTGGTGGCGCCCGTTCCTGCACGCGCCTGGCGCGCCGCTTCTAACGTTCCTGTGCTGTCTCCTATGCACCCCTGGGGCTGATAGGCTCGCGGATCGAGCGCCGTTTCGGCTGGCGAGGAACCGCATGCTCCCTTACCTCGGTCTGCGTAATAGGCCCGCCACGCGACTTCCCGACTGCGTCGCGCTATCCCGAGTTGATGGTGTCGGTCCGGAAAAACCAGACTACCGGAGGGCCGCAATTCGCAGCTCTGGCGAAGCTTTTCACAAACGGTGACATTGACCAAGGGTTCCAGCTTTAGAATCAACGCCGGCCTTTTCATCTATTCTGGCATCCTTCAACCGGCAAATATCCCTGAAGTTCCACCTAACGTGACAAGCTACTCAGACGTCTATATACTAAGCGGTCTGACTATGCCTAAACCCGACTCTCTCCAAGGCTCGCTCGATCTGCTGGTTTTGAAGATCCTCTCGCGCCGGCCGCGCCTGCACGGCTACGGCATCATGTCCGCCATCAAGGACACGTCGGGCGACGTACTCCGCGCGGAGGAAGGTTCGCTCTATCCGGCGCTGCACCGGATGGAGGAAGCCGGCTGGATTCAAGCGAAATGGGTCACGAAGGAGACCGGGCGGCGGGCGCGCCTGTATGGACTGACCGCGGCGGGCAGGAAGCAGCTTGCCGCCGAAGAGTCGCGCTGGCAGGCGGTGACTTCGGCTGTAAATCGCGTTCTAAGGACGGTCTGACATGTCGTTGTGGTCGCGCATTGTGAATGTAGTTGGCGGCGATCGTTTGAGCCGCGAGATCGACGAAGAGATCGAGTCGCATATCGAAGAGGCGATCGAGCAGGGCCGCGATCGCTCCGAAGCCCGGAGAGCGTTCGGCTTCGCGCTACGGCAGCGCGAGGAGAGCCGCGACATCCGACTCATCGCGTGGCTCGATTCGCTCCGCGCCGACGCCGTCTTCGGCTGGCGGCGGCTCAAGAAGAGCAAGATCACTTCGGCCGCGGCGATCCTGTCGCTGGCCCTCGCGATCGGGGCATGCACATCGGCATTCCGGCTGATCGACGCCCTGCTGCTGCGGCCCTTGCCGGTGGCCAACCCTGAACGTCTGCACACGGTCGCTTTTGAAGGGCCGTCGGCGGCGGACGGCAAAACCCGGACATACGACAGTTGCTCGTATCCCATGTTCCGCAAGATGCGCGCCGCGGTGAAGGAGCAAGCCGAATTGATCGCGGTCTCTATGTATAGCGGGTCTACCGATCTGACCTATGGCGCCGACCAGGACATGGAGAAGGCCTACCTGCAGTACGTCTCCGGTTGGATGTTCGGCTCCTTTGGGCTCCGGCCGACGGTAGGGCGGCTGCTCACCGAAAGCGACGATCTCCAGGCGGGCGCGCATCCCTACGCGGTGCTCTCTGACGACTATTGGACTCGCCGCTTCGGACGGGATCCGAAAGCCATCGGGCGCACGTTCAGGATGGGCAACGATCTTTTCCAGATCGTCGGGGTAGCCGCCGAACCCTTCACCGGCACCGAAACCGGATGGGTGACCGACGTCTTCGTGCCCATGGCGATGAAGAATCCGCGCACCCTCGCCAGTCTGAACAACTTCTGGCTCCGAACTCTGGTCCAACTGAAGCCAGCTGTTGCCGCCGCACCGGTTCGAGAGAGGTTGCGCGCAGAGTTTCGCGCCATCCAGGAGGAGAGGGTGAAGGGTTTCCCGGCCCAGTCCAAACGGGATCGTGAACGATTCTTCCAGGAGAAGCTGTTACTCGAACCCGCCGCCGCAGGCCGCTCGAACATGCAGCGCGAGTACCGCCAGTCGCTCGCGGCTCTGGCTCTGTTGGTGGCACTGGTGCTACTGATTGCCACCGCCAACATCGCCAACCTGATGACGGCGAGCGCTGCGGCGAGGGCGCGTGAGATGGCGCTCCGCGTTTCGATCGGCGCCGGACCTTGGCGCCTGGTGCAACTGGTTCTGGTCGAAAGCGCGTGGCTTGCGTTCCTGGCGGCCGCCATCGGCGCGTTATTTGCATGGTGGGCCGCACCGTTCGTCGTACGTATGATCAATCCGCCGGCGTACCCGGCGCGTTTAGTTCTGCCGGCAGACTGGCGCGTGCTGGGATTCGGCCTGGCGCTGGCTTCCGCCGTGACGTTCCTCTTCGGCCTGGCGCCGGCGCTGAGTGCTTCGCGAGTCAAGCCGGCCCATGCGCTTCGGGGCGGCGAAGATCCGCATTCGCGGCATCGCCTGATGCATGCGCTGATCGCCATACAGGTCGCCTTTTGCTTTGTGGTGCATTTCGCCGCCGGCATGTTCGTGTCCACATTCGACCGGCTGGCGAATCAGCCCACCGGCTTTTCCGCGGAGCGAATTCTCAATCTGGAAACGGTTACGGCTCGTTCGCAGCCGCCGGCCTTCTGGGACCAGGTAGCGGAGCACTTGCGCACTGTCCCCGGCGTCGAAAGGGTCGCGCTGGTCGGATGGCCCCTGATGAGCGGGGAGAGCGCGGTCGGCAACATCTCAATCCACGGCGAGCCTCCGACCGACGTATTTTCCGATTTCGTGAGCATCTCCCATGGTTGGGCAGACGTCATGAGAATCCCCTTCATCGGCGGCAGAGATTTTCGTGCGGCCGACACCAATCCTACCGTTGCGATCGTGAACCAGGCTTTCGCGAAACAGTATTTTGACGGTGAGAACCCTATCGGGAAGTCCTTCGAGAGAGTGGAGCCGGCAGGTGGAAGCGCCCGCTTCGAGATCGTGGGCTTTGTCCGCGATGCGCGCTCCAGAGACCAGATGCGCTGGCCTATCCGGCCGACTGCCTACATTCCGTTTCAGTCGATTGACCCGAAGGGTGCGTTTCAACCGATCGGTCGAGGCACGTTCGTCGTTCGCACGTCCAGCGCCAACCCGCTGGCGCTGGCCTCCACCCTGCGCCGGGAAGTGCCGCGAGCACGCTCCGAATTCAGGGTCAGCAACATCCACACGCAAACGGAGTTGAACCAGGCGGCCACTGTGCGCGAGCGGCTGCTGGCGATGCTCGCGCTGTTCTTCGCTGGTGTCGCGCTGTTGCTCGCGGGTCTCGGCCTGTATGGCGTGCTCGATTATTCCGTTCTGCAGCGGCGCCGTGAAATCGGCATTCGCATGGCGATCGGTGCGCAGGCCGGCGATATCGCGCGGCGCGTGACAGTGGACGTCTTCGCCATGGTGCTCGTGGGAGGGGTGGGCGGCCTCGCGCTCGGCATGGCATCGGCGCGCTACATCGAGTCGCTGCTCTACCAGGTGAGGCCTACGGACCTGGCGATGCTCGGACTTCCGTCATTGACGATTCTCGTGGCGGCGCTACTCGCCGCACTGCCGGCGGTGATCCGCGCGGTGCGCATCGATCCGGTCAGGATTCTGCGCTCCGAGTAGGCTTGCGCCGGCGCGAACTGATCACGGCGGTATTCATGCCGATGGTGTTCAAGCCACCGAAAAAACGCGCGTGCTCGATTTTCATACAGCGGTCCATCACTACTTCGAGGCCGGCCTCGCGGGCGCGCAGAGCGGCGGCGTCGTGGATTACGCCCAATTGCATCCAGATCACTTTGGCGCCGACGGCGACGGCCTGTTCCACGATCGGCGGAACGGCGGCGGACTCGCGAAAAATATCGACCACTTCGACGGGACCGGGGATCGCGGCCAGGTCGGGATAGCTCCGGCGGCCCAGCACTTCGGTCTCGCGCGGATTCACGGGGATGACGTCGTAACCTTCCGAGATGAGATAGATGGCGGCGAAATGGCTGGGTCGGAAAGGATTCGACGAGAGCCCGACCATGGCGATGCGGCGGTAGCGCTCGAGGATGCGCAGGCGGTCGTAGGCCGAGGTGGCGAAGGCGCCGCGGTTGACGGAAGAGTTGCCGCCGACGCCGTCGGCGAAACTGATGGCGCAGTGGTTCATGCGCTGGCCCTCAAGGCTTGATCCAGGTCCCATAGAATGTCGTCAATCTCCTCCAGGCCGACGGAGAGGCGGATCAGATCGTCGCTGATGCCGCCGGCGAGTTTTTCCTCGGTCGTCAATTGTTGGTGCGTGGTCGAGGCGGGGTGAATCACCAGGCTCTTGGCATCGCCGACGTTGGCCAGGTGCGAGAAAACCTGGAGCGACTCGATAAATCGGCGGCCGGCATCGAGGCCTCCGTGGATTCCGAAAGTGAGGATTCCGCCCGCGCCGAGCGGCAGGTAGCGTTCGGCCAGCGCTCGATAGCTGCCCGACGGCAGGCCGGGATAGTTGACCCACGCGACGCGATCGTGCTTCCCGAGAAACTCCGCCACAGCGAGCGCATTCGAGGAATGGCACTGCATGCGCAGCTTCAGGGTTTCGAGGCCCTGCAGGAAGAGAAACGAGTTGAACGGGCTGAGCGCGGGGCCGAAATCGCGCAGGCCCTCGACGCGCGCTTTCATGATGTAGGCGAAGTCGCCGAAGGTTTCGTAGAAGCGGATGCCGTGGTAGCCCTTGCTGGGCTCCAGGAGCTGCGGAAAGCGGCCGCGGTCCCAGGGAAAGCGGCCGCTATCCACGATCACGCCGCCGATCGACGTGCCGTGGCCTCCGATGAATTTGGTGGCGGAGTGCACCACGATATCGGCGCCGTGTTCGATGGGGCGGCAGAGGTAGGGCGAAGCGAAAGTGTTGTCGATGACCAGCGGCAGATTGTTTTCATGCGCCACGGCGGCCACGGTGGCGATATCGAGCACGTTCATGCGCGGGTTGCCGATGGTCTCGGCGTAGAGCAGTCGCGTCTGGGGCGTGATGGCGCGGCGAAAGTTTTCGGGGTCGTCGGGATCGACGAAGGTGGTCTGAATCCCCAGACGGCGGAAGCTTACGTCGAACTGCGTGTAGGTGCCGCCGTAGAGCGTTTTGGCGGCGACGATCTCATCGCCCGATTCGAGCAGGCTGGCAAGTGCGATGAACTGCGCGGCCTGTCCGCTGCCTACAGCGAGCGCGCCCACGCCGCGCTCGAGCGACGCCATGCGCTCCTCGAAGGCGGCGGTGGTGGGGTTCATGATACGCGTGTAAATATTTCCGAAGCGCTGCAGGTTGAAGAGCGCGGCGGCGTGGGCGGTGTCGTCGAACACGTAGGAAGTGGTCTGGTAAATGGGGACGGCGCGCGCGCCGGTATCGCTGTCCGGACGCTGTCCGGCATGCAGCGCGCGTGTGGAGAAGCCGAACGCGCGGTCGGGGGTCGAGGCCATCTATTCAAAGTATCAGACGAGTCAAAGTAACAGACGAGCCGTGACTGCTTCGGCTCGGTCGGCTGCCGCTGCTTCGGCCCGGTCGGCTGCCGCTGCTTGGGCCCGGTCGGCTGCCGCTGCTTCGGCCCGGCCCCGGCCGTCGCTGCTTCGGCTCGGCCGGGCCGTCCCCAGGCGTTGTCGAATGGGCTACAATTCTCGGCAGACATGAGGTTCGCGCTGCTATTTCTGGCCGCGCTCGCGGCCAGCGCACAGGACACGCCGCCCGCCAATCCGGCGCCCGCGCCTGAGCCTCCGCCCGTCCTCGAATACCACGGGAAGCCGATCGTGCTGCCGTTCCGGTGCACCGAAGACGACATACGGTGGGCCGGCATGACCTGCTCGGATGAAGAGCCCTGCGCCATGTTCCTGGAACTGACGGCGGCCGAGGGGGTGGGGACGAAACTGTTCGTCACGGGCAATATCCACGCCACATCGGTGACGCTCTACTCGGTGCTGCTCGGGAGCGACGACGGCGGTCTGACATGGCGCGAAGCGGTGGAGCGGGTGCGCGGCGCGGGGCTCGACCACATTCAATTCGCCGATCCGGAAACCGGATGGGCCGGCGGTCAGATGCTGGCGCCCCTGCCGCAGGATCCATTTCTTTTTCTGACGACGGATGGGGGCAAGACCTGGCGGCAGCGCCCGCTTTTCAGCGAGACCCACTACGGCACGATCCAGCAACTCTATTTCACCGCCAAGACTAGCGGCAGCCTGACGATCGACCGCGGGCCGGGCAGCGAAGGCGGCCGCTATGAGCTGTACGAATCGCCCGACGGCGGCGACAGTTGGCTCATCAAGGAAGAGAACACCAAGCCGATCAAGCTGAAGCGCCCGCCGCCCGTTTCCGACTGGCGGGTGCGCCCGGACGGTCCCACGCAGTCGTTCCAAATCGAGCACCGGCAGGGAGAGCGGTGGACCACGTCCGCCGCGTTTGCGGTGAAACTCGCGGCGTGCAAGCCGCCTCCCGAGGACCCGAAGTAGCCGCCATTCCCATCGCCCACCCGAAGTGTGAAACGTGGCATCAGGATTGCTCACTACCTGAATAGAGGTGAGCCAACAATGATGGTCGCATCGGGTCTCGCAATTCTGGTAGTGTTCTGCCTGCTGCTTTCGATCGTGCAGACGCCTCCGGCCGTGGGTCGGTAACACACACTCCGGGTAAAACTGACACAGCCTGCTTCCCCAGGGAATCCCGGATTTCTCCGGGAGTTTCCGGTTGCCGTGCGGCCTATTTCTGCCTGCTTCCTGCCTCCTTCCCGCCTGCTATACTAAATACTTGAACTAAAATGCCGAAACGTACTTTTCAACCGAATAACCGCCATCGCGCGAAGACGCATGGCTTTCGCACCCGTATGAAGACTCAGGACGGACGCGCGGTTTTGTCGCGCCGGCGGGCCCGCGGGCGGAAAAAACTCACGGTCAGCTCCGAAAGGTAGTCCTCCATTTCAGGTTTTCCGAAACGTGTCCGTCTGCTGCGATCAAAGGATTTCCGAAGAGTCTACGATGAGGGCGCCAAGTTTACGGGGCCGCTCTTCGCGGCTTTTTGCGTGCGCGAGCCGGAAGGCGGCGGGCCGCGAATCGGATTTACGGTTCCCCGCGCCATCGGGAAAGCCGTGGTGCGGAACCGGATCCGGCGGCGCGTCCGCGAGGCCGTGCGCTTTCACCTGGAACGGCTGAACCCACAGTGGTCGATCGTCATCAATCCTCGCCGGAAAGCGCTTGCTGCTCCCATGCCGGAGTTGCTGAAGGAAGTCGAGCGCCTGTTTCTCCGGTGCGATGGATCGTAGTAGGCGCGTTGCGCGTATATAAGTTTGGTGTCTCCCCGCTGCTGCCTTCGGCATGCCGGTTTTATCCGAGCTGTTCGGATTACATGCGCGAAGCCGTCGAACGGTATGGCGCGGCGAAGGGACTGTGGATGGGGCTGCGCCGGCTGGCGCGCTGCCATCCGTTTCATGACGGCGGCTTCGACCCCGTCCGGTAGCCCGCACAAACGGAATTCAGAATGGCCGATTCAGTTAACGGCGGTAGCAGCAATCAACCGCCGAAGAAAGAAATGTCGATGGAAGTGCGGTTGCTGCTCGCCTTCCTCCTGATGGGCGCGGTGATGTTCCTGACGCCCTACCTGTTCAAGAACCAGACTCCGCCTCCGCAACAAAAGAAGGCCGAGCAAACCAGTGCGGCGCCCGGGCCGGCACAGTCACCCGGTCAACCCCAGACTCCACCGCAGGCGGCTGCGGCGGTCGACACTTCGCAGGCTCCGGCGGTGGCGACCGGTCCGGCGACCGCTCCCGTCACGGTGCAACAGCCGCAACCTCCACTGACGATCGACACCGACAAGTTCCGCGTGACGTTGAACAACCAGGGAGGGACCGTTCGAAGCTGGCTGCTGAAGGGTTTTAAGGGCAACGACGGCAAGCCGCTCGAAATGGTGAATACCGCGGCTGCGACGGACTATCCGTTGTCGCTGTATTTTCCGGCGCAGCAGCCCACCTCGAAGGTGAACTGGACGTATTACACGCAAACCCCCGATGCCGACGGTCTGGGCGTGAAGTTCGAGTTTTCCGACGGCCACACCGTAGTCAGGAAGACCCTGCGGTTCGAGAAGAACAGCTTTCTTTCACAAGTGGCGACGGAAGCGACCGTGGACGGCAAGCCTCTGCCGCACCTCGTCCAGTGGCGTGGTGGGTTCGGCGATCTCACGATTCCGAATGCGTCCGGCAGCCAGGTCACGATGTATTTCAACACCACCGACAACAAGCTGGTGGTGGAGGGTGCGAAGGCGGCCAGCAAGGGCCCGGCGACGGCCATCGGAAACTTCTCGTTTGAGGGGCTGGCGGACACGTACTTCGCCGCCGTTTTCCTGCCGGAGGGAAACGCCTCAACCCAGCAGATCACGTTCAGCGACACGGTGCCCACGGCGCACGAACCCAAGCCGATGCCGTTTGCGGGCGTGGCGGTGGGGGGCGGGGGTGAAAACCGGTTCGAGTTGTTCGTCGGCCCCAAGGATCTGGATCTGCTCAAGCGCGTCAACCCCAAGCTCGAGCAGGTGGTGGATTTCGGGTGGTTCGGCTTTCTGGCGAAGCCGCTGTTCCTGATCGTCAACTGGCTCAACGACGCGTTCGTGCACAACTTCGGCTGGTCGATCGTGATGGTGACAATCGTCATCAACATGATTCTGTTCCCGCTGAAGCTGTCGAACATGAAATCGATGCGCAAGATGCAGGCGCTGAAGCCGCAGATCGACGCCATCAACGATAAGTACAAGAACATCGGCATCCGCGACCCGCGCAAGGCGGACCAGAACCAGGAAGTGATGGGCCTGTACAAGAAGCACGGCGTCAATCCCATGGGCGGCTGTTTCCCCATGCTGCTGCAACTGCCGTTTTTCTTCGCGTTCTACAAAGTGTTCACGGTTTCGGTGGAAATGCGCGGCGCGCCCTGGCTATGGGTAAATGACCTTTCGCAGCCCGAGCACCTGCCGATCAAGGTCCTGCCGATCATCCTGATCGCCAGTCAGTTCCTGATGCAGAAGATGACGCCGCAGGCCAACGTGGATCCCAGCCAGCAGAAGATGATGATGTTCATGCCGCTGATCTTCGGCTTCATGTTCTATAATTTTGCCAGCGGCCTGGTGCTATACTACTTGACCAGCAATCTGGTGGGCATGGGCCAGCAGTGGTTTTTCAATCACACCGCCGCGGCGGATTCGGCCGCGAAATCGGTGGAGCCGCCCAAAAAAAAGAACGGCAGGAAATGACGAGTGACTGAGAGAAAGTATTCGGTTTCGAGCATCGGTTCCCGGATCGACGGTTTCTTGCGATCCACGCTGGCGAGCGGCAAGTTCAAGGTGAATTACGAAATCCTGGATGTGGACGCGACCGATGACGACTTCGAAACACCGGACGTGGTGGTGAAGTTTACGGGTCCCGACGCGGACCTGCTGCTGTCGAACCGCGCCGAGTTGCTGCTGGCGCTCGAGCACGTCACGATGGAGATGCTGCGGATGCCGTCGGAAGACCACTCGCGCATTTCGTTCGACGCCAATGACTACCGGCTGCTGCGCATCGAGGAATTGCGATTGAGCGCGCAGACGGCGGCGGAGAAGGTGCGCCGCACGGGCGTGCCGTTCCGTTTTAACCCGATGAACAGCCGGGAGCGCCGTGTGCTTCACCTGGCGCTGCGCAACGACACTGCCGTCAGAAGCGAGAGCAGCGGCAGCGGACCGGCGCGGCAGGTGGTCGTATATCCGGCGGGGATGGCGAGTCTGCCGGAGCCGCCGCGCGGACCCGAGCCGCCTTCACGGAGCGGTCCGCGGTCGCGCAGCGCCAGAAGGTAGGCCGGCAAGTCTGGCCACGGTTTCGCCAATACCGAACCACTGCTCCCTGACCGCTAAGCCGGAGCCCATCCATCGGTGCCATGGGCAAAGGGGCTTGTCGTAACGCGATGCAGCTTCACGACACTATAGTGGCAATCGCAACACCGCCCGGGCGAGGCGGCTTGGGCGTGGTGCGAATGTCGGGTCCCGATGCGCGTGCCATCGCCGGCAACCTCCTGCGCGTTCGCGATGCCTGGCAACCGCGGCATGCGCACACGGGCGAGCTGGTGGACGCCGAGGGGCGCACCATCGACCGCGTCATCGTCACTTTCTTCGAAAAGCCTCGATCCTATACGGCGGAGGACACGATCGAGATCTCCTGCCACGGGGCGCCGGTCGTGCTGCGGCACGCCGTCGAGCGCGCGCTGGCGGCGGGGGCGCGGCTGGCCGAACCGGGCGAGTTCACCCTGCGGGCGTATCTCAACGGGCGCATCGATCTGCCGCAATCGGAAGCGGTACGAGATTTGATCGAGGCCACCACCCTCTACCAGGCGCGGGTGGCGGCGCAGCAGGTGGATGGGTCGGTGTCGCGGCGCATCCGGCCGCTCAAGGAACAACTGCTGGAACTGATCGCGCTGCTAGAGGCGGGAATCGATTTTGCCGACGACGATGTCAGCGTGGCGCCTGCCGGCGAAATCCTGCGGCGGCTGGGGCCGCTGATCGGCGGCGTCGGGCAGCTTGCTGAAAGCTTCCAGTACGGCGGGCTGGTGCGCGCGGGAATCACGCTCGCCATCGTGGGCCGGCCGAACGTGGGCAAGAGCAGCTTGTTCAACGCGCTGCTCGAGCAGGACCGCGCCATCGTGACGGACACTCCGGGAACCACGCGCGACCTGGTTTCGGAGACCGCGGCGATCGGCGGAATTCCCGTGAAGCTCTACGACACGGCGGGGATTCGTGAATCTTCGGAACTCGTCGAGTCGCTCGGCATCGAGCGCAGTTTCCAGGCGATGGCGGATGCGGACCTGACGCTGGTCGTCGTGGACGCTTCGCAGGCGCCGGGCGCAGAGGACGAGGCGCTGCGGGCACGGGCCGAACGCCAGGGACGTTGGCTGCTGGTGGGGAACAAGCGCGACTTACCGGCGCAGCAGTCCTGCGCCACTCTGGTCTCCGCGCTAACCGGCGAAGGGATTCCGGAATTGCGGCAGGCGATCCTCGAGGCGGTGGCGCCGAAGGGGGCACTCGAGCCCGAGACCGGATTCATCACCAGCCTGCGGCACGAGCAGTTGCTGCGCGAGGCTCACACCTGGTTGGAAAAGGCGCGGGGCGCGGCCGAGACCAATATCCCGCACGAGATGCTACTGCTCGATCTCTACGCGGCGCTGCGGCCTATCGATTCCATCACCGGCGCCACCACCGCCGACGACATCCTCAACCGCATCTTCTCCACCTTCTGCATCGGCAAGTGACGGATCACTCGGCCGGTCCGAGCCAGCGAAGCCGGAACACCACGTGCCGTCCCTGGCTGCCGTTCACTCGGCCGGTCCCAGCCAGCGAAGCCGGAACACCACGTGCCGTCCCTGGCTGCCGTTCACTCGGGCGGTCCCAGCCAGCGCAGCCGGAACACCACGTGCCGTCCCTGGCTGCCGTAATAGCTCAGATAGTTCGACGCGCCGATCGTGCTGTTCACGACGGACGGGTTCTGGTGGTTGGTGATGTTGTTGAATCCGCCACGGAGAGCCACGTGGTGCCGGCCGACGCGGAGGCGGCGCTCCAGGTGCAGGTCCATATTGAAAAAGAACGGAAAATGCTGCGAGTTGATCTCTCCCACGCTGGCGCCGCGGTCGGTCTGGATCGTGAAAGGATATCCGCTGCGCGCATCCACCGCGCCGGCGATGGCCCACTGGCGCCAGGGCGTGGGCAGATAGGCCCAGCCCAGAACGCGATTAGGCGTGTCCCACGGCATCCGGCCCAGGTTGTTCGTCACCCAGAGAGGCTCGTCCACCGAGAGGCTGATTACGGAATTCGAAAGCGCCCGGGATCGCGTGTAGCTGGCCATCCAGCCGAACTGGCGGCCGAAATTCTGGCGCAGCACCACCTCCGCGGAATCGAAGACATCGCGCCGATAGTTGCGCAGCTCGAATTGCGTCTGGACGCCCGGGTCGTAGGGCGGGGGAGACAGCACGTACGTCAGGCCGTTCTCGCCGCGCTTGCGCAGCCAGGTGAAGCGCAGCGCTATGTTGCGCGCCAGACGCTGCTCGAAGCTGGCGGACCAGTTCTCGTATTTAGGCGCTTTCAAGTCGTGGTTGGGGATGGTGAAAAGCGTCCGGCTCGGAGGGGAGGCCAGGCTGCCATCCGGGTTGAACTCCGTGACGATCGAGTATTGATCGAGCGGCCGCGAGAACTCTTCGAGCGAGACGGCGTCGCGCGTAATCGCATAGCCACCCGAGAGCTTCGTGTTGATGCGGCCGAAAGGCGCCCAGGACGCCGCAATTCGGGGCGACAGCGCGACTCGGCGCACCAGCTCATCCCAGTCTTCGCGCAGGCCCGTGTCGATCGTGAGATTCGGCTTCACCTTCCAGGAATCGGCCACGTACGCCGACGCTTCCAGGCTGGGCCGGCTGAAGATGCCGCTGCCGCCGTAGGTGATGCGGCTGAAAAGCGCGCCGTCCAGGCCGTACCGCTCATACCCGGTGCGGTGGATGTCGCGGTGGAAGTTCAGACGGTCGAGATCGACACCCATCTTGAGCTGGTGCGTACCGGCGAGCCGCAGCAGCGCGGGCGAAAAGTTGAACAGGAACTGTCCGCGCCGTGCTTCGTCGCGCGCATCCATGAAGAAGTTGCCGGCGCGCCCGTAGGGAGTGACGCGGTAGTAGTCGGAGCCCTGAGGAATCTGGCGTGAGAATGTGCGGTCTTCGGCGTAGCCCCATTCGATGCGCGCCCCATGCGCCAGGTACTTCTCGTGCTTGAAACTGAAGAACCACGTGCGGCTGCGGCGGTTCACTGTAGTCGAATAGGGGTCGAGCGCACTAAGTCCGGAGCCGGGCGCATCCGACCCGTTGACCAGGAACGAAAAAAACAGCAGCGACGTCGGAGTGGCGTTGAACTGCGCGCGCAGCAGGTTGTCGACGCGCAGGCTGGGAGTGCGGTTGCGGCCCTTCACGTCCTCGACGACTAGCTGGGAGTATTCGGCATCCACGCTCTCGGAAAACCAGGCACGGCCCTTTACCATCGGCCCCGAAATTCCGAAGCGCGGCGACCAGGTGCCGATGTGCGCGCCGGACGTAGTGTCGATGCCGGGAACGAAATTGGTGGCGGAGTAGCGCAGCGCGTCGGTCCCCATCCTCGTGTCGATGGCGACCACGCCCGCCGAACCCTTTCCGAACTCCGGAGAGAAGCGGCCCGTCGAGAACTCCATCGTCCGGATGGTGTCGATGTTGAGCCGCGCGTTCAGTTTTCCGGAAAGCGGGTCCGTGATGTTGAAGCCGTCGAGGGTGTACTGCACCTGGTTGACCGAGCTTCCGGAGAGGTGAAACGCGCCGAGCGAATCCTGCACCACACCTGGCATGAGCTTGAGCGCGCTCCCCAGATCCCGTCCCACGTAGGGCACGTTGAGGATCTGGAGGTTGGTCAGGGTTTTGCGATTGTCGGTCTGGTCGAGATCGATGCCGCTCGAATCGGCTTTCACTTCGATGGATTCGAAAACCTCAGTCAGATGGTTCAGAATCAGTTGCAGCGACGCGCCGTCGACGATCTCGACGGGCTTGTCCATCAGCGGGAAGAAGCCCTGGTGCGTCACGCTGACCAGGTAGTGGCCGGGCGCCGGGAGCCGAAGGGTGAAATGGCCGGAAGGCCCGCTAGTGCCGGGGCTGGGATGGGCGAGCGGGTCAGCGGACGTCCGGAAGGACACGCTCGCGACCGTTACGGCGGTGCCGTTCTCATCCAGGACGCGGCCGGAGATGGAGACTTCCGCCACAGCGCCGCCGGCCGGCGTACTGCAGGCCAACCAGGAGCCGCAGCAGATGCGACCGGTTTCGAGCGCCATTCAAGCGCCGCGCCTCTACCAGACCAGTGTGGGAATCGACCGGCAATTCAACCAATCCTCGCGCCTGTCATTGACGTGGATCGATAGCCGCGGCGTACACCTGTTGAACTCCCGCAACGTCAATGCGCCGGTGAACGGGGGCTATCCTTTCGGTGACCGATCGATTCGTCTTCTTGCCGAGTCGGCCGGTCTCAGCCGCCTTCACCAGTTGACCGCCACTGCCAACGTGAATCACCGAAAGCTATTCCTGTTCGGATTCTATTCGCTCTCCTACGGCAAGGACAACAACGAAGGCCTGCCCGCCGATCCATACGATCTGCGCGCCGAATGGGGTCCTTCGACCTACGGCGATGTGCGGCACCGGGTGGTCGTCGGCACCACGATCCCATTGCTGTGGAAGTGGAGCGTCATGCCATTCCTGGCGGCGAACAGCGGCACGCCGTACAACATCACGACCGGCCTCGATCCGTACAGCACAGGATTCCCCACGGCGCGCCCCGCGCTGCTCCCCAACGCCGGCGCGTCCGAATGTCGGACGAGCGGTCTAGTCTTCGCGGCGGGATTCGGCTGCTTCAACCTGAATCCGGCTCCGGGAACCCCGGCGATTGAGCGCAACTACGGCTGCGGCTCGGCGGCTGTGAACGTCGCCCTGCGGATTTCCCGGATATGGGCATTCGGACGGGAGGGCCGCACCGGTCCGGCGGAGCCAGGCGGGCATCAGCCGGGCGGGGGCGGTCCACCGGTAGCGATGATGGGCGCCGGCACCGGCAGACGATACAATTTGACGCTCAGCGCCTCGACGCTTAACGCGCTCAATCACCCGAATTTCGCGGCGCCGAATGGAGATCTTTCGTCGTCCTATTTCGGACAGTCTCGCGGCCTCGGTGGATTCATCGTCATGGCCCACGGCGGCGCGCCGAGCACCTACAACCGCAAGGTCGATCTTCAGTTGCGCCTCACATTCTGAGTGACCCGGGGATGTGGCATGCTGGGCTGTGATGTCAAACGCTCCCCCACTCATCTTCGCGATTGCGCTGGCCGCGGGCTGCCCAGACCCCACCGGTGGACCCCCGCATCAAGGTCGATAACGACCGCGTACGCATCCTGGTCGCGACCGACAGACCCCATGATCGAACCCCGCTGCACCAGCACCAGCTCAACCGCGTCATGATCTATCTGGATGACGCCGGCCAGGACATCGCGCATCCGGATGGAAGCGTGGAGCACCTCCATTGGAAGGCCAACGATGTCGCCTGGAGCCCCGCTGGCGGACCGCATACCAGTGAGAACATCAGTGCGCACGACCTACGCATCGTCGAAGTCGAACTGAAGAAACCCGGACCGGAGACAGCACCAGCGCGCGACCGTAAACTCGATCCGTTGGTGATTGACGTGGCGCACAACAAGCTGCTGTTTGAAAATGCGCAGGTCCGCGTCTTCCGAAGCACGCGCGAAGCCGGAGGTCGCGAGGAGTGGCACGAGCACACCGGCGCCGGCCGCGCCGTGGTCATGCTCACCGCGCTCGAGGGCCGCGTGGAGTCAGCCGATGGAACGACCACACCAATGCGTGGAGTTCGCGGCGACGCGGTGTGGAGCGACGGCGCGGTGAAGCATCGGGGCTCGAACGCCGGCCGGCAGCCTTCAGACCTCGTGCTGGTCGAAGTCAAGTAGTCTCGGGCGTCCGCAACAAAGAGCAACTGAAAAGCCTCCACCGCCGTATTAGCCTGGGAGGGGAAAATGCGCTCTACCGCCTTCCGTCGTGCCGTCTGGCTTTTCGCCGTCACATGGACCGCCGCCGCGCAAAAGGAAACGCCCGCAGCCCTGCTCGCCAAAGCCGCCGCCGCGTTCGAGCGCAACCTCAACCAGGAGAAACACTGGAGCTGGACCATCACCGAGCACCGCGCCGTATCCGGCCGCGACGCCCAGGTTGTGCAGCCACTGCCCACCGTGACTGTCGAGTCCGTCATTCGCGGCGACGGCCGGCGCTGCATTGCCGTCCTCTCCTGGGGCGACGCTGTCGCGCCTTATGCCCTGAACGCCGATGCCGAGACGCGGTGCGGCGATCGGGATGAACTGCGGACGCCCTTCAAAGTGGAGGCGCTCCTCAAGAGTGCGAAAGTGAAACTGATGGAGCGCTCCCCGACCGGCGTGACGCTGGCCATCCAGCCCGATAAATCGCGGCTCCACGACGAGCAGGACGATGTCCGCTGCACCGCTTCTATCCGGGCGACGGTCCGGCTCGATCCCGTTACGTTCTTTCCCATGCTCCGCGAGGGAGAGGTCGCCGAATCCGGTTGTGAAGGGGAAGCTCAGCCCGAACTGCATTATGGCGAGGAGCCTCTGAAGCAGCAGCGCCTCCAAAGGATGTTGCGTAAGGGCACCACCTTCCGCATGAACTACGCACTGCAGCAGGACAAATTCGGCAATCCCGAGAACAGTTTTTGGATCGCGGTCGAGCAACATTGGTCGCGGCCGTTCCGGCACTCGGCGACCGCGGTCATCTTCTGGAGCCGCCGGTTCGACTTGTCGCCCGTAGTTCCAGACCGCCACCTGGTCCAGACCGTCGAGACGGTCGCGCAGGAATTCGGCGTCGCTTCAGAGACCCGATTCGACATCCCGAAGCAATAGTAGCAACCGCCGCAGCAGCGTCCCGGCGTTTTCAGATTATTGATTCGTCAGAAAAACCTGTGGGTGAGTTCTGGCTCGGGCAGTTTGCCAAGTGAATGATAGAGTGCCAGTTCGGTGACTCGGAAGGTTCGGAACCCATAGGATCTTCTCATAGTGACTTTGGCTTTGTTGTTCAGACCCT
>JBGPHT010000054.1:0-45820 GCA_041484525.1 Bryobacteraceae bacterium | reverse complement strand
GGCCGCGTGACCTTCCGTTCGCTCCCGCGCGGGAGCGTGGATTGAAACAGTATTACACCTGCGGCTCCTGCCGGGGCCGGTGCGTTCGCTCCCTCGCGGGAGCGTGGATTGAAACGTCTTGTTGACCGCGGCAGACGCCGTCGCGGCGGTGTTCGCTCCCGCGCGGGAGCGTGGATTGAAACGCTTACCACTACCATTCTAGGCGCTGGAACGCATCGTTCGCTCCCGCGCGGGAGCGTGGATTGAAACACATCATCTGTTGCCCCGTCCATCGTTTGCGTGGTTCGCTCCCGCGCGGGAGCGTGGATTGAAACGAAATAAACTTCCTGCGTAGCCGCACTCGCCCCGGTTCGCTCCCGCGCGGGAGCGTGGATTGAAACAGCTCCAACTCTGCGGCCTTCTGCCGCAGCAGCGCGTTCGCTCCCGCGCGGGAGCGTGGATTGAAACCTTCGCCGTGGCCTGCATCTCGACGGCGTGCGGCGTTCGCTCCCGCGCGGGAGCGTGGATTGAAACCGCGTGGTGGAGATCGACGCGTCGGACACGCTGGAGTTCGCTCCCGCGCGGGAGCGTGGATTAACGCCTTGCAAGCTATCCAGCACGGCACGAGCACCGGTTCGCTCCCGCGCGGGAGCGTGGATTGAAACATTGCTCCGTCGTCCCGATCCGTTTCACGAGGTGTTCGCTCCCGTGCCGCCGCCACGCCAAGCAGCAGTAAGCTCAGGAATTCGACGGTCGCCCGAATCACGTCTGTTTTGTCTTTCCGCATTTTTCCACCCAACAGGCTAAGGACGATCACCCCGAATGCCGGCGCCCAGCTCAGAGCAAGTGTAGAGGGCACTCACCATGCAGTTAATGACAAAGCCCCGTCCGCGGTCATGGTACCCCAGGTACAAAAACCATAGAATCGATCCCAAATCTGTCTGCGCAGCGAATAGCGCGGACTCAGCGATTCGTGCCTATTTGGCTAAATGTTTCCTGGACGCATCCTCCCAGCGGAAGGGTAGGATGCCGGGAACCACGCTCACCTCGGTCGTGAACTTGAAGGCATGGCCAGATGGGCCGGGATACAGCATCTCCACGGGCGGTCCCCGAGCAACACCCTGTCGGTCGCGGTAGTGCAGTGAAGTTTACAGAGCCTTCACTAACTGCTGCGCGGCAATCAACAGCGGGTCCCACACCGTAGCAAACGGAGGCGAGTAGGCCAGGTCCAACTGCTCGAAATCTTCCACGCGCATCCGGTTCTGCAGCGCCGACGCGATCACATTAATCCGGCCGCCAGCCTCGTCCTCGCCGATCACCGACCCACCGATCAGTCTCCCGGTGGCGCGATCCGCCACCAGTTCCACCGTCGTCTTCGCGCCGCCGAAGTAGCGCGGCCGCGCATAACCTTCGATCCGCGCCGCCACCGGTGAGAAACCCTCGGCGCGCGCCTGCTCCACCGAAAAACCCGTGGTGGCAAATCCCATTCCGAAGATGCCGACGATCGACGTTCCCACAACACCCGGGAACCGCTCGCGCCCACCTGCTGCATTGGCGCCCGCCACACGCCCCGCCTTGTTGGCCGTCGTTCCCAGCGGAATCCACGTGGGCCGTCCCGTCACCAGATGCGTCACCTCGGCGCAATCGCCGGCTGCGAACACACCGCGCAGATTGGTCTCCATGCGGTCGTCGGTTCGGATGGCGCCGGTTCGTCCGATCTCGATCCCCGCATCCGCGGCCAGTTCCACGTTCGGCTTGAACCCGGCGGAAATCACCACCAGGTCGCAAGGCACACCAGCCACGCGGTCCGGCTCGATGGCCGTCACGCTAACTCCGCACCGCAGTTCCACGCCGTGCGCTTCGAGTTGCTTGCGCACCGCCTCCGTAAACGCCGCGTCGTCGCGCAGCAGCGCGTTTTGCGAGCGATCGAGCACGGTTACCCGCACGCCGTTGCGCCGGAGCGCGTCCGCCGCCTCCACCCCGATGTAGCCGGCGCCGATCACCACCGCCCGTTTCGGCTGCTTCTCGCGCACCCACGCACGCAGCCGCTCCGCGTCATCCAACGTCTGGAGCGTGAAGACATGGGACTGCTGAGCGCCCGTGATGGTGTGCGTATCAGAGCGCGCGCCGGTCGCGATCACCAAGCGCTCATAGCGTACCCGGGAACCGGATTCGAGCGCCACTTCGCGCCGCGGATGCGAAATCGACACCACACGCGCACCCGTCCGCACATCGATGTTGCGCTCCTTCCGGAAATACTCGGGGGTGTAAACGATCAGTTGGCGGGCGTCGCGAACGCGCCCTTCCACGAAATACGGCAGCCCGCACGCGCCGTACGAAATGACCGGGCCTTTTTCCAGGACGACGATTTCGAGGCTCGCATCGAGGCGCCGCGCGCGGGCTGCGGCGCTGAGACCGGCGGCAACGCCCCCGATGACCACCAGTGCCATCGGCGGTTACTCCTCGTGCTTCATCTTCTGCACGAAGTCCAGGATATCGAACGTCTTGATCTTGCGGTCGGGGTAGTAGCTGTTGACAGCGTCCTGCTCATCGCTGAAGATCTCGAACACCGTGGCCAGCTTGGTCATCACCAGCAACTCGATGTTCCGCCGGGTCAGGTTCACCAGCTTGACGTTGCCGCCGCTCTTGCGCAGGCTGGTCACGCACATCACCAGCGCGCCCAGGCCCGTGCTATCGACGTAATCCACGGCCGCCATATTGAATACAAGGTTGCGCACCTCGGCGGTATTGAGCGCCGATACCTTGTCGCGCAGCGCAGTCGCCTCCGGCCCCATCGTGACGCGGCCCTTCATCTCAAGCACGGTGATGCCTTCTTTTTCCCGCTGTTGGATGTCGAGCGCCATACGTCAGACCGGCATCTTCATGCCGATCATCACTTCAACCTCTTCGATCGGACTCATGATGATGGCGTCCCAAGGGCAGCCGTCCAGGAACGCGCCATCGGGACCCTTGCTGGTGCACTTCTTGCAGCCGATGCAGAGGACGGGATCGACCTCGATGCGGCCGAACGGCGCATTGTCCTCATCCGGCACCCAGTACATGCAATCGGCGACAGGGCAATACGGAACGCACGCCGGCGAACCTGAACAGCCGGTGCAGCACTCCGTGATGACAGCAAGTTCCTTGGGCCGTTTCTTGCGGGGGGTGGCGATTCCCTCAGACTTCGGCTCCAACTTCACGGCGGCCAGGACCATGAAACGGATTATAACAGACGCAGCTATTTGCGCCCGGGCATCTCGGCCGGTTCGCTCAGCTTTCCAACTTCGAGGTCAGCGTGGTATTCGCCTTGTACAGCTTCGACACCGGGCAGCCGGACTTGGCCGCCTGAACCGCCTTGTCGAACGCCTCCACGCTGGCGCCCGGAACGCGCGCCTTGAGGTCGAGATGGCTCTCTGTCACGGCCCAGCCGTCGGGTTGCTTTTCGAGCGAAATACTACATGTCGTCTCGATGCTCTCGGCGGTGAGGTTGGCGCCCGCCAGTTGCGCCGATAGCGCCATCGAGAAGCAGCCGGCGTGCGCCGCGGCCAGCAGCTCTTCCGGATTAGTTCCCTTGCCGTCTTCAAAGCGCGTGTGGAACGAGTAGGCGGAGTTCGAAAGAACACCGCTGGCGGTCGACACCGTGCCGCTGCCGGACTTCAAGTCGCCGTGCCAGACTGCGTTAGCTGTACGTTTCATGTGTCCTCTTTCCAAGTTTAGGGCCGCTTGACCACGGTGAGCGTGATCTGCGACGCATACTGCCGCGAGTGATGGACGGAATTGTGCGCTACCACGCCCTTCGCTTCGTCGTAGTTATTGCCGCCGGTGTTCAGGTTGCGGTCGAAGCGCGGGAAATTGCTGCTCGACACTTCAAGGCGGATGCGATGCCCGGCCGTAAAGTAGTTGCTGGTCGTCATCGGCTGCAGCGCTACTTTGTACACCTTGCCCGCTTCCATCCAAACCGGAGGCTTGTCATATCCCTCGCGATAGCGCAGACGTTGAATGGTCTCGTCCAGGTTGTAGGCCGTGCCATCGGGATAGACGTCGATCACCTTGACGGTGAAGTCGGTGTCCTTGGCGTCGGACGATACGAAGAGCGTGACATCGATGGGACCGCTGGCTTCCACGCCTTCTTTCAAGGGCTCGGAAGTGTATACCAGAATGTCGGGGCGCTCCTCCATCTTTCGCTGATCGAACGCACCGCCGGTGACGGCGTTTCCGGTGCAGCAGACATTGCCGCCGTAGGACGATACCGGATTCATGGGGTCATAAATGAAGGCATCTGGAGTGTCGGCGCCGGGAGCGGCAGCGGCCAGCGCTCCGTCGCCGTTCAGGGTGTTTGCCTTTCCGCCGCTACCCAGGTAGAAGGTCATCGGCTGCGCACCCGCGGGCGGCCACGTCTCCGCCGACTGCCACTTATTCATCCCCATGGTGAAGTAACGGACCTTGGGCATGGTCTCGAGTACGTGGTTGTCTTCGCCCTTCAGGAAGTGGTCGAACCACCCGTACGTGAGCTCGTCGTAATCGAGGCGGGCGTCGCCCATGCTGCGCTCGCCGACGATGGTGTTCTCGGTGGCGCGCTTGTAGCCGCAGTGGAGCGTGGGCGCAATCACGGCGTATTGCTGTTTCGCGATCTCCGGGCGCGCCGTCTTGCGCACATGATTGTACGCGGCGAGGTTCGGGCCCACCGACACGTCGTACCACGACATGAACCAGAACCCGGGAACGTCGACCGTCATGTCGTCGTGCCACAGCCCGCCGCGATACCACGCCGGGTCGTTGGGAGGCCGCTTGATCATGGCGCCGCCGGTTGAAATCTCCATGCGGTCGGCAAAGATTCCCTTCGGCCCGCCCACCGCTTTCATGATGTCCATCTCGGGCAGATACGTGAGCGCCTTGGACCAATCGACGGGCGGCATCTGCGGCGCCAGGTCGTACAATTTCGACGCGCGGATCAAATCTTCCTGCGAGGTGTTGGGCGGAAACATGGGCCGCACCTGGTTCTGCTCCCCGTACAGCCACGCGATGAAGAGCATCTGGACGGCGCCGCCGCGATACCAGTTTCCCTGCTCATAATAAGGTCCCACGCGCCCTACGCCGGCGCCGAATCCCTGCGGGATCATCGCCGCGAACGCCGGATTCCCCTGCGCCGCCACGCCCAGTTGCCATTCGGCCGTCGACGAGCACCCGATGGTTCCCACCTTGCCATTCGACCACGGCTGCGACGACATCCACGAGATGGCATCGGTGCCATCGGTGAGCGGAGGACCCAGAATGTCGTAGCTGCCTTCGGAGAAAAAATGGCCGCGCTCGTTCATTTCGACAAACGCATAACCGCGCTTGACAGCCGTCAATTCGGCAGCCATGTCTCGCGGCGCGCCGGTGCGCACATCCCAGAAGTTGAAGTTGTACGGAGTACGCACGAAGACGATCGGGTACTTCTTGGACGTATCCCTCGGCCGGTAGATATCGGTAGCCATGTGCTTGCCATCTCGCATCGGCACCATGACTTTGCGCTCGATAATGGCGATCGACTGGAGTTCCTGCTCGGTCGAGTTGCGCTTCTTGACGAGTTCCGGATCGGGCGCGGGACGCTGCTGCGCTGTGGCACTGAAAAACAGAGTGAGAAGGACAGCGCCCAGAAACAGCAGGCACGCGTTCACGAATCGTTTCGCAGTCATTGGCCAACTCCAAGAGGGGGGCGGGGGCCAGTAGCCCCCTTTTCACGAATTAATCAGTGTACCGTTTTCAGCTTCGCTTCCGCTTCGGCCAAGCTCTTCGCGGCGTCTTCTCGCGACTCGGCGTTGATCGTCACGTTCCGGCTCTTCAACCGATCGAAGAGTTCCAGAGAGGTTCGAAAGCTGTCGGCCGCTTGACGCCACATCGGCGCGCCCTGTGTTTTCGCGCCCATCGCATAGCCCTTGCCGAGGCCCAGGTGCTGCTGCGCCAGGTCGGTCTGGTAGTCCGTGTTCGAAGGGTCGGTCTTCACCAGCACCGTCAGCTCAGCGACACTTCGGCGCTCGTAGGTAACGGTGCCTTTCCAGTTGCCTTGCTGCCACGCGATCCCGGACAGGTACTTGCACGTGCTCGAAACGCCTTGCCGTACCCTGGCGTTCTGCGGATCCTGCTGCAGCAAAGCTTCGCGAGCAGCCAGCACCTGCCGGTAGGATTCGAGCGCCTTCGCGATGTCGCCCTGGCGCCCGTAGATGAAACCGATATCACTCCGCGTCAAGGTGATGTCGTAACGCGCTGCCGGATCTTGCGGGTCCATCGCCAGAATTCGTTCATCCAACGCCAGGGCCGCGTGATACTCGTTCAGAGCTTCGGGAAGCCGGTCCATCTTGATCAGAACCGCACCCACTCTCTTATGGCAGGAGGATAGGGAGCTCAACCGCTCGCGCTCGACATGCCCGGCATCGATTACCTTCTGCGCCAGCGCCAGCGCGCGCCGCTGGTCGAGCAGGGCCGCTCCCAGGTCCATTTGATCCGGGCCCAGAACCGTGCCTCGCTGTTGATAAGAGGCCACCAGATTCATCGCATAAACGGGGTTATCCGGGTACTCGGCGACCAGTGCCTCCGCGATCTGGATAGACTTTTTGAGAAGCTCCGTGCGGGCCTCGCGGTCGCGCTGGGCCGACAGCGCCAGCGCGAGGTCAAAATAGGCGCTCGCCAGCTCCGAGCGGGCCTCCGGATCGCGGGGCCGCGCGGCCACCACCGACTCGGCGAGAGCTATCGCCTTGCGGGAACTGTCGGCCGCCGCCATCCGGTTGCCCAGATTGGCCACCATGGCATTACCCTGTATCCTCGCCAGCCGGCGGTACCCGTTCGCCAGTTCCAGCTTGAGGATCTCGTCGTTGCCGGTGTCCTTCGAGAGTCCGTCCAGCAGTTGCACCGCACGCTCCACCAGCAGGGCGCGCACCGGCAAGGAACCCGGTAGCTTGCGGATGGCGGCCTCCAGTTCGAACAGCGTGGAGCGCCCCAGCACGCGTACTTCGTTGAACCGCCGCTCGGCGCGCGCCCTCTCCCGATTCGCCACGCGGGCCTGCCAGAAGGTGGCGCCGGCGCCGGCCGCGATCGCCAGCACCAGCAACACCACCGCCACGCACGCGGCCACGTTTCTGCGGACGAACTTCGTCGTGCGGTAGCCCAGCGTGTCCTTGCGGGCCAGCACCGGCCTCCCTTCCAGGTACCGCCGGATGTCGCTGGCGAATTGCTCCACGGAAGCGTAGCGCCGTTCCGGTTCCTTACGCAGCGCCTTCAGGACGATGTTGTCCAGGTCGCCCGCCAGCACTCGGCGTAGTTTCTGCGGCGCAGCGGTGAGCGCCGCCGCTGAGGCCTGGATGGCCGCTGTCGTCTCCGGCCGGGTCACGGCCGTGCTCGGCCTCTCGGGTTGGGTCTCGCATACCGCCTTCGCCATCTCGAGCGGCGAATCGGTCGCGGTCCCGTACGGTCTCCGCCCGGTCAGCAGCTCATACAGCAGCACGCCCAGCGAGTAGACATCGGTCGCGGTCGTGATCGGCTCGCCCAACACCTGCTCAGGGCTGGCGTACTCGGGAGTCAGCATGCGGGCGGTCGGGAGCGTTTCCTGCCGGCCTCCCCTGCCCTGATCCAACAGCTTGGCGATCCCGAAATCCAGCAGCTTCGGAACCCCATCCGCCGTCACCACCACGTTGCCCGGCTTGATGTCGCGATGCACCACCAGGTGGCTGTGGGCGTGTTGCACAGCGGCGCACACCTGCTCGAACATCTCGAGCCGTTCGCGAATGCCCGGCACGTTCCGGTCGCAGTACTCGGTGATGGGAAGACCATCGATGAACTCCATCACCATATAAGGAGCGCCCGACGGTGTCGCGCCGCCATCCAGAATGCGGGCAATGTTCGGATGGCTCAGCCCGGCCAGAATCTGGCGTTCCGCCTGCAACCGCAGCAGGATGAAACCGCTATCCATCCCCGGCCGCACCACTTTGATCGCCACCCGCTGCTCGTAGTGGCCGTCACGCCGCCAGGCCTCGTAAACCGTGCTGGTGCCTCCCGTCCCGATGCGCCGCCCCACCTCGAAGGGCCCCAGCCGCTGGCCTGCCAGCGCGTCCATCAGCTTCTCTTCGAGGGCCTCGACTGCACCCGCCATCGCCGGGCGTTCCAGGAAATCTTCGCCGGGCTCGGGCGTGGCGAGCAGCGCTTCCACTTCCTGGCGGACCTCACCCGCCCCGTTGCAGTGGGCGTCGAGCAACACGCGCCGCTCCTCGGGGCCGAGCGGCAGAGCCTGGTCGAAGAGTTCCTTGACCTGCTGCCAGGACTCCCGCGTCATCCCGCCAACTCCTTGAAGATCCAGGTGCGCGCCATCGTCCAATCGCGCTTCACAGTGGCCGGTGAGATTCCCAGCACGCCGGACGTCTCTTCGATCGACAGGCCCGAGAAGAATCGCAATTCCACGATGCTGGCCTGCTGCTGGTCCAACTGCGCCAGCCGTTCCAGGGCTTCATCGAGTGCCAGCAGATCCACTTCCCCCGGCCCGTGTTCGGGCGCCGCGATGTCCATGTCGAGAGTGATGGGGTCGCCGCCGCGCTTGGCCGTCAGCCGCGCCCGCGCGTGATCCACCAGGATACATCGGATGATGCGCGCCGCCACGGCAAAGAAGTGAGTCCGGTCCTGCCACGCGACCGCCGGTTTCGCGGCCAGCCGCATGTAGGCCTCGTGCACCAGGGCGGTGCTTTGCAGGGTGTGCGGTCCGCTCCGGCTCGCCAATTGATGGCTGGCGATATGGCGCAATTCGTCGTAGACCAGCGGGACAAGCTTGTCGAGCGCGGCACGGTCGCCGTGGTTCCACTCGGCCAGCAGTCGGGTAACCTCCATGTTCCCTGCGCCTCCACACTAGTATGTCCAAGAACGTACGTGGGCACAATGTGCGTAAAAATACAATGAGCCATTCTTCCCCGGTTTCTCGGTCTATGGGGTGAGGGAACAGAAACATGACGCGAACCGGTCTTTCACTCCTTTGTCTGGCATCGGTCCTGGCGATTCCCTGTTATCCGCAGGCGCCGGCGGCCGACCGTCCGCTGATCCGTCAGGGCGCGGCAGCGAACCCGCTGGCCGATCTTCCGCAAAAGGTCATGTTCGTCAAAAGCGACGCCGAAGATCCCAGGGTCGCCATCGCCACCACGCTGATTACGCAGGTAGGGCTGAACCTCCTCACCATGGGGATGGCATCGCAGATGGGGGCGTGGAACCCTTATATGAACGATGCGTTCAAGCAGTTTGCCAATATCGGCAAGGGCCTGCTGTCGAGCCATGGCAACGATGTCAAAGGCTTCGAATACGACACGCTGCCCGGCCTGACGGCGAAGACCACTCTCAAGCCTGACAAGGTGGAACTGCTCATCCCGATCGATATGTACCGTCCCTCGGCCGATTTCTCGGTGGACGGCCTGGAGCCGGTACTGCTGCACCTGGAGACACGGCCGCAGGACAACATGCGGGTGATGGCGTCGCGCAAGATCGTGATCAAGGAATCGAAAAAGGGACGCTTCGATCTTAAACCGACCTCAGAGCGGCAGGAGTCCGAAGTGGTGGAGCGAGTGGTGCCGATCGACGTCGAACGGCAGCCGGGAAACATTTTCCGCGTGACGACTCGGGAGCCGCTCGAACAGGGCGAATATGCGTTGGTGCTGCGCGGTAAGTCGGCCAAGGGCGTTGCTACGCAGAACGTCGCGCTGCGGCCCGTCTCCGTGCCCGAGGCGGCCCCCACGCCGGATAACGCGATGATGGCCGGCATGCCGGGGATGGCGGGAATGGCCGGCCTGATGGGCGGCGGCGCGGGAACGACACCTCCCCCGCAGCAGCAGCCGAAGAGAGGCGGTCTCTTCGGTGGCATGGGGAAAGGCTCGTCGATGCCTCCCCAGCAGGCACAGGCTCCGGGCGCTCCCGTGGCCGGCTTCCTGGCTTGGGATTTCCGCGTGATCCAGTAGCGGCTGTGGCGCACGCGCTCTTGCGTGCCGTGTCGAGATGGGTCTCGACACAGTTGGTGCGGAGGCGCTGCGCGGCAGGAGTGCCGACGGCACGCAAGAATGCGTGCGCCATAGCGAAAGCCAGCGAGACTGGCGCAGAGTTCCAACTCCGATACTCCGTTGCTGATACACCAACATCTAAATCCGGCTGGCGGCCGGCGCTCACCTGGGCCCCCTACCAAATCATCGACACTCTTGGAGCAGGCGGAATGGGCGAGGTCTACCGGGACGCGCGATTCCCGGTTGGATCGCGACGTTGCCGTCAAGGTGCTTCGCCAAAACCTGGCGGATGACCCGTCCTCGTTGACCCGGTTCGAGCGCGAGGCCAAGACCCTGGCGGCACTCTGTCACCTGACCCTTGGTCGACTCCATCCGCAACGACAGCGGGTTCCGGGCGATCCTCCAGACGATGGAACTTACTTCGAAGAGCGTTCCTTAACGCACTCCTCAGTTCTTGCGTGCTGCCGGCGGCTTCTCCACGAAGAGCACGACATCGAAGCACTGAGGAACTTTCAGATCCGCCATCGATGCAAACGGCTGGTCCTCGGGGTACATCGAGCCGATGCTTCGAGTCTTGTGAGCCTCGGTCAGCCACGCGGCCACTGGACCGCTTTGCGGAGCCTGTCGCAGGTCGAGTGCGAACAGCGGGATCTTCACCGCCGACAGCGTCGCGTCCAGGCTGCCCGCTGGAGCCGGAGGCACCGTAAAATCCTTCAGGATTCTCTGGCCCTGGCTGATCGCCTGAAACGAGCCTTCGTTGAAAGCGAAACCAAACACTACCATCTGGCTGCCGAACATCTTGCGCAGCGATGCCCCCATCGAATCGGTAGAGCCCATGCCGCCGGTGGAGACGTGCGCGTTGTGCGCCCACAGAACGATCTTCGCGTTGGGTGACTGTCCAGAATCCACTTGACGTTCTCGGCCATGCTGCGGTCGCGGGTACCTCGTTGCTGCGCATCTGCATGCACTGCACGACGACGCGGGCGTTCTGCACGGCCCATTCGATCTCGCGAGCCCCGATGTCCTTCTTGCGGTATGCCTCGCGAGCGCCTTCCAGGTGCGCCACTACCTCCTTCCACGTGGAGGCCGCCAGCTTGGGATCCACCGCCTTCGGGTCAGCCGGCGGCGTTCCGGTATACGTCATGCGCAGGCTCTGCTTGCCGCTGTGAAATACGGCGCTGTCCAACGCCACCCGATATCCGTTACCGCCGGTATAGAAGCCGACGGGCGATCGGGATTCGAAGTCCAGATCGAAAGCGCCGGTGTTCACGTAAGGCTTTCCGTCCAACTCCACAGTGAGATCGTCGAACCATGCCGTGCCGTCGCCAGGCAGGATCGCTCCGAAATTGATGTTGGTGGCGTCGGCCGCCGCGGGAAGCTCGATCGTGTAGCGTGTCCAGTCGGTTGTCCCGGTGATTGCCCGATTCGCCATGTTGTCAAACGCCAGGACTCCGGAACTGCCGTCCACGCGCCACCACAGCCCGGCAAAACCGCGGGTGATGTCTTCGGTCTTGATCCAACCGCTGAAGCGAGCGCTCTTGCCGGCCGCGTCCTTGACGGGAAAGGTGCCCGTCGCCACACCGAAATTCCCTCCCGACATCGTCGGCCGGGATGGCGCCACCGCCAACTCGTAAGCCGGATCGATCGTGGGCACATATTCGGGTTCGGCCTTGGCGACAAAATCGCGCACAATCTGCGCTGCTACATTAGGCGTCTGCATGTCGAAGCCGGTGAATTCCACATGGCCCTTGCCGGACTTGTTGAACTCCCGCATCCACAAGACCATGTCCAGAACTTCCTTGGTGTTCCAGGTCCAAAAATACATGCCCTCGATCAGCGTCAACGGGTCGCCTTTTCCCGTCAGGACGAAGTCGTTCAGGCGATAAGCCTCCGGCATATTCGCCTCGATGGAAAAGATCGTGAACCCCATTTCGGTCGCCAGGAACTCCAGCATCCTATGTTTAAGCTGGAAGAATTCGCGCGAGCCGTGTGTGGCTTCTCCCAGCGAAACGATGCGTGCATTGCCGATCGCCTTCTTTAAAGGCCGCATGTCGTCGAAGCCGTGACCGGCTTCGGGCGTTGCCAGACGCACCGCATGACTGGCAATCCAGTCCACCACGGGCTGGTCGTCAGCCGCGCGGACGGTCGTAAGAGCAGCGGCAGACAACGCGGTTGCCATCAGGAGTCGAAGCACTCTCATGGTGTCTCCTTTCGGACAATCGTCTCTGCCATCGCCCGAGCGTCCGCATCACCCGACACTCGGAGGCCGTCGGCAACACCACTGCGATCGGCGTGGTCGCGATTCTGACTCACCTTCCATTTGCCTTCGAGGCACGTGATCTCGATTTCAATTCCCACGATCGACCGCAGCAGATTCTCGACGTAATCCTGCGGAGCGTCGTCCACGCTCCACGGCTGCTCCCGCTTCGTCTCCTGGGAATTCGTCAGCTCATGCAGGTGACGCAGCAGCGCCTCGCGCCCTTCGACGATCCGCAGCGAGCCATACGCGTGAACCACCATGTAGTTCCAGGTGGGAACCACCTTTCCATGCTCGCGCTTGGACGGGTACCACGAGGGTGAGATGTAATGCTGCGGCCCGGCGAATATCGCCAGCGCGTTTATGTCGCTCGAGAAATCGCGCCACTGCGGATTCGCCCGTGCCAGATGACCGCGCAGCGTCCCCATCGGACCGGTGTGATGGTCGAGGATCAAGGGAACGTGGCTCGCGGCCAGACCGTCCGCGCCCAGGGTCACGAGCGCAGCCAGGGGCTGATCGAGGATCAACTGGTGGATGACCTCCAGCCGGTCTTCCTGGAAATGATGCGGCGTGTACATTGTCTTTCAAAATATCGCATCCTACCGTGCCGGGTATGCTGGAGAGCGGATGGCGAACCGGCAAATCGAAGAGCAGATCGAACAGCTCGGGAAATTGCGCGAGCGCAATCCTGAGGCGGTGGCGGCACTGCGCAAGGCGCTGGCCGGCCGCGTCAACCTGGTTGTGGCAAAAGCAGCGAAGGTGTCAGCCGTGTTGCAGCTTGCCGAACTGACGCCCGGTTTGTTGCGCGCGTTCGACCGCTTCCTCGAAAAACCGGTGGAGCGCGACCCGCAATGTTGGGGAAAGAACGCCATCGCGAAGGCACTGGTGGCGCTCGACTGGCGCGAATCGGAGGCGTACTTGCGCGGCGCCCGGCACGTCCAGATGGAGCCGGTGTGGGGCGGACAGGAGGACACGGCGCAGACGCTACGCGGAACGTGTCTGCTGGCGCTGGTGGCGTGCAGCGATATCACCCGCGACGCGGTGCTGCAGGCGCTGGTGAACGCGCTCACCGAAAAAGACCCGCCGGTGCGCGCCGATGCCGTCACCGCACTGGCACAGATGGGCGGCAGCGAAGCTGGGTTGCTGCTGCGCTTCAAAGCGCGCGTGGGCGACCGCGAGCCGCCGATCGTGGGGCAGGCCCTCGAAGCCGTACTGCGGATCGAGGGCGCGGAAGGCGTGCCGTTCGTGGCCGAGTTCCTGCGCCTCGGTGCCGAGGTCGGCGAGGAAGCCGCGCTCGCGCTGGGCGCCTCGCGCCTGGAGCGCGCCGTCGAAACGCTGGAGGCGGAGTGGCAGGACGCGCGCGATCCGAACTTTCGCGAAGTGCTGCTGAGGGCCATCAGCGCGGCCCGTTTGCCGCGGGCCATCGAGTTCCTGCTGCAGGTTTTGAAGAGCGCGCGGATGCAGGATGCGCGCGCGGCGCTCGAAGCTCTGGAGGTGCACAAGGACTCGCCCGAGATCGTGCGCCAGGTTCGCGACGCCGCCGAGCGTAGGACGGACCTCGGCCCGCGGCTGAAGGAGTTGTTCGGATAGCGCGCAGGCGCAAGTTGCACGGAATAGGATCTCCCCGAGGGCAAACCGGGTACAGGCACGAAGTTTCGCAAAGGCGGCGAAATTCGAGCCTGTCCCCCGTTTTGCAGGCCGTTCCAATGCCGGGCGATATTTGCGGCGCACCTGCGCTGCGTGGCGTCGCGCTACTCACCGAATCAGTTCGATGACGCCTTTGCCCCAGGTGGTCTGGCGGCCGATGCCGGTCCAGTAGGCGGCCTCGAGGAATGGCAGGAACTCCGCCAGTTCGCCGGCGTATCGCACCTCGCCGACGAATCCGCCCAAGGGGTGCACCTGTCCCGTCCGGCTGCTGCGGCGAAGGTTCGATTCCCAGTGCAGGTCGCTGGCGATGGTGCGCACGGTGGCGGAGCGCTCGCCCATGGCGCTGAAGTCGATCTCGAGCGGGCCGGAGCCGTAGAGCATTCGCAGAGTCGAGATGCGGTCGCGCGCTCGCGCGAAGACCAGCGAAAACGGGGCTTCGGCAGCGACGCGGCCCTCCTGCTTCAACTCCGTGGGGGTGACGAAGCGCACTACGATTTCGCAGGGTCCTTCGGGCAGTGGGACGTGAAGAGGCTGGATCGCGGGCGGCACTTCGGTCGAAAGAAACCGGCCGCCTTCGTAGACGCGGACCTGCTCGCTGCGCTCGGCGTCGAGCGCGTAGATGGCGCTCAGACGCACGCGTCCGCGGCCCTGTCCGATGCCCTCCTGGGCGAGTTCCGCGAACGCCAGCAAGAAGTAGGCCAGCGATGCTTCGTAGAGATCGAAGACGTGCACGTCGATGAAGAAGGCCTCGCCCGGCCGGTAGCTGCGCCCATCCACCGCGGCGGCGCGGATGACGAACGGGCGGGGCGCATCGGCAATGCCGCTGGGGCCGCCGCGGCACTGGGGCTCGAACAGGCGCGCGTAGGCGCACTCGCGGCGGAGATCGCAGGAGTCGGGTCCGGCACACTCGGGGCGGCAGGCGATGCGGCGGAAAATGTGGCCGAACGCGCCGCGAAAAGTGTTGGCGGCTCCGCCCGGTTGGAACTGCACGCGATCGATGGCTTCGAAGACAAAGCGGTAGGCGAAGAGCTGAAGCATCGAGACGCTCACAGATGCGTCCTCGTCGCGGCGCGGGCGGCGTAATAACCGCACATGCCGTGGACACCGCCACCCGGCGGAGTCGAGGCGGAGCACAGATAGACGCCTTGGAGCGGCGTGCTGTAGAGGCTGCGCGTAGGGCGAAGGAAGAGCTGACGGAGATCGGAGGCGCCGGCGCTGATATCGCCACCGACGAGGTTGGGGTTGTAACGTTCGAGCGCCGCAGGCGTGAAGACGTGGCGCGCCAGAATGCGGGCGCGGAAGCCGGGGGCGAAGCGTTCGATCTGGGATTCGATGGCGTCCGTCATGTCCGCGGCGGAAGCATGAGGAACATGGCAGTAGGCCCAGACGGTGTGCTTGCCGGCGGGCGCGCGCGAGGGGTCGAAGAGCGTATGCTGCGCCAGCAGCACGAAGGGGCGGCCGGTGAAGTGGGCTTCCCATTCGGCGATCTCTTCGAGGGTGCCGCCGAGGTGGACGGTGGCGGCGCGCGCGCATTCGCGGGCGGTCCAGGGGATCGGGGCGTCGAGCGCCCAATCGACCTTGAACACGCCGGATCCGTATCGATAGCGGGCGAGATCGCGGCGGTAGTCGTCGGGAAGGCGGTCGCCGGCTATCGAAAGGAACTGCCGCGGGGTAATGTCGCAGAGGACGATCGGCGCATCGGGGAGCGCGGTGACGGGCGAACTGGTGCGGATCTCACCACCGAGCGAGCGCAGGCAGGAAGCGAGCGCATCCGCGATCCGTTGGGATCCGCCGCGCGCGAAGGGCCAGCCGGCGGCGTGCGCGGCGATGGCCAGGACCAGCCCGAAAGCGGCGGTCGGTCGCGACTCGAGCGGCATCACGGAGTGCGCGGCGATGCCGGCGAAGAGCGCACGCGCGGGTGCGCCGTGAAACAGATCCTCGGCCAGCGAACGCGCGGGCAGGATGGCGCGGAGTCCGAAGCGCGCCATCAGCAGCGGGTAGCGCGGGAGGTGCGGAGGCGCCAGCACATCATGGCGGAGGCGCGGCCAGGCAGAGGCCAGCGGCTCGAACAGGCGCGACCAGGCGGGGCCGTCCGAACCCAGGGAGCGAGCGGTGGTCTCGATGGACCGTTCGAGGACCACGGCAGTGCCGTCATCCAGCGGGTGCGCGAGCGGGGCATCCGGGTGAATCCATTCGAGACCGTGGGCAGCCAGCGGGAACTGTTCGAAGCACGGAGAGCTGACGGCGAGCGGGTGGATAGCGGAGCAGATATCGTGCACAAAGCCGGGCAGTGTGAGCTCGGCGGAACGGACGCCGCCGCCAATCGAGGGCGCCCCTTCATACACGATGACAGGATGTCCGGCGCGCGCCAGCAGGATCGCAGCCGCCAAACCATTCGGTCCGGAACCGATGACTGCGGCGGGTGCTTTCACGCGCGGGGGCAACGTTGGCTATTTTAGTAGAGATGGAAAAGCGACGGCTTGGCAACAGCGATATGGATCTGACGCTTCTGGGCGTCGGCGCGTGGGCGATGGGAGGAGGCGGATGGGCATTCGCGTGGGGACCGCAGGACGATGACGAGTCGATCGCGGCGATCCACACGGCGCTCGACCATGGCGTGAACTGGATCGATACGGCAGCGGTCTACGGGTTGGGACATTCCGAGGAAGTGGTGGCGCGGGCGCTCGAGGGGCGCGCGAACCGGCCATACGTATTCACGAAGTGCGAGCGCACGTGGGACGAGAACCGCCAGATCAAGCCTTCGCTGAAGGCGGATTCGATCCGGCGCGAGTGCGAGGCCAGTCTGAAGCGGCTGAAGGTGGACACGATCGATCTGTATCAGATCCACTGGCCGCAGCCGGAGGAGGACGTCGAAGAGGGCTGGAGCACGCTGGCGAAGCTGAAGCAAGAAGGCAAGGTGCGGTGGATCGGGTTTTCCAACTTCAACGTGGCGCAGATGGAGCGCTGCCGGAAGATTGCGCCGATCGCGAGCCTGCAGCCGCCGTACTCGGCAATTTCGCCAGAGGTGGAAGACGAGATTCTGCCGTACTGCCAACAGCACGGGATCGGCGCGATCGTGTATTCGCCAATGAAATCGGGGCTGCTGACGGGCAAGATGACTAAGGAGCGGGTAGCGAATTTTCCGGAAGACGATTTCCGCAAGCGCGCGCCGGCGTTCCAGGAACCGCAGCTTTCGCGCAACCTGGAACTGGCGGCACTTATGCAGAAGATCGGAGGGCGGCACGGGCGGCCGGCGGGCGAAGTGGCGATCGCGTGGACGCTGCGCAATCCGGCGGTGACGGCGGCGATCGTGGGGATGCGGTCGGCGGAACAGGCGCGGGGCGTGTTAGGCGCGCTCGAATTCCGGTTGAGCCCGGAGGAGATCGCGGAGATCGATGCGTTCCGGAAGGGGTGAGCCGTGTGCTACATCGTCCTGGCCAGCACATCTTCGGCGGAAGACCTGGGCCGGTGCTCCAGTGAGCTGATGCGCTTCGAGAAGCATCCGGATCAGGCGGCCGGAGCGGTCCTGCTGCACGAACACAAGTGGTACGTCGGATCGAGGAGCGGCTGTAGCTGCGGGTTCCGGCACGTGATGAGCCCGGAGCTAGGGTTCGGCAAGCCCGTGGAGTGGCTCCCCGAGGAGGCCGACGACATTCAGGCGACGGCGGCCTTCACAGCCGTGGTACGGCGGCTGGTGAACGCGGGCCATAAGGCCGACTGCGTGAGCGCGTGGAATGGCGAGGCTCAGCAGATTAGAACACAGCAGGTGGATCTCAGCGAGGTGCCGGACGACGAGTTCCGGTTCTTCGAGAACTACCACTTCGTGTTCGCGAGCGGCGGCTGAGGCCCGTGATCCCGGCAATTCTAAGAGCCGTGAGCACGGCCGTCCGGCGCGACTTGGGCACCTTCGGGCCGGTCAAGGTCAACAACTTCTTCCTGTTCGTGGCGCTGATGGTGGGGGGCGCGGCGGAGAGCGGGGTGATGCCGGTGGCGGCGTATCCGTTCCTGGCGCTGATGGGCTTTCTGCTGCTCTGCCCGCTGTCGAGCGATCCGCTGAGCAAGATCCCGGCAACGCGGCTGGCGCTGTGGCGGCTGGACCTGCGGCAGCGCGCTGTGTTGCGCGCGGCGAGCCTGGCGTTGAGCCCGGTGGTCTGGCTGGCGTGCCTGCTGGGTCTGGCGTCGAAGGGGTGGGCGTTCGTGCTCGTCCTTCTGGCTGGCGCCGGGTTGGCGCGCGCGATCTCATTCGCCAGCACGCGCGTGCCGGCGCTCCATTGGAAACGGTACGTTCCCGCCGTGCCGGGCGCGCGCGAATTGCTCAGTGTGCTCGATTTCTATACAGCGCTGACAATAAGTGCGGCGGGAACTGCGTACCGCTGGATGAGCGCGAATCCGGACCCGGCGGCATTTCCCATTCTGGCGATCATGACGGCGGTGGCTCTCAGCACGTACGCGCAATGCGGGTTCCGATCGCTCACGCGCTACCGGTTGCTGTCGCTGCGCGGGTGGCAGATGCTGGCGGCGAAGGATGCCGTGTTCCTGGGGGTGTTGCTGCTACTGGTTCTGCCGCTCGATGCGGGCGTGGGATTGACGTTCGGCCTGGTGGCCGTGGCCATCGGGCGATACTCCTCGATGGTGTTGCGGCTCCGCGCGCAACCCTGGCGATTCACCGGCGGCGACGTACGGTTCGGGACCATCCAAATAGTGCTCGGTGCGGTCCTCGCGTTTGCCGAACGGCAATCCGGCGCGTGGTTCCTCGCAATCGCGGCGGCGGGGTACGCGGTATCACTCTATCTGGGCGGGCGGCACTGGGATTCGAAGTACAATACGGGTCGAAGGACAGGCATGCGCGTGCGAGGAGTGGCCGTGCTATTAGCGCTGCTGGGTGTGAGCGCGGCGGCGGCGTTCCAGGGACAGGTGACGATCCAGCCGCGTCCCAAGCCGGGGCAGAAAAAGGAAGAGGCGCGCGAATCTGCCACGCTGCGGGTGGACACGCACCTGGTGCTGGTGCCGGTGAGCGTGAACGACATGCTGAACCATCCGGTGACGGGCCTCGAGAAGGAACACTTCCGCGTCTTCGACAACAAGGTGGAACAGACCATCACGCAGTTCGCCATGGACGATGAACCGATCGCGGCCGGACTGGTCTTCGACACCAGCGGGAGTATGGGGGAAAAGCTGCGCCGGTCGCGAATGGCGGCGCGCGAGTTCTTCCGCACCAGCGATTCGGAAGATGAATTTTTTCTAGTGGAATTCGACAACGCGCCCCACCTGAGGGTACCGCTGACGAAGGACACGGGGGAGATCTCCGCGCAGCTCACGTTTTCGAAATCGCACGGCTCGACGGCGCTGCTGGATGCGATCTACATGTCGCTGGCCGAGATGAAGAAGTCGAAGAAGAACAAGAAAGCGCTGTTGGTCATCTCCGACGGCGGCGACAACAACAGCCGGTACACGACCAGGGAAGTGACCAACCTGGTGCGCGAGAGCGACGTGTTGATCTATGCGATCGGCGTATTCGGGGGCGGTACGACTCCGGAAGAGGCGGGCGGCTCCGGGCTGCTCAGCAAGATCGCGGAGCAAAGCGGCGGGCGGCTCTTCGAGGCGATTTCGAACGAGATGCCGGACATTGCGCAGAAGATCGGGATCGAATTGCGGAACCGTTATGTGATCGGGTACTCGCCATCCAACCAGGCGCGCGACGGGAAGTATCACAGCATCCAGGTAAAGCTGGTGGCGCCGCGCGGGATGCCGCAGTTGAAGGCGCACTGGCGGCAAGGG
Source organism: Bryobacteraceae bacterium (assembly GCA_041484525.1). GTDB lineage: Bacteria > Acidobacteriota > Terriglobia > Bryobacterales > Bryobacteraceae > JBGPHT01. Next base: position 26,158 of record JBGPHT010000054.1, on the reverse strand, counting down.
TATAACGCGCCGGTGGAATGAGGGGCTGGTGTCAGCGAGCGAGTTTGGAGCGGAACCAGACGAGCCCGCCGAGGAGACCGGCGCCAGCCGCCAGAAGGGCCATCGAGGGCTCGGGCGCGGACGCAACGGTACCCTCGAGGACGTCGTTGCCGCAATCGGCGGCGGAGAACGAAACACCTACCTGGTGATCGTGGAGTACGGAAGCCAGAAACTCGGGCGTCGTGGGAAACTGTAGCGACACTTCGTACAGCGCATTGTGGACGCCGTCGCTGTAGCCGGTCACTTCGACCGGAAGGCCGATGGTCTCCGGAGTTCCGGCGCCGCCCAGCGCTACGACCTGCGTGCGGCGGTAATAATAGCCGGAGTTGTGGATGAGGTCATCGGCGGTCCGGCCGAAAACTCCCCCGCCGAGTTTGTACAGGGCATCGGCCTGGAAACCATCGTGCGCGGCCAGCGGTATGGCATACAAGAGGTGCGCCGGATCGCCGGGCGCGTAAAAAAACAGGTCGCCGATGAAGAGCGTGATCCCGTCGTCAAAGGGCTTGAGAGCGATCCCGCCGCCATAGTTGAGATGAATGACGATCGCAGCCTGGCCCCCGCCGATTTCCACGCTGAGGTTCTGAATGTCGTAATGCATGGGTGCGCCAATCACGTCGCAACTGCTGAACGGCGCCACGAAACTATAGTTGCAGCCTCCCGCCTGAGACGACCCGAAGGGGTCGCTGATGAGTCCGGCCGAACCTGTGGTGCAACCGAGCAGAAGAAAGATCAGGACCGGCTTCATGCCCTGACAGTAACCGAGCGAGCGCCGCGGTGTAAGAGAACCGAGGTACTAAAAAGCTCTTAGCTCTTTGGTTGAGGGTCTAAGTACTTCGATCCGAAATCTTAAACTGAGCGCGTCATCGGCAGCTCGCGCTCCATAGCCGAAGCCGCGGCGAAACGCAAGCACTCACGGATATCCTCGAGCTCAAGATCCGGGTAGTCGGCCAGGATCTCCGTTTCGGTTCTGCCATCAGCCAGCAGTCGCAAGACGGCAGCCACGGGTATCTTCAGGCCGCGCACGCAGGGAATTCCGCCCATCTGCACCGGATCAACAGTGATGCGCTCAAAATGCTTCATTTGTCTGTAACATTATTTTCGCAAGTATGGGCTCGATGGGCAATGGGCGGTCCGCCGGGTGCGCTGCCCTATTTCCGATCCGACGGAATGATTGTTGTGCGGACGGCAGACCACAGCCTGCGGCCTCTCCAAAGATCGCATCCCAGCGTGGCGGTGATTTCCTGCTGGGAGCCGTGCAACAGCATGCGGGTCCGCGTCATCCAATATACGTTGAGTCCGGCGCAGGTCACCACGACGAAAACTGACATGACTGATTCAGTATACGTCCGGCGGCTATCGGAAGGTCTCCGGCATGAGCCAGAAGGACGGGTCCAGGTTGAGTTCGCGGAAAATCGCTGCAGCGTCGGCGGGCGTTTTGCGGCGCCAGTCGGGAGAGGCATAATCGCCGAACCAGCGATGGGCAAGGTGCACGCCCGCATGCATGTCGAGGACGCTGCCTTTGGGACTGCCGTGGCGCTCGCACCAATGGTCGATGGCCGGCTCGGAGGTGAAGAAGAGGATGTTGCCGCAAGGACAGTACGGGTTGTCCCACCAGCGGGAGGGCCCTACGGGAAAGTGCATCAGCACGTCTTGACGGGAAGGGCGGCCGCTCTCGATGCGGAACTCGAGCGGCTCGGCTTCGGCGCCGGCGGATGTCGAGATTGTGACCTCTTCGCCGAGTGCGGCAGCGATGCCGAGCGAGCACCAGGCACAGTTCGCCCACCAGCCCGCGGTCCGGGTCGACACCCAAAACGCGGTCGGCATCAGGGCGAATGGATGCAGGCTCCAGACTTTCAGCGAGTTGGGAACGAGGATCACGCCGTGCATGGATTCCAGTTGGCGGAGCGCGGCGGCGGCGTCCGGTTCGGCGCAACCGGCGAGAATCGACAAGTCGTGGTAGTCGGGAGCGTGGCCCGTGTCGATGACGTGGCGTGTCAGCAGGTAGTGCAGCCGTTCGGGCGTGAGGCTCACGGGTTGAGCAGACTGGCCGTCCCTTTACTGTCGCGGTTCGGCGCGGGCATAGCGGCCTTCAAGCCCTGTTCGGCGTGGGCGTCGCTCGGGTATTGCTCGAGAGCGATGCGGAAAGCACGTTCGGCTACTGCCGGCTTGTGGTTCTTCAGGGCAAGGTGGCCCATGCCTTCGGCGACGGGGCGCGGGTAATACGGCGGCTCGGTGTAGGTGAGCCGGCGCTCCGCTTTCGACGCGGTGTCGAGTTGCTTGAGACCCTGTTTCACGCGGCCTTCGGCGACTTCCAGGTGGCCCGCGATTTCCTGGCGGGCGACTTGCAATTCGGGTGGTTCGGGGCGGTGCGTCTTGGTTTGAAATTCTGTCAGCGATTGCTCGAATAGGCGCGACTCTTCGCGCGCGGCGGTCGCGTTGCCCTTGTTGGCGTATGCCAGTGCGCGGGCCCAGTGGCGCCAGGTGTCCTGGCGGGGTTTGCCGAAAACGGGCAGGGTTTCGCCATCCACGATGGCGTCCCACTTTTCGAACTGGACCATCGTGCGGAGCAGGGCGAACCAACCCTGTGCGTGAGCGGTGGACATCGAGTCCGGGGCGGCGGCCTGCGCAGGGTTGTCGTGGAATGCGAGGAGTTCTTTGGCGGCCTCGACGGCATCGTCGAAGCGGCCCTCGAACGAGTAGGCGGTGGCGAGGTAGTGGACGTTGTGGCCGTGGTGACCATCGCCATACAGCCGGTCCTCGGCCATCTTGGCGCGCTCGTTGCGGGCGGCGGCGGCGAAGGCCGTGGCAGCATCGGCCCAGCGGCCGGTCTGCGAATAAATGTGGCCGGGCATGTGGAGGGCGTGCGGGATGTTGGGAACCAGCTCGGCGTATTTTTCGCAGCTCGGCCAGGCGTCCTTGGCGAAGGTGGATCCTTCGAATCCGTGGATGATGTAGTGATGCACGCCGGGGTGGTCAGGGTATTTGGCGACCAGGGCGCGCAGGATGGCGACGGCTTCGGTGCTGCCGGGAGCGGTCGGCTTCTTATCGGGGAGCGAAAAGCCGCGCATGATCATCAGTGCCAGATCGAGTTGCGCTTCGACCTCACCGGGATGCGCCGCCAACAGAGCGCGGAGCTTCTTGACGAACGCCTCGTCGGGGTCCTGGGAGGCCGGATCGCGGCGCGCGGCAATGGCGGCGACGTACATCTTTTCGAGGCCGGTGGCATGGCCCGGGACCTGACTCAACTCGACGGCCTGCTGTGCGGCGGCGCGGGCGCGCGTCATGGAGGGCGGAGTCTGGCGGCCGGTCACCTGGGTGAGCAGATCGATCTGGAAGCGCGGACGCCAGTCGCCGGCGGCGACCATGGCGATGCCCCAGTGCGGCATGGGGGCGGCGGGGTCGAGAGCGGCAGCCTGGCGGAAGGACCGCTCGGCCTCGCGCGCCCAAAAGGAGTGCATCTGCGCCACGCCCTGGTCGAAGAACTGTTGCGCTTCGGGGCTGCTGGTGGTGATGGGCAGGTGGACAACGCCCATGCCGGGAAGCAGTTTCGCGGGCAGCGTAGGCGCGAGTGCGCTGGGAGGCGGCGTGCAGTTGTCGCCTTTCGGAACCTGGGCAACGGCGGGCGTGAGCCAGAAAATCAGCAGCAGGACGGTTGGCTTCATTGAGCTTTCTCCAATTCATGGGCGACCAGATTGGCGAGCTGATCGATGCGATACGTGGAGCCTTCGACAATCGCGGCCAGCCGGCCGCGGCGGTCGATTACAGAAGTGGTCGAGTTGTGGCCGATGGAACCTTCGTCCGTCCAGACGACCTCGCCGAGACTTGCGGCGATAGGCGCCACGGCGCCGGTAAGGAAGCGCCAGCCGCGCGCATCGGCGGTCCAGCGGCGCGCGTAATCGGCGAGGACGGCAGGCGTGTCGTATTCCGGGTCGACGGTGACGGAGAGCAGAACCAGGCCGGCGCCGAGACGTTCGCTGAAGCGGCGCTGCAGCGCGGCGAAGTTCGCCGACAGCCGCGGGCACACATCGGGCAACGGGCAGCGCGTGTAGATGAAGTTGATGGCGAGAACCTTGCCGCTGAAGTCGGCGAGACGGACGGAGCGTCCCAGTTGATCGGTGAGCTCGAAATCGGGAAGCGGGTCGCCGATACGGAGGCGCTCCGGGGGCGCGGGGATTTCGACGTCTGCGCCGGCGGAGTGGCGGACGCGGCGGGCGACGGAATGGTCCTTATCGACGACCAGGTCGAACTGCACGCGTGAGCCTGGGTGGAGGCCGGCGAGATCGCGCGCGTCGTCAACGCGGAAGGGCATCATCATGGCGCCCATGTAATTGGCGATTGGCCGGTGGGAAACGAGCATGGTGCGCGCGGAAGGGTCGACGGCAACAACGATGCCGTCCACCGGGTAAGACCTGGCGGCGAGTCCGGCGGCGATGAGTATGGCCAGGATGGTGAGGCGGATATGCATGTCCCCTCGCGTGGGCGATTGGGTTGATTATAACGTGCGACGGGAGGAAACTCACCGCCGAGGCACCGAGGCGCCGAGTCTTGAGGGACAAATCTTTCGAGCGCAGAGGGGGGCGGAGGAAGGAGAGGGTGAGAGGATTGCCCGCGGGGTTTGGATGGCGTATCGGGTATGGAACGCACCTATAATCACTTATGCCTCGGTTGCGGATGGAGCTTGTGATGGTGGTGGCGATTCACTTTTTTTCGGCGCGGCCGGCGCCGGCGGCATCACTGGGCTTTCTGCGGCGCGGGGATTCGCGCGGGTCGCGGATCACGCTGAATAAGCGGCTGCACGTGAACACGCTGATCACCGAGCCAGGGACGGCGGAGATCGACTTCGCCGGGTTGTACTCCTTCTCGACTACCGGCTACAGCATGCCGGCGACGCTAAAGTATACGCCCGCAGGGACACATACCATCTGGGGACGCACGGAATATGCGGTGGCGTTCGACTCGTTGGATAACGTCGATACGGGCGGCGGGCGCGCGACGCAGTTCAGCCAGTCGATCACGCTGACGGCGACCTCGGTGCTGCACGATGGTAAGAAGCTGGACATTGCGATCGCGCCGCAGGCGACGTTCTTTCTGCGAGGCGAGGAGGGCGCGCGGCTGGGTGCGGTCGCCATCGCGCGCTACGACACCGGGCGGAACAGTTTGGGGGCGACGCTAAGCTGGTCGGCGGCGACGCACGATTCCGCGACGAACCGCGCAGGCACGTGGGATGCGGGGGTCGGCTTCGGACGGAGGCTCGCAGCGTCGGGGACGCTGGGGAAATTCACGCCGCACATGAACGCGGTGTGGGAGAGGTCCACGGGGACAGAGCGCGTGATCTCGGTGTTTGAAGGTGTGGAATACCAGATGACGGACAAGCTGGCGTTCGACCTTTCGGGGCAGCACCTGGGATTGCGCGGGACGATGGTGGATCACCAGATGGCGTTCGGCATCACGTTCAATCTTGGAAAGGGGCAGTAGGTAGGGCTATTGCTTGGACGCCGCCGGCGGTGCGGCGGAGAGGCCGTCGACGATCAGTTTCGCCAGGTCGGCGATGATCAGTGAGCCCTGATTGTCGGGCGTCCAATCGGGCTTCGGGATGCCGTCGACCGTGATCGCCATGGCGATGCGGGCGGACTTGGTGTAGACGATTCCGAGATCGGAGCGCAGGGCATCGAGCGAGCCGGTTTTGTTGGCGATGGTGAAGTCGCCTAAGCGGCGGCGGATGCCGGTCGCGTCCTGACAGCGCTTGAGGATGGCGAGGATTTCTCGCGACGCATCGGGGCTGACGATTTCGCCGCGGTCCAGTTTCTCGAGAATGGTCACCATGTCGCGGGGCGTGGAGACGCCGAGGCCGTACTTCTGATTCTCGGGCAATTTGCCTGCGGCCGAAAATCCGGACGGGGACTTGAGCTGGTTGCCATCGCCGCGGATTTTGCGCATCGAGCGCGTGGTGCGGATGCCGATCTTGTCGAGATACGCGTTGACGGCATCGGCGGTAAAACGCTCGAGCACCATATTAGTAGCGGTGTTGTCGCTGAGAACGATCATCAGGTGGACGACATCGCTCAGCGGAAGCTGGACGCCGTCGGAAAGTTCGGCGCCGATGACGCCGGAGCCTGAGACCTTCTCGGCAGGAGTGACGGTCAAGAGCTCGGTCCACTTGGCCTGGCCGCGCGCCATGGCGTCGAATACGGCGCAGAGAATCGGCAGCTTGATGGTGCTGGCGGTGCGGACGGGATCGGTTTCGCGGATGCCGATGGAAGCGCCGGTGTCGAGATTGCGGGCGTAGAGCGTCACGGTGCCGGGGAAGCCGGCGATGCGCGCGCGCAGGGCGTCCGACAACGGCTGGGCGGGCGCAGAGGCGGCAAATATGAGGGCCAGGATCGCGGTGATGCGCATAGGACCGATGATATCGTGAAGGATTCGCCGGGAGAAGCGACGCTATGAAGATTCGCGAATTACGCGTGCGGGCGGTGCGGGTCCCGTTGTATCCGCCGCATCAGACGGCGAGCGGCACGCTGACGGAATCGCCGCTGGTGCTCGTGGATGTGGCGACGGACGAAGGCGCGGGGGGACACGGGATGATCTTCACGTACACGCCGGCGGCGCTGAAGCCCACGGCCGAGTTCGTGAAAAACCTGGAGTCGTTCGTGGTGGGCGAGGAACTGGCGCCGGCTGCGATCGAGCAGAAACTGTCGCGCAAGTTCCGCTTGCTGGGAACGCAAGGGCTGGTGGGGATGGCGCTCGCGGCCGTGGATATGGCGCTTTGGGATGCGCTGGCGCGCAGCCAAGGGATGCCGCTGGTCCGGCTGCTGGGCGGCGCACCGAAGCCGGTGCCGGCCTACGGCGCTGTCGGGTACGACGGAGCGGCGGAGTCGGCGCGCGTCGCTGAAGAGTGGGGCAAGCGCGGGTTCCGCGGCATCAAGGCGAAGATCGGCTATCCGACGGTGCGGGAGGACCTCGAAGTGGTGCGCGCTATGCGCAGCGCGGCGGGCGGCGAAGTGGCGATCATGGTGGATTACAACCAGAGCCTCACGCCGGCCGAGGCCGTGAAGCGCTTGCGCGTGCTCGAGGGCGAGGGGCTTACGTGGGTCGAGGAGCCCGTGCTGGCGCACGACTACCAGGGGCATGCAGCCGTGGCGCGGGAGATCCACACGCCGATCCAGTGCGGCGAGAACTGGTGGGGCGCGCTCGACATGCGGCACGCCATCGAGGCGCGCGCGTCGGACTTCATGATGGCCGACGTGATGAAGATCGGCGGTGTCACGGGGTGGCTGCGGGCATCGGCATTGGCGCAGGCGCACTCCATTCCGCTTTCGAACCACTTATGGCCGGAACTGAGCGCGCAATTGCTGTCCGCCACCCCGACGGCCCACTGGCTGGAGTATTCGGACTGGTGGAATCCGATTCTTGCGAAGCCGCTGCGCGTGGAAAACGGCTACGCACTGTGCAGTGAAGCCCCGGGGTCGGGCGTCGAATGGGACGAGGCCGCAGTGAGCAAGTTCGCGGCGTAGAAGACATCGCGGTCCTTAATGCGAATGTGCCCGGCGCTGCGTCACGGCAATCGAGTAGACCTGGGAGCGTAAAGCCGGCAACGGATCATCGGACAACTCGATTCCGTCCGTCAGGCGCGCGGGATCGAACGCCAGGGCCCGTTCGGCGGCGGCGTTATCCGCGACGAGAGAGGTGATGGCGATCGTGCCCAGTTCCACCGTCTTGCGGGCATCGGGCCACACTACGGAACTATCGTCGGTTTGGTCTCCGGGCTCGGCGAGTTGCAGGAGCAGACGGAACTTCACGGGGCCCGCCGCGAGACGGGTCTTCAACTCTTCGCCAAGGAAATCGGGGGATTTAGCGTTTGCCGCCGTCTCATCCAGATACTGCGAGCCGGCGACAGGCAGAATCTGGTAGCGGCCTGTGTGCTTTTCCCCGCTCTTGTTTACGAACCGGAACGCATTGTTGCCGTAAAACGATTCGGTGGCGTAGCTCACGGGCACCGGCTTAGGATCCTGCACGAACTTCAGAGCTCTGGGATGGCTTCCCAGGAACTGCTCGATGGGCGAAGGGTGTGGTTTGGAGGCGTCCGTCGCGGCCTGAGCCTTCAGGAGCGCAAGGAAATCCTCGCCCGTGCCCACGATGAAACCGTTGTGTGAGTTCGCGACGATGTCCGTTCCGCGGCCGCTCAGAAATCGAATCGCCATGCCACGCGGAGCGGCGTGAGGAGAATTGTCCGGGATAGCCGGGTCCTGGGCGCCATCGGAGAACCGCACCGTTACCGGTACGGCGCCGCCGCCGAAGTGCGAGGCACGGGAAATCTTCTTAGCGTCGGGTGAAGCCTCGAACGTTCCTTGGCACACAATACCCTTGGCGTGTTCGATACGATGGCCGGGTTTAACGGCCGGCCCCTGGTTCATCGCATCGATGAGTTGTTGGACGAGGTCCTTCGAAGGTTCGGACGCCCCTGGCAAACCGCTTTGGATCAAGAGCAAAAGTAACCCGGGAATCATATACCTGAAAGGTGCAATTCGTTTGGACACGCAGTCCTCCTGGTCTGTTGATGCTTCACTCAGCAGTTGGATTTAAAGTGTGCGGGATGAAGGGCACGCTCACTCGTTCGCCAGCACCTCAACGTCGTAGACCAGCATCGCGTTGGGGGAGATCACGAAGCGGCGTTTGCCGGGGGTTTCGGGCGGATAGAGCCCGGCGCGGCCGTACCCCAAAGCCGCCGGCACGATGACGATGCGACGCTCTCCCGGAAGCATTGCGGCGACTACACCATCCAGGCCGGCGTTGATTTTGGTCTTGCCCGGCTCGAAGGTGAAGACGCGCGGTGTGTCTACATTGCCGGGAACGCCGTTGTCGCCACTATCAAAGGAAATCACGTCAAGCGGCGGACCCTCCCGCCCCAGCACGTCCCCCACATATCGGACTTCGCTCCCGCGATACCGCACGCGCACAGCGCCACCGGCGCCGGGCGCGGCCTGACCTGCAGCCAGCCGCTCCGTCAGGACTCCGCCGGCTGGCCCGACGGCCTTCGGATAGTTGCGCGCGATCCAGTCCCGTTCCGCTGTCAGCTTCTTCTCCGCATGCTCGCGGACGCGCTGCCCGGCCGCCCGGACCATCGCCTGGAAGGACTCCGTCGTCGGGTGAAACGCTTGCGCCTTGGTTCCCACACGGACGATGCGCACGCTTTCGACCACGTCGCCCTGCACGATGCGCATCACTACGTCCATGCCTTCGACGACCTCGCCGAAGACGCTGAAATCCCCGTCGAGGTACCCGCGATCGCCCAGCATGATGCAGAACTGAGCGGCGTTGGTGTTGGGCCCGCCGTTCGCCATGTTCAGCGCACCGGCGTGATTGTGGCTGAGCCGCGCGTGGATCTCGGTGGGGAAATTGTAGCCGGGATTCTTGGCGCGATCCGACTGCGGGACGCCTGTCTGAATAACGTGGCCGGGGACCACTCGATGATAGACGGTACCGTCATAGAAGGGGCGGCCGGGGTCGAAGGCTGCGTTGGCAATCGTGCCTTCGGCCAACCCTACGAAGTTCGCGACAGTCATCGGCGTGAGATCTGCTTCCAGCCGGGCGACGATGGTGCCCTTCGTGGTCCGGATCTCCGCATACAGCCCGTCCGGGCGCTTGGCCTGCTCCTGCGCGGCTGATGTGCCGGCCAAGAACATGGCCGCGGCCGTCAAGAAGTGCACCGAGTACTCCATGGACTTAGCGAGTAACCGCCGGGGCGGCCGGCTTCAAGAGGCCGCGCGCATCCAGCCAATCGTAGAAGCGTGAAGGCCATTGCGCGATCGCGCCGCGGGTAGTCGCACGCAGTCCGAAGCCGTGACCGACGCCGCTGAACACGTGCAGTTCGGCGGAGGCTCCGGCACGCTTGAGCGCGAGATAAAGCTCGGGCAGGCCCTGAGAGATGTTCTGCCGATCATTTTCACCGCAGGCCAGAAACGCAGGCGGCGTGTCCTTCGAAAGCGCCATGTCTTTGGGGATGGCAGGATAGATCAGTGCCTGGAATGCGGGCTTCGAGCTCTGGCGGTCCACTGGATCGGCGGCGGTTTCCTGGCCGGCGTCGAAGCGGGTGGCGGCGAGCGCTGCCAGTTCTCCGCCGGCGGAGAAGCCCATTACTCCGATACGCTGCGGATCGACACCCCACTCAGCGGCGTGGGCTCGCACTACCCGGATGGCGCGCTCGATATCGGCGAATGCGTGCTCATCAACCTTATAAGTGGAGCCGGGCTCGCGCGCCAGCCGGTATTTCAGGACGAAGCCGGCGACGCCGTGCTGGCTCAGCCATGCAGCGACGTTATAGCCTTCGTGATCCATCCAGAGTTCGCTATGGCCGCCGCCGGGCGCGATGACAACGGCGGCGCCGGTGGCTGTTTCCCTGGACGGCAGATAAGGAGTGATCGAGGGCCGATGGACGATCGAGACGATGCGCGTGTCATTGGGGCCGGCGCTGCGCACCTTCTCCTCGGCGGTCTTGCCTTCAGAGCCAGGCGCTCCGTTGGGCCAGAGGAAGACGGGCTGGGGATCGGCGGCAAGCGCGCAGAAGGAGAACGCGACAGCGGCGAGTGCAAGACGTTTCATGCTGCGATTGTATACCGCTCAGAGCCGGATCGAAACGCCGAATCCGCCGAATCCGCCTTGAAGCCGGGGGGCGGGGACGCGGCGGTCTGGCCGGCGCCGCCGATGGACTCTACCGGAGGGTAGCGGGGCTAAATCCGTTCGGCTTGCCAGAGATGGCGCCGCTGGTGCGTTGCGGTCAGGACGAACGCCGAGTAGAGGTTGTACCGAACCTTCTCGGCGAACGGCGAGTGGATCTTGAAAGTATCGATAGCCAGCCCTTCGGACTGCCGCAAGAGATCCAGCAGGCGTTGCTGAAGTTCGACAAAATCGGGCACGACGCGTGCCGGGTCGGCAATCTTCACCGGCTGGAACGGGGCGCTGGTCGGCATCTTGAGACGGACGGGAGGTTCGAGCAGCCAGTTCAGCAACCGGGGCATGAATTCCATACGATAAGGACCGAGGGCCAGTTGACTACGGCTGCGCAACTCACGCAGTCCGGGCTCGATGCGCGGCAGGTAGGCGCGGGTGGTGAGGTTCAGGTGTTCCACGCACTCGGCGGCGGACCAACGCGCGGGGGCGGGCTGTTTGGTGAGATCGGCGGTCTGGCCGAGCCGGCGTGCGCGTGCGGTTGCGTCCTCGAATTGACGGGCCAGGGCGGCCAATTGGGAAGCGGCGTCGGGCATATTTACGATGCTATACTGTAAACGTTCTGCCCGAAATTCCAGGCTTTCCCTATGTTCCTTAGTGTCAAAGAGATGGAGCGGCGAAAGGTTCGCTTCGAGGAAACCTTCGCACCCGGGCAGATCGACTTCGCGAGCGAAGACATAGAGCAGACGGTTCCGCTCCACGTCACCGGCTCGGCCGAACTGCTGGAGAATTCGGAAGGGGAGATTCGTGTTCTGGGGAAGTACAGCGTCGAAATGGGGGCGCAGTGCGACAGGTGCCTGGGACGCGCGAAGTTTCCGCTGGACGCGAGCTTCGATCTTTTCTACCGGCCGATGACGGACATCGCGCGGGAGGAAGAGGTCGAGATCGACGAAGGGGAAGCGGAGATCGGATTTTACGAAGGTGACGGAATCGAGTTGGAAGGAATTCTCCGGGAACAGGTGGTGCTGGCGCTTCCGATGCAGCGGATTTGCAGTGCCGATTGCAAGGGAATCTGCCCCACCTGCGGCAAGAACCGGAACGAAACCGCGTGCGATTGCAGGGTGGACCTCACTCACGACCGGTGGCGGGCGCTCGGGAACCTAGAGATCAAGTAAGATTCAGAATTGACCCCGCGCAAGCGGATGGAACTTATAGAGGTAGAAATATGCCGAATCCGAAACGTAGACATTCTCATCAGCGGACGAGCACTCGCCGCGCGCACGATGCGCTCAAGGCTTCCGGCCTTTCGGAATGTCCGAATTGCCACGAGCCGAAGTTGCCGCATCGAGTGTGCCCGCACTGCGGCCAGTACAAGGGACGCGAAGTAGTGGAAATTGCACAGGAGTAGCTACTAGCGCTCATGCTGACCATTGCGGTTGATGCAATGGGCGGAGATCACGCCCCAAAATCGGAAGTCGGCGGAGCGGTTCAAGCCGCGAGAAGTCTGGGGGTCAAGGTAGTCCTGGTGGGCCGCCATGAGGAGGTCAGCCGGGAGCTGCGGCAGCACGACGGCTGGGCAGAACTCCCCATCGAAATCGTCGACGCGCCCGAAGTCGTCACCATGGAGGACAGCGCGGCGAAGGCGGTGCGGGCCAAGCCCAACAGCTCGCTGCGAGTGGCGGCGCGCCTGGTGAAGAACGGCGCCGCGCAAGGAATGGTGTCGGCGGGCAACACGGGCGCGATCATGGCGACAGCCAAGATCGTGCAAGGTGTGGTGCCCGGAGTGGCACGGCCCGCGCTCACCGGCATTCTCCCGACCATCGAACGCGGCTCCCCAGTCGTGATCGTGGACGTCGGCGCCAACGTGGATTGCTCGCCGAAAATGCTGGCGCAGTTCGCCGTCATGGGCGAGATCTACGCGCGCTTCATCCTCAAACGATCAAGGCCGCGGGTGGGGATTCTTTCGATCGGCGAAGAGCAGCACAAGGGCAACGATTCGACGCGCGCGGCATTTTCGCTGATGCAGGGACTGAACCTCAACTTCATCGGCAACGTCGAAGGCGGCGACATCTATAGCGGGAAGGTGGACGTGATCGTCTGCGACGGATTCGTCGGCAACGTGGCGCTGAAGGTGAGCGAGGGGCTGGCGGAGATGTTGAAACAACTGCTGAAGGAATCGCTCGAAGCCACCATCAGCGGCAAGATCGGATACGTGCTGGCGAAGGACGCGTTCAGCGACTTCAAGAAGCGCATCGATTACTCCGAATACGGCGGCGCGCCGCTGTTGGGCGTGCGCGGCGTGAACATCATCTGCCACGGAAGATCGAACCCCAATGCCATCAAGAATGCGATTCGGGTGGCGGCGGAGTTCTACGGGGGCAAGGTGAACCAGCGGATCGAGGAAGAGCTGCGATCTTCGGCGTACGATAAGCTGGTGCGGGCAGAGTAGCAGGAATTCAGCATGAGAGCGGGCGCCACGGTCAGGTCGGCGGTTGTCTTGGCGCTTTGCGCGTGCGGCGCTTGGGCGGAAGAGCACGTCAAGTGGAACCTTCAGGTGGAGCCGGGGACGGTGGCGCCGGGGGCTAAGACGCTGGTTCGCGTCGAGGGTGCCATCGACGCAGGGTGGCATCTTTATTCCGCGTCTTCGGCCGCCGGCATTCCGACTTCCTTTCAGGTGGGGCCGGACTCGGTAGTGGCTGGCACGCGCGTACTGCAACCGAAACCGAAGCGGGCGTTCGATTCCAATTTCAATCTGGAGACGGAGACATTCGAGGGAACGGTCGCATTTCTGCTGGAGGCGAACGTCAAGAAAGACGCTCCGGCAGGTGCGGCGCAGATCTCTGTGAGTTCGCGGTTTCAAACCTGCAGCGATACGGTTTGCGTGCCGGGGCGGTGGTCGGGAACCGCCGACGTGAAGATCGACCCGTCGGCGCCGGTCGCGGCCCTTGTTATTCCCGCAGGGTATTCCGAGGCCAAGGCCCCTCCGGCGGCGGGAGCTTCACAGAGCGCGGCTAGTGAAGGGCTGGGCGCATTTCTCGCGGTGGCATTCGGATTCGGCCTGGCGTCGATCTTCACGCCGTGCGTGTTTCCCATGATCCCGATTACGATGTCGTACTTCCTGAACCGGCAGTCGGGATCGCGGCGCGAGAGCGTGACGCAGGCGGTGGTGTTCTGCCTGGGAATCATCGTGCTGTTCTCGGGGCTGGGGTTGGCGATCACGGCGGCGCTGGGACCGTTCGGCGTGCTGCAGCTCGGTTCGAACAAGTGGGTCAACGGGTTCATCGGCGCGCTCTTCATTACGTTCGGATTGAGTCTGCTGGGGGCATTCGAGATCACGATTCCTTCCGCGATTCTGACGCGGCTGAACCGCTCGTCGGAGAAGGGCGGGTTTGCGGGGACGCTGCTGATGGGGCTGACGTTCTCACTAGCATCGTTCGCGTGCGTGGGGCCGTTCGTGGGAACACTGCTGGCAGCGGCGGTCTCGGGCGGCGGACCGCGTCCGCTGATGGGAATGGTCACCTTTGCCACCGGTCTCGCGTTGCCGTTCTTCCTGCTGGCGCTGTTTCCGTCTTATCTTAAGCGGCTGCCGCGCAGCGGCGGATGGATGGCGCGCGTCAAGGTCGTGATGGGGTTCGTGATTCTCGCGGTCAGCTTGAAATATTGGAGCGCGGTGGACCAGATCCTGCAATTGGGATGGCTGACGCGCGAGCGATTCCTAGCGGCGTGGATCGTGCTGTTCGCCATGGCGGGGCTGTATCTATTGGGATTCCTGCGCCTCGAGGGGATCAAAGCGGACGAGTCGATGGGAATGGGGCGGCTCCTGATGGGCGCAGCATTTCTGATCTTCGCGATTTCGCTGTGGCCCGGAATGTTCGGCGGCAAGCTGGGCGACCTGGACGCGTACGTGCCCACGGCGCGAGAGAGCGCTGGTCCGGGCGGCGCGCCTGCGGGCCTCGCCTGGATGAAGGACCAGTATCGCGAGGCGCTCGAGCGGGCGCGCCGCGAAGGCAAGCTGCTCTTCGTGAACTTCACGGGAGTTGCCTGCGCCAATTGCCATTGGATGGAAGCGAATATGTTGTCGCGGCCGGAGATCGCCGCGGCGTTGCAGGGGTTCGTGCTGGTGGAGTTGTTTACCGACCGCTCGGATGCGGTATCGCAGGCCAACCAGAATCTGCAACTGGCGAAATTTCAAACTGCCGCCACGCCGCTCTACGCGATCCTCGATGCGGATGAAAAGGTGATTGCGAAGTTCGAAGGCAAGACTTCGGATGTCCCGAAGTTCCTGGCGTTTCTGAACAGCGCTCCGCCGCCGGCCGGTGCGGACAAGCCGGCCGGTGCCACGCGCTGGACCTCGCTCGATGGGAAGAGTGTCGATACCAATGGCAAGGTTGTCGTGGTGAATTTCTGGGCGACCTGGTGCGTGCCTTGCATTCGGGAAATCCCCAGCTTCAACAGGATGCACAAGGAACTAGGGACGAAGGGCGTGGTGGTGCTGGGAGTTTCGATGGACGACGAAGGGGCGGCGCGCGTCGAGCGGTTCCTGAAGAAGCACCCGATGGAATACACGGTGGCGCTGGGGTCGGACGCGATCAGACAGCAATACAAAATCGAGGATCTACTACCCGTGACGATCGTGTTCGATCGCGCCGGGAAGCAGGTCAAGCGGTTCGAAGGGTTCACCTCGGAGGCGGACTTACAGGCCGCGGTACAACTGGCGCTTTAGCCCACTACTTCTTCGGCGGGGGCTTCACCGGATCGCCGAACGTGATGTTGGATTCGCCGCTGTACTTGTGATAATTGCGGAAATCGATCTGCAGGCGCGAGCAGTAATTGGATCCGCGCTGGCACGTCAGATTTTCGGAATGCACCGGCAGCAGGTACTGCTTCGTATCCCCCAGGCGGATGTACTGGTAATCGGTGGCGGACTCCACGTGATCCGTAGGAAACGTCTCCGGAAAACCGTACGCCTGCATTTCGATGCGCAGCACACGCGCCGTCTGCGGGTCGATCCAGACCGAGCCCTTGTAAGGCGGATCGAACGTCTGCGAGCCCATGTGGATCGACCAGTGTGAGTGCTCACGATCGACGTCGAAATCATAAAGCTTGGTGTTGACGCCGGCCATGCGCGATTCGCCGTGCGGCCGGAAATTGGCCGCGGTGGCGGGTGAGAAAAGATCGATCAGCACCGTGCCGAATTCGCCAGTGGACCAAGCGCCGCCGGTGTCCTCCATCTTCTTGCCCTTAAGCGGCTTGCCGTTGATGGCGATGTCGCGGTAGTCTTCCTTGCCGTTTTCGTAGACCAGATTGGCGGTGACCACGTCGATAGCGTGCAAATTGGCGGGATGCGTCTCGCTCTGCGAACGCGCCATCATTTCCTGGCAGACGTAGGCGGGCAGTTCTTCGGTGAATTCGAGCGCCGCATCGGTGGCCTTGCGGATCAGCGCATCCAAGGGTTTGTTGACGATCGAGGGCAGCACGTAGTCATCGTCATTTCGCGCCGCGGTCACGGCTGGCGGCTCCCGCCCCGGCGTACGCATCGCGGGCGGAGGCTGCGGCATGTTCACAGCGCTGTCGGCGGTTTCGGTGGCGGGGACGGGCTTGGAACGTTCGCGGGAGATATCAGCCACTTTGCCGCGCTGCAGCTTCGGCGGACCGGGGTCCTCGGCATCCGGTTTGGCGGGCGGCGGCGCCTTCTCGGCGGTGGGCCGCGGCCTGTCCGAACCCGGCGCGTTGTCCGCCCAGGTATCGACGGAGCCATCCTTATTGGCCGTCTTAGGAGAGGCGGATGCGGCCTTCTCCCAATAGACGTTGACGGCGGTGAAGTACCCGCCCGGGTCCTCGGATCCCTCGACTGAAATCTGGTCGCCGCCGCCGAAGTTGGGCGTCTTCACTTCGTCGCCGCTCTTGAAGAACTTGGTCTTGTCGGTGCGCCGGAATTCCAGCACGCGGAAATCGTCCAGCTCGAGCGTGAGGGACTTGTCGTCCATCTGCTTCAGGTGGCCGCGGAAGTTGGGCAGAACCTTCGCCGGTTCCTTGGTGTTCTGCTGCTTGCTGCCCCGGCCGGGGATAGGAATGCCGGGGGTTGTAGGCTGGCGCCCGCCCGGATACGGCGACTGGCCGGGGTAGCCACCACCCGGCGGGTAGATCTGGGCCGAGGCGGCAACAACCAACAGCCCCATGACAAGAAGGCCCGCCCCGCGGACCGGCAGCTCGGGATAGACCATTATTTGATTGTAGATGCTCTGGTACCACCAGAGGTTACGTGTTTTTAATCTACTTCTGGTAGGTGCTGATGCACACGTCCCCTCATGGTATCCTGAACCTCGGCTAAATTAAAGGTGGGAGACTCAGTGAGTTCGCGGTGCCTGCTGGTAATCGACGCCGACCGTGCCGTTCACGAGCGGATGGCAAACCTGCTTCGGCGGGATGACCGGTCGATCCAGGACGCCTATGACGGACGGGAGGCCCTGGAGTGCCTGCGCCATAGGGCTTTCGATCTGGTACTGGCTGGTCAAGGACGGAACGGCGATGACGGGCTGACGCTCCTGCGCAGCATGCGGGCGATCCGGCCGGGCACCAAGGTGATCGTGACGGGCGAAGCCGATCCGGTGCGGGCGCTGGTGGCGATCCGCGAACGCGCTTTCTCGTATTTCCACAAACCAATTCCCGAACTCACCCTGGCCGATACCGTGCAGCAGGCACTCGACGCGGGGGCGTGGCAGGACGATATTCGCGTGATTTCGGCGCGGCCGGAGTGGATTACGCTGGACATCCGTTGCAAACTCGGGGCTGCGGATCGGACCACGCACTTCGTTCACGAAGTGGAGCCCGATCTGCCGGCGCAGGTTCGCGAAGATGTGTCGGCGGCGTTCCGCGAACTGCTTATGAATGCCATCGAACACGGCGGCAGGTCGGACCCCAAGAAGCGGGTGCGGGCGTCGTTGATCCGGACGGCGCGCTCGATCATGGTACACATCCACGACCCGGGCAAAGGCTTCTCGCTCGATTTTCTGCCGCATGCCGCGATTTCGAATCCGGATGGCTCGCCCACCAAGCACGTCGAGGAGCGGTTGGGCCAGGGATTGCGGCCCGGCGGATTCGGCATCCTGATGACGCGGAACCTGGTGGATGAGCTGCTCTACAACGAGCGCGGGAACACTGTTCTGTTTGTGAAATATTTGACTTGAGGCGGCGGCATTTCCGTGTGGCATGATGGGAGCGACAGGGATTTCATGGCTGAACTCAAGGCGTTATCGACCGCGATTCTGGTTCACATTTCCAAACAACTGAATGTGCCGTTGAAGGGGCTCGTGATCGTCATCGGTCTGCTGGATGACGGCGGCACGGTGCCCTTCCTGGCGCGTTATCGCAAGGAGGCAACGGGCAATCTGGATGAAGTCCAGATTCGCGACATTCAGGAAAAGCTGGAGTATTTCCGCGAGTTGGAAGACCGCAAGGAGACGGTGCTCCAGTCGATCCAGGAACAGGGGAAGCTCACCCCGGAGTTGCGGGCGAAGGTCGAAGCGGCGCTCGAGAAGACCGAACTCGAGGATCTGTACCTGCCGTACAAACCGAAGCGGCGCACCAAGGCTTCGATCGCGCGTGAGAAGGGCCTGGAGCCGCTGGCCGTGTTTCTCTGGGAGCAGAAGGCAGGCGAGCGATCGCTGCCGGAGTTGGCGGCGTCGTTCGGTATGCCCGCGGCGGAGGCGCTCGAAGGGGCGCGGCACATCGTGGCGGAATGGATCAGCGAAAAGGCCGAGTTCCGCAAAGCGGTGCGCGGAATGATGATGGCGGATGGCGTGGTTGCATGCCGCGCCATCGAAGGCGCACCGGACCCGGAAGGCAAGTTTAAGATGTACGCCGATTACCGCGAGCCGGCCAGCAAGATTCCTTCGCATCGCATGCTGGCGATCCGGCGCGGCGCCAAGGAAGGCGTGCTCACGTTTGAGATCGAACTGGCGCAGGAGGGGCCCGTGGCATGGCTGCGGGCGCACGTGATTCGCGCGGCGGGTGAATGGAAGGCGCACCTGGAACAGGCGGTCGAAGATTCGTACGAGCGGCTGCTGAATCCATCCATCCAGACGGAGGTCCGGCTCGAGTTGAAGGACCGGTCGGACGAGGAGGCCATCAAGGTCTTCCGCGAGAACCTGGAAAACCTGCTGCTCTCGCCGCCCGCCGGAATGCTGACGGTGCTGGCACTCGACCCGGGCATCCGCACGGGATGCAAGATCGCGGTGGTGGACGACACCGGGAAATTTCTGGAGCACTCGGTCATCTACCCGTTCGAACCGCGCAACGACCTGGCGGGGTCGGTGAAGACGCTGGCGTCGTTGATCGCGCGGCACAACGTCCAGGCCATCGCGATCGGCAATGGGACGGCCTCGCGCGAGACGCTAGCCTTCGTGCAGGACTTCCTGCGGCAGGCGAACCTGGCGAAGATCTTCAGCGTGACGGTGAGCGAATCGGGCGCGTCGGTGTACTCGGCCTCGGAGATCGCGCGCCAGGAGTTCGCGGACCTGGACCTGACGGTTCGCGGCGCCATCTCAATCGCGCGGCGGCTGCAGGACCCGCTGTCGGAGCTGGTGAAGGTGGACCCCAAGGCCATCGGCGTGGGCCAATACCAGCACGACGTGGACCAGCGGCGGCTGAAGCAGAGCCTGGAAGCGACGGTGGAATCGTGCGTGAACCGCGTGGGCGTGGATTTGAACACGGCGTCGTGGGCGCTGCTGCGGTACGTGGCGGGGATCACCGAGCGCACGGCGCTGAAAATCGTCGAATACCGCAACGAAAAGGGGCGCTTTCGTTCGCGCCTGTCGCTGCGCGCAGTGCCGGGCTTCGGACCCAAAACGTTCGAGCAGGCGGCCGGATTCCTGCGCATCCGGGGAGGCGAGAACCCGCTCGACGTGACTGCCGTGCATCCGGAATCGTACACCGTGGTGGAGAAGATGGCGGCGTCCCTGGGTGTCACAGTAAGCGAGTTGATCGCACGGCCGGAGCTGATCGAGAAGGTGAAGCTCGAAGGCTTCCAGACCGAGGCCGTGGGGATGTACACGCTGGGCGACATCCGGGAAGAGTTGCGCAAGCCGGGCCGCGATCCGCGCGAGAAGTTCGCGGCGCCCAAGTGGCGGGAAGACGTGAAGGAGATCGCGGACCTCAAACCCGGCATGCAACTGGAGGGCGTGGTCACCAACGTCACGCGCTTCGGCGCGTTCGTGGACATCGGGGTGCACCAGGACGGTCTGGTGCACGTGAGCGAGCTGGCGAACCGTTTCGTCAAAGAAGCGAGCGAGGTAGTGAAGGCCGGGCAGATCGTGAAGGTGCAGGTGCTGAGCGCGGATCCGAAGGCGAAGCGGATCGCACTTTCCATGAAGGCGGTGGAGGCGAAGGTGGAACCCAAGCGGAAAGAGGCAGCTAAACCGGAGCCGAAGAAACTATCGGTCGACGAACAACTGGCGCAGTTATCCTCGAAGTTCCGCGTGAAGGCGTAAACTACGATTCCATGCGCGTCTTCGCTCTCCTTTTGTTGGGCCTGCCGCTGCTACAGGGCGCGACACTGTCGGGCGTGGTGAAAGATCCCAGCGGCGCCGCTGTGGCGCGGGCGGAAGCTATCGTGGTAGGCGCATCTCTGGCCGAGCCGATCCACGCGTTCACCGACACCCAGGGCCGCTTTCGGTTCGACGATCTCGCGCCCGGTCCTTACCTTCTAAACGTGGTGCATGAGAGCTTCGAGCCGTACGAGCACGGCGTCACGATTGGCGACAAGCCCGTGGACGTCGCAGTTGCGTTGAAGGTGAGGCGCGTGGTGACGTCCGTAGACGTCTCCGCCAAGCGGTCTCCGCTGCGCAATTCCGACCCCAACTACCAAGCGCTGCGGGGAGGCAAATTGCGCCAGGCCTATCGCGTGCGGGATCTGGTGCTGACCCGCGACGCGGCCACCTTCACGTTCCACCAAGGTTCCTTCAGCTTCCCGCCGCCGGTGCTCGACCGCGTTGCCATCGGCGTTTTCGTGGGTGAGGGAACCTTCCAACTTAAGCCGGCTTTCGAAGTGGCAGCGCGCCATCTGCGCCAGATGTCCGGCGCCGATTCCGTCACCGAAGATTTCACGGCACTTGTAATTTACTTCAGCGATGCCACCTTCGACGAGATCGAACGAAACGCGGAACTGACGGACGAGCCGTTGGCGGCGCACGAACAGGCGCTCAAGCGCGTCCAGGAAAATACGCGCGACCGCTATGATACACCGGGCACGTTTCTCGATCAGTTGCTGAAGTCCGAAGACGTCCCCAACATCGAAGCCGAAATGCTGGGAGAACTGTACAACCCCGCCGAGCGCGGATCGTTCCGCGCCTTCATCCACGGCAGGAAGCACTCCGGTTTACTCTACATCGTGAATCCGCAGGGGGCTCTCCCCACGCTGCCCGCGCCCGACGAGACTGCCCTGATCGACGTCTCAGTCAGCAGTTTCGCCGAGGGCATCTGGTATCTCTCGCACCTGGCCAGCGAGATCCAGGCCGGCCAAGCCAGTTCGAACGAGGACAAGCGGCTGATCGAAGCCGAGCACTATCGCATGCAGGTTTCGATCGGCGGGAACCAGCGGCTGGCGAGCGTTTGCGAGCTCCGGTTCAAGGCCCTCCGCAGCGGCACGCGCGTCGTCAAATTCGATCTTCTGCCCGACCTGGAAGTGTCGCGCGTGTCGGTGGAGGGGCACGAGATCCCCTACATCCAGGAGAGCCGCAAGCAGAATGGCTCGTTCTACGTGACGCTGCCCGAGGCATTGGTGAAGGACCGCGTCTACCAGGCGGTGTTCGAGTACCAAGGCGACCAGATCATCCGCAACTTCGGCGGACGTGTTTTTGCGATCAAACCGAGGCTCGCCTGGTATCCCCGGACCGGCCCGACGACACGCGCCACTTATGACATCACGTTCCTGGCGCCCCGCGGCTTGACTGTGGCCGGCGTGGGCGACCTGGTGAAGCAGTGGAGGGAGGGATCATCCGAGGCGTTCCAGTGGACGTCCGATAAGCCGCTTCCGGCCGCCGGGTTCAACTATGGGGACTTCAAGAAAACGGAACGTACCGACGAAGTCCTCTACTACCCACTCGCGGCCTACCTGTCGGAATCGGCGCGAGGCTTGCTCCTGCCCAGTTCGCAGATCGCGTTGACCACCGCGCAGAACGCGCTGCGGTGCTTCGAGTACTGGTTCGGTCCCACACCCTTCCCGCATCTTGCGATCTCCGAAGCCACGGCGTACGATTCCCTGCCCGGGCTGGTTTACATTCCAGGTTACGTCCTGACCGACCGCGGCCAGCGCTATGTCGCAACCGAAGGCTCGTCCAGGATTATGCGAGTCAATCCCATCCTGGACGAGAGCCTGCCGCGGGAGGTTGCGCGCCAATGGTGGGGCAACCTGGCAGCGCCTGCCAGCACGCATGACGAATGGCTGACGCGGGGCTTTGCCGATTTTGCCGTCGCCATGTACGATCGCGCGACCGAGAGCGCGCCCGATTCCTTTCTCGACCACTGGCGGCGCGCGCGAGATTTCCTGCTGCTCGACGGCGATTTTTCCATCCGGCTGAACGATGCAGGGCCGGTCTGGCTGGGCATGGCGCTCGATTCTCTGATTACGTCCAGAGGGGGCATTGTGAAGCTGCCGCGGCCGCCATTCTCGTCCCGCGTACCGCCCTTCCTCAACGCCAAGGGCGGCTTTATTATTCATATGCTGCGCGGCCTCATGTACGATCCCGTCACCGGCGACAAGGATTTCCTGGCGATGGTCCGCGATTTTCTCTCGACTTTCGGCAACGGTACGGTATCGACCGAGCAGTTCAAGTTCATCGTGGATAAGCACATCAAGCCGGCGATGGACCTGGGCCGCAACGGGCGCATGGACTGGTTCTTCAACGAGTGGGTATTCGGGACGGACTTTCCCAGCTATCGATTGGAATATTCGATCGCAACTGAGCCGGGCGGAAAGCGGAGGATGAAAGGCAGGCTAACGCAGAGCGGCGTTTCGGAGCGGTTCCGGATGCGGGTGCCGATCTACGGGAAGCTGCCGGGGAAGAACCGCGAGACGCTGCTCGGAGCTATGACGCTTACGGGCAACACGACGGGCGAGTTTCAGTCGCCGCTGCCCAAAGACGTGCAGCACGTCGTGCTCAACCCCAACTACGACGTACTGGCGAGGCGCGTGGAGATGAAGGAAATTGGGGAGCCGCGGTAGGTGCTGGCAAATTTTACTTGACGCCTCAACGCTCGTGACATAGATTATCTATGTGACACGCGGGCAACGCGACGAAATCCCTCCCGGCACGCTCGACATGCTCATCCTCCGCACGTTGGCGCGCGACGGACCGCTGCACGGTTTCGCCATCGCCGACTCTATCCAGGAGACTTCCGAGAACGTGCTCCAGGTGGAAGAGGGCTCGCTCTACCCCGCGCTGCAGCGGATGTTGATCAAGGGGTGGATCGAGGGCGATTGGGGGCGCACGCAGGAGAATCGCCGCGCCCGCTATTACAAACTGACGCGTGACGGGCGTCAACAACTCGAGCGCGAGCTCGAACGCTACGACCGCGTCGCGTTCGCCATCGCGCGCGTACTGAAACCCGCCTGACGAGAGGTGTAGAATGCCATTCCAAGAATTCCGGAGGCGGCTCGCACACCTGTTTCACAGGGACGAATCCGCCATCGATCTCAACGAAGAGATGCGCCTGCACGTCGATCTGCGAGCGCGCAAACTGCAACAACAGGGAACACCGGCGAGCGATGCGCTGGGGGCTGCGCGCCGTCAATTCGGCAACCCCGCCATGGTGCAGGACTCGAGCTCGAGTCTATGGGGCTGGACTGCCTGGGAACGGCTGGCGCAGGATTTCCGCCTGGGGCTGCGCATGCTGCGCAAGACGCCGGGCTTCAGCGCGGTGGCGGTGCTCACGCTGGCGCTCGGGTTGGGAATGAACACCGCGGTTTTCAGCGTGGTGAACGCGGTCATGCTCCGCGGCCTGCCCTATCCTGAACCGCGGCAACTCTTGTCGCTGTGGGAGGAGCAGATCCGGGTGGGGGCGCAGGGTTTCAGCAGCTCGGGCGCGTCGCTGGGCGGCGCCGGCACTCCGCCGCGCACTACGGTTTCGATGGCCAACATTGGCGACTACCGCGCGCAGACCGCCTTCAGTGGACTGGCGGCGTTCGATTCGATCCAGTTGAACCTGACCGGCAATGCGCAGCCGGAGCGGCTCGCCGGTGAGGCCGTGACCGCGAGCTTCTTTTCCGTACTCGGCGTGCATCCGCAGCTCGGCCGCGAATTTCTCCCCGAAGAGGAGGGACCTGACGGACGACCGGCCGTCATCATCACGCACGATTTCTGGCAGCAGCGGCTAGGGGGAGACACCGACGTGCTGGCGCGCGCGCTAGTGCTCGACGGACGTCCGTATCCGATCGTGGGCGTGCTGGCGCCGGACTTCGCCTCACCGGTGCAGTTGGCAAACCCCAACCGCTTGCAGTTCTACGTGCCGCTGGCGTTGTCCAAAGAGATCGCGGAGAGCCGCGGCGATCACGACGTGAACGTAATCTGCCGGCTGCGGCCGGGAATGACCGTTGAAAACGCGAGGGCGCAACTCGGCGTGCTGAATGCCAACCTGGCGCGGCAATACCCGAATACGAATTCGAACATCAAGGCGGCGGTGGCGCCGCTCGGCGACGACCTGGTGCGCAACGTGACGGATTCGCTGGTGGCGCTGCTGGGCGCCTCCGGGCTGATCGTGCTGATCACGTGCGTCAACGTCGCCAACCTGCTGCTGGTCCGTTCGATCGGCCGGCGGCACGAAACCAGTGTGCGGCTGGCGCTGGGAGCGAGCCGCTTCCGCGTGATTCGCCAGTTCCTGGCCGAGAGCATGATCGTATCCGCGGCCGGCTGCGCGGCGGGAATCCTGCTCGGCCTGGCGATGATCCGGGCAATCGTGGCGCTCGCGCCGCGCAACATTCCGCGCATCCAAAGCGTGTCGATGGATTGGACGGTGTTCGCCATGGCCGCGGCGGTCGCGGTGCTCACCGGACTCGTCTTCGGCCTCGCGCCCGCGTGGCAGGCATCGGATGCCAAGCCCGCCGAATCGCTGAAGTCGACGGGCCGGGCAGTGGGCGGGCCGTCCCAGGTGCGATGGCGAACGGCGCTGACGGTGGCGGAGGTGGCGCTCTCGATGATCCTGCTGGTGGGCGCCGGGCTGCTGCTCAAGAGCTTCGTCACGCTGATGGGCGTCGACCTGGGATTCCAGCCGGACCGCGTTCTGGCTATGAACATCAACCTGCCCGAGCTGCGATACGGAGCGGGTGAAGCGCGGCTGCGTTTCTTCCAACAACTCGAAGAGCGCGTGAGTGCGCTGCCCGGTGTCGACGCCGTGGGCTTTGCCAACCGCATGCCGTTGCGCGGCGGATGGAGCACGGGCATACGGCTCGATGCCACGGGCGATGCGACATACACGCCGGAAGCGCAGGCCGTCAATCCAGGATATTTCCCTACCATCGGCATCCCGCTCCTGCGCGGCCGGCTGCTCACCGCCGAGGATCGCCGCGGCGCACCGTATGTGGCAGTCGTCAACCAGGCGTTCGCGCGGCAGTACATGAACAATCAGGATCCCGTCGGGCACCCACTCCAGATCGGCACGACAAGACCGTGGATGACCATCGTCGGCATGGTCAACGATATTCGCCGCGGTGGTAAAGAGGAACCGATCAAGCCGCAACTCTACGTTCCTGCGGCGCAGAACGAGTACCCGGTGCGGCTGGCCGATTTCGCCGTGCGCACGGGCGGCAACCCTCGGCAGCTCCTGAAGAGCATTCAGCAGCAGGTCTGGTCGCTCGACAAGGACCAGCCGGTGACGACGGTGCGCACGCTCGAGGAGATCGTCACGGCCTCGGCGGCGCAGCGGCGCTTCCAGACCACGCTGCTCCTGATTTTCGCGGGCGTAGCCGTCATGCTGGCTGTGATCGGAATCTACGGCGTGCTCTCGTACGCGGTCAGCCAGCGGACCAGCGAGATCGGTTTGCGGATGGCGCTCGGGGCCGAGCCACGCCGAATCCTGGCGCTGGTTCTGCGACAGGCGGGCGTGTTGATCGCGGTGGGCGTGGTGCTCGGGACGGCGGGAACGTTCGCGCTTACCAGATATCTCACGAGCCTGTTGTTCGGCGTTCAGCCGGGCGATCTTGCGACATACCTGGCGGCGGCAGCGCTGCTGGCAACGGTCTCGACGGTGGCGGCGCTGGTGCCCGCGCGTCGCGGCGCGAAGATCGATCCGATCGTGGCGCTGCGCTACGAGTGACGGGCGTAGAGCCGCAAGCGATCCCTTGCAAAAAAGCAGACCCTATTTTGCAAAAAGCCAGAGATCCCTTGCAACCCACTCATTACGCTGCCCAAACACACAACAAGCGTGCCACTTGCGCAGCACGCTCATTTAGCGCCTTCGCCGAGGC